>JABCZN010000006.1 GCA_013289665.1 Acidobacteriota bacterium | reverse complement strand
AAACGGCTTATGTCGATGCAGTGGTACATCATTCACACGTATTCGGGCTTCGAGAAGAAGGTCAAGGAAAGCCTGGAGAGCCGTGTGGCCGCCTTCAGCTTGCAGGACAAAATCGGCCGCGTGCTGATTCCCACGGAAGAAGTCGTCGAAGTGCGCGGAGGCAAGAAAGTGGTCGCCT
Source organism: Acidobacteriota bacterium (assembly GCA_013289665.1). Taxonomy (GTDB): domain Bacteria; phylum Acidobacteriota; class Terriglobia; order Acidiferrales; family UBA7541; genus Acidiferrum. The sequence goes on along the minus strand of JABCZN010000006.1, from coordinate 217,924 downwards.
CTCGCATGTCGTATCCGGGCTACGTGCTGGTGGAGATGGACCTCGACGAAAACACCTGGCACATCGTGCGTAACACGCCGCGGGTTACCGGATTTGTCGGCTCCGCCACCGCGCCGCCGCCGCTTTCAGAGTCCGAAGTGGACGCGATCATTAATCGCGTGCACACGCCACAAGACCGGCCGAAACCAAAGGTGGTTTACGAACGCAACGAGCAGGTGCGCATCGTGGATGGCCCGTTCGCGAATTTCAACGGTACGGTCGAAGAGATCGACAACGACCACAGCCGGCTCAAGGTTTCGGTCACGATTTTCGGGCGCTCCACGCCGGTTGAACTGGATTTTGCAAGCGTGGAAAAGCTGGGATAACCGATTTCTAGAGGCGGGGATTTATCCCCGCCAGCAGCAAGGAATTCTTGAGGTAAAGGAAATATGCCACCAAAGAAGGTACAGACCACCATCAAGTTGCAACTCTCGGCCGGCAAGGCCACCCCCGCGCCCCCTGTGGGCACCGCGCTCGGGCCCCACGGCGTCAACATCATGGATTTCTGCAAGCAGTTCAACGCCAAGACGCAGAAAGAACCGGACGGGATGATTTTCCCGGTTCTGGTCACCATCTATACGGACCGCAGCTTCACCTTCATCCTGAAGACGCCGCCGGCTTCTGTGCTTTTGCTCCGCGCCGCCGGCATCCCCAAGGGCTCGCCGGAACCGAACCGCAACAAAGTCGGGAAGGTCACCAAGAAGCAAGTCGAGGAAATTGCCAAGATCAAGCTTGTCGATCTCAACACCACCAATCTGGACTCCGCGGTGCGCACTGTGATGGGTACGGCGCGCAACATGGGTCTGGAGGTCGTGGAAGCCTAGGGAGTTTCAGGCGACCCGGGATCACAGAGGTAAAAAGAATGAAGAAAGCCGGAAAAAAGGTGGAGGGAGCGCGCAAGCAAGTCGAAGCGCGGCCGTACAAACTCTCAGAAGCCGCCGAACTGATCAAGAAAACGCACCACACCAAGTTCAACGAAACCGTTGAACTGGCCATCAACCTGGGCGTGGATCCGAAGCATTCCGACCAGGTCGTTCGCGGCACGGTTGTGCTGCCTCACGGTCTCGGCAAAGCGGTTCGCGTGCTGGTTCTGGCCAGCGGCGAAAAGCAGCGCGAAGCCACCGAAGCCGGCGCCGAATTCGTCGGCGGCGACGACATGGTGCAGAAAATCATCGAAGGCTGGACGGATTTTGACGCCGTAATCGCAACGCCCGACATGATGCGCGCCGCCGGTAAACTCGGCAAGGTTCTCGGCCCCCGCGGCCTGATGCCCAACCCGAAGACCGGCACGGTCACGATGGATATCACCAAGGCCGTAAAGGAAACCAAGGCGGGCAAGGTGGAATTCCGCGTGGATAAAGCGGGCATCGTTCACTGCCCGGTGGGCAAGATTCAGTTTACGGCGCCGAATCTGGCCGAAAACGCGCACGCCATCATCGTCGCGGTCGTGAAAGCCAAGCCGGCAGCGGCCAAGGGCAAGTACGTGAAGAAAATCACCCTGACCTCGACCATGGGCCCGGGAATTTCCGTGGACCTTGCCGAGGCTGAGCTACTCGCGGCGGCGGCTTAAGCCGGAAGGAATTTGGAAAATAGACCATGAAGAAGAAAAGCGAAAAGCAGAAGGATCTCGACAATCTGAAGACGGAACTTGCGAAGGTCTCCACGGTCATTCTGACCACCTTCCAGGGAATCACCGTTGAAAACGACACCAAGCTCCGCCGCGAAGTGCAAAAAGCCGGCGGCAAGTATCAGGTCGTCAAAAACACGCTCGCCGAGCGCGCCGGCACCGGCACGCCTGCCGAAGGCGTCCTGAAAAACCTGAAGGGCACCAACTCCATCGCCTATACACACACCGATCCGGTCGCGCTGGCGAAGGCCCTCACCAAGATTGCGAAAGACGTTCCGGCGTTCCAGTTCAAGTCCGGCGTCGTCGAAGGCCGCGTGATCTCGATCGCAGAGATCCAGCAGCTTGCCACCATGCCGTCCAAGGAAGAGCTGATCAGCAAGATCATGTTCCTCCTGAACGCTCCGGCGCAACGGATCGCCACCGCCCTGAACGCGCTGCCGCGGAACCTCGCGGTAACCGTCAACGAGGCGATCAAGGCCAACAAGTTTAGTTCATAAGGGTTCGGGGGCTCATCGGGCATTGCCCGCAGGGTTCCGAAAATTTTGATTCAGAAAATTGAGAGGAGAAATCGGAGTCATGTCGAAAGTCGAAACGATACTGGAAGAAATCAAGGGCCTGACGCTTCTTGAAGCGTCCGACCTGGTGAAAAAGATGGAAGAAGCCTTCGGCGTCTCTGCTGCTGCGGCCACGGTTGTGGCGGCGGGCGGCGGTGCGGCGGCCGGCGGAGCAGCGGCAGCGGCGGAAGAGAAGACGGAATTCGCGGTCGTGCTCACCGACGTCGGCGGCAACAAGATCAACGTCATTAAGGCCGTGCGCGAAGTCACCAGCCTCGGCTTGAAGGAAGCCAAGGACCTCGTGGATGGCGCGCCAAAGACCGTGAAGGAAGGCGTTACCAAGGACGAGGCGGCGACCATCAAGAAGAAGTTCGAGGAAGCGGGCGCCAAGGTCGAAATCAAGTAATGGATGGCCGGTCGCTCGCTGGCCGGCTGACCATGGTTCGGGTTTCGGCGCGGCGCCGATGGTGCGCTGCCGCGCTAGGGGAATTGGTACGCAAGCTACGGCCGGTATTGTCTACAACATCCCGGGTCCTCATCGGACCTTCACTTACCGTGTGCAGAGCGGCTTCGGGCAAGCTGTTCAGCACCACGGCTAAGTGTCTTTTCTGCGGTTTTCTGCACCCTGCCCGAAAGGGAACGAGGTAAATCAGGCATGTCCAACAGTAACCAGCACGTTCGGGAACGCCAGCGACTGGATTTTGCAAAAATCCAGGGATCCATCCAGATCCCCAACCTGATTGAGGTCCAGAAGAAGTCCTATCAGCGCTTTCTGCAGATGGATTTGCTGCCCAGCGAGCGCGATGATGGCGGCCTTCAATCGGTGTTTACGTCGGTATTTCCGATCCGGGACTTCCGCGAAATGTCGCAGCTCGAATTCGTGGATTACTCGATCGGAAACTGGGAGTGCAAGTGCGGCAACTTGAAGGGCCTGCACCACCTGCGCGCCACTTGCCGGAATTGCGGCGCCTCCGTCGTCACTAATCCGTATCAGACAGGCGATGTGGTCTGCCAGAAGTGCGGCACCTTTAACAAGAACACGCCGACCTTCTGCAACAAGTGCGGCGACCCGGTTGCCATGCAGCTGAAGTACGACGTGAACGAATGCCAGGAGCGCGGCATGACGTATTCCGCCCCGCTCAAGGTCACCATCCGTCTCACTATCTACGATAAGGACCCCGACTCCGGCGCGAAAACCATTCGCGACATCAAGGAGCAGGAAGTCTTCTACGGCGATATTCCGCTGATGACTGATAACGGCACGTTCATCATCAACGGCACCGAGCGCGTCATCGTCAGCCAGTTGCACCGTTCGCCGGGTGTCTTCTTTGAAAGCGCCAACAACCGCTCCTACTTTCTGGGCAAGATCATCCCCTATCGCGGCTCGTGGGTGGAATTCGAGTACGACACCAAGAACATTCTCTACGTGCGCATCGACCGCAAGCGCAAGTTCCTCGGCTCCATTTTCCTGCGCGCTCTGGGCATGAAGTCGAACGAAGAAATCCTCCGCACCTTTTACCAGGTGGAGCGGATTTCCCTGCGCGATAAGGAACTCCTCTGGAACGTTTCGCCGGGCATCGTGGAGCGGAAGCTGACCCACGAAATCCGGAATCCCAAATCCGAAGAAGTGATCATCGGCGCCCACAAGCGCATTACCGAAACCCTCTTCAAGGAACTCATCAAGGCCAAGATTTCCCAGGTCCGCGCGGCTCTTGCCGATCTGGAAGGCGCGTACAGCGTCGCCGACGTCGTCAATCGCCAGACCGGCGAAGTCCTGCTCGAAGCCAACAAGCCGCTTACTGCCGATCTCTGGCAGGCGTTTGCCGAGGGCGGCATCACCGAAGTCGACATCTTCTTCCCGGAGCGCGACGACATCGGCCTGGTGCTCTCCCGCACGCTCGACAAGGATTCCATCCGCTCTTCGAAGGAAGCGCTGATCGAAATCTACCGCAAACTGCGTCCCGGCGATCCCCCGACGCTTGAAACGGCTACCAATCTCTTCCGCGGCATGTTCTTCGATCCGCGCAAGTACGATTTCAGCCGCGTCGGCCGCTTGAAGTTCAACATCAAGATGGGGCTCGATACCCCGCTCGATAATCGCACCCTGGACACCACCGACTTCGTTTCAGCCATCAAGTATCTCTTCAAGCTGCGCAAGAACATCGGCGTGGTGGACGACATCGACCATCTGGGCAACCGCCGCGTCCGCGCGGTCGGTGAACTCCTTGAAAACCAGTTCCGCATCGGCCTGGTCCGCATGGAACGAGCCATCAAGGAAAAGATGAGCGTGTACCAGGAAATGTCCACGGCTATGCCGCACGACCTGGTCAACGCCAAGCCGGTCATGGCGGCCATCCGCGAATTCTTCGGAAGTTCGCAGTTAAGCCAGTTCATGGACCAGACCAACCCGCTCAGCGAAATTACCCACAAGCGCCGCCTTTCGGCCCTTGGTCCTGGGGGCCTTTCGCGCGAGCGCGCGGGTTTTGAGGTGCGCGACGTTCACCCAACGCACTACGGCCGCATCTGCCCGATCGAAACGCCGGAAGGTCCGAACATCGGCTTGATCAGCTCGCTCAGCTGCTTCGCCCGTATCAACGATTACGGCTTCATTGAATCGCCCTACCGCCGCGTGAAGGGTGGACGTATTATAGACTACGTCCACATCGTCAATGCCGGCGACAGTGAGTTCAAGGCCGGGGACATCGTCGAACGCGACCGCGTCGAAGAGCTCAACGACGAGCTGAAGCGCCGCAAGGTCGTCTACGAACCCTATTGCTTCTATCTCTCGGCATGGGAAGAGGACAAGTACGTCGTCGCCCAGGCCAACGTTTCGCTTGACGAGCGTTTGAAGATCACCACGGAACTCGTCAACTGCCGGCAAGCCGGAAACTTCGTGCTGAAGCATCGCGATGAAGTCGACTACGTCGACGTCTCGCCGAAGCAGCTCGTTTCCGTCGCCGCCAGCTTGATTCCGTTCCTCGAAAACGACGATGCCAACCGCGCCTTGATGGGTTCCAACATGCAGCGCCAGGCCGTGCCCTTGATTCGCGGCGAAGCGCCGCTCGTCGGCACCGGCATGGAGCGCGTCACTGCCCGCGATTCCGGCGCGGTCGTGCTCTGCAAGCGCGACGGCATCGTGGACCAGGTGGACTCCGAGCGCATTATCGTGCGCGTCGAAAGCGACCACTCCGGCGTCCTCAGCCGCGAAGTTGGTGCGGACATTTACACGCTGACCAAGTTCAAGCGCTCCAACCAGAACACTTGCATCAACCAGAAGCCGCTCGCTCGCGTGGGCGACCGCGTGAAAAAGGCCCAGGTGCTCGCCGACGGTCCCTGCACGGACCGCGGTGAACTCGGACTCGGCCGCAACGTGCTGGTGGCTTTCGTGCCCTGGCGCGGGTACAACTTCGAAGACGCCATCCTTGTCAGCGAAAAGCTGGTGAAGGACGATTACTACACCTCGATCCACATCGAGGAGTACGAAATCGAGGCGCGCGACACGAAGCTTGGCCCCGAAGAAGTCACGCGCGACATCCCCAACATCAGCGAGTCGTTCCTTCGCAACCTCGACGAAAGCGGCGTCATCCGCATCGGCGCGGTCGTGAAGCCGGGCGACATCCTCGTTGGCAAGGTTACGCCCAAGGGCGAAACCACGCTGACGCCGGAAGAGAAACTCCTCCGCGCCATCTTTGGCGAAAAAGCCGGCGACGTGCGCGACGCTTCTCTCTACTGCCCCCCGGGCATCGAAGGCACCATCGTGGACGTCAAGATCTTCACCCGCAAGGGCGGAGAAAAGGACGAGCGCCACAAGGCCATCGAAGCTGCACAGGTCTTCAAGCTCGAACGGAACCTTGCGGACGAAATCCGCATCCTCACCGACGAGCGCCTGAAGCGCCTGGGCGATCTGCTGGGAGGCAAGATTCTTCAGGCCGATCTGCACGACGAAAAGACCAACAAGCGCCTGTTGACCAAGGGCGTCGAACTCACGCGCGACCTGATCGAAAAGATCTCCACGCGCAACCTCAAGCGCCTGAAGCTCAACGAGAAGGATCCTCTTCTGATCGAAAAGATCGAAGAGATCGAGGAGATGACCTCGCGCCAGATCGACGTGCTCCGCAAGATCACCGAAGAGCGCAAGGAAAAGCTCAAGAAGGGCGACGAGCTGCCCCCGGGCGTCATCAAGCTGGTCAAGGTCTACATCGCCATGAAGCGCAAGCTCTCGATCGGCGACAAAATGGCCGGCCGCCACGGCAACAAGGGCGTCATCGCGCGCGTCGTTCCGGAAGAAGATATGCCTTCTCTCCCGGACGGCACACCGGTGGAAATCGTTCTGAACCCGCTCGGCGTTCCTTCGCGCATGAACGTCGGACAGATTCTTGAAACGCACTTGGGCTGGGCTGGCAAGGAACTCGGCAACAGCCTGAAGCGCCTGCTGAGCAAGGAAGTGAAAGCTGAAGCGATTCGCCGCTGGTACCGCGAAGTCTTCACCGAAACGGCAATCTGGAAGTCGCTCTCGAAGTTGAGCGACGACGAGTTGCTGGAATATTCCGAAGGCTTCAAGGACGGCATTCCCTTCGCCACGCCGGTATTCGACGGTGCGCGCGAACCGGAAATCCGCCACCTGCTTGAAGTCGCGGGCCTGCCCCACGCCGGAAAGATCAACCTGTTCGACGGCATGACCGGCGAGCAGTTCGATCAGCCCGTCACCGTCGGCTACATCTACATGCTCAAGCTCTCCCACTTGGTCGACGACAAGATCCACGCTCGCTCCATCGGACCCTACTCCTTGATCACCCAGCAGCCGCTGGGCGGCAAGGCGCAGTTCGGCGGCCAGCGGTTCGGCGAAATGGAAGTTTGGGCGCTTGAAGCCTACGGCGCCGCGCACATTTTGCAGGAACTCCTGACCGCGAAGTCCGACGACGTCTATGGCCGCGCCAAGATCTACGAGGCCATCGTCAAGGGCGAACCGGGCATCGAACCGGGCGTTCCCGAATCGTTCAACGTGCTCGTCCGGGAGTTGCAGTCACTCTGCCTCGACGTCGAGTTGATGAAGCGCCAGAAGCCGACCGCCGATAAGGCCGCCGACTAGCAGCACAGGGTTCAGCCTGTGTTCTTTCTGGCCGGAGAGTTAGCAGTTTTCCGCAGTTGGGTTCTCAGCCGTCCTGGCGGCCTTCTGAAAGGAAGGCCGCCGGAACGCGACCCCGGCGAAAGCTGGGGAGGAGGAAACGACCTTGTATCGCAGCAGCCCTTATGATCGCGCCAGTTTGATCGCGGACTTCGATTCCATTCGCATCAGTTTGGCGAGTCCTGAAAAAATTCGTTCCTGGTCCCACGGCGAAGTCACCAAGCCGGAGACCATCAACTACCGCACTTTCAAGCCCGAACGCGACGGCTTGTTCTGCGCCAAGATTTTCGGTCCGGTCACGGACTGGGAATGTTTGTGCGGAAAATACAAGCGCATGAAGCATCGCGGAGTGATCTGCGACAAGTGCGGCGTGGAAGTCACGCTGAGTAAAGTCCGCCGCGAGCGCCTGGGCCACATTGAGCTGGCTTCGCCCTGCTCTCACGTCTGGTTCTTCAAGGGCCTGCCCAGCCGCATCGGCTACCTGCTGGACATTTCCATGCGCGACCTCGAACGCATCCTGTACTTCGAAGCCTTCGTCGTCGTGGACGTCGGCGAAGTCGCCATCCTCAAAGAGCGCCAGGTTCTTCAGGAAGAGGAGTACCGCAAGCTCGCCACGGAATATCCGGGTCAGTTTGTCGCCAAGATGGGCGCGGAAGCCATCAAGGAACTCCTGCGCCGCGTGGAAGTCGACAAGCTTTCCGACGAACTCCGCGAAAAAATGAAGGCGGATCCCTCGCTGCAGAAGCGCATCAAGTTCGCAAAGCGCCTGAAGGTTCTCGAAGCCTTCCGCAAGTCCGGCAACAAGCCCGAGTGGATGATTCTGGACGTTATCCCGGTGCTTCCGCCGGAGCTGCGCCCGCTCGTGCCTCTGGACGGCGGCCGCTTCGCCACTTCCGACCTCAACGACCTCTATCGCCGCGTCATCAACCGCAACAACCGGTTGAAGAAGCTCATGGAACTCCGCGCACCGGACGTCATCGTCCGCAACGAAAAGCGCATGCTTCAGGAAGCCGTGGACGCTTTGTTTGACAACGGCCGCCGCGGGCGTGTGCTGCGCGGCACCAACAACCGCCCGCTCAAGTCCCTGAGCGACACCCTCAAGGGCAAGCAGGGGCGTTTCCGCCAGAACCTCCTCGGCAAGCGCGTGGACTATTCCGGCCGCTCCGTAATTGTCGTTGGTCCGGAACTCAAGCTCAACCAGTGCGGCCTGCCCAAGAAAATGGCCCTCGAGCTGTTCAAGCCGTTCATCTATCACAAGCTCGAAGCCCAGGGCCACTGCACCACCATCAAGCAGGCAAAGGAAATGGTCGAACAGCAGGACGCCGTCGTGTGGGACATCCTCGAAGATGTCATCCGCGAGCATCCCGTGCTGCTCAACCGCGCTCCCACGCTGCACCGCCTGGGCATTCAGGCCTTCGAACCGACCCTCGTCGAAGGCAAGGCCATCCGCATTCACCCGCTCGTCTGCACCGCGTTCAACGCGGACTTCGACGGCGACCAGATGGCCGTGCACATCCCGCTTTCGCCGGAATCCCAGGTCGAAGCGTCCGTGCTGATGCTCAGCTCGCGCAACATTCTTTCGCCCGCGCACGGCCTGCCTCTGGCCGTTCCGTCGCAGGACATGGTCCTTGGCATTTATTACCTGACCAAGAACAAGCCCGGCGCCAAGGGTGAAGGCCGCGTCTTCGGCACCGCCGACGACGTTTCGCTCGCGCTCGAAGCCGGCGAAGTCGAGCTCCTCACTCCGATTCGCCTCCGCTACACCGGCGAAGTCATTGACCTGACCACGGCGTTTGACAACCAGGACGTTACGCACACCGAACCCGTGAAGATGCAGCGGCAATTTATCCAGACCACCGTCGGCCGCGTGATCTTCAATTCGAACCTGCCGAAGCAGATGCCGTACATCAACGGCCTGCTCAAGAAAAAGGGCGTGCAGCAGCTTGTCTATTACGCCTACTTGCGCTTTGGCCTGGAGTCCACCGTCGAACTGCTCGACCACTTGAAGGCGCTCGGCTTCACCTACGCCACCAAGTCCGGCATCTCCATCGGCATCGACGACATGCTCATCCCCAGCGACAAATACAAGCTGGTGGAAAACGCCGAAAAGGAAGTCGTCAAGGTGCAGCAGCAATACCTCGACGGCGCCATCACCAACGGCGAACGCTACAACAAGGTCATCGCCATCTGGGGCGACGTCACCGAAAAAGTTGCCGACGAGATGTTCAAGGCCCTGGAAACCCAGGACCGCGACGGCAACATCAACCCTGTTTACATCATGGCCGACTCCGGCGCCCGCGGTTCCAAGCAGCAGATTCGCCAGCTTTCAGGTATGCGTGGATTGATGGCCAAGCCTTCCGGCGAAGTCATCGAAACCCCCATCACCTCGAACTTCCGCGAAGGTTTGACCGTGCTGCAATACTTCATCTCCACGCACGGCGCGCGCAAGGGCTTGGCTGATACCGCCTTGAAAACCGCCGACTCCGGCTACCTCACGCGGCGTCTTGTGGACGTAGCGCAGGATGTCATCATCAACGAGTACGATTGCGGCACCTCCGACGGCATCTACGTCGAACCCATCATCGAAGCCGGCGTCGAAGTCGAGCCGTTGCGCGACCGCGTTGTCGGCCGCGTTTCACTCGAAAAGATCAAGGACTTCGAGGGCAGCGTAATCGTCGACGTCAACCAGGAAATCACCGAGGAACTCGCCAACCAGATCCAAGCCGCGGGTATCGAGCGCGTGCGCATCCGTTCCGTGCTCACCTGCGAATCGCGCCGTGGTGTTTGCGCTCTTTGCTACGGGCGCAACCTCGCCTCCGGCCGAATGGTCGAACTCGGCGAAGCCGTCGGCGTCATCGCCGCGCAGTCCATCGGCGAACCCGGCACGCAGCTCACCATGCGCACGTTCCACATCGGTGGTGCGGCCACCCGCGTCAGCGAGCGCTCCACTCTCGAAGCCAAGAACAACGGCGTCGTGAAGTTCGTCGAACTTCGCCACGTCGAAGGCCGCGGCGGCACCGCCATCGCCATGAACCGCTCGGGCCTCGTCGTCATTCTCGACGAGAAGGGCCGCGAAAAGGAACGCTACCACGTCGTTTACGGCGCCCGCTTGCGGGTCAAGGACGGCGACATGGTCAACCAGGGACAGATCCTCGCCGAATGGGATCCGTTCACCTTCTCGATCCTCACTGAAACCGCAGGCTCGGTGAAGTTCGACGATCTCCGTCCGGGCCTTACGATCGAAGAGCAGGTGGACGAAGTCACCGGCCTCTCGCAGCTTGTTGTCACACTGCCGCCGGGCGATGAAAAACACCAGCCTGCAATTCTCGTCCGCGATTCTTCCGGCAAGGTCCGCAAGAAGTACCTCATGCCCTCCCGCGCCCACTTGATGGTGCAGGATGGCGACGAGGTCCAAGCCGGCGACGTGCTCGCGAAGATCCCGCGCGAAACCACCAAGACCAAGGACATCACGGGCGGTCTGCCGCGCGTGGTCGAGCTGTTCGAAACCCGCAAGCCCAAGGATCCCGCTGTCATCAGCGAAATCGACGGCACTGTCCGGTACGGCGAAATCGCCAAGGGCATGCGCAAAATCTATGTCGAAAGCGAAGATGGCAAGACGTCCAAGGAATATGCCATCCCGCGCGGCGTGCACATCAACGTTCAGGAAGGCGAGCACGTCCGCGCCGGTGAAGCGCTCATCGACGGCCCGCTCAACCTCCACGACCTGCTTGCGGTTCTGGGCGAAAAATATACCCAGGCCTACCTCGTCAACGCGATTCAGGAGGTTTACCGCCTGCAGGGCGTCAACATCAACGACAAGCACATTGAGACCATCTCGCGCCAGATGATGCGCTGGGTCAAGGTCGAGGACGTCGGCGACACCACGTTCCTCCTCGAGGAGCAGATCGACAAGTTCCGCTTCCGCGAGGAAAACGATCGGATCATCGCCGAAGGTGGGCGTCCCGCAACCGGCCGTCCGCTGCTCCTTGGCATCACCAAGGCGTCGCTCTCGACCGATTCGTTCATCTCCGCGGCCAGCTTCCAGGAGACCACCCGCGTCCTTACCGAAGCGGCGGTCGCCGGCAAGGTGGATTACCTGCGTGGTCTGAAGGAAAACGTCATCATGGGCCGGCTCATTCCCGCCGGCACGGGTCTTGAACACTACCGCAGCCTGCAGTTGCTGACCGAAGTTCCCGTCCAGCAGCCCGCGGAAGAACTCCCCGAGGCCGCCGACTTCGCCAGCGCCGAGGACGCAGCCAGCCTCGACTTCCTGAGCGGCAAAGACGACGACGCCGACGCAGCCACAGCCACCGAAGGCCAGGACTAGCCCCGGTAGCACAGGCCTGCCTGCCGCAGGCAGGTTTCAGCCAGTGCTGCTGTACAACCCCAAATTAAAAGCGTCCCGGTGCAAACCGGGACGCTTTTTTGCTGTGCCGAGCAGGGTCGATAGCTTGGAAGTGAAAGTCCTCTCTGTGGCAGCGCTGTGCGCGGAGCTCGCCACGCGTACCACGAGTTCGAAACAACAACTCGAGCGCAACACGTCCAGGTTGCGGAACAACGGCACGGGCCAATTGTGACCCCGGGAGAGACTCCATGCGCCGTGGCACCGGCATTTTCAACGGGGCACCGACCGTCACCGGCACGTTCGGCCCGAAGTACAAGTCCTTTGCGCACCAGGGGGGCTGAACGGTATCTTTCTCGAGGGGCTCGTCATCATCGGCGTTTGCACGGCAAGAAACGCAGCCTATTGTTTTGGATTTGGCTCGAACTGATAACCGACGCCGCGAATTGTCAGCAGGTGGACCGGCTTGCCCGGCTCCCGCTCGATGTAGCGTCGCAGGCGAACGATGAAATTATCAATTGCCCGCGTGTCTGTATCCTCGTGCAAATCCCAGACGTCCTCCAGAATCGCTTTGCGCGACACCGGCCGCCCAGCGTTCCGGATCAGGTAGCGGAAAAGCTCCATCTCCATCAGCGTAAGCTGCACCACCTTTTCGCCCATCTGCAGGCGAAGATTCCGGAAATCTACCAGCTTGTCTCCAAAGCGGTAGTTTTCTTCCGAACGGCTTTCCGGCGTGGCGCGCTTGGCAACCGGTGCTGCCGAGTTCTGAGACCACTCTTTGCGACGCAACAAGCTTTCGATTCGCGCCAGCAGGATGGCCAGGTTGAACGGCTTCGGCAGGTAATCGTCGGCGCCCGATTCAAATCCCTTCAGCACGTCTTCCGCCCGGCCCCGCGCCGTCAGCATCAGCAGTGGAATATAGTTCTTCGCTTCGCGCAATTCACGCGCCACCGAAAATCCGTCTTTCCCCGGCAACATCACGTCCAGCACCAGCGCATCGTAATTTTCGTTTTTGGTTAACAAGCGCGCCAACGCCTCTTCGCCACGGTCGGAGATTTGCACGGAGTGACCCTCCGCTTCCAGGTTAAACCGGAGCCCCTGCGCGAGGTGCGCTTCGTCTTCGACAATCAGGATCCGGCTCATACCCGGTAAATTCTCGGCAGGCGAACAGTAAACGTGCTGCCCCGTCCTTCGCCTTCGCTTTCCGCGTAAACGTTGCCGCCGTGCCGCCGCGCGATCGAGCGCACAATGAACAGCCCTAGTCCGGTCCCCTTGACCTGACCCGCCAGCGGATTCGTCGCCCGGTAGAACCGGTTGAAAATACGCTTCAGCTCGCTGCGCGGAATCCCAATTCCCAGGTCGTGCACCGACAGCAGAACCGTGTCCATGTCCGGCGTCCGCACGTCCACCACGATTTCCCGGTTCTCCCCCGAGTATTTCACCGCATTGTCGAATAGATTGAATACCACCGTGCGCAACTCTTCGGGACTTCCATGAACCAGCAGTCCTTCAGGCGGCGTAACGCCGAAACGCAAGTTTTCCGGCGTCAGATGGTGCCGCAATCGCGTCAGCTCCAGCGCGCTCTTTACCAACTCGGAGAAATCCAGCTCTTGCCAGTTTTTCCGCTTGCTGCGCTGCCGCGCCTCCCCGGCTTTCAGCACTTGCTCCACTGTGCCCAGCAGACGGTCCGTGTCCTCCAGCATGATGCGATAGAATTCGCGCCGTTGCGGCTCGTCCAGCTGCCGGCTTTCGAGCGTTTCCAGATACATGCGAATGGAGGCGATGGGCGTCTTCAGTTCGTGGGTAACGGCGTTCAGGAAACTGTCCTGCTGCTCATTCCGGCGGATTTCGCGCACCAGAAAAACCGTGTTTACCGACAAGCCGCCAATAATCAGTCCGAAGAAAATGATGCCGAAGACCAGCGGCACCACCCGCCGCCAGTTGATCACAATCCAGCTCACGTTGAGTACCATCGTCAACGCCACCAGGAAAACGCCCAGTGTGATGAAAAATGCCATTGATTTTGTGCGGCTGGAGATGCGCATAGGACCTTCCGCTCAAATCATAGTAGCGAAACGCCTGCGACACCACTGTTTGCGGAGAGTTGGCTTCGCGGCCTCCGTCCGTCAGACGGAGCGCCGCCCAGGTCACGATCAGTCGCCGTAAGTCGGCGACATGGGAACGCTCGCCTTGTCCACATCGGACGGCATGATGGGAATGGCCGGAACCGCTGGCTTCGCTTTCCCGGGTTCCTTGAACTGCGGAAGTTTGATGTCCCACGCCAATCCAAGTTTTTTCAACCCCAAAATTCCGTACCAGTTCAAGTCAATCTCATACCAGGCAATCCCGTGCCGAGCCACCTGCGGCGCCGCGTGGTGATTGTTGTGCCATCCTTCGCCAAAGGTAAGCATCGCCACCCAGAAACTGTTCGTCGACGTATCGCCGGTGAGGAACCGCTGCGATCCCCACATGTGCGTCGCGGAGTTCACCAACCAAGTGGAATGCAGCCCAAAAACCGTCCGGAAGAAAAATCCCCACAGCAGGCACGACCATCCGCCAAGCACAAACATCGCCAGCGCCACGAAGCCCATCGGCACCCAGTGCCACTTGCTGATCCACATATGGAATTTGTCTTTGCGCAGGTCGGGAACGTAGGGCAGCAGCTCATCCGCTTTGTTGTGCATTGCCTTGCCCGTCAAGATCCAGCCCATGTGTGCCCACAGCCCGCCATCCTGCGGCGAGTGCGGATCGCCTTCCTTGTCCGTGTTCTGATGGTGAACGCGATGTGTCGCCACCCACGCGATCGGCCCGCCTTCCAGCGCCAGCGTCCCGCAAACCGTCAAAAAGTATTCCACCCATTTCGGAGTCTTATACCCGCGGTGCGTGAGCAGCCGGTGATAACCCATGCCGATGCCCAGGCTCCCAGCCACCCACCAAAACAAAACCGCCAGGGCCACGCCCTTCCAGGTAAAGAAAAACAGCGCCAGAAGGGCGCCGATATGAAATGCGATCATGAACAGTGAGGTAACCCAGATGATCGGCTGGGTGAATGTTTTGTCGCGCTTGAAGATGCTCATAACTCTCGGTGTCCCTCGGTTCGGCTTTTTTGACTCCGACTTCCACCGTAGCATGCGCGGCGAGACACCTCTGTAATAGTTGTGTAATGCTCTCCCGCCGGTTTTCAGAAGTGAAACAAGCACCAGTGCGGCGGCCGGACTGCCCGCGCCAATTTTCCCTGAAAACAGGCTCTACACGCTTGAGTCACCGGCAGTTATGCCGAATCCCTGTCCGTTCTCCCACCAAACAATGCAAATCTGGCCAATCGTACAGGTATGGCACAGGAACGCTTGGCGCCCAACTCACTTGCTGAGTTTCCATTATCTTCCTTATCATTGGAAATCGCCCTCTGCGGGCGATCGCAGCTATTCTCGGCTGACTGGAAGACATGCAGCCTGATTTCGATACCGACAAACCACAATCACTCTCCCCCTCCCGAGAGTCGCGTCCCCCTGCCGTCGAGCGTCTGGAACTATTCGAAAAACGCCAGCAGGAACTCTGGCGCCTCACCTTCTTTGTTCTTTTCCTGGTCAGCGTGGCTTTCGCCTGGATGTCCTGGGACTGGATCAAGTCGTCAAAACTTTACCTTGAGGCACTTCCATTTGGTCTGGTTGCCCTCGTCGCCCTTCTCGGCTGGTATGTCTGGGACAAGACCAGGGAGATTGCCGAGCTGAAAGGCCTGGTCAGGGGCCTCGACAAAAAAGACGCGGTTCTTCCGAGCGACAACCAGCTGCAGCACCTCTTCTCCATGATCTCCAAGTCGCAACAGGGTTTTCGCGACCTGATCGATTCATTCGATGACATCCTCTTGGCCATGGATCTCGAAGGCGAAATTCGCGCCGTCAATCGCAGCTTCGCGGATCTTGTCGGCAAGCCTTTCCAGGAAATCATCGGCAGCCGCCTCGGCGAATTTTTCGAGGATGTGGATGGAAATCCGATCGAGGTCCTCGAAAACGGAAAAACCAGGTTCCTCGAGCGCCGCATCTGGTCCGGTGTCGTTCAGGTCCGCCTGAAAAAGCGCAACTCTGTCTACTTTTTCGATTGCGTCGCCCACGCCATGATTCGCGACGACGAGGTCCACGGTGTTACCGTTCTGGCGCGCGATATCACCGCGATGAAACGCAGCGAGGCTCGCTTCACTGAGCTCTTTGAAAGCCTTCAGGAAGGCATCTACATCGTCACGCCGGAGGACAAGATCCTCGAGGTCAATCCCGCCCTCGTCAGAATGCTCGGCTACTCCTCCAAGGAAGAGCTGATGTCCAAGCGGGTCTCCGAAGTTTTCGTGGATGAATCACAGCGCACCTCGATCATGCGCGAAGTCAGCCGCGAAGCCAGTCCACATGGCCACGAACTTACGTTACACCGCAAGGATGGGCAACCCGTCTATTGCCTGAACACGGCCTCTCCTGTCCGCGACGCCAGCGGTCACGTCATCCGTTTCCAGGGAGCGCTCGTTGACATCACCGAGCGTCGCGCTATCGAGAAACAGCTTCACCAGCAGCAGGAGTTCGCCCGCCGTCTGGTGGACAGTTTCCCTGATTTGATCTTCGTGGTGGATACCGAACGCCGCTACAATTTCGTCAGCGCAAAGTTCAAGGAAGTCCTTGGCTACGAGCCCGCCGAAGTTGTCGGCCTCACGTTCGGTGAGCGTACCCATGTGGATGATCGCCCCGCGATGATGGCCCTGTTCGACGATCTGGTCACTGGAAAACAAAACTTTGCTTCGATCGAGGTTCGCGTCCGCCATAAACAGGGCGAATGGCGCAGTTTGAAATGCAATTTCAGCCCGCTCCTTGACGAACAGGGAAAAATCGAAGGTGCCGTGGTTTCCGGCCGCGACGTCACCGAAGTCAAGCGCCTTGAAACCCAGCTCATCCAGGCCGAAAAACTCGCTGCCATGGGCCAGATGCTCGCCGGTGTCGCTCACGAATTGAACAATCCGCTTACCGCCATCCTCGGTGCCAGCGAACTTCTCCGTGAACGCCAGGGCGTGGACGAAAACACCAAGCGGCAGCTCGAAATGACCCACCGCCAGGCTCGCCGCGCCGCCCGCATCGTCCAGAACCTCCTCGAATTTTCGCGTCCTGCCTCCCCGCAGAAAAAGGCCCTGGATCTCAACGTGGTCATTGACCGCACGCTGCAGCTCCATGATCATTCCCTACGCCGCAACAATGTCGAAGTCGAGTTCCAGTCTGTGCCGGGTTTCCCCCTCATTGTCGGTGATGCGAATCAGTTGATTCAGATTTTCCTGAATCTGATTAGCAATGCCGAACAAGCGATTCGCGAAGCGCGCCCCTCGGGCCGCATCCAAATCCGTCTCGGACGCTCCGGAAATCGCGTCTCCGCCACCGTGCAGGATGATGGCATCGGGATTCCTGCCGAAGTCCTGCCGAAACTCTTTGACCCTTTCTTCACCACCAAACGCCCCGGCGGCGGCACCGGCCTCGGCCTCAGCATTTGCATGTCCATCGTGCGCGAGCACGGCGGCAACATCGAAGCTTCCTCACTCCCCGCCGGCGGCGCTGCATTCACCGTCACCTTGCCGGTTGCGGAGCCGGAGGCTGGCCGGCGCGCCGCCAGCAAGATCGATTCGGGCTCCGGCGAACGCGCCATGCCCACGCTCGACGCCTTCTCGAAACACTCCGTCCTCGTTGTTGACGACGAAGAGAGCATTCGCATGCTCCTCACCGAAGGCCTTGCTGCGTACGGATTGAAGGTGGATTGCGCCGCCACTGCCGAACAGGCCATGAGCCTGGTTCTCAACACCAAATACGACGTGATTCTCTGCGACTTGAAGCTCTCAGGCTCCGGCCCCAACTCCGACGGCTACGGCGTCGCCCAGCGCCTGAAAATTGCCGCGGCTGCCAAACCGCCCGAGATCATCTATATGTCCGGCGACCTGATGTCGGAAGACAATTCCAGACTTCCCCCCGTGGCCCGTCGCCTGCAAAAACCCTTCCGTGTTTCTGACGTTCTGCACATGCTGACAGAGATCTTCAGCCCGTCTCCGGTTCAATCCACCAGAGAATAAAGCCTTCGCCAGATCACAATCGCCGTAGCGGGCACCTAAAAGGGGGCCCCGCGTGCTCCTGACCCGGTCCCAATTGAACCGGGCGCGTATGAGCCTTCGACGTCTACTTGCCGGCCTTCCCCGTCGTCGCGTCCAGCCCGAAATCCCACACGTAGAGATTCAGCCCCTCCGCCAGCACTTCCGCCAGCACATACTCACCCGGCGGCAGAGGCTGGCTCAGCGTAAAGCGGTAAACGTTCGGAGCGACTTCCCATCTCTGCGTCGCGATTACATTCATGTTTTCGCTGACCGCCTGGCCAAAAAGCGTGCCGATGGACTGGAGTTCCCGGCTGTTCCGCCCCACCCTGGTTCTCACCAGTTCCACGTCCGGCCCGGACTCACCCGCCCTCCGGCTTCTCTGGATCGAACTCGTCGAATTCGGGTCTGGTGGCGCTTCCCGCAGGTAGAATTCCGGATTGGTCGTCTTCAGCCGCACCGCGGCGTGCGCCCCCTGCATCACCACAGTCTGCTTTCCCGGCACGACCTTTACGGGCGACAATATCTCCGCGACCACCCGCTTTTTATCCGTTTTCATTTCCGAACTGGCCTGGTCCAGTATCCGGATCGATTTTCCTTCCACTACAAACATTCCTTCGCCCGACGGCAGAAACGCCCCGTCCCCAACCCGCAAGCTCGCGTCAATATCCGCGACGTTGTCCATACGCCGCGCCTCTTCCTGTTTATGGACTTTTTCTACCAGCTCCGTGGACTGTTTTTCCATCTCCGCTTCTGCTTTGGCGGTCGCGTTCCAGTCGACCAGCGAAGCCGGCAGCTCCTCCCAGGCGCCTCGCTCCATGCTGAAATACCGGACGTGGTCGCCGTTCCGCTGGTATTCCCGCACCAGCTGGTATGTGCCGTCGGTCAGCATCAGCTTCAATCCGCGAGGGTAGACTTCGCTCTTCCTTTCCGTGGTGGCGGTTTTCGGTTCCTGAGCGCCGCCGGGAGTAGACAAACCGGACAGGGCGAAAAGGGGCAGGCACAAACTGAGGAGGAAGCCGGGAGCGAGAAGGCCTTTGGTGTGTCGACAAGCCATGAGGACTCCAGACAACGCGCCCGCAACAGGTCGGACGCTTTATCTCTAAGCAGGATAGCTCGGGCTTGGCGCGCACCGCAAGACAGCTCGACTGGCGGGGAACTTCAAGGCAGGACCGGCAACCGAAGGGGGACGGAGATCCCCCGAGGGCGGGCGCAGCGCTCCTAGTGGGAGCAGCGCGGGAACAGAGTAACCAGAACCATCAGGTCCGACAGGGTAAACAGCCACTGGTCGGCCTGTGCGCCAGCGGCCTCGGCCGCTCGCGCGATCATCCCAAGATGCCGGCTCTTTGCGAAATTGTGCACATGCTCCACGCAGATGCCGGTCAGGTTGGCTACTTCCGCGTCGGTGAATATTTTCTGGCTCGATTTGACGGTAACCACGGGTTGCCTCACGGTGTCTCCATCCTTTGCCCTGGCATTATTGTGATGCTAGGCGTAGGTTAGAAGATGCAAATCACTAGAGCAATAGTCGTTCCGTTTCACCACGATAAAACTTCTTCACTAGTACTTTTTCATTTGCCTGTGGAAATGCGGCTTTTCCCGTCTTTTCAGCGCTTTTGGGGTACGGGTACCGGCAAAATCTGACTGGCGAGAATATGCAAAAACATACCTAAGTGGAGAATTTCCTACAGCTTTCGGGAAAGTTTCGCTCCAATCTCCCGCACCTGTTTTGTGTGCCGGAGCTGATGTGCCGCAATCATTTCCATCCATTCATATGTGTTTAACATTCCCAGAAAGGGATGCCGCCAGCAATAAACGCTCAAATCCCTGCCTTCTGTCTCCGAGATAAACGCCAGCGTTCGTTCGCGCACCCCGCGCAGTCTGCCGAGCATCGCCTCTTTTTCCGCCATCAGGCACGGGTCGAGCGGCACCGGTGATTTTCGGCGGATCACCCGCGCCTCCACCAGCCATAGCGGCAGGTGCATTCGCTTCGGGAACGGAACCGGAAGGGGGGACTTTTGTGTCAATTGGTCGACTCTGGTGATGACCCCGCGCTCCACTACCACGAGGTGGGCCACAAGCTCCGCTGCCGACCATTCATTCAACCCGGGGCAGTTGTCCCACTTTTCCGCTGAAATCGCATCCGCAGCCCGAAAGAAGGCGGTCTGCGCACGCGCAAGTTTTTCGCGAATCGGCTGGAGAGCGCGCACGGCCATACTCTATCTCGGGTGGATCCTTCTCTCGTCAGTCTTCAATGCAGTGGCTGGCTTAAAGGCCCGCCGGAGATTGGCCGGCTCCTTGGCGTTTTAGGGGTGGAAAGGCCGTATCTAAACCGTCGCCCCGCCCGCCTCCTCAAACGCGTGTGCCAACTGCAACACCCTGGCCTCCCCGAACGCCGGCCCAAAAATCTGCAATCCCACGGGCAGCTTTCCCGAGATCTTTCCGCAAGGCAGGGATATCCCCGGCAAACCGGCCAGCGACCCAGTAACCGTATAAATATCAGCAAGATACATCTGCAGGGGATCGTTCGTGCGTTCCCCCAGGCTAAACGGCGGCACCGGAGAAGTCGGCGTCACAATCGCGTCCACTTTCTCGAAGGCGTTCCGGAAGTCCTGCGCGATCAGTGCCCGAACCTTCTGCCCCTTCAGGTAATATGCGTCGTAGTAGCCCGCAGACAGCACATAGGTTCCGAGCACGATCCGCCGCTTCACTTCAGCCCCAAATCCTGCGCCGCGTGTTTTCCGGTATGTCGCCACCAGCGTATCGGCTTCCTCGCGCAGGCCGTAACGCACCCCGTCGTACCTCGCCAGGTTGGAGCTCGCTTCCGCCGTCGCAATAATGTAGTACGTCGCAATGGCATAGTCCGTATGCCGCAGCTCGATATCCATCAGCTGGCAGCCCAGCGTGCGCAACAACTCAATTCCCGCAGTGATCTTTGCGCGGACCCCGGAGTCCATCCCTTCGCCATAATATTCCTTCGGGATGCCGATCTTCATCCCCTTCACGGGCTTCTTTAATTCCCTGGTGTAGTCCTCCACCGGCGCCGTCGTCGAGGTCGAATCGTTCGGATCGCGCCCGGCCATAACCTTCAACACCGCCGCAACGTCCCCCACGTTCCGCGCAAACGGCCCGATCCGGTCCAGCGACGAAGCAAATGCGATCAGCCCATATCGCGAAACTCGCCCGTAACTCCCCATCATGGCCGGTATTCCGCAAAACGCCCCAGGCTGCCGGATCGATCCGCCCGTATCCGTCCCCAGTGAAGCCACCGCCAAATCCGCCGCCACCGCCGCAGCCGAACCGCCGCTCGATCCGCCCGGCACGGTGCCCGGCGCCGCCGGATTCTGCACCGGCCCATACGCCGAATTTTCGTTGGAACTGCCCATCGCAAACTCGTCGCAGTTGGTCTTGCCCAGAATCACCGCGCCCGCCGCTTCCAACCGGCTGACTGCCGTAGCGTCATACGGTGGAATGTAATTGTTGAGAATCTTTGAGCCGCAAGTGGTGCGCACTCCGCGCGTGCTGATCACATCCTTCACCGCGATCGGCACGCCCGCCAGCGCCGGCAGCGGCTTGCCCGCCGCCACCGCCGCATCAATCTTGTCCGCCTGCGCGTACGCCCGCTCCTCACTCAAGGTCAAATACGCGTTCAACTCCCCATTGCGCGCCGCAATCCTCTTAAAATGTTCTGCCGCCAGCTCCCGCGCCGAAACCTTCTTCGCCGCAATCGTCGCCTTCACGCTCTCAATCGTCCAGCCGCTTGTCATCAGTTCTCCGAACTCTCCGTGCCCTCTGAGCGTCTGCTTCTCTGAACTCTGCGTTAAAAAACCTTCAACCGATCGCAGATCAACCCGCGAAACCCCTCCGTTGCTTTACTTCCTTAACCTCCATTATCTCTCAATGACCTTTGGCACCCGGAAATACGGCGCCTCAGGATCCGGCGCCTGCTTCAAAATGTCTCCCGCCACAGCGCAAGGAACCACGACGTCCTCGCGCAGGGTCGCGTCCGCCGTCTGATCGTCCGCCAACACCTGCGCCATCGGCTCCACGTTCGCCGTATCCAGCTCGTTCAGCTTCCCGATATATTCCAGAATCTCGTCAATCTGCGCGCGGTACATCTCCAGCTCCGCGTCGCTCAAATCGAGGTATGCCAGTTCCGCCACCCGCAGCACGTCTTCTCTTGAAATCTTCACCTGGTAGCCCTTTCACTTTTTGCCAGAATCGGAATTGGATATTAGCACGGCTGGATCGCCTTGCTCACAGACAGCGGGTGAGCCTCAAGACTTTCTTTGGTTCCCATCCTTCATCCATTGTGCTTGAGGGTGCGGTATTTATCGTTCCAGAAACGAACGGGTTGCGCGTGTTGTTCGTGACTTAGCCAGTCACAATTTTCCTTCAGGTTAGGGTCGCCACTGAAGACCAGGGGTGTTTGGTGCCACTTTATCCTGCCCACGAAACTCGGACCGGGCTTGAGATTTGTCAACAGAATATGGTTCGAGATATTTCTGATCGAATGGAACGGTTGGTACCGAGAAGGTGTGTCCTTTAGGATCTTGAACGACGAAATCGTCCCGGCTCCATAATCCCGCTAATTTAAGACCTGGCAGTTGTCTTGAGACTTCGTAACGGTCTCCTGCCGGATCAATCTCGGATTCGGCAAAGAGAACTGGGTAATCTTCGCCATGCCAGCCTTCAATCATAGCTACCTCGCACGAGGTCTATGGTCTCTGGCGTCGACCGGCTACCGTCACCTGCTAACCGCTTCGGCTGCCTTGCGCGGGTACTTCGTGCTGACGTAGTCATCGAGCAGCTTTTTGAACGCCACCGCCAGCTCGTCGTAGTTGCCTTCAAGCGTCATCGCCTTTTGCCCGTCAATATAGACCGGGCAGCGCGGCGCTTCGCCCGTTCCCGGCAGGCTGATGCCGATATTCGCGGCCTTCGATTCGCCCGGGCCGTTCACGATGCAACCCATCACGGCCAGGGTCATCGTTTCCACGCCTTCAAACTGGGTCTTCCACGTCGGCATCATCTCGCGAATGTAATCCTGTGTGCGCTCGGCCAACTCCTGAAACGTCGTGCTGGTCGTCCGTCCGCAACCTGGGCACGCCGTCACGCTCGGCGAAAATGACCGCAGACCCAGCGCTTGCAGAAGTTCACAGCACGCATACACTTCCTCGCGCCGGTCGCCGCCCGGCTTCGGCGTCAGCGAAATTCGAATGGTGTCGCCAATCCCATCCGCCAAGAGCACGCCCAGCGATGCCGACGACCACACCAGCCCCTTCATCCCCATCCCCGCTTCGGTCAATCCGAGGTGCAAAGGCTGTTCGGTCTTCCCCGACAAATCCCGATACACGGTAATCAAATCCCGCGGCCGCGAAGTCTTGCACGAGATAATAATCTGGTCGTTGCGCAACCCGCTCTCGAGCGCCAGCTCGGTCGACTGCAACGCCGAAAGCACCATGCAATCGTTGATGATCTCTTCGCTTTCTTTCCCCAGGTTCTTGTCGGTGTTTTCCTGCATCTTGCGCATCACCAATTCTTGATTCAGCGATCCGCCATTCACGCCGATGCGCACCGGCTTGCCGTGGTCCACGGCCACTTTGCAGATCGTCGAAAATTGCTCATCCCGCCGCTGCCCTGCGCCCACGTTGCCCGGATTGATCCTGTATTTGTCCAGTGCCGCCGCGCACTCCGGAAATTTCGTCAGCAGCACGTGCCCGTTGTAGTGAAAATCGCCGATGATCGGCACGTTCGAGCCAGCCTCCAGCAGGCGCTTCTTGATCACCGGCACGGCCGCCGCTGCTTCCGGCACGTTCACTGTCCAGCGCACGATTTCGCTGCCCGCTTCGGCCAACTCCAGCGTCTGCTGCAGCGTGGTCTCCACGTCCGCCGTATCCGTGTTGGTCATGGACTGCACCACAATCGGCGCGCCTCCGCCCACCGCGATGTGCCCTACCTTCACGCCATACGTTTTCTTCCGCGGATGCCGCAGAGCGGTGGCATCGAATCCCGCAATCTGGTTCAACATATCCATCCATTTTACCAGCCCTCGCGCATTTGTGTCTCCTAACCTGCGCCGCGTGCGTCGTCAAGGGAAGTGCCCGGTCTTACCGCCCTAATCCCGGCAATTCCGGGCAGGGGAAAATAGTGCTTGACATATTCCTATATAGGAATATAATTCTTCCATGCCTCGCGCTTCCACCACCTCCGACGCCTTTAACGCCGTGGCTGAGCCCCGCCGCCGCGACATTCTCAGTTTCCTTGTATCCGAGGAGCGCCCCGTAAACGACATCGTCGCCACTCTCAACCTGCCTCAGCCTTCTGTCTCCAAGCACCTTCGCGTGCTGCTCGAAGTCGGCCTTGTTGACGTGCGCCGCGACGGACGCCAGATGTTCTATCGCACCAACGCCGAGGCCATCCGTCCACTCCACGAATGGACCGGCACATTTGAGCGATACTGGCGGAATCAGCTCGCCCGCGTGAAAGAGCGCGCGGAGGCCAGCGAGAAGCCCAAATAGGATTTCCAATTCATCTCAATCCGAGGAGAAAAACATGAGCTCACCCGCACCAAGCATGTTGGATAGTTTGACCCTGAATATCACCCAGGAAATTCACGTCAGCGCTTCGCTCGACACCACCTTTGCCGCGCTGCTCGAGCAGCTGGGACCCTACAACGAAGTCGGCGAAGCGAAACCCATGCCGATGAACATCGAGCCGTGGCCCGGCGGCCGCTGGTACCGCGATCTTGGCGACGGCAACGGCCATTACTGGGGCACGGTGCAGGCTATCAAGCGGCCGGCGTTGCTCGAAATCTGCGGCCCGCTCTTCATGTCGCACCCGGTCGTCTCCAACGTGCAATACCGCTTGAGCGAAGTCCCGGGCGGAACGCTGATCAAATTCCACCACTCGGCGTTCGGCCTGCTTGTCGACGCCGACCGCAAAGTGCAGGACGGCTGGAAATACATCCACGAACGCGTAGCGCGCCGCGCCGAAGCGGGCCGCAAGCACTAATTCGCGGCGCGAAGGAGAAACTGACCATGTGCCCAATTTGCATCGTCAGCGCCGGAGCGTTTGCCGTCAGCGTCACTTCGAGCGGTGGCGTGGTCGCGCTGGCGCTCATCAAAGTTCGCCGCATCAAGCGTTTCCGTAGACTCAATCCCGTTTCAAAAGCACCTGAAACAAAAATGAAGGAGAAGCAGTCATGACCACTACCACGCTCGAGCGTCCCCGCATCGCATCGCCAGCCGAATGGCTGGCGGCGCGGAAGGCGCTGCTGAAGAAAGAAAAGGAGCTCACGCATCTCCGCGATGCGCTTGCCGCCGAACGCCAGGCCCTGCCGTGGGTCCGTGTCGAAAAGAATTATGTTTTCGACGCGCGCGGCGGGAGAAAATCCCTTGCGGATCTGTTCGACGGCCGCAGCCAGCTGGCCGTTTACCACCTGATGTTTGGTCCCGACTGGGCCGAAGCCTGCCCGAGTTGCTCGATGATCGCCGACGGCTTCGACGCCGCGACCGTGCACATTAGGCAGCGCGACGTATCGTTCGCCGCGATTTCCCGCGCGCCGCTGCCGAAGATCGAAGTGTTCAAAAAGCGCATGGGCTGGCGGTTCCCTTGGGTCTCTTCGCACGACACCAGCTTCAACCGGGACTTCCGCGTCTCCTTCACCAAGGAAGAGCTGGCGGCCGGCAATTGCTACAACTTCGGCACCAGCGGCCACCCCGGCGAAGAAGCTCCCGGCCTCAGTTTTTTTGCCAAGGACGAATCGGGAACTGTCTTCCACACCTATTCCTCGTTTGGGCGCGGGGTTGAAGATATTTTCTCCGTTTATGCATTCCTCGACCGCGCACCCAGGGGGCGCAATGAAGCCGCCCTACCGTTTTCGATGGCCTGGGTTCGCCACCACGACCGCTACGAGGACGGCCGCTTGGCCGACGCGGACAGGCCTTACTGGCCCGCATTTGAAGCGGAGGATGCTGCGCCAGCGAAGCGTTCTGCCGCTGCCAAAGCAGACTCTTCCTGCTGCCACGGCGAAAATCGCTAACTCTTTTTCCTTCTTCCATGTAGCGCTGGCCTCTAAGCCAGTCCTTTTGGATCCAACAACTCGTTTCCTCGTTCCACCCGGTGACGCTCGACCGTTTACGGCCGGCGCCACCGGGAGTCTCAAAAAAACAAAAAGGAGCTTTCACTCATGTCGAAACAAGAAGAAGCAGGACTCATTCTCAAACTTTACGATCTCCGCCGCGAAGAGAAGATGCGCAAGGCCCGCGACTGGTATTTTCGCGACTTCAATCCCCAATCGTTTGCGGACTTCAACGCCGCGATCTTTGGCGAAAATGGCGCTTATCTGCGCATGGTCCTCAGCTATTGGGACATGGCCGGCGCCCTGGTCAAAAACGGCGCCATCAGCCTGGAACTTTTCGCCGACAGCAACGGCGAGCACATCGGCGTCTTCTCCAAGATCGAACCGCTCCTTGGCGAAATCCGCGCTGCGTACGGCTCTCAATTCGCCGCCAGCTTCGAGAAGCTGATCGACGCCACGCCAGACGGCCGCAAGCGTGTCGCCGAGGCCCGCGAGCGAATGAAGGCCATCCACGCCCAAATGGCGCAAGCCGCCCAAAAACAACGCGCCAAGTCCGCGTAACCAAATCCGTTAAGCGAATATCCGTAGCCGCCGCGAAGCGCCCGAGCGTCATTTGCCGCCGGGCGCTTTCCTCTGCGATGTAGGGGCGGCTTTACGCCGCCTTCTCCCTGCTGTCATCCCGAATCTCGGCGCCTTTTTGCGAAGGGTGGGTCTTCTCTTTCTCTCTCCCGCCGGGTGGGGATACCCATGCCGCCACGTAACCAAATCGAATCTAATTTGTGATACATTCCCGGCATGCGCACCCGAACCCTGCCTTCGAGCGTGCCGCTGCTTGCCGCGACGCTCGCTGTTGCTTCCAGCCTTCTATTCGCCAACACCGCCCGCGAGCCTGCGCCGCGCTTCCACGCCACCACCACCAGCGGCGAAAAGTTCACCAACGAATCCATTAAGGGCAAGGTTGTCCTGTTCGAGTTCTGGGCCACCTGGTGCGGCTACTGCGACCATGAAGCTCCGTATGTGGACCAGATCGCCAAGGAGTTCGCCGGTAAAGGCCTCGTCGTGCTGGCGATTGATGTTGGCGAGTCCAAGAAAACCGTGAAACGATATCTGGAGTCCCACCCGCGCTCTGTCCCCATCGTAATGATGGAAGACACCAACCTCGCCGCGATGTATCAGGCCAACGTCTATCCTATCTACATCCTGATCGACCGCGACGGCACCGTCGCCGGCACGCAAAGCGGCGCCGCCGGCGAACCCGCCCTCCGCCGCTTCCTGACGCGCGCCGGCCTCGGCGGCTCCAGCGCCGACTCGGACGACGAGTAGGTCTCTCCCGAATCCGTCCATGACCGCCGCCGAAATCGAGTGCTGCAAGAAGATGGCGGGTAATTGCGATATGGGCGGGGGCAACCACAAATGCTGCGACGTGATGGTGAACCACGGAGTTCCTGTCGCCGCGATCGTGCATAGCTCCGGTCTTCACGCGCTCGCTGTGCCCATGATTCTTACCGATGCGCGGATTGAACTTGCAGCACCTCGCCTCGCGGAAAGAATCGTCGCTTCGATCGTGCAAGCCTCCCCATCGCCTCCCGGATCTACAACTGCCCTGAGACTCTGATTCCCTCCGTTTGCGTTCCGTAAAAACAGGCGCACGCCCACGTGTGTCTGAACTTGCACATTCCGAGGGAATCATGAAGCTATTGTTTACGCTGCTCTGTTGCATGTATCTGGTGCCCAACGCGTCGGCGGACGGTCACGGTCCCGTTTTTGGCCTCGCCACACCCACCAATTCACAAGGAGAGTGGAGCTTCGACACCGGAGTGTTCGGCCGAGCGAACGATTCTGGTTCAGAGGCTTCCTTTCGAGAATTGATCGGGTACGGATTTACGCCGCACGTCACTCTGTTCGTTGGTGCGCCCGTTGTTTCCGGGAGCTTGTAGCTCACTCCAACGCGCATTCAACCCGACACGGATTTCGACGCCACGCTGAAGTGGCGTTTCCAACATCGCGCAACCAAAGTCGGCACGCGAATTGAATCGACGCTTTTTGCGGGCCTCGCTGCGCCGGGGCCTCAATCCGGATTTCGAAATATCGTGACGACAAATGCACCGGGGACCATCGTCGGCGCCGTTACGGGCATGGCCTCGCGCAGTCATTACCTCTGGCTCGGCGCTACGTTCACCAAGTTCTACGAACACGCGGGTTCGAAACGGCCGGATGTTTTCGACTACAGTCTCGTCTACGGCTACCGTCCCCCCAAGTGGCGCCGTCCACCGGACAAATGGGACTGGCGGTTTTTCGCCGAACTGGTTGGTGAACACTTCGACAGCTTTGTCCAGGCTGGCGTCTCGGTCTTGGACGTTCAAGATTTCCGGTGTGCTGATTGCAGCCAGCTTCGTGAATATGTATTACATCGCGCCACGCCTCGAGAGACAGGCTTGTTCTCCCGAAAATCCCGATGCGTGCGAAGCCGCTTCGCGGTTCAGCGAGGTAATCCTGTGGATCTCCGCGACCATTTATGGGGCGGGATTCTTCGTTGCTTTTCTTTTGGGCCCAATCCTCACGCGATTCGACCGGTCTTAGAACATCCTGAAACGACACCGGTCCTCCGTTCTTCCTGGCGCGCGAAGGAGTGGTCTGGAATTCGGCCGGCAGGGCTAACGAGCGCCAGCCGCTGCGGCCGTTGAGGCTTGCCGGAGTGCCCGGCGCTCGATGCTCTTGGCGATGTTCGGCGTTTGTTCGCGATTGTCCGAATCCGATGCCTGATGGCGCGCATCCCTGGCCCTTTCAAACGGGATGTTTTGCTCCTTGAGGAAGGCCATGAACTCTTCGGTTGCGCTGGCCTGAATGTGATTGCTGTACTGGCATGTCTGGCTGTCCAGCTTCCTGACGCTGAGTTCCCACATGACCTGGACCTTCGTACGGCCGGCCGCCGTGATAGCGTCGGAGAGAGAGACCATGCGGCAAACATGCGGCTCGCGGACTTCGGCGACATAGTGCTGAATCACGAGAGCGTCGCCGATTGTCTCGACATTGATCGACATCGGTCGGCCGTCATCGGTGGTGGTGATTCCTGCCGCGATGTTGCCATGGGAGAAGCGCTGGTACTCCGCATCGGGAAGATTGAAAAGCCATTCGGCGATATCCACCCTTTCAATCGGCGCGTGGATAACGGCGGTGACAGTCGAGAGGGATAATGTGCGACCGTTCGACATGGGTTCCTTTCGGGGCCGGATGTGGCGCGACAAACAGAGTCATCGGAGCGGCGAAGGCTCGTGGTAACTCAGGTGTGAGATGCTCCAGAATCGGTATCGGATTACAAAGTTTCTCCTATAGGAACTAACCAGATAGCCGGCGGCTATTTGAGCGGCAGCCTGGAGATGTTCGTTGATACGATTTGACTTAGAGGACTCGCGCACCGCTCACCGCGCGTTTCGCCTGCATGCGGCCAGGGCTGGCCCGGCCGAGGCGTTCCAGCCATCCTCTGTCGAGCGAGCATAAGGCCCGGCGCCACAGTTTGGGGGAGGCGGAAACAAGCAGCACAGGCTCAAAGGCCTGTGCTACAAGAAGGGATGCGGCGCGAGCGACGATTCAGACGGGGGGAGCGGGGAACTTCCGATGAGCAAATTGATCATGTGGAATCTGATGACGCTCGATGGATTTTTTGATGGGGCGGAGCACTGGGCCTTGGATTGGCACCAGTATGCCTGGGGCGAGGAGCTGGAGCGGATGTCGATCGAGCAGCTGCGGGCGGCGGACATGCTCTTGTTTGGGCGGGTGACGTATGAGGGGATGGCCGCGTATTGGAAAACGGCGCAGGGCGAGGTGGCCGGGTACATGAACAGTTTGCCGAAGGGGGTGTTTTCGAGGACGCTGGAGCGGGTGGATTGGCAGAACACGACACTGCTCAAAGGCCACGTGAAGCAGGAAGTGGAGGCGCTCAAGGGCAAGGGCCAAAAAGATATCTATGTGTTTGGCAGCGGGGGACTGGGCGCTACGATTATGGAGGAAGGACTGTTTGACGAGTACCGGCTGTGCCTTGTGCCGGTGGTGCTCGGGAACGGCAAGCCGCTCTTCGGGCGCCCGCCCGGCCGGTTGAGAATGAAGCTCTTGGAATCGCGGGCGCTGGCTTCAGGAAGCGTGCTGCTTCGCTATGAGCCATTCGCGGGTTAACCGGCTGCCGCGACTGGGGTGGCCAATCGGAAGCTTGACCCCTAGGGGACCCGGCCAAACAGGGAATGGCGCGTCCAACCGGGGCGTGGGGACGTATGAATGATGCTGGCCGGCAGAGGAGGATTTCCCATGAAGACGAGTAAGGTGACGAAAAATATGCGAGCAGCGGGCGGGCTGGCGGCGGGGCTCCTGATTGTGGCGTTGGGTTGCGTGGCGCAGCAGGCGCCAGGGCCCCGGGTGGTGGATTTGACGGCGGCCGATGGGACGAAGTTGAAGGCTACTTTTTTCTCGGCGGGAAAGCCGGGCCCGGGCGTCTTGCTGCTGCATCAATGCAATCAACAGCGCAAGGGCTGGGATGGCCTGGCGACGCAGCTGGCGGCGGCAGGAATTTCCGTCCTGACGCTGGACTACCGCGGCTATGGAGACAGCGAAGGCAAGGCGCCCAAAGATTTGCCTCAGGCGGAGGGGGTGAAAGTTCTGAATGAAAAATGGCCGGGGGATGTGGATGTGGCGTACGGCTTCCTGGTCTCGCAGCCGGGCGTGAATGGCCACGTTGTCGGCGCGGGAGGCGCGAGCTGCGGCGTGAATCAGGCGATCCATCTGGCTATCCGGCATCCGGAGGTGAAGTCGCTGGTGCTGCTTTCCGGGAACGCGGATCGCGAGGGGCGGGCGTTTTTAAGCGCGTCGGATAAAATGCCGGTGCTGTTGTCCGCGGCGAGGGACGATGCCGGCGCCGTGGAACTGATGGAATGGCTTTACAGTCTTTCAACAAATCCCGGAAGCAAGTTCTTGGAATATCCGAACGGCGGCCACGGAGTGGATATTTTTGCCGCCCACAAGGATTTGCCGGTCCTGATTGTCGACTGGTATGCGCAGACGCTCGTGAAAACACCGGGGAGCGCGCCCGTGAATCCGGCGAGGCGCAGCGATTCGCCCGCGATTCTGAAACTGATCGATTCGCGGGGCGGTGCGGAAAAGGCGGCGCAGAAACTGGCGGCGGTTCAGCAGAAGGATCCAAAGGCGAAGCTATGGGATGAAGGGCTGGTAAATGAGATTGGTTACGAGCATATGCAGGAGGGAGACACCAAAGGTGCGATCGAGATTTTGAAGCTGAATGCCAGCGCGTTTCCCGATTCGGCGAATGTCTACGACAGCCTTTCCGATGCGTATCTTGCAGATGGGCAGAAAGACTTGGCGCGGGAAAATGCGAAGAAAGCTCTGCGGACGCTGGCGACGGACACGACTGCCACCGAGGCTTTTCGGAAAGGGATTCAGGAGAGCGCGGAAGGGAAATTGAAACAGTTGGGTGAGAAGCCGTAGCGGTGGCTGTGCGTCGAGGAGGGGGAGTGGTATTGTTTCGCGGTCCTGAGCAGACTTCGAATGACCGAATGCAAAGTTCGGCGAACCGCGGCGGTTTATGACGGAGGCAGCCCGGATGGCGGATCGAGCAGAGGTGGGGGAGGGCGCGCCTCCCGGTGCCAGTGATGCGCAAGGGATTGAGCACTTCGATGTGCTGATTGTGGGCGCGGGGCTTTCGGGAATTGGCGCGGCGTATCACCTGCAGACGGAATGCCCGGAAAAAAGCTATCTGATTTTGGAAGGACGGAGCGCGAGCGGGGGAACTTGGGACCTGTTTCGCTACCCGGGAGTGCGCTCCGACTCTGATATGTACACGCTGGGCTACAGGTTCCGGCCGTGGCGAGAGGCGAAAGCGATTGCGGATGGGCCTTCGATATTGCGATATATCCGCGAAACGGCCGATGAGTACGGGATCGATCGGAAGATCCGGTACGGCCACGAGGTGAAGCTCGCGCGTTGGTCTTCGGCGGGTGCCAACTGGACGGTGGAGGCGGCGAAAACGGACGGATCGATGGCGCGGTTCACGTGCAATTTCCTTTACATGTGCAGCGGCTACTACGATTACGCCGGGGGCTACATGCCGGGGTGGCCGGGGATGGAGAAATTTCGCGGGCGGATTGTGCACCCGCAGAAGTGGCCGGAGGACCTCGAGTACAAGGACAAGCGCGTGGTGGTAATCGGGAGCGGCGCGACGTCGGTGACGCTGGTGCCGGCGATGGCAGTCGTGGCCGCGCATGTGTACATGCTGCAGAGGTCGCCGTCGTATGTCCTTGCTCTGCCGTCAGAAGACGTGGTTGCCAACTGGCTGCGCGGAAAAGTGCCGGCAGGGCTGGCCTATAGCATCGTGCGCTGGAAAAATGTGCTGATCGCGATGTTTCTGTTCCAGAAGTCACGGCGAAAACCAGAGAAGATCAAGAAATGGATTCTGGGGCTCGCGAAGAAGTCGTTGGGGCCCGATTACGATGTGGCCAAGCATTTCACTCCGCGCTACAACCCGTGGGACCAGCGGCTGTGCTTCATTCCCGATGAGGATTTGTTTCGCGCCATCCGTTCGGGGAAGGCGACGGTGGTGACCGACGAGATTGAGACATTTACGGAGAAGGGATTGCGGCTGCGGTCGGGCTACGAACTGGAAGCGGACATCATCGTGACCGCGACCGGGCTGAAGGTGCAGTTGATGGGCGGGATGGAAGTCTGGGTGGATGGAGGGCAGGTGAAGTTGTCGCGAGCGATGAGTTACAAGGGAATGATGTACAGCGATGTGCCGAACCTGGCGTCGTCATTCGGGTATACGAACGCTTCCTGGACGCTGAAATCCGATTTGACGGCAGAGTACGTCTGCCGGTTGCTGAAGCATATGGACGCGGGCGGGTATGCGCGCTGCACGCCGCGCAAGCGGGATGAGGCAATCAAGGAAGAGCCGGCGATCGATTTCAGTTCCGGCTACATCCAACGGGCGAAGGACGTGCTGCCCAAGCAAGGGTCGAAGAGGCCGTGGAAGCTGCATCAGAATTATGCCCTGGATATGCTGGAGTTCCGGTTTGCCAGCGTGGACGACGGCACGATGGAGTTCAAGCAGGCGGAAAAGCGAGGGGGCGCGGAGTGATGGGCGACGTGTGCTGTGAGGAGATTGAAGAGCGGACAAAGCGACGGCGATGACGACGCTGCTCCTTGTTGCTGCCGCGGTCGTAGTGGTGAGTCTGGGCGGGCTGGTGATTTTCACCGCCATCACGGCGCGTCGCGTTGAAAAAGCCTTGCCGCCGCGCGGGCGTTTCATCGAGGTTGCCGGCGCAAGGATCCACTACCTGGATAAGGGTTCGGGGCCGCCCATCGTGATTCTCCACGGGCTGGGCGGCCAGATGGGCAACTTCACCTACGCCCTGCTGGAGCGGTTAACGGACGAGTTCCGCGTGATCCTGATGGACAGGCCCGGGTCCGGGTATTCGACGCGTGCGCGTCGAGCAACGGGGCGGCTAACGGAGCAGGCGGCGACGGTGGCGGAGTTCATCCGCAAACTGGGGCTGGAGCGTCCGTTGCTGGTGGGGCACTCGCTGGGAGGCGCAATTGCGCTGGGCGTGGCGCTCGACCATCCGGAGGCGGTTGGAGGACTGGCGCTCGTTGCGCCGCTTACGCACGTGCCGAAAAATGTGCCGTCACCGTTCCGGGCACTGGACATCAAATCGGACTTTTTGCGTTGGCTGGTGGCGTGGACTGTGGCGACGCCGATCGGGATTCGCCGCGGGAAGGCGATACTCGATCGGATATTCAGTCCGGAACCCGCGCCGGCGGATTTTCCCATTCGAGCGGGCGGGATTCTTGGCTTGCGGCCGCGGAGTTTTCACAACACCTCATCCGATATGAGGGCCGTCAACCTGGATCTGTGGGCGATGGTCGGGCGTTACTCTTCTCTTCAGGTGCCGGTGCGAATCTTGTATGGGTTGAACGACGAGGTATTGGATCATCAGGTGCACGGGGAAGCGATGAAGACGAAGAGTCCGATGGTGAGCTTGGAACTGGTAAAGGGTGGTCACATGCTGCCGATTACCGCGGCGGATTTGACCGCCAAGTTTATTAAGGCTGCGGCTCGAGCGGAGAGTACTGCCTTCGCTTGAAGTTGCAAATCGGCGCAGCGTTGGGAAAAAGTACCCAGCCAGGCTTGGCCAGGCCGCCTGAAGGTGGCCGCTACCCGGTTATTTCAAGCGGCCGCCGGCCGGGCCGGATACGTCCGGCGGCGCGGAGAGGGCGTTCGTCGTGACCATGGTGTCGCGGAACTGGCTGAAGAGGTCGGCAATGGTGCTGGGCGAATGCGGAACAAGCACGGTGTTGGTGCGGTCGTTGGCCGCGATTTCTTTCAGCGTGTCGAAATACTGGGTGATCAGGACGAGTTGCATGACGTCGTGAGGCGTGGCGCCCGCCACTGCTTTTGAAAAATCCTCGATGGAATCTTTCAAGCCGGCGATGATCGCTCTCCGTTGATTGGCGATGCCTTCGCCCTGCAGGCGCTTGGACTCGGCTTCCGCTTCGGCCTGCTTGACGGCGAGGAGCTTGTTGGTCTCGGCGCGCGATACGGTGGCTTCGCGTTCGCGTTGCGCGGCGTTGATGTCGTTCATCGCGGCTTTCACTTTGGGATCGGGAACGATGTCGGAGATGAGCACCTTGACGATGTTGTAGCCGTATTCGTGCATGGAGCTGTCGAGGGAGTCGCGAAGGTCCTTGGCGATGTCGGCCTGGTTGAGAAAGGTATCGTCGAGCTTCATTTTGGGGACGTGCCCGAGGACGACGTTGTAGACCATGGACTCGATCTGCTTGACGGGATCGGAAAGTTTGTAGAAAGCGGATTCGACGCCCTCGGGGAGGACTTTGTACTGGATGGAGACGGGGATCTGGACGAAGACGTTGTCTTGTGTTTTGGTTTCCACCTGCACGTCAAACTGCAGAACCTTCATGCTCATGCGACGCACGACGGTTTCGATGAAGGGCGTTTTCCAGTTGAGGCCGGGCCCCGCAACGCGGGCAAATTTGCCAAGGCGCTGCACGATGGCGACTTCGGCGGTCTGCACGGTGAAGAAGGAGCCAAGCACCGCGCCGAGGACCAGCAGAAGAGAGATTACACCGAAGATGGTGAAGAGCGTGGCGAGAGGTTCCATGCAGGGTCTCCTTGGTCGAGCGAAGAGATCGATTGTGAATTCTTCCGCGAGGTGAGCGGGACGCGCGGGTACGTCGTCGAGAAAGTAACACATCGCGCAGCGTGGGGACAATTTGCAATTGAGCCGAGCAGGGCCGCTATAACGTGACGCGGCAGACGACAAGGTGGTGGTGCAGAACCGGTGGACGGGACGAGAAGCCGCGACGGGAAAGAAGTATGAGTTCTCGGGGATTGTGATCTGGCGGATTGCGCACCGGCAGTTGGTGGAGCGGTGGGCGTAGTTGACCGTGCCGCGAGAGTTTAGCGTCCGCGTCTTGAACGCACTGCGTCTTCTCCGAACGAGCGGCCCGCCTCAGAAGACGCGCCCTACAAGGTGCCGCGGAGGCCGAGGGCGTCGGCGTTTTCGCGTAAGGCGGTGATGCAGAAGCTGATGTGCTCGTCGAGGGGGACGCCAAGTTCTACGGCGCCCTTGATAACGTCATCGCGCGAGACGCCGCGGGCGAAGGCTTTGTCTTTCATGCGTTTTTTGACGGAGCTGGCCTCGAGATCGAGGATGCTTTTCGACGGGCGGACCAGGGTGCAGGCAACCAGGAAGCCGGCGAGCTCATCGCAGGCGAAGAGCGTGTGCTCGAGCGGCGACTGGCGCGGGACGCCGGAGTATTCGGCGTGAGAGAGAATCGCGCGGACGATTTCGTCAGAGTAGCCACGCTCGCGGAGGATTCTGGCGCCTTCAGCCGGATGCTCGCGGTCGGCGGAGTGGTCGGCGTTGGGCCAGCGCTCGTAGTCGAAATCGTGGAGGAGCGCTGCGAGGCCCCAGGTGTTTTCCTCGGCGCCGTTCTTGCGGGCGTAGGCACGCACGCAGGTTTCGACGGCGAGCATGTGCTTGCGGAGGCTTTCAGACTGGGTGAATTCGCAGACAATGTTCCAAGCGTCTTCGCGCGTGGGCATAGGGGCTCCTGAGGACGAGAGAATTGTAGCGTAGATTCAGATGGGCTGCGATTCGGGCGGATTGGGTGGCGGGGCTTACACCGCAGAAGCGAGAGCTTCGCTTTCGCACGACGAACTGTGCCGGAATGGGACGAATATGCGGAATTGAAAAGCAGGCTGTGGCAGGAACGAAAACACAACCTGTAGTTGTGCGATGAATCGAGAAGCACTAGGGGCTGTTGGATCGAGGGTGTCCCGGCCGGAAGTACAGGCGAAAACACGGCGTAAACAGGGGTGATTCCGGGCGTTCCCGTCACATTTTTTTGAAAAATACTATTGACAGGAAACAGGCCCGCGAGTGACACTCCCATCGCGCCAGTAACTGCCTTCCCCTGAGAACGCTCCGACGTTCCTTCCTATCCGCACGCCGGAAAAAACAAATGTCAAACGAGGAGTGCCGGTGTCCGCACACATGGATAAAGAGGCAACGATGAACTCACTGGAGATGGACCGCGAAGTGATTCGCTGCAAGACCTGCGGCCTAGTGCAATACCGCACGCGCACCGGCAATTGCCGACGTTGTGTGCGGGCACTGCCTCAGCGCATGGAATACCTGATACCGCAGGAGGTCCCGCAGGAAGAAGTGGTTCCCGAAGCGATCTCACCGAAGTTTGCGAACCAGGAAACGGTCGAGAACATCGGCCAGCGGATTCGCCAACTGCGGGAATCGCGTGCGATGACCCAGAGCCAGCTGCAGTCGAAGTCAAAGGTCAGCCGCTCGTACCTCTCGCGCATCGAGAGCGGGCAGATGACCCCAAGCCTCGGCACGCTGGAGAAGATTTCCGAAGCGCTCAACGTCGGGCTGAACCGGTTCTTCATCCCGGAGTCGGACGGCGAGGCGCTGCTGGAGGATCCGTTCATCCAGGGGCTGCGCCCGTTCTTGCGGCAACTGGACTGGGAACAGTGGCAATCCATATTGAAGAGGTTGCAGGCGATCAGCGATCACGTGAACGCTGCGCCGATCACTCTCCGCCCTATCGGTAACCCGGCACGGCTGCCGCAGCCCGCGCCGGCGAATGGCAACGGGCAGCACGGGCACATTGGACATGCCAGCCATTCGAATGGGCTGATCCCCGCGCAAGCCCATGGTCAGCCGCAGGGATATCCGCTGCGGAGGCCGGGTATGCCCGTGTTCCAGCGCCCGCTGGCACGGTAAGAAGACTTTCGGGAGAGAAGGCCAGGGTTAAAGCGAACGGCGTTCCGATGGTGGGACGCCGTTTGTGTTTTCCGGGCAATGCCGATCTTGGTCGGCTTCCGCAGTGTGCAATAGCAGTGTTGAGCCCGCAGCGCTTAGCGGACAAGCGGTTTGCTGCCGATCCCCGAGCAGCATTGGGAATAGGGGTTGTCATTCGCAGGCGACGGCTACTTTGGCGGAGGGCGCTTCGAGGCGGATGAGCTTGTGGGCGGAGTCGAGGCAGAGAAGGATTTCGAGGTCGGAGGTGGTGGCTTTGAGAGCTTCGCAGGATTTTCCGCCAGCGGTGGCCGTGCCACTGGATTCAAAACAGATGGTGCTGGGAGTCAATTCCGAATTCCGGTGGCGCGTCGCATTTTGGCCGCAAACGAAGTAAGCTTCCAGTCTCCACTTCCCACTTGCAGGAGAAGGAAATGGCAACCTCGCCCGGAAGCGCACCAAACGTTCCGCAACCACCTAAATTCGCCTCTGCGGCCGAGGAGCGCTTGCATCGCAAGCGTATGCTCGCCGCCGCATTCCGCCTGTTTTCGCGTTTCGGATTTGATGAAGGAGTGGCCGGACACATCACGGCCCGCGACCCTGAGCGGCTGGACCATTTCTGGGTGAACCCGTTCGGGATGCATTTCGGGCAAATCCGCGCGTCGGACCTGATTCTGGTGAACCATCGCGGCCAGGTCGTCGAGGGCAACCACCCTGTAAATGGAGCGGCATTCGCGATTCACTCGCAAGTACACGCGGCGCGCACTGACGTCGTTGCCGCGGCCCACGCGCATTCGATGTACGGGAAATCCTGGGCATCACTCGGGCGGCTGCTCGATCCCATCACGCAGGACGCCTGCGCGTTTTATGAAGACCATGGTTTGTTCGCGGACTTCACAGGTGTGGTGTATGAAACTTCCGAGGGAGAGCGGATCGCTAAGGCGCTTGGCCCACACAAGGCTGCGATTTTGCGGAATCACGGCTTGCTCACCGTGGGGGAGACGGTAGAAGAGGCGGCCTGGTGGTTCATCACCATGGACCGGAGTTGCCATGCGCAATTGCTCGCCGAGGCGGCGGGTGAACCGGTAAAGATCGATCACGCGCAGGCGATCGCTACCAGGGGACAGGTGGGATCTCATTTCGCCGGATGGTTCCAGTTTCAGCCACTTCTCGCCCGCATCGTGCGTGACGAGCCGGATCTGCTTGACTAGGTAACCTAAACCTGTACGCGCGCACAACCTTCCCGGGAGTTCAATAACTCGGGACTTCGAGGCGCGTGAGATTGTGGGCGGAGTCTCCCCATCATTGCAGTCTGGCATCCTCTGTCGGTGCGCTCGCCTGCGGTAAGGGAAGGCCGACGCGCCGCAACAGGTCCTGAAAACGCGGGTCCGGCCGCAGGCTGTCCATGCCCGGATCCATATGCAGATACATCAGCCAGTGGGAGTGCTCTTGGTAGGACTTCTCCAGGTATTCCATCGCGCGATCCCGATCGCCCAGGCCGACGAAAATTCCGGCGAAGAAGTACGTTGCAACATACTTTTGTTTTGCCAGGTTTGTCAGATCATCGAGGATCCGGGTCGCGTCCTTTTTCCTGCCGGCGGTGGCAAGGGTTCCGGCCAACGCCGCGTTCATCAAAGGACTGCCGCCCGACAGCTTCACCCCTTTCTCTCCCTCGGCGATGGCCATTTCATAGCGGCCCATCTTCCGGAGCACCAGGCCCAGAATCCAGTACGTAACAGGGTAGTTCGGGTCCAATTCCACAGTTCGCCGGAACTGTTCGATGGCATCGTCGTAGTGCCGGGCCATGTAGTAGGCCCATCCGATAGCGACGCTGATAATTAGGGAGAGAGGATCGAGTTCCTGGCTGCTCTTCATTCTTTGGATCGCTTCCGCGTGGCGTCCCATGGTCATCAAATACTCGGCGTACCAATGACTGGCCGTCGGATGGCTGGGACTTAGCCTAAGGCTGCGCTTGAATTCGATCTCAGCCTCCGGCCACCGCCAGTCGTGAAGCCACAACACGGCTGCATCTGAGGTATGGGCTTCCCCAAGATCCGGGTCGAGCTCTAACCCGCCCATGGCGGCCCGTTTGGCCTTCGGGAACGCATCGTTCGGCGGCAGATAGCTGTTCCACCCAAGAAGCACATAAGAATCGGCCAAGCCTGTCCAGGCAAGTGCGTAGCCGGGATC
This sequence comes from Acidobacteriota bacterium, assembly GCA_013289665.1. GTDB lineage: Bacteria > Acidobacteriota > Terriglobia > Acidiferrales > UBA7541 > Acidiferrum. The sequence continues at coordinate 178,531 of JABCZN010000006.1, read as the reverse complement.
CCTCTCCACAGCTTGCTGAAAGTATTCAATTGCCTTGTAGAATCCGTCTTCGGTCCACTTGTTCCAGTGATGACGGCCTTTCAAATAAAGCCGGTAAGCCTCGGCGTCGACCGTCTGGCGCTTCGTCAGCCGCTTTTTTTCCGCCCGGGTTAGCTTCAGCCGCAGTTTTTCCGATATTTCGCTGGAAATTTCGTCCTGGATCGCAAAAATATCGCCCGGCTTGCGATCGTATTGCCCGCCCCACAATCGCGACCCGGTCGCCACATCGACGAGCTCGGTCCCAATCCGCAAAGCTCCACCGCTTTCCGTGATTCTTCCGGTGAGCACGGCGCGCACATTCAGCTCGCGACCGACCGCCTGCGGATCAATCGCACGGCCTTTATAGCGAAATACCGTGCTCTGTGCCATGACCCGCAGTTTCGGGATGGTCGCCAGAATATTGATCAGGCTGCCGGCGATTCCGTCCCCGAGGTATTCGTGCTCCAGGTCGCGGCTCGCATTTTCGAGAGGCAAAACGGCAATCGAGTCAATGATCTTCGACGCCCGCTCCGGGCGAAGCGCATTCGTCTGCCCCGTCGAATCCCGCGCCGTATGATCCTGCTTCGTCTTGAAATGACCTGTGTTCGAACTTAGGACAGATCGTGCGGTTCCTTCCCTGGCTCGCCAGCCGGAATCAGGGCCTCGCTCGAGTTGTTGCAGCTCAGCGCGTACGTCAGTCGCACGCGGATACCGATGTTCCCTGTCTTTTTCAAGCGCCTTGTTGATGATTTCTTCCAGCTGCGGCGGGATATCGGGATTGACAGTTCGCGCGGGAATGGGGGACCGTGTCAAAACTGCCTCGATGATCACTCCGCCCGTGCTGCCGCTAAACGCCTGGCACCCTGTCGCCATCTCATACAACAGCAGACCGAGCGAATAGATATCCGTGCGTCCGTCCAGATTGTCTCCGCGGACTTGCTCGGGCGACATATAGGAAGGAGTGCCGCTGATGATTCCCACGATCGAAGTGGAATCCGGCGCCTCTCCGCCCAGATCCGCGTCCGCTTTCGCAACCCCTTTCGGAACAAGTTTTGCAAGACCAAAATCCAGCACTTTCGCCTGTCCGCGTTTTGTCACGAAAATATTCGCTGGTTTGATGTCGCGGTGGATTATTCCCTCGGAGTGCGCGGCATCCAGGGCCTCTGCGATCTGGATCCCAAGTTTCAGGGTTTCTTCGAGCGGGAGCGCCTTCCCCTGGATGTGACTCCGCAATGTTTCGCCGTCAATGAACTCCATAGCGATGAAAGCGCGGCCGTCCTGCTCGCCGATGTCATAGATGGTGCAGATCCCCGGATGATTCAGGGCGGATGCGGCCCGCGCCTCGCGGCGAAACCTCTCCAATGCCTGCGAGTCTTTCGCGATCTTATCCGGAAGAAATTTCAGCGCAACCGGGCGGTCCAAGCGGGTATCGACGGCCTTGTAGACGATGCCCATTCCGCCTTCACCCAGTTTTTCTACGATGCGGAAGTGAGAGATGGTCTCGTCAATCATGTCCGAGCCCGCTGTTTAGAAGGGGCAGTCTAGTTCACAATGTCTTCTCGTCCAGCTCGGCATCCCCATCCGGTTTCTTCCGCTCCACAGTCGGGGGCCTTGGAGATCCCAACATGCTCAACACGCGCGAGCCTTCTCCATACGTACTCACGTCGACCTGATGTTCCAACTCAAACGTCACGCTCTTGTTGCACACCGAGCAAACCAGGACGCCATAAGCGGCGCCGCCTCGTTGCGCGAACACGTTGTAGCGCATCACACGCGAACAGCACACTGGGACCCAGACATTTGGAGTCTGAATACTGCCCAAGGTTCACCATCCAAAACCGAGTTGACCGGGATTATACACTGAAAAACTACGCGACCGAGGGTCCTGGACCGCTTAGTCACGGTTAACCCGCTGCCGGAGAAGTGAAGGGCAGGGGACCCTTGAAGCAATAGCGGAACAATAGGCACGGTTATTCGCGGACGACGGCTACTTTGGCGGAGGGGACCTCGAGCCGGATGAGTTTGTGGCTGGAGTCAAGGTAGAGATGGATTTCGAGGTCGGCGGTGGTGGCTTTCAGCGATTCGTAGGATTTTCCGCCCGCGGAGGCTGTGCCGGCCGATTCGACAGAAATGGTGCCGGGAGTTAGTTCCTGGGGGATGAGGACCGGGAAAGTTTGCACGCCTTTCTTGTTCCAATCGTAGATGTGGGCGAGGAGTTCGAACTGGTGATAGAGATTGTTGTCCAGAACGGCGATGAGCGGCGAGCCGAAGGAATTGTCCTGTTGATAGGGAGTGGCGCCCTGCATCTGCAAAGTGGTTTTGGCCACGCCGTTCGCGAACAGGATGTGCGCGGAGTTGGACTTGTCGGTTTGGGCGGCCCAGTCGTAGCTGAGGGGAGCGCCGTCGGGGGCAAGGGTGAGAGTGCCGGTGACCTTGGAGGATTTTCCGTCGGGCGTCTTCATGGAAGTGGAGCCCTTGGCAATCCAGTTTGCGCCGGAGGGTTCAATCTCAAATTCCTCGCGGCCGATGGAAGCGCCATCAAGAAGGATTTCGAATTTTCCCTTGTCAGCGGCGAAGACGGAGCCGGGCGCCGCTTTTTTGTCGGCGGCGACGGCAGAGATGCCAATAATAATGGCGAGGGCCACCAGCGCAGCCAGCGCGCTCATCGAAATTCGCCGGAAATAAACACTTCGCATTAAGCCCCCTTCAGGATTTCGGCTTTTCAAGTTCAAGATGCGCTTCCAGATCGGCGGCCGGGGCGCCGGCAATGCCGCGGCGGAGAATTTCAGCGACAACGGCGGCGGCGTCACCAGAACTGTCCACGCGAAAATCGGCGAGCTGGTAAGAGACGATGCGCTGCGTGTGCAAAGCGCGGAAACTGGCTTCGTCGCGAAATAATGGCCGGCCAGTCATGGTCATGCAGCGCGAAAGCAGGACTTCGATGCGGGCATCGAGCCAGATGACGGGGACGCCGGCGTTACGGAGGAATTCGGGAGCGCCGGGTTGCGCGTAGGTGCCGCCGCCCAGGGCAAGGATGGTGGGTTCCTTTTGTTCGACGGCGCGGCCCAGGGCGGCGCGCAGTTCATCGGCTTCCAGTTGGCGGAACGCGGGTTCGCCATGGCGTTCGAAGAATTGCGGGATGGTGATGCCGGCGGCGGTTTCGATGCGTTCGTCGAGGTCCACAAAGCGCCAGCCGAGCTGTCGAGCGAGGCGCGCCCCGACCGTGCTTTTGCCGGAGCCCATGAATCCTGCGAGGCAGACTATGGGTATGCGCGGGAGAGGGCCGCGAGATGTGGGCGTTGGGTTCACGATGGCGACGATCGCGGGGCTGATTTCATAGGGGTGAGTTAAGAATACAGCGGAGGGAGCGAGAGCTAAAGTCGAAGATTTCAGATTTGGTGAAAGAGATATGGAGGGAAAAGGATAAGGGAGAGTGTTCGGGAGAGCAGAAAAACCGGACAGCGGCCCGCCCGAGAAGGCGGGCCCTACGAATAGGAAAGACAACGGCGCCCGGGGCGACGCGGGGTTAGTTGCGCTTCAGGATGCGGATGGTGCCGCTGTAGGAGGAGAGTTCCACTTTGGCTAGGCCCTGGCCTACGGTGCCGAACAGGCTGTGAGCGTATCGCGAGGCGGCGTGGCGGCTTGCATGTGTGTCCGGCTTCAGGAACGCGGCGGCTTGATTATCCACCACGCCGAGGTTGGTCCGCGCGTTCAGGTCGAAGGAATCGGTGCCCGAAAAGCGGACTTCGACGAGGCCCTTGCCGCTCCGCATGGTGTAAATGCCGGTCCGGATGAAATCACCGTCATAAAGAATGTTGCCGGAAGTGGTCATCAGATTCACGTTGGTCAGGGAGGGCTGAAGAACCTGGGCGCCGCCGCTGATGGAGGTAAACTCCAGCTTGCCGGAGCAGAGCGTGCAGACCAGTGAGCCGCCGGTGGTCTTGACGATGATGTAGCCGGAAACTTCTTTCAGGTGAACGTCGCCCGCAACGCTTTCCAGCTTCATGTCGCCGGTGACCTGCTCAACGTAGATCAGACCGGTCTGGGTTTTGAGCTGGAGTTCGGTCTGTTCGGGCACGGTCAGTTGAAAATTGGCTTCGACCTCGTGGGGAAGCGGAGAAGAACTGAGGGAAGAGGCGCTGATGTCAATGCGATCGCCGACCTGCTCGATGTCAATCGCCACTTTGTCCGCGATGGAGGTGCTGGAGACGATGACTTCCGGATTTTTCGAGGACTTGACCTCGATGCGGCCGTTGACGATGTTCTCGAGGACCACGACCGGGCGGCCCTTCACGGTAAAATGCCGCTCCTGATGCTCGGGGGAGGCGGCAATGGCAGTCGAGGCGGCAAAGAGAAGAAGGCCGAAGCTCCAGGCACTCAAAGTCTGGCGATGTCTGATCGTACGCTGCATTTTAGTTTTCACCCCTGCCGCTTTCCATCATCGCGGCGAGTAAATCGGCTTTCTGCTGATAGGCGGTATTCAGGTATTCGCGCGCCAGTTCGTCCTGCGGATTCTGCTTCAGATGCAGTTCGCACTCGGCGATGAAGGCGTTCAAGGTGCGCAGGTTCTGCCGGAGTGCAAAGTCCACCTGGGAATTGCCGGCAAGCTGCATGTTCGGCACGTCAAGCTCCGCCTGGTTGAGAGTGAAAGAGGCGGACTCGGAAGGCGAAGGAGCGAGCCCCCTTTCCTTGGGAGGAGTTGGTCCCTTGGTAGAAAGTGCAGTCACGGGAACTGCGGAAGACGGTGGCGCCGAGGCTGTCACCTGAGGCTGCGCGGGGCGCGGGGTCTCAACCACCGCGGGCTTCTTGTCGGAGGCCACATTGTTGTTGTTATTTTCGGAAGTCCGCATGACGAAAACGGAGATTGCAACTACGAGTAGACCAGCAGCGGCGGTGGCAAGCGTGCGAGGTTTCATCCGCGCAGTGAGCGATTCCCACCAGGAAGACGGCTCGGACGCTTCGACGGGCTCCTTGATCAAGCCTTCAACTTCGAGTTGAGCGCGCAGCGAAATCCAGATGCGATCCGGCGGATTAACCTCGGCAGGAAGAATCTTGGCCGCGGAGACGATGGAGCCGAGATCGGCAAGAAGGCCCTGGCAAGCGCCACAAGCGGCCAGATGAAGGCGAGCATCTTTCGGAAGCTCCCCGAGTCCCTGGGTTTCAAGAACGGATTCCAATTCTTTACAGTGCATACAAGGAACTCCCGAGGGAGAAGCACTGGACGGCTGTCCCTGGAAACCTACTCCGCGAACTTTGCGCACCGGGTGACTGGAGTGTTTTATTCATTCTAGCCTAATCCAAGGAACCTGACGGAGTTTTTGCGGCCTTGCGTTCCTCGCGAGCCTGCTGGCGAATTTCCTCCTGGAGCAGTTCGCGAAGACGGGTGCGCGCTTTATGCAACTGCGACTTCGAATTGCCGACTGAACATCCCATGATGTCCGCAATCTCGTTGTGTTCGTAGCCCTGCACATCGTGGAGGACGAACACGGTCCGGTACCCTGGAGGGAGCTTTTCAATCGACCGCTCCAGGTTGACACGATCGACGGCTCCGGAGAGCCGCAGATCGGGGGCGCCGACATCCCGCTTGGGGCCGCTGTTTTCGGCGTCCGGTTCCAGAGTCTCTTCGAGCGAATCGGTGGGGAGCGACTTCTTCCGCAATCGCATGAGAACCACGTTGACGGTCATGCGATGCAACCAGGTGGAAAAGGCCGATTCGCCGCGAAACGTGCCGATCTTGCGGAATAGCTGAAGGAATGCTTCCTGCATCAGGTCTTCCGCATCGGCGGGATTCCCCACCATCCTCAGGCACAAGGCATACACCCTGCGGCCATGCAGCTGGTAAAGAAACTCAAAAGCAGCGGCATTCCCCGCCTGGGCCAGAGGGATAGCCTCTGCTTCGGTCCACGCTACCGGTTGTGCTGGTCTTTGGCGGGCCAACTGTCCAGTTGCGGCGCCACTGATAGTACGGATGCGCCGAGTCGCTCCTAAAGTTGTCCCTGGGATGACGGAGGAGGCGCACATATGCACCTATAGAAGGTAGTTGCGGTCTATAGGTTGCATGGGGCCAAAAGGGCATCCCCAAGGGGTCAGGGTTATTGTCCCTTGAGCAGGGTCATCCGTCTATGGGCAAGATGACGCTTGGGGGCCAGCAGAGGGGAGGAGGAAGGGATGGCAGCCCCGCGGAGCGCGGCGTTGAACTCCAACAACTGCTCCTCCGGCAGGGCCAGCAGGAAGCACTTGAGAAGCACGATGGATTCGCGGAGGCAGGTATTCAGGTCGTAGTGGGAGGCGTCGAGCAGTTCCCATTCAAGTTCGGGTTCGACGGACGACGGGTCGCTCAGCTCTTCCGCGGCGCCGGAGAAGGATTCGTTCAGGTTCTCGACGAGCTCCAGAAGGGTCGAAATCTTATGAAGGAATTGCGAGCGCTGGCTGAGGAAAATACGGCTGCAGATTCCGTTGAAGCTGGCGGCGCGGCGGCTCTTGGCCTGCTGAAAATTTTCGGGATCGAGCGGGCTGAGATTCGGCGTGGTGCGAAAGTGCTTGGCGTGAGCGAGCATGGCGCGGAGCAGGCTCTCGAGCGAGTCGGCGAGCCTTTTGCAAAGCGCCGGAGTAACCGAGAGGGCTTGATGGGCTTTGATCATACGACCATTACGCCGGAGACCGATGGCTTCATCCAGATTGACACTGAACATGGCGTAGGAAGTTTCAAGTCCGCGCAACGCGTTCATGTAGGTTTTGGATTTTTCAGCGGAGAGCGGGGATCTCCAATCTTGAGACACAGAGCTGACACGAAGAGGAGAAAATGTGAGCCGCAATGTAGACCTCCGCGCGACGAGTCGAAGAGGTTTGCGAGTATAACAAAACTTTTAAGAATCGATAATATTTAATTTTGTGTACCAAAATGGGAATGGAGCGCGGGAAGGAAACGAGCGCGTTCCTTGCCCTTCTGAACCAGCCGCCTTTATACTCCTCCTAGAGCCGCCAGAGAGGGAATCGCCACTTGCAATTCGAACCGCGTGACCAGTTTGAACAGCGCCAGAAGAAGCTCGGGCAGATCCAAGCTCTTGGATTTGAAGCATTTCCACGGGAGTTCCGCTGGAGTCACACGGCGGCGGATTTGGTCCGGGAGTACGGATTGGCCAAGGCCGCGGATTTGGAAGCGGCCAAGCGAGAGGTGCGCGTGGCCGGGCGGATCGTTTCCTACCGGCTGATGGGCAAGGCGGGGTTTGCCCATTTGCAGGGCGGCGGGAAACGGGTTCAGATTTACGTGAAGAAAGACGTGGTGGGAGAGCGGGGATTTCAACTTTTTCAATTGCTGGATTTGGGCGACCACATCGGGGTGCGCGGGCATATGTTTCTGACCAAGACCGGCGAACTGTCGGTGTGGGTGGAGGAACTGTTTTTCTTGTCGAAGGCACTGCTGCCCCTGCCGGAGAAGTGGCATGGACTTGCCGATATCGAACTGCGCTACCGGATGCGGTATCTGGATTTGATTGCGACGGAAAAGTCGCGGGAAATTTTTGAAACACGAGCTCGGATTGTGCGGGAGTTGCGGAAGTTTTTTGACGCGCGCGGGTACATCGAGGTGGAAACGCCGATGATGCATCCGATCGCCGGAGGAGCGACGGCCCGGCCGTTTGTGACCCACCACAACACGCTGGACATTGACCTCTATTTGCGGATTGCGCCGGAACTTTACCTGAAGCGGCTGACGGTGGGCGGGTTTGACCGGGTGTATGAAATCAACCGGAACTTCCGGAACGAGGGAATTTCGACGCAGCACAATCCGGAATTCACGATGCTGGAGTTTTACGAAGCGTACAGCAACTACCGCGACTTGATGGACCTCAACGAGCAACTTTTCGCGCAAATGGCCGAGGCGATTACCGGTTCGACGACCGTAAAGTTCGGCGAGGTGGCGCTCGATTTCAGCAGGATGCAGCGGTTAACGATGCGAGAGGCGATTGTGAAGTATTGGCCGGCGGCAGCAGGCGCGGCGCCGGCCTTAGAGGAATTGGCGGCACCGGGCGGCGCCCAGCGGGCGACGGAGCGCTATAACAGCTGGGCGAAGGCCAATCAGGCGCCGTATGCCGCGGCGAAGGGAAATCTTGCCGACGGGGAATGGACCGGGTTGCTGTTTGAAACAGTCGCGGAAGACAAACTGGTCCAGCCGACAATTCTCTATGATTTTCCGACGGAGATCTCACCCCTGTCCAAGCAGAAGCCGGATGATCCCAGCCTGACCGAGCGATTTGAAATTTACGTGGCCGGGATGGAGATCGCCAACGGCTTTTCGGAATTGAACGACCCCGCTGAGCAGGAGCGGCGATTCCTGGCCCAGATCGCGCAGGGCGGCGATGAAGTGCCAAAGCAACTGGACGCGGATTACGTGCGCGCGCTGTGCCACGGCCTGCCGCCAACGGCGGGCGAGGGGATCGGCATTGACCGCCTGACCATGCTTTTGACCGATTCGCATTCGATCCGCGATGTAATTTTATTCCCGCTGCTACGTCCGGAAGGAAATTCACACGAAGAGCCGCCGGCGCAGGCAGCCGGGAAGGCGTAAAGGATACCGCGCGCCATGAGCTTCGAATGGTTTGTGGCGCGGCGTTACCTCAGGTCGCCCCATCGCCCGGCGATCCTGCGATTGATCACGCTGTTTTCGGTCATCGGAGTGGCGGCCGGCGTGGCCACGCTGGTGATCGCTCTGGCGATGAACAGCGGCTTCCGCGAAACCCTGCAGGACCGTTTGCTCGGAGTGACCGCCCATATTTCCCTTACCCGGCCGGGCTCCGGCGGAATTTCAAACTATCAGGCGCTATCGGATAAGTTCGAGCGGATGGCCGGTGTGCGCTCGGTTACTCCGGCGATCTACGAGACGGTGCTGCTGTCGTTTGGCGGGGAGGCACGGGGGGTGGTGACGAAGGGGATTGACGTCGAGCGCGAGAAGAAGAGCGATGAGGCGCTGCAGAAGCTGACTTCTGGACAACTGGATTTTTCAACCGATGCGGATGGCATTGATGGATTGATCGTCGGCAAGCAACTCTCGGACGAGTGGAGATTGCGGCCGGGAGATTACGTTACGCTGACGAGCCCGCAGGGGCGGCTGACGCCATTTGGATTGATGCCGCGGACAAGAAGGTTCCGCGTGGCGGGCGTATTCGAATCCGGATTTTACGACTATGACGAAAATTGGTGCTTCGTCTCCCTAGCGGCGGCGCAGTCGCTGGCGGGCGCGGGGGATATTGTGAACGTGCTGGAATTCCGGCTGATGCGGCCGGAAATGGCGGCACAGATTGCCCCGGCGGTGGAACAAGCCGCGGGGCAGGGATTTTCCGCCGCCACCTGGATGGAACAGAACAAGGCGTTGTTCCGGGCGCTGAAGCTGGAGAAATTGGTGACGGCGATCTTCATCGGGCTCATCACGTTTGTGGCTGGACTGAACGTTCTGGTGGTTCTTTCCATGACGGTGACGGATAAAGCGCGCGACATTGCGGTGTTGCTTTCAATCGGAGCACGGCGTGAACAGATCCGGCGGATTTTTCTTTTGCAGGGACTGGCAATCGGGGCATCGGGCACGCTGCTCGGACTGGTTTTCGGGTATGCGTTCGCCTGGATTGCCGGAACCTACCAGTTGATTCCGCTCGATCCGCAGGTCTACGCGGTGCCGTATGTGCCATTCCACCCCAGTTTTCTTGACGGCTTGTGGATTGCGCTTGTTGCGATGGGCATCGCGATCGTGGCGACACTGTTGCCGGCGCGGGAAGCGGCACGGCTGCTGCCAGTGGAGATCTTGCGGTTTGAATGAAGCCCGGGAGAGGCTGCCTGGACAAGGGCGGGAAGGTTATGGCGCTCGATTTGCTCCTAGAGGAGACGATACTTGGGAGGCTGGACCCGCCACGGTGCCGGAGTTGTGTTCCGGCCGCAAGGCCTACCGTAAAGTATTGAAACACAGACAATTAGAAATGTCCCAATTTCGAACAGTTTCTCGCTCTACCGGCAGGAGCAGCTTGGGGAAGGAAATGGGAAATTTGTTGGGCAAGGATGCGCAAACGATTGGTGGCCGGCTCAGGTGCTCCCGAGCCCACCGGCCGCATCTTATCTGTATGCCTGCCGGTTTGTGGCATGAGGCAAACCCCTGCCGCAGGGCCCGCGCCGACGGAGTATCCCATTGATGAGCTTGCCCAGAGCTGCCGGAGAAGTCCCGCATGGCGATGTGGTGCTGGAATCCCGCAGCTTGCGGAAGCATTTCGGAGCAGGCGACAGAAAACTGGAAGTCCTGACCGATGCAAACCTGGAATTGCGCGAAGGAGAGATGGTCGCCATCGTTGCGCCATCAGGAGCGGGGAAAAGCACGTTGCTGCATCTGCTCGGCGCGCTAGACACTCCAACGAGCGGTACAGTATACTTTCGAAACAAAGCGATTGAAACGAATGAAGACGCGGCTCTGGCGCAATTTCGCAATCGAGTCGTGGGGTTTCTCTGGCAAAGGCATCAACTGCTGCCGGATTTTACGGCAGCAGAGAACGTAGCGATGCCGCTGCTGGTGCGCGGAGAGCCACAGCCGGCGGCGCTTGAAACGGCGCGGAAATGGCTGGCGGAAGTTGGGCTCGAGGACCGGGCCCATCACCGTGCAGGAGAACTTTCGGGCGGGGAACAGCAGCGTGTTGCGATTGCCCGGGCGCTCGTCACAGGGCCGCGCGTGCTGCTGGCGGATGAACCGACCGGAGATCTGGACGAGCAGAATGCTTGGGCCGTGTTCGAGTTGCTCGAGCGGTTGCATCGCACGCATCGCCTGACGTCGTTAATAGCGACGCACAACCTGGCGCTGGCGGCACGATGTGACCGCGTGGTGGGACTGGAACATGGCGTTCTGCGGACTCGCTCGGTGAGAGCCGAGGCGACGGGGACCCCAGGGGGAGAAGCGAGCTAATCGTGTTCGAACGATATACTGAGAAAGCGCGACGCGTCATTTTCTTTGCCCGGTACGAAGCCAGCCAGTACGGGAGCCCGTACATCGAGACGGAGCATCTGTTACTCGGCTTGATGCGCGAGGACAAGGCGCTGGCGAACCGCTTCCTGCGGCAGCAGGGCTCGATCGAATCCATCCGAAAAGAAATCGAAGCCCGCATCACCATCCGCGAGCGCATTTCGACGTCAGTCGAAGTGCCGCTCAGCGCGGAATGCAAGCGCATCCTGAACATGGCGGCGGAAGAAGCCGAACGGCTGGGCCACAAGCACGTCGGCACGGAGCACCTGCTGCTCGGAATCCTGCGGGAAGAGAAATGCTTTGGCGCGGAGATCCTGATGGAGCGCGGGCTTCGGCTGTCGGCGCTGCGGGAAGAGCTGTCGCGGACGACGGGCGAGAAGACCACGGCTTCGCGGCCGAAAGAAACGTCGCTCCTGGCGGAGTTCAGCCGCGATTTGACGCAAGCAGCCACAGAAGGGTCGCTCGATCCACTGGTGGGACGCGAAGGCGAAGTGGAGCGCGTGATTCAGATCCTGTGCCGCCGGACAAAAAACAATCCGGTGCTGATCGGCGAGCCGGGCGTCGGCAAGACGGCCATCGTCGAAGGGCTCGCACAGAGAATTTCAGATGGTGATGTTCCTCCCTTTCTGGCGGACAAGCGGATTCTTTCCCTGGACTTGTCCTTGATCGTTGCGGGCACGAAATATCGCGGACAGTTTGAAGAGCGGTTGAAGACCATCATGAAGGAATTGATGGAGAGCCAGAACTCCATCGTATTTATTGACGAGCTGCACACGCTGGTCGGCGCCGGTTCGGCGGAAGGTTCCCTGGACGCGGCGAATATTTTGAAGCCGGCGCTTTCCCGCGGAGAGATTCAGTGCATTGGCGCGACCACGCCGGGCGAATACCGGAAGTCGGTGGAGAAGGATCGTTCTCTCGAGCGGCGTTTCCAGGCCGTGAAGGTTCCAGCGCCGAACGAAGAAGAGGCCATCCAGGTGATCAGCGGCGTGCGGGAACGTTATGAAAAGTTCCACGCCGTCAGTTACACGGATGAAGCCCTGCGGTACTCGGTTTATCTTTCAAATCGTTACATTCCCGACCGCTTTCTGCCGGACAAGGCGATTGACCTCATTGACGAAGCGGGCGCGCGCGTGAAGTTGCGCCAGGCGTCGGTGCCGGAAGAGGTTGCCGAAGTGCAGAAGCGCGTGAAGTTCATCACCCACCGGATGGAATCGGCTATCGCGGCGCACGAATTCGAAAAGGCGCGGTTTTATTCCGAAGAAGAGCGCAAGGAGAAAGAAAACCTCCGCGTGCTGCGCGAGCGCTACAAGCTCGACGACGCTTCTACAGGTATCGTGACGCGCGAAGACATCGAGGAAGTGGTTTCGCGCTGGACGGGAATCGCGGTCACTTCGATCAAGGAAGACGAGCAGCAAAAGCTCCTGCGCATCGAACCGGAACTTCACAAGCGCGTCATCAGCCAGGACAAGGCCATCACCGCGCTGGCGCGGGCCATCCGCCGCAGCCGCGCGGGACTAAAATCGCCTTCGCGGCCAGTGGGCTGCTTCTTCTTCCTCGGGCCCACGGGCGTCGGGAAAACGGAAGTGGCGCGCCGCCTGGCGGAATTCCTCTTCGGCTCGGAAAAATCGCTGGTGCGGTTTGATATGTCCGAGTTCATGGAAAAGCATTCGGTATCAAAGTTGATAGGTGCGCCGCCAGGCTACGTCGGCTACGAGGAAGGCGGGCAGTTGACCGAGCGCGTGCGCCGGACACCCTATTCGGTTATATTGTTGGACGAGATTGAGAAAGCGCATCCCGACCTCTTCAATATATTGTTACAGGTATTTGAGGACGGGCAGTTGACGGATGGACTCGGAAATACAGTTGATTTCCGGAACACCATCATCATCATGACATCCAATATCGGCGCGCGGCATTTGCAGAAGCGCACCTCCATCGGTTTCCAGGCGGGAATTGACGAAGCCAGCCTGCGAAGCATGGAAGATCTGGTATTGGGCGAAGTGAAGCGAGCGTTCAATCCGGAGTTTCTGAACCGGTTGGACGAAGTTATCCTCTTCAATCCATTGGGTGACGAAGACCTGCTGCGCATTATCGATTTGCTCGTCGGCCAGTTGAATGACACACTCATTCACCGGCAAGTGCAAGTAGTGTTGTCGCCCGAAGCAAGGCAGTGGGTTCTCGAGAAAACGTGCGCGGACCGCAATTACGGAGCACGTCCGCTGCGCAGGGCTCTTCAGAAGTACGTCGAAGACCCGCTCTCTGAAGCACTGATCCAGGGGGGAATTCAGAGACCTGCAACATTGCAGATTTACGTTGCGGGGGAAGGTCTCGCGTTCCGGCCTGTTGGTGAGGCAACCCCAGTCGTCCACTAGCGAATCTGACGCAACACGTACGAACGCGAAGCGGTTTAGCCGGAGTGGAAACCGCCCCGCGTGGTATGCGCGACCAGCCCCACCGGGCCTGGCGGGAGAATAACATCTTGAGTTTGGGGGCGCGGCCTTGAGATTCTCAATGGCCGCTAAACGGAAAGTCTGTGTGTTCTCGGGGATGAACTTGGCGCGTTCTGAGCGAGCAGGTATCTCCTGGCGATCCCTACTTCTTCTTGCGTTGCTGCCGGTTCTTGCTCCTGGTTTGATTCGCGCCGGGGACGCAAGGTTAGAAGCAAAAGCCGGCGGAGGGCACGAGCATTACCTGTTTCACGCCAACCTGGATGTAAATTCTCTGACCGAAAAAATTGACGATTTCACGGCGGGGGAAGCCGGCGCGGACGCGCAAACCGGCGGCAACTTTGTGATTGACCGGATCGAGTTCACTGGGAACCGGCGCATCCGGACGGACACGCTGAAGGCCCGTATCTTCAGCCGCGACGGAGATCCTTACAACGAAGAGACGCTGCGGCGCGATTTCCAGGCGCTGTGGAACACGCAGTTTTTTGAAGACGTGAAATTGCGCGTGGAAGAATCGCCCGCGAAGCCAAGTGGAAAAGTGATTGTGTTTGAGGTGACGGAACGGCCGGTGATCCGGCGCATCCGCTACGACGGAATTCACTCGATTTCGGAGTCCGACATTCTGGACCGCTTTAAAGAGAAAAAAGTGGGCTTGACGGTGGAAAGCCAGTTTGACCCAACCCGCATCAAAAAAGCAGAGGTGGTCCTCAAAGACCTCCTGGGCGAGCACGGGCGGCAATTTGCGACGGTGACACCGCAGTATGAACGGATTGCGTCGAGCAACGCGGTCATCCTGGTGTTCAAGATCGAGGAAGGGCCGAAGGTCAAGGTGGGCCAGATCCAGTTCACCGGGAACCATGCGTTCAGCCGGCGGAAGCTGATCCGCGCAATGCATAACGACCGGCCCTATTCGATTCCGCTGAAGATCACGGAAATCAACGTGATGTCGAAGACCTACGACCACGACAAGCTGATCGAAGACATCGAAGTCGGGATTCGTGGCCTCTACCAGGACAACGGATATTTCAAGGTGCTGGTGAAAGACCCGATCCTGGAAAACATTGACACCACGGGCTGGCGCTGGGGCGTTCCCGTCGTGATGGGACGCACGAGTGGGAAAGCCGTGAACATCACCATCCCCATCGAAGAAGGCAACAAGTACACGATGGGAACGTTGCGAATCGCCAGCAGCGACCCGGACAAGGCGCTCTCGCTGAAGGTTGAGGCCCTGAAGGGTGCCTTCCCGCTGAAGCAGGGCGATGTGTTTTCCACCGCGAAGATCCGCAAGGCGCTCGAAGACTACACGAAGATTTACGGGCAATACGGGTTTATCGATTTCGTGCCCACGCCGGAAACCGATATTGACGAAGCGGCCAAGCGGATTGACGTGACGATGAAATTCGATGAAGGCAAGCAGTATTTCGTGCGGCGCATCGATTTCAGCGGCAACACCACCACGCGCGACAAGGTGATCCGGCGGCAACTGCTGATTGACGAAGGGCAGCTCTTCAACAAGCGTGCCTGGGAGTTGAGCGTCCTGCGCATCAACCAGCTGGACTATTTCGACAAGCTGGATCCCGACAAGGCTGTCGAAATCAAGCGCAACCAGAAGCAGGGAACGGTGGACCTGTTGCTGAAGCTGCATGAAAAAGGCAAACAGTCGATCGGGTTGCAGGGCGGCGTCAGCGGGCTGGCCGGCGGATTCATCGGGCTGACCTACCAGACGAACAACTTTTTGGGACTTGGAGAAACGCTGACTCTTTCCGCGCAGATCGGGCAATACCAGCGGAATTTGATGTTCGGGTTCACCGAACCATATCTGTTCGACCGGCCGATCAGCAGCGGCTTCACGGTATTTTCGACGCTGTACAAATTCAACCAGGCGCAGCAGGCGGCGCAATTGACCGGGCAACAGGTCAGCATCAACCCGCAGTTCATCCAGGATTACAACCAGAACAGCACGGGATTCACGACCTTTGCGAACTACGCGCTGAAAAAGCACGTGTTCACGCGCGTGGGCTTGACCTACGGCCTCACCCGCACCAATATTTCCACTTTCAACCAGTCGTCGGCGCTTTTGTTCGAGGCATTGCAATTTAGCAGTCTCGCTGGCCCCAGCGCGCTGAACGGGATCATCGCCAGCACGGTAACGGGAACGATCAGCTACAACACCATCGACAACCCCATCAACGCGACCCACGGCAAAAGCTATTTCTATTCGCTCTCGTTCACGGGCGGGCCGATCGGCGGCAACGTGAACACCATTACCAACACCGGCGAGTTCAAGTATTTCCATCCAGTGAATCACCGGCGCAACGCGGTCGGGATAAGATTCCTCGGAGGGTTTACGACCGGGTATGGCGGGAAGGAAATACCGCCTTACAGCCGGTTCTACCTGGGCGGGGAAAATGATTTGCGCGGGTTCGACATTCGCGCGGTTTCGCCCGTGACCTACATCCCGAACACCGTTAACGAGTCCATTTCCGTGTCGGGAAGAGCGCTTAACGTGCCGGTGCTGCTGAAGACGATCACTTTCCCTGGCGGCGACACGCAAGGAGTAATGAATCTCGAGTACCGCATCCCGATCGCCGGGCCGGTGGCGATGTCGCTGTTCAACGATATCGGCACCGTTGGGACCCTGCGCAAGGGGGGATTGCAGCTGTCCCCCGCGGGCATTGAGAACATCAATCAGATGTTCCCGCTGGCCAACCAGCAGTCGCAACTGCAGCTCGCCCCGGGAACGAACTTCAAGCTGCGGGATTCCGCGGGTATTGAATTCATCGTGAACTTGCCGATCGTGCAGGCGCCCTTCCGGCTTTATTACTCGTACAATCCGCTGCGCATCCACCAGACTTTGTACGCGCCGAACGCGCAGATCAACGGGGTCAACCTTTCGCGGCAGTGCATCGCCAGCGGACAAACCAATCCGATCACGCCCATTGATCCGAATAATTTGACCAACTGGCAGTCAATTTGCAGCCCGGCCGTGGTGCTGGCGGTGCAGCCGCTTTTCGCGCCTTCGGGGTTGAACTACTTTGAGCCGAAGACGACATTCCGCTTTACGGTGAGCCGCACGTTCTAGGAGCGCGGCGGGAATACGAGTTTCATTTAGCGAGATGACTTCAGAAGACCCGCGGAAAGTTTGGGCGGTGAATCAATGAGGGAGATTCGATCCATGAGTTGGCGAACAACAAGAAATTCGATCCTGGCGGTATGCGCCGCGGCCGCGGCGATGGTGATGTCCGGGTGCGGCAGTTCCAGCGTGAACGTGGTGACGGTGACGGTGGCGCCGAGTTCGGTCACGGTGCTGACGGGGCAGGTGCAGACGTTCACGGCGACGGTAAGCGGGTCGACGACGACCACGGTCACAGCCTGGCCGTGCACGTATTCATATACGATCGCAAGCACGACTGCGAATCCCACGCCGAAGGCGACAACCGGACCGTGCACATCGGGGGGCACCCTATCCGGCGCAGAGACCGGATCGTTCGGAACCTGGATCATCAGCACGGCGAACGGCTCCAACGTTTTGACATACACCGGGCCAACGCTCAGTAACTTCCCCCAGCCGTATGCCCTAACGTTGACATTTACCGCAACAGCGGACGCGGACCACAAGAAGACAGCCACGGCCACGGTCGGCCTGGATAGCGGAATTCGCGCATCCATATCACCGACGACAGCAACGGTGCCGGTGGGTCTGTCGACACCTGCAACCGCTAACTTCGACGTATCGTTTCTGAATTCTCCGCCAGTCGGCGTGAAATATCTGCTCATGCAGGTAAACACCTCGTCAAGTAACCTCAACGATCAGACACCGAACCCGCTGGCCGACACTTGCACGGTCAGCAGCCCGACGGCCGCGAATCCGGGTTGCGGGACAATCGATTCGAACGGGAAATATACGGCGCCGATGGCCATCCCCTCCGAGACAGTTCCGAAGGGTGGCGCGTCTCCGACAACTGTATACGTCGTGGCCTGGTCGCAGGCGGACGAATCGCACTCCACGTTTGCGACGATCACGCTGGTGAATGCCTCGACGAACGCGGTCAGTTACACAAGCCTTTACCCGACCACGATCGCGGCGGGCGGCCTTTTGCAGGATGTATTTCTGAATGCGTCCAATCTGCTGAACACCACGCAGATTTTCTTTATTCGGCCCACTTCGGCGGCCAATCTGGCGAGTGGCGCACAGGTGCCGCTGAACAGCGCGACCCAGGTATTCGAAATTCCGATAACCCTGGCGTATTGCACGCCAGCCACTGCCGGCACTGCGGGAGCAACAAAGACGGTGACTTGCGATGCGTCGATCCTGACCCGTGTGCGCTTGCTCGCCGACCAGTTGAGAGATCCGGAGCCTGATCCTACGCAGCCAGCTTGGATCTTGGTGGCAAATCTGCCGGGTACTCCGCCGCCGACTGCAACGCCGCCTTGCGTGTTGTTCCCGGGCACCACAAATTCCATTGCATGCCCCATCCACATTATAAAAGCGAATCCCGGCCTGGTAACAGCTGTACCGGACAGCATTCCCCAGCCGACGAGCGGACAGGCCTCGCTGCAATTTGCAACCAACGGGGGGTATTACGGTGTATCCGGCTCGCTGGCAAGATTGAGCTTCAATGGGAACACGGTGCTTTTGAGCCCAAATTCAGGACCCAGGCAGCTTTTGGGCCAGATGCAGGGATTTCAATTGCCGAGTCCCGGACTTTATGAAGTCACTGTACAAAGCAATACCACCCAGCAAGGTACGTCACCGATGTTTGGTACGCTGACCGCGAACACGGCGGTGCAGCCGAACTTTGCAAGTTTCAATCCGAACCCCACGAACTCCTCGTCGGCCTCTTGCGTCGATCCTTCAATTGCGACCCCGCCGACAAACCTGTCTGGCGCGTATCCCGCTTGCACACTGCTGGCCGGGGGCGGCAATCCGGCTCCGAGTGCCATCGCGCTGAACTCGATCAGAGGATACGCGGTGATCACCGAGCAAGGCACAGGCGCATTGCAATTGGTAACACTGTCTCCGGCGGGTCCCTCGCAAAGCGGGCCCCCAGTGCCGATAAAGGCGGCAGTCGGCGGGACACAGCCCGCGCCGACCGACATCGCGATTGACAACCAGCTGAACGTCAACGGCGGCGATCTTGCGGCGATTGTGAGCGGTTCCGACAGCACGCTTTACCTCTATTCCGTCACCCCCGGGGCGCCAACGCCGCTTGCTCCCGTAAAGAGCGTTTCGTTGGATCTGCGGACCCTGCTCGGGGAACCGTCGGCAACGGGGCTGCCTACGCCCTATGCGGTCGGAGTGGATACGGTTACACACCTCGGAGTGGTGGCCTATACGAATACGAATATCGGGTTCATTGTGGATGTGAATCCGAATCTGGACGGAAAGGATAGCCGCACTTGCTTTTTGGGAGGAACCGCACCTTGCGTTGTTGGCCCGGTGTCGATTGTGACCGGAGCCACGCCGAAGGTGGTAATGCAGCCGAATGTGCCACTGGCCTACGTGACGCCTGGTGGAGGAACTGGAACAACGTCTGTCGTGGA
This sequence comes from Acidobacteriota bacterium, assembly GCA_013289665.1. Classification (GTDB taxonomy): domain Bacteria; phylum Acidobacteriota; class Terriglobia; order Acidiferrales; family UBA7541; genus Acidiferrum. The sequence continues at coordinate 159,532 of JABCZN010000006.1, read as the reverse complement.
CCTCTTGCAACAGGGCAAGACGGCGCAGATTGAGCCGTTTGTGTCCGGCGGAACCAGCGGAGCGGTGCGCACCGCGGGGGTGACGAAGATTATCACCTCATCGCCACACGGCATCAATCCCGTGCTTGGCGGCACCGTGATCATTTCGGGGATCACCACTTCCACCGCCATGTCCAATTTCAATGGAACATTTCAAATACTGCCCGGAAGCGTAATCGACCCCTTCACGTTTTCCTATACGCAGGTCGGTCAGCCGGATGACACGGAAAGTAATCCCGCCAATATGCCGGGCACGGTGCAGTACGGGGTCCCCTACTATTCCCTGGGAACTTCCATTACCGTTGCCGGCGCCGCAATCAACCCGGTTACGCGGACGTTCGGGTTCTCGGACTACAACGCCAGTTCCGGGCAAATCGGGTTCATCAGCACGCTCGATCAAACGCTCACGTCGTTGTCGCTGTCGGCAGGAAGTTGCAACCTGTGTACGCCGACACCACCCGGAGCGCCCGAGACAGGATTCCGGTCGGTGGCGTTCGATCCGTATACGAACGTGATGATCGCATACGCACCGACGGCGAACACAAGCGCCAGTCAGAACGGGAATAAGATCTCGCTGATCAATCCGGGAGGAGCGAACCTGAACGGAGCCAGCAATTTCCCTTACAGGATTATTGCCGCGACGCCGACGGGACAAGTCGGTCAAGGATCCTACACCCCGTCCGGACAGACCTCGGCGGCGCCCGTGTTCGGGCCGATGGCGTATGACCCAATCACAAAATATGTTTTCGTGGCAAATGCGGGAAGCAACTCGCTGAGCTACATGAGTCTTGATCCGACGAATGCATTCCAGAAGGCGCACATCTTGGATCTGGAGCTGCCGAACCCGAGTTGTGGTGACGCAACGAATCCCCAAACCTGCTTTGGCGTGCCAGTGATCCAACCGCCGTTGAGCACGGCAAGCCCCTCGCACGCGCCCGGGCCTTGCAGTCCTTCGAATCCGTCAAATCCCTGCATGCCTCAGTCGGTACAAGTAGGTGTGACGGCCACGGTCCGCATTCTTGGACAGGGTTTTGGAACCACTTCGGGAGCGCTGGCGCGCCTTGACGGGCAAGTGTCGAACGACTGCAGCAAGAGTCCCGGAACATTCTGTACAACGTATGTGGCCGACAGCGAACTGGATCTGACCCTTCCCGCCGCGATGCTAACCGGGCCGCACGTCTTTGCGGTGGACGTATTGTCGCCGGGTGGTGCAATCACAAATGAGGTGGACCTGAACGTGGTTGGATTGCTGGATATCGGGAATATGACGGCCTTGGGGACCAACGCGTGCACCCCGACGTCGAGTTTCCCGCAAGGGCCGGAAGGAGTGGCGGTGGATTCCACGCGGCACATTGCGTTGATAAGCAATTACGCTTGCAACAGCGTGGCAGTGATCGCCATTGATCCGAGCGGTTACATGACAAAGAACGGGACAAAGGTACCGTTCGGTACCGTCCTTGGTTCGGTAACTGTGGGGAATCAGCCCTTGGGGATCGGTGTGATCCCGCGGCTGGGTTATGCCGTGGTGGCGAACAGTGGCGACACGCCCAACGGCACGGCTTCAATCATTGATATCAGCACGCCCGAGAGTCCGCAGATCGTCTCTTGGAACGTAACGTCGGGCACAACGACGACACCGACAAACAAGGTGACCGTTGGCATTTTACCGCTGGGAGTGACAGTCGATCAGGATCGTGGACTGGCTCTCGTGGCCAACAGCGGTTCGAACACACTGTCTTCGGTCGACCTCACACCCCTGTTGCCCACAAGCCCGGCCAGCGGCACAGGCCACGTGCAAGGGGTGCCGGCGGTCACACCAGTTGCGCTCAGTGGACCGCCGATAGCCATCGCCATCGATCCGAACCGGGCAGTGGCCGCGGTAACAAACCTGCAAAACTCCGGCACGACGAGCGTATCGGGGGGAATCGACGTCGTAAACCTTGCCAACGTGCCGCCGATCAAGAGCTCGACGGCCTCGGTTTCTTCGGTATCAGCGAGCCTCACGGGGATAGTTTATGATCCCGGAGACCCGAATACCACGGCGACCACGACCACGGGACTTTTCTACTCCACCTCCACCCAGGCCAATGCCATCTTCTCGCTCAACCCGGATACTGGCTCGGTGCAGACCGTCCGTGTGGGGATCAACCCCTATTCGCTGGGGTACAATTTCCAGACCGGAACCTTGCTGACGATCAATTCAACGTCTAACAGCAGCTCCGTGGTGGACGTGCAGAATTTCACGACCCGGCAGACGCTGGGGATTAGCAGCATGTCACAGTTCGCGATTGACGTGGACAACGTCACAAACACCGCGGTGATCGTGGACCAAAACAACAATCGCGTGGTGTTCCTGGCCCTGCCGAAGTAAAGGAAGTGCGGCACAGGCAGTCAGCGGCGCACCCCAGCCAGGATTGCGTTTGCAGCGGTCTTGACTGCTCAGCTATACTGTTCGCTTTGTCGAGGGGCAGTTCAGGCTAGTGTAGGCCTCCGGATTGTGCCGACCGATTCCCTGGGGAGCATGCGAAAACGGAGTTGTTCGTTATCCCGAGGGACTTGGAAAAGTTTGACCGGTGATGACCGGTTAAGTATCCAAAGGCTTGCCAATCTCAGTGGCGTCCGAAGCCAGAGACCAGGCAGAGCCAAGATGAATAAGGAGAAAACAGTGAATTCGAGAAACATGATTCGTGTGGCTGCGGCGGCCACTTTCTGCCTGCTGGGCACAGCAGCCGTTCGTGCGCAGGGCGCGACGGCTCCGGGCGCGGCAAGCGGCGGCAAGATCGCCGTGCTCAACGTCCGTCAGGCAATCGTGACGACGGCGGAAGGCAAGCAGGCTTCGGCGGAGCTGCAATCGCAGTTCGCTCCGCGGCAGAACGAGATGGAAACCCTCAACAAGCAGATCAACGATATCCGGCAGCAACTGGCGGCCAACCAGACCACCTGGAGCGACGAACAGAAAAACAAGGCCCAGACGCAGGGGCAAAGACTTGCCGCGCAGTTGGAGCGGAAGAACACCGAATTGCAAGAAGACGTGAACGCGGCGCAGGGCGACGTGGTCGACCGCATCGGCCGCAAGATGATGGATGTGCTCGACCGTTACGCGCGTGAGAATGGCTATGTAGCGGTGTTCGATTCGTCGGCACAGAATTCGCCGATTATCTATGCCTCGAACAACGTAGACGTCACCCAGGATATTATCCGCCTCTACGACCAGCAGTATCCGATCAAGGGCTCTGGCGCTCCGGCGGCGAAGCCGGCTGCTACGCCCAAACCGGCCGCGCCTCCCGCAGCGAAGCCCCAGCGATAGTTCCGTTTATTCCTGAAGCAATCAGGGCCGCCGGTCTGGCGGCCCTTTTCAGTTCAGGGCCTCTTCGGGTTGCCCCCCGAAGCGGGCGGAGTCGGTCTGAGCAGCCCGGAAGGTCGGGAATTAGTCTTTCTATTCCATTGGGTTATGAGAATCGGAGGAGGTTTTGAGCTTCAGCAGAGTCTCCCCGAGCCAGCCTGGCCGGCGGCTAAGCCCTAAGGTACCTTGCATTTACCTTGTTCCCAGAATATACTCATCCTTCGCTCTGAATCGGGTCGCACCATGAAGTGGGCGCAAGCCCACTTTTTTGTTGCCGCCGGCGGTGCTGAGCTTTCGACCGGCTTAGCCGTGGAGTCTTCGCGTGAATTTGGAAAAGGTCCGCGAGGCCGCCGAACGGGTTGCCCGTTCAGAAGGCCTGGAAGTCGTGGATGTCGAATGGAAGATCGGCAAGCAGAGGTTTCTAAGGGTGTACATCGACAAAGTGCCCCCCAGGAAACCCGCCGCGGCGATTGCGGGTGAAGAGGCGCCGAGTCCTTACCCGAAAATCAGCCACGCCGATTGTGAGCGCGTGAGTCAACAACTCAGCGTCATTCTGGATGTGGAAGAATTGATTCCAGGGCCGGGGTACACCCTGGAAATCAGTTCACCGGGAATGGACCGCGCGCTGACCAAGGCCGCGGATTTCGAGCGCTTCACGGGCCGCCTGGCGAAGATTCTGACGGCGGAACCCATCGGCGATGCGAAGTTTTTTGAAGGAAGGCTGCGGGGACTGGCGGAGGGAAATGTCCGCATGGAGTTGAAAGGGAAAGACGCGCGAATCGTGGAAATACCGCTGGGCGCGATTCGGAAGGCGAACCTGGTTGTGGAGTTTTAGGAAAGCGAAATGGCGAATCTGCTCTATCAGCAAATCGAGATGTTGAGCCGGGAGAAGCACATCGAACCGGAAGTGGTGATTTCCGCCATCGAAGACGCCATGGTCGTGGCGGCCCGGAAGTTCTACAAGACCGAAGAAGACCTGCGCGGAAAATTCAATCCCGAAAGCGGGCAGGTGGACGTGCATTCGGTGTATACGGTCGTCGAAGAAGTGACCGACCCGAAGCGGGAAATCAGCCTTGCGGACGCCAAGAAAAAGAATCCGAGCGCGGAAATCGGGACCGAGATTTTGACGGCCAAGCCGACGGACGTGCTGGGACGCATCGCCGCGCAGACCGCGAAGCAGGTTATCCTGCAGAAGGTGCGCGAAGCGGAGCGGGACACGATTTACAACGAGTATCACACCCGCGCCGGCGAACTGGTTACCGTAATTGTGAAGCGCGCCGAAGGCCCCGACCTGATCGTGGACATGGGGCGCACGGAAGCGCGGCTGCCCAAGCGCGAACAGTCGAAACTAGAAACCTACAACATCGGCGAACGGTTGCGCGTGGTGATCAAGGCCGTGGACCGGGCCGCGAAAGGCCCGCAGGTAATCGTCTCGCGCGCGGACGCTTCGCTGGTACAACGCCTTTTTGAAATGGAAGTGCCGGAAATCTATGATGGCACGGTGCAGATTCGTGCCGCGGCCCGCGAAGCGGGCGAGCGCACGAAAGTGGCAGTCGCGAGCCGCGACAAGGACGTGGATCCCGTGGGCGCCTGCGTCGGTATGAAGGGCATGCGCGTTCAGTCCATCATCCGCGAATTGCGCGGCGAAAAAATCGACATCATTCCCTACAACGAAGAAACGGTTGCGTTCGCGCAAAAAGCCCTGAGCCCGGCGAAAGTGACCCGCGTCCAGATCACGGACCCTGAAAACAAAAAGCTGGAAGTGATCGTCGAGGATTCCCAGCTTTCCCTCGCGATCGGCAAAAAGGGACAGAACGTCCGCCTGGCCAGCAAGCTCATCGGCTGGGACATTGATATCAAGAGCGAGGAAGAGAAGCGGCGCGAGATCGAAGAGCAGATGACCGCGCTGACCGCGCCGACGACTCCGCTGACCGTTCTGGCGGGTGTCGGGCCCAAGACGATCGAGAAGATCGAAGCCGCCGGCATTGCGAACCTGGAAAAACTCGCCAGCATGACGCCGGAACAGTTGATGGAAATTCCGGGCATCGGCGAAAAGATGGTGGACAAGATTTATCAGGCGGTGAACCGCTTCTATGAAGGCGGCGACGCCGCGGCCGCGCCGGTGGAAACCGCGGACGAAAACGGCGAGGAGACGCCGGCAGCCGAGGTCGCAGCCGAGGTCGCGACCGAACGATCGGCCGAATCCGCGACCGAAGCAGTGGCTAACGCATCAGAGGAAAGCCCGGCCGAAGCCGCGAGCGACACGGAAGCTTCAGCAGCAACGGAATCCGCTTCGGAGATTAACTCTGAAGCCGCTGCATCCACCGAGACGGATACCCCGGCGGAGCAGCAGGAAGAGAAAAGTTCCTAAGAAGCATGAGCGACGCAAATCAAGTCCGCATCAATGAGCTCGCGCGCGAACTCGAGGTCAAGGCGAAAGCCATTATTGACCTTTTGGCCGGTTTTGGCGTAACCGAAAAGAAAACGCACTCCAGTTCGATTCCGGCCGATGTGGCCGAAAAAGTCAAGCACCACCTAAAGACTGCAGCGGACGCCGAAACCGCGGCCGAAGCCGAGCGCTCGGCCAGAGAAGCGGCCGCGAAGGCAGCGCTCAGAAGGCCCCCGGCACCCGCGCCCGTGGCTGCCGCTCCTGCTCCGGTTGCCGCGCCCGCGCCACCAGCGCCGGTTCAGAAGCCCGTGACCGCTGCGCCCGCGACTGCTCCGGCAGTAACGCCACCTGCCGCACCCGCGGCGGTGAAACCTGCGCCTCTAGCGCCTCCGCAAATTGCAACTCCCGTGCCTGCAGCTCCGCTCGCCAAACCCGCTGCGCCGGCACCGTCTGTCGCCGCCGCACCCACTGCACCTGTTGCGGAGCGCCCTGCCGCTCCTCTGACTTCCGGCGCGCCGCGGCCTGCCCCGCAGCAACCTTTGCGTCCCACGCACCCGACAAGTCGCGCTCCGGGCCAGCAACCTGCTGCACGCCCCGGCGGAGCGCCGCCTTCCCAATCGCGCCCGCAGCAACCAGGCTCACAGCCGCAAGCCGCGCGCTCCGGTGCGCCGGCAAGTGCGCCGCGGCCGCAACAACCTCTTCGTCCCATGCCTACGGGCAACCGCGGGCCAGTGCCCGGAACGGCGCCGGGAGACCGCGAGCGCAGGCCAGGCGGCCCGCGTCCTGGCCAGCCGATGCGTCCCCAACAATCGGGCGCCCCGGGCGGACGTCCGTTTACACCGCGTCCCGGAGGGCCGGGCGGTCCAGCTGGACCAGGCGGAGGCGGACGCACATTTACCCAGCGTCCTGGTGCTGCGCCAACTGGCGCGAGGCCGGGGCAACGCACTCCCGGACGGCCGGGTGGGATGCTGCCGCCGCCGTTCTCTGAAAAAATGCCGTCGAAGGCCGAGCCGGGCAAACCACTTTATGCGCGCAAACCACAACAGCGCCAGCGCCCGATGGCGGATAAGCGGGAGATGGAAGGCGAGCGCAAGCTGCACCCGACTCGGCAACGTCCGGGAGCCGGCGGCCGCGGAGTGGCTGCGGCAGCAGTCGCGCCACCGGAGCCGCGCGCCCCGCGTGACATCACGCTGACAGAAGGCATCACGATCCGCGAACTTGCTGAAAAACTGGATGTGCGCGCAAAAGACCTTCTAAAAACCCTGCTCGATCGCGGCGTCTTCGCCAGTATCAACCAGGCGCTGGACGTGCAGACAGCAACGGACCTGGCGCAATCGTTTAACGGCGTGGTGAGCGTCGTGTCCCTCGAGGAAGAAATGGTTCTCGAGGTTGCCAAGGAAGAGACCAAGGAAAATCTAAAGCCGCGGCCACCGGTGGTCACGGTGATGGGCCACGTGGACCACGGAAAGACCAGTCTGCTCGACGCCATCCGCAAGGAAGACGTGGCGGCGGGCGAAGCCGGAGGCATCACGCAGCACATCGGCGCTTACAAAGTGCAGGTGGGCGAAAAGAGCGTGGTGTTTGTGGACACACCGGGCCACGAAGCGTTTACGCGGATGCGCGCGCGCGGTGCGAAAGTTACAGACATCGTCGTGCTCGTGGTTGCGGCCGACGACGGCGTGATGCCGCAGACCCGCGAAGCGATTGACCACGCGAAGGCAGCGAACGTGCCGATCATCGTGGCGATCAACAAGATTGACAAGCCGGAAGCACAGCCGGAGCGCGTGAAGCGGCAGCTCTCCGATCTTGGCTTGATGCCCGCGGAATGGGGTGGCGAGACGGAATTCGTGGAAGTCTCCGCAAAACAAAAGAAGAATCTCGACAAGCTGCTGGAAATTATCTTGCTGGTGGCGGATTTGCGGGAGTTGAAAGCGAATCCGGACGCGCCGGCCAGCGGAACCGTGCTCGAATCGCGGGTGGACAAGGGCCGCGGCCCGGTCGCCACGGTACTCGTGCAGAACGGCACCCTCAACAACAGCGACTTTTTCATCGTCGGCTCGGTGTTTGGCAAAGTGCGCGCGATGTTTGACGATCACGGGCGTCCCGTGAAAATCGCCCCGCCGTCCACACCGGTCGAAGTACTCGGCTTGCAGGGCGTCCCGGAAGCCGGCGACCATTTCCAAGTGACCGATGAAGCGAAGGCGCGCCACGTGGTGGAATTCCGGCAGTCCAAGCAGCGCGATGCGGCTTTGCGCGCCAGCGCGGGCAGCCGCATCACGCTTGATCAGTTGCACGAGCAGTTGAAGGCCGGGGAAGTGAAAGAGCTTCCGATCGTGATCAAGGCCGACGTGCAGGGCTCCGCGGAAGTTTTGGAAGAGATGCTGCCCAGGCTCTCAACCGACCAGGTGAAGCTGAAAATCATCAGCGCTGGCGTCGGAACGGTCACGGAAAACGACATTCTGCTTGCGTCGGCCTCCGGCGCCATCGTCATCGCGTTCGGTGTGCGTCCGGATCGCAAGGCGCAAGACCTGGCACAACAGGAAAAAGTGGACATCCGTACCCACAACATCATTTACGAAGTTTCCGACGAAATTAAGAAAGCCATGGAAGGCCTGCTGGAACCCGTTTTTCAGGAGACTTACGTGGGTCGCGCGGAAGTGCGAAACACGTTCCGGATCAAGGGGTCGGGCACGGTGGCTGGCTGCTATGTCCAGGACGGCGTGATCAAGCGCGACTCGCAGATTCGCGTGATGCGCGATGGCGCGGTGGTCTACACCTCGAAGCTCAGCTCGCTGAAGCGCTTCAAGGACGATGTCAGCGAAGTGCGCACGGGATTTGAGTGCGGCCTGGGAATCGCAAACTTCAACGACGTCAAGGTGGGCGACATCCTGGAGTGCTTCCAGGTGACCAAGCTGTCCGCCGCCGAAGCCGCTGCCCAGGGATCCTCCGCCGCGCGCAAATAGAAGCGATCGATCAGGTTCAGGCTTCCCCGGGCCTGAGGGTGGCTTGCCATGCCGGTCGGATTACTCACACTGGAGTTGCATATCGCGGAAGCACAATCTTTGAAGGATAAGCGGCAGGTACTGCGCAGCCTGAAGGATCGCCTGCGCGCGCACTTTAATGTTGCGGTGGCGGAACTGGACTTTGAGGATACCTGGCAGCGATCGGTGGTCGGCGTGGTGACGCTGTCGAATGAAGAGCACCACGTGGAAGAAGCGCTGCAAAAAGTCCTGGCCGAAGCCGACGGGATACTAGGGCCAATGATTGTTGGGCACGCAGTGGAGATTCTTTGAAAAGCCTCAAGTCGTAAGCCCTGAGCTTTGAGCTCTTGGTACCCGGCCGTCGGGGTTAAGGCTTGCTGCTTTTGGCTTATAGCCGGAGACCTACGACTTAGAGCCAATAGCTCGCAGCCGGCATCAAACACAGAACCGACGTCGAGGAAAAGCACGGAAATGAGCCCTGATCATCATCGTCATTTGCGCGTGGGCGAGGAAATCGCGCATGAATTGAACGCCATGCTGGTGGGCGAACTGAAAGACCCGCGCCTGGAAGGAAATGTCTGCGTCAGCGAAGTCCGCGTGCAGCCGGATATGAAGCACGCGCGGGTATACGTGAGCGTGCGGACGGAAAACTCGAGGGAGCAGACAGACGCCATCAAGGCGCTGGAGCACGCCTCGGGCTACATCAAGCATGAGCTGGTCGAGAGGCTGCAGTTGCGGCGGGTTCCAGATTTGCACTTCACGCTGGATCTTTCGCAGGAGCACGTCGAGCGCATCGAACAGCTCTTGAAGCAGATGAAATCGGATAAGGCCGATAAGCCGGAACCGAATCCCTGAATCACGGGCGACATAAGTTTCAGAAATAAAGTGAGTATTATCCCTTACTGGGGCAGTTTGCGAAGCAGGCATCTGATTTTCTTTCGCCCGCCTAGTGGCAGATCTTAAGATCGGCCACCAGAGTTCCGCCAACGACCACACATGCCGCGTCAACCACAACCCGCCCCGTTCGATGGCGCACTGGTCATCAACAAGCCCCAAGGCAAGACTTCGCACGACATCGTGGATGCGGTGCGCCACCTCGCGGGCTTCCGGCAAATCGGGCATCTGGGCACGCTCGATCCGCTGGCGACGGGAGTTCTGGTCCTGCTGCTCGGCAAGGCCACTCGTTTTGTGCGGTTTTATACCGGGCGGCGCAAGCGCTACACCGCTGGTTTCCGCTTCGGCTATGCCACCAACACGTTTGACTCGGAAGGGCAGCCGGCGGGCCCGGATCTGGCGCCTGTGCTCGAGCGAGAGGTGTTGCAGCAGCTCGCGGCGGAGTCCACTGGGCGGTTCGAACAGAAGCCGCCGATTTTTTCCGCCAAGAAAATTCACGGGCGGCCCGCGTACGAACTGGCCCGCAAAAATCAGGTTGTAGAGCTGAAAGCAGTGCCGGTGGAGATTTTTGAGTACCGGCTGACGGGGATCGAAGGACCGATCGCAAGGTTTTCAATCGAGTGCTCCTCGGGGACCTACATCCGGTCGCTGGTCGACGACATGGGGCGGAAGCTGGGGTGCGGCGCCCATCTGGCGGAAATCTGCCGCACGGCGGTGGGGGAATTTTCCCTGGAGCAGGCCATCAGCCTGGAAGAGCTGGCGCAGGCCAGGAAGGATGGGAAGTTCGAATCCTTTCTGATTCCGCTGGAGCACCTGCTGCCCAATTTCCCGCGGACCAATGTGCTGCCGGTGCTTGAAAAGAAAATTCGCCACGGGGGGAAGTTCAACGTGATGCCTTCGCAGCTGAAGCCGGGCCGCGTGGAGTTGCCGCCGGGAGCGACAACGCATCTCGATACAGAAGAAGCACAGCCGCCTCGACTGCGAGTCTTCAGCCAGGAAAACAAGTTGATCGCCATCGCCGAAGCGGTGGTGCCGAGGACTTACCAGCCGATTGTTGTGTTTGATCCACTGCCCTGAAGGTTTTCCTCCCCGGTTGACACTCTTTGGGATGCCTGTGGATTGCTTTGTGCAAGGTGCGGGGGGTGAGATCCTTCTACTGCCTGCGGCAAGCAGGGCGGGCAGGGGTTCGCGTTCAAGGCAACAACCCCGATTTTAGCTAGGTGGTTGCTGCAGGGGAATTTCGGGCTGAGGTTGCGGCGGCTGATTTTGCGGCGGCGGCTGAGCCGGTGGAGGACCAGGTTGTGGCGGCGCTGATGGTGCTGGGGCAGGCGTTTCTGCCGGGGACGGAGCGGGAGCGGGTGCGGGTGCAGGTTCCTGATCCGAGCGTCCTCCGGCAGGGAGGGCGCCGCCGCCCTGCCCGCGGCCGGTGGGCTCTCCCGTTCCCGCATAGATGGTCTTTGATTGATGGAAAGGCGCGCGGACGCGGCGCGGCGTTATCAGGAAAAGCAGTTCGTCGTCGGTGAAGGAATTGTTGCGCGTGCCGAAGGCGTAGCCCACGCCGGGCAACTGAGCCAGGCCGGGAATCCCGGACAGCGCTTTCGTTTCGTTCTCGCTGAGCACCCCGGTGACCAGCGAGGTTTCGTCTTCCTTCAGCCGCACGGTTTGCGTGACCGTGCGATTCGAAATCACCGGAATGCCATTGATATTGGTTCCCGAGAGCGCCTTAATTTCAAATTCCAGCTGCAGCGTGACTTCCTTGTTGTCGTGCAATTGTGGCGTGGCCTTGATTTTTATTCCCACGTCCTCATATTCGGAGCCGGGATACGGTGTCTGGGCGATCGCGGGATTGGAAATCAGGCTGGCGGGGCTTTCGATCAGCGTGACCTGGCCGGCCGCGTTGGCGATATTGTTGGTGACGACGACGTCTGGAAAGGAGCTGTTGGTGAAAGCGCCGGCGAGGATGGCGTCGGGGCTTGTGCCGGCGGCGGGTTCAATCGCGCTGGCGAACAGGCCGCTCCCGAGATCGGCGAACACCGTGACCGTGCCGACGGCTGTGTTGGTCACTGCAATGCCGCCCGTGGTGGACTGGGCAAGGTCGGCAATCGCCACGCCACTGGGAGTCGTGTCTGTCGCGAGCGGAGACTGCGAAGCCGCGACGAAAGTGCCGTCGCCATTCCCGAGGTAGACCGACAGCGTGTTGTCTGTCTGATTGACGATGGCGAGAGCCGGCCCGTTGCTTCCGCTGAGAGATCCGGACGCGATGGCCACTGGGACTTTTCCGACGCCGAGGGGAGATTTGGGGAATTCGGTGAAGGTGCCGTTGCCATTGCCCTCGAGGATGGTGACGTTCTGGGTGGTCTGGTTCACGATAGCCAGATCGGGATTGCCGTCGCCGTTGAAGTCCGCCACCGTCATAGCGACCGGCCCGGTCGCGGTGGCCGGCAACGCGAACGGCGAACCGGTAACCTGGGTGAACGTGCCGTCGCCATTGCCGTTGAACACCGAATACGTGTTGTCCTTGAAATTGGTGACCACGAAGCCCAGGTTGGAATCGCCATTCTTCGAATTAAAGGTGCCCACGACGATGGAACTTGGCTGAGCGCCTACAGGGATGGGAGCCGGGGGTGTTTTGAAGGTGCCATCCCCGTCGCCCAGAAGCACGATCACTGCGTTTCCCACCGGATCGGTCACCAGCAAATCCGCAAAGTTGTCATTATTCGGGGCCGTCGAGGCTGCATTCAGGCTTCCTGTGGCCAACGCCGGAGCCGGAGTGGAACTGGTCCAAGCGGTTCCCATCGGAACAGGCGAGACCAGGCCGATTCCGCTGGTCGGCGGCGCGAATTGCGGAACCGCTCCCGTTCCTTGATTCAACAGAACCGTCAGCGTGTTGTCGGTCTGGTTGACGACGGCGAGATCCTGAGTGCCGGCGCTGCGAAAATCCGCCGTGACCATGGCGACTGGATTTTTCCCCACAGTGAATTGCTGCGTGGGGATAGTCGTGCCGGTGCCGCCGATGTTCGGAGTAAAGCCGGTCGAGCCGAGACTCCCCGAAAGAAGCGAAAGCGTTATGGGTATACGGTCGCCTACAAAAAAGGTGGCCGGCTTCGCGTCTTGCGCGCGCAGCAAAATTTGTCTGCCACTGTGCACCAGAGAGAGCGCTTGCGAAAATTGTGCCGAATAGGTTGGCAGAACAAGAAGAAACGTACTTTTACCGCCCCCGACGGCGGCTACGGCCGGAAGCGAAGACGCGAGGCTGGCGATGCCGCCGCCCGCAAGCGCTCCCGCAGGGCCGCCGAAGACCTGCGCGAGCAGCGTGAGCAGCGACGTTAGATCAGGGGCGGAACGCAAGGAGCTTGCCAGATTCGCCGGGACCGGAACGAGCCGCTGACTTGTGGGCGGCGTGAGTCCGAGAGTGCTGGCATTTGTGCGATCCACTTCCAGCAGATCGATCTCCAGGAGAACTTCCCCGGGGCCGTGTTCGAGGTTGCGGACGATTTCTTCGGCGAGATGCACGCGCTGTACGGTTCCACGGACGGCAATGGTATGCGCCGAGTTGGATTGGCTGAGCCGCGTTATGCCGGTAAGTTCACGAATCGCGCGGACCACCTCGCCGGCTTCTGTGGGAGTTACCGAGGAGGTCAGCTGAATGGTCTCCTCAATTTCGGGTTCGAACAAGCGGCGTTTCTCCGCCGTGTCGGCCGCGACAAAAAATTGCTTGGAGTCCACAGGGCGCCAGAATGTGCCGGTTTCGATGCCCATGACTTTCATCGCGGTATAAAAATCGACCTCCTGGAGGTGCAAGCGCGTGGAGCGCACCGGTAAATCTGGATCAAACGACGCCTTCAGGCCGAAAGCCCGGGCTACCTGTTCATAGGCGGATTTCACGTCCGTTTGCAGGTTGAAGCTCCTGTTGGTCTTCTCTGGCGCAAGCTGGGGCAGGCCTTCGGGGGATTCCGCGCGCCGCTCGCCTGTGGGGGACTCCCTGATGGACCCTATCTGCTGCAGCCGCTCGAGAATCGCGGGGTTGCTGGGATCGATCTCCAGCGCGGCGGCGAGTTCCTGCGTGGCGCCATCTATATTCCCTTCCACAGCCAGGCGCTCCGCGCCGTCCAAATGCTCGTGCAAGAGGCGCGAGCGGAGCGCTGTGCCTTTGCCCACGATGGTGACGTCAAACGGGGCGTAGCGAGCAGCCTCCTCGTAATCGCCCAGTGCGCGGAGATAATCTCCGGCGGCTTCTTCCCTGGCGGCTTGCTCCAGAAGCTTCTTGGCGCGCTTTGGGTCCGGTTTCACAAAGGAGCGCTCCGCGTCGCGTTTCGGGGTGGGAGCCTGCGGCTCTTGCGCCGGAAGGGCCTGGCAGACAAGCGCCCAGCAGAGCAGCAGTGCGGTGACGATAGTAAGCGGCGGTCTTCTCATTCTAGTAGATAGACGCAAGCCACCATTCTACCGTGTCGGGGGAAAGGGCGTCTCGACTTGACGGGGCAGAGAAGGAGGGGTTAGACTAGAATCGTTGTTGCAAATCGTTTTCAACTGGAGTGAGCGTGCTTTCTGCCTTCCTTATCGCCCTGCGTGAGGGCGTCGAAGCTTCCCTCATCGTAGGGATTATCCTGGTTTATCTATCGCGGACCAATCGGACCCATCTGGTCCGGTATGTTTGGGGAGGCGTGGCAGCGGCCGTCGCCCTGAGCCTCGGCGTGGCTATCGCGCTCGAGCGTTTCAACATCAGCGAGGACGGATTTGAAGGTCTACTGTTGCTGGTGGCGGCGTTTTTCGTCGTCACCATGATCATCTGGATGAACCGCATTGCGCGGCATCTGAAAAAGGAAATTGAAGAGAAAGTGGAGGTGTTCGCATCCCGAGCGGGTTCTGCGGCGGGATGGGGCCTTGGAATGTTCGTCTTCCTGATGGTGGTGAGAGAGGGAGCGGAGTTGGCGCTGATCCTGCGCGCAGTCGAGCTTTCGACCGAAGGCTTCCAGACCTGGATTGGAACGATTGCGGGTATCGGAGCCGCGGTTGCCGTGGGCCTCTTCTTTTTCAAGGGCACGTTGAAGGTGCCGCTGCACAGGTTTTTTGCGGTCACCAGTTGGATTCTGATGCTGGTGGCGGTGCAATTGGCGGTGACCGGTCTGCACGAATTGAGCGAGGCACAGTGGCTGCCTTCGAGCAAAACGGAGATGGCCGTGCTGGGGCCGATCGTGGCCAACGAACTATTCTTTTTTGTGTTTGTGTTCGGGGCGGCGGCGTTGATGATTATCCGCGAGTGGCAGGCGGCTTCCGACAACAAGGCAGCCACTGCTGTGACGAATGACGCTGAACGCCGGCTGATCGAATCGCAAAATCGCCGGCAGCGCCGCTGGATGATCGCCGCGGCGAGCATGAGCCTGGCGGTGATCCTGGCGCTGACGGCCGATTTTATTTATGCCAAGGTGAATTCGGCACCGCCGCAAGCGAAAGCCGTGGAAGCCGTGAATGGCATCGTGAAAGTGCCCGTTGCGGAAGTGCAGGACGGAAATTTGCATCTCTTCACGCTGAATGCCAAAGGGCGGGCCATCCGATTCATGGTCATCAAGAAGCCCAATGGCTATGGAACGGCGCTGGATGCCTGCCTGATTTGCGGAGCGGAGGGCTACCGGCAGGACGGGCAGAATGTAATCTGCCGGCACTGCGCGTCGGCGATTTATATCCCGTCGATCGGGCAAAAGGGCGGATGCAATCCAATCGGGTTTACGTCGCAGGTAAATGGCGACGACGTGGTTATCGACGTTTCGTCGGTCACCAACGCTGCGGAAGAAATTCCGCGATAGGAGATTTGGCGCGCTCAGCGATCCGCACAAATAAATGTTCCTTCGACTCGTCGCCGACTCGTTCACGCGCCGGCCGAAACGCAAAATGCTCACCCTGGCCGCCCTGGCCTTGGGGATGGCTGTGGCCACCGCGGCTTTGAGCGTGTCCCTGGATGTGGGCGACCGGCTGGCCGAGGAGTTTCGCAGCCTGGGCGCGAATCTGCTGGTGACGCCCGAAGCGGACTCGCTGCCTCTGGAGATTGGCGGTGTGGATTATCGCCCCGCGAATGCGGGCGCGTACCTGCCTGAAGCAGACCTCGGAAAACTGAAGACGATTTTCTGGCGCTTCAACATCAAGGCGTTTGCGCCGATTATAGAAGCCCAGGTCAAAGCGACGCCGTATGACATGGACTATTTCCCCGATCCCCCTCCGGGAGCCGCATACACAATCATCGGAACATGGGTGAATCACGAGGTGAAGATTCCCGACGGGACAACTTATGTGACCGGAATCGAACGGACCAATCCGTGGTGGGGACTGAAAAAAGGCCGATGGTTCACAGAAGGCCAGGATGAATGTGTCGTAGGGAAAACTTTTGCCATAAAAAAGGGAAAGTCGGTTGTGCCGGAACGGCCGGGTGAGCTTCCCACAAGGGATGACTTGAAGCCTGGGGATGTCCTGTTCGTGTACAAAATTAAGGGCCAGACTCCAGTCAGGTTGCATGTCGTAGGTGTTCTCGATACCGGTGGACCTGAAGATAACGCCATCATTGCGCCACTCGAAGTGGTGCAAACGTTTGCTGCTAAGCCGGGCCAGTACCGGCGCCTGTACGTGAGCGCGCTTACAAAGCCCGAAGACGCGTTCGCACGGAAAGATCCGAAGACCATGACCCCGGCGGAGTTCGACCGCTGGTACTGCTCCCCGTACATTTCGTCGATCGCTTTGCAGATCAGCCAGGAGTTGAAAGGGACGGATGTGCGCGTGATTCGCCGCGTGGCGCAAGGCGAGGGCACGATTCTGACGCGCGTGCGCGCGCTGCTGTGGCTGGTGACCCTTGCGGCGCTGCTGGCGGCGGCGCTCGCTGTGGGGGCCTCGGCGGCGGCTTCGGTGATCGAGCGGCGGACGGAGATTGGATTGATGAAGGCGCTCGGAGCGGGTTCCGGGCTGGTGGGCGTGCTGCTGGCGGCGGAGCAATTGCTGGTGGCGTTTGTCGGCGGCGGGATCGGATACGCGGTCGGAATCCTGCTCGCGCGCCTGCTGGGCGAGAAGATATTTGGATTTACGCCGGAGCCGAAATTTTTCCTGTTTTTCATTGTGCAGGTGCTTGCATCGCTCATTACGCTGCTCGGAAGCGTTTATCCGCTGCGACGCGCTTCACAATATGACCCGGCGCCCATCCTGAGGGGCGAGTGATGAGCGATGTCCCGATGTTTTGGCGCATCGTTCGCAGGTTGATCACCGCGAATTACGGCCGGCTGTTTGTAATTTTGCTGGCGTTGGGGGCGGGCGCGGCGATTACCGCGGCATTGCTGAATTTGCAGATTGATGCCCAGCGACGTCTAACCACGGAATTTCGCGCGCTGGGAGCGAATGTGATTGTGGCTCCGCGCGATGCGGATGCAAATTCAGCAGGCGGCACGCTGGAAGAGGGGCTGCTTCGGGGTTTGCCAGCAGAAAACGCCGGAAAACCCGTGCCTGCGGTGGCATTTCTCTACGTGATCGGCGAGGTGGCCAAGGCCGGCGAGATTCATGACCAAGCAGCCGTGATTGCTGGCACCGAGGGCCAGGGATTGACCCGGGTGCGGCCCGGGCAGCGCACGGAATACTCTGCCGAACTCGAGAAAGATCCGGCGGCGTGCGAAGTCGGTGCCAAGGCGGCGGGACAGTTCAAGGTTCACGCCGGGGATTCGCTGCGCCTGCGCAATCAGGGCAGGGAAGCGACCTGCAAGGTATTCGCAGTGGTGGCCACGGGCGGTGCGGAAGATACGCAGATTTTCTCGAGGCTTTCGACGGCGCAAACCTTGGCCGATCTGCCGGGGCGCATCAGCCTCGTGCAGCTGAGCGTGACGGGCACGCCGGATTCGATCGAGCGCTTCATTGCTGCGCTCGCCGAGCGTATGCCGGGTGCGGACGTGCACGGTATCAAGCAGCTGGCCCTGGCGGAGGGAAAACTTTATAACCGCATCAGCGGGCTGCTCTCGGCCACGGTGATCATCGTATTGCTGCTGACCTCGCTTTGCGTGATGGCGGGAATGAGCAATGTAGCGATTGAGCGCAAGAACGATGTCGGGTTGATGAAAGCCATCGGCGGTTCTGTGCGCCGCGTGGTGCGGCTGTTCCTGGCGGAAGCGATTTTGATGGGTATTGTGGGCGGACTGATTGGCTCGGCCATCGGCATCGGGGGCTCCATTTGGCTGGGAAAATCGGTGTTTGGCGTGGCTGCGCAGCCTCGCTGGATTGTGTATCCTGTTTCTGTAGGCATCACCATCATCGTTTCTGTTGCCAGCGCATTCCCCCTGCGCCGACTGGCGAGCGTACGGCCTGCAAGTGTGTTTCGAGGTGAAGCGTGAGCGCGCAAGTGCGCATTGAATCGCTGGTGAAGGAGTATGGGACGCTCCGCGCGTTGAACGGCATTTCCTTTCACATCCAGGCGGGCGAATGGGTAGCGTTGATGGGGCCGTCGGGCTCCGGAAAGACCACGCTGATTAACATTCTGGGCGGGCTGGATACACTGACGTCAGGACATGTGATCGTGGATGGCGTGGATCTTGCCAAACTTTCCGAGAACGACCTGGTGCGCTATCGCGCGGAGAAGATTGGATTCGTATTTCAGCAGTTCCACCTGGTGCCGTATTTGGATGCGCTGGAGAATGTGATGCTGGCGCAGTATTTTCACAGCGTGACGGACGAGGCGCAGGCTTCGGAAGCTCTGAAACGGGTCGGGCTGGGCCACCGGCTGACGCAACTGCCTTCGCAGCTTTCAGGCGGCGAACAACAGCGCGTGGCAATTGCGCGGGCGCTGATCAACCAGCCGAAATTGATTTTGGCCGACGAGCCGACGGGCAATCTGGACGAGGCGAATGAAGAGATCGTTCTCGGACTGTTCCGCGAATTGCACAGTGCGGGACACACCATCCTGATGGTGACACACGATCCGGACATCGCGCAGCAGGCCGACCGGCGGATCGAGCTGGTGCATGGCCATCTCGCGGTAGACCAGCGCATTTCAATGGACGATGGCATTCACTTCGATCACCTGCTGGAGCAGATCTGGGTTCGCGGAGAAGAAGGGAAGCCGGCCGACATCGAGCACATTCGCACGCCGGGCGGTCTGGATCCCGTGCGGACACTGGCACGAATGGAAGACCTGCGGTTGGTCGAGGTGCTCGAAGAGCAGCTGATCGAACTGACGGACCGGGGGAAAAGCCGTGCACGCGACGTTGTGCGGCGGCACCGGCTGGCGGAGCGGCTGTTCAAGGACACATTCCGCATTGACGACCACGAAGCCCACAGCCAGGCCTGCAAGTTTGAACACATCATCAGTCCGGAGCTGGACCAGCGGATCTGCTCGTTCCTGGGGCATCCGACGACTTGCCCGCACGGAAATCCCATTCCCCCGGGTGAATGCTGCGGTCACAAGAAGGGAACGGGCGGATGAGGGGGCGCAGCTTGAAATGGAGCGCCTTTTCCCGATCGACTTTTTGCCGCGAGCGACAATATCCAAGTATTCTTGAAAGACTTTCTCCCGATGCCGACACCGATTGACCAGCGCAAGAAGCCAACCGCCGTAAAGATTCATGTGAAGACCGGTGCGGGTGTCGACATCACCTGGGCCGACGGGCATTCCAGCCATTTTGACTTTGCCTATCTGCGCGAACAGTGCCCGTGCGCGACGTGCAACGATGAGCGTGGGAAAAAGGAGGCGATGCCGTCCGCAAATCTGCTGTCGTCGCCGCTCCTGCCGATGTACAAGCCCAAACCGCGCGCGCAGGGGGCCACCCAGGTGGGAAATTACGCCGTGCAAATCAGTTTTACGGATGGGCACTCCACGGGAATCTTCAGTTACGATTACCTGCGCACGCTTTGCCCGTGCGAAGAATGCGGGCGCGCGTTTCGCGAGACTCCGGAAAAAACGCAGCAAAAAATCGTTTAGGCGCGCGGCGTTCGCTGGACTTGTCTTTCGAAAAATGGGAGCATTGGAATCTGCAGGTCTAACTACCCGTAAATGAGCAGCACTCCCCAAAGCCCGGCTGCCAAGGGCAGCCAGAGCAGCGGTATTCCGCGCGTCTTGATTGCGACCACGGCGCTGTTAAGCTTTATATCCTTCTGGCGCGCGGCCGCCATCGTGCTGAACGACCTCGCTTCCTCGGCGTATTACGCCGGTGGCGAGGCCGAAGCCTACATTGGCAAGGCCGCGCCGTGGTTCATCCTCGCCATCATGCTGTTTTCCTACGCCGTGCGCGCGGTGTATGTGGAAAGCTGCAGCATGTTCGTCCGGGGCGGCGTGTACCGGGCGGTGAAGCAATCGCTCGGCGGAACCCTGGCGAAATTCAGCGTTTCGGCGTTGATGTTCGATTACATCCTGACCGGACCGATCAGCGGCGTGGCGGCGGGGCAGTATCTGGCCGGACTGATCAGCGAACTCCTGCAATATTTTCACGTGAGCGGGCCGCTGTCCCTGGGGGCCATTGATTTTGTCAGCGCGAGCTTTGCGATCGTCGTGACGCTGTATTTCTGGTGGGAGAACACCAAGGGGATCCCGGAGTCGAGCGAAAAAGCGCTCCACATCATGAAGCTGGTAACGGTCATGGTGGTGATTCTGATTACCTGGTGCATCTACACCGCGCTTTTGCGCCATTCCTCCCTGCCACCCTTTCCGCATCCCCGAAACCTCAGGTTGAGCGAAAGCGCGCTGGGCTGGCTCGCCCACAGCAGCCTGCCGCACATGTTCGGCATTGTGGCCATCTTCATCGCGTTGGGGCATTCGGTGCTGGCCATGAGCGGCGAGGAATCGCTGGCGCAGGTATACAGGGAAATTGAACATCCAAAGCTTCCGAATTTGAAAAAGGCCGGGCTGGTGATTTTCGTTTACAGCCTGGTGTTCACTTCGCTGGTCTCGTTCTTTGCGGTGATGATTATTCCCGACTCCATTCGGGAGAGCTACCTGCAGAATCTGATCGGCGGCCTGGCGATGAATTTGCAAGGCCCGATTTATGCGCGGCTCATCTTCCATGGATTTGTGGTCGTGGTGGGCACGCTGATTCTTGCCGGCGCGGTGAACACGGCGATCGTGGGTTCGAACGGAGTGCTGAATCGCGTCTCCGAGGACGGGGTGCTGAGTTCCTGGTTCCGGCAGCCGCACCGGAAATACGGCACCAGCTACCGCATCATCAATATCGTGGTTGCCCTGCAGGTGATCACGATCATCATCAGCCGCGGCGACGTAACCTTCCTTGCCAACCTGTATGCGTTCGGTGTGATCTGGAGTTTTGCGATGAACGGGCTGGCTGTGCTGGTTCTGCGCTACACCAAGCCGGGCCATCGCGATTTCCAGGTGCCTTTCAACTTTTACGTCCGCGGCGTCCAGATCCCTGTCGGGTTGATTCTGATTACCCTTACGCTGTTTCTCATTGCAGTCACCAATTTGTTTACCAAGCCCGTCGCCACGATGGCCGGCGGCGCGTTCTCCGTCTTGCTTTATATCGTGTTCACCATTTCCGAACGGCGCGCCCGGCGCGGCGGCGATCACGTGGAAATGGACCAGTTCAATCTGGAGATGGAGGGCGAACTCACTTCGGAAGCGGTTGGTGCGAAGCCTGGGAACATTCTGGTTCCGGTAAGCAACCACTACAATCTTTATCACCTGGCGAACGTACTTGACCGTATCAAGCCCGGGAGGCGGGACGTTATCGTCCTCCACGTGCGCCTTCTCCGGCGCGCCGCATCGGGCGAGAACGAGCTGGAAGCCTACCAGCTTTTCGGCAGCATCGAGCAGCACCTGTTTTCCCAGGCGCTCTCCATGGCCGAGAAACGCGGGAAAACCATCCGGCTCGCCGTTGTTGCCGCCAACGATATCTGGGACGCGATATTGCGGGCAGCGACATCGCTGCAGTCAAGCACGATCGTTGTCGGCCATTCACCCAAGGAGCCCACGGAAGAGCAGGCCCGGCACCTCGGCGACGCGTGGGAAAAACTGGGCGATCCGAAGCCGCAGTTCAATCTGGAAATTCACATGGCGAACGGTGACAAGGTCTACAAGGTCCTTGGGCCGCACGCGCCGAACCTGACCGCCAATGAGGTGAACCTGCTGCACCGCTTGTGGCTGCGTTTCAGCGAATCGGCAGCGCCGCTCGAACTGCATCACCACGACGTGGTGCATTTTGCGCTAGAGGAGGTAATGAAAGAAGTCGAGGAAGGCCAGGAAGAATCCGTGATTGCCAGGCTGAAGGCGCACCTGGAAGCTAACGTTAAGAGCAAGCCCCCGACGATTTAAAATGTATTCCTCATAACGAGACGTCCGAAGGAAATCTCTCACCCATAAATCGTTCGAATTACAGACTCCGAACCACTTTCCTTTCCGCGACTTGAAATTGCTCTCCGATATTCCGTTCACCAAACAGAAGAAGTTTCAGGTTTTACTTTAAATGTCGGCGCGCCGACATTTTTCCGGTCTTTGCCCGGCCCTAACTTCCCTTCGCGGCCCAGTCTGCTACTTTTCAGGGACAAGCTCCCTGATTAAACCGCGCCCGTGCAGTGGCCGGTCTTCTGACCGGCCACTACGCTTTTCGGAATGTCGTCAGATTGCGCTCGTGCAGTGGCCGCATTTCTTTGCAGCCAGGGGAATCGCCATGGCGCACTGCGGGCAATCTTTTGTGGTAACCGGTGGCGGAGGCTTGGGCATCCAGCGATTGACGATGCGCACCACCACGAAAATGGTGAAGGCCACAATCAGGAAGTTGATCACCGTGTTGATGAAATTGCCGTAGTTCAGGGTGGCCTTGCCCGCTTCCTTCGCGGCTTTTAGCGTGTCGAAATGCGTCCCGCTCAGGTTGATGAACAGTCC
This sequence comes from Acidobacteriota bacterium, assembly GCA_013289665.1. GTDB lineage: Bacteria > Acidobacteriota > Terriglobia > Acidiferrales > UBA7541 > Acidiferrum. The sequence goes on along the minus strand of JABCZN010000006.1, from coordinate 137,042 downwards.
AGAAAAATCTACTTTTCCAAGAAGCTGGCCGAGAGGCGGCAGGAGGATGTCGTCCACGAAGGAACCAACGATTTTTCCAAACGCCGCGCCGATGATGACGCCGACGGCGAGATCCAGAACACTGCCCCGCATTGCGAATTCCTTGAATTCCTTGAACACGATAGTTCTCCTCTTCGAAGATGCGAGCGGGAAAACAGCCGTTCGCAGGCAGGTCTTCCCCCGGGCGGCGGGAAGCGTTGAATGCCCGGGATTATAACTGACGGGGGCGCTAGCGTTGCCACAAAATGAGCAGAGACCCGAGGATGCCGCGCACGAGGAGGATCAGTCCGGCGGCGGCGAGGAGTTTCACGACCCAGTCAAATGGGACGCGCGAAATCGAAAGCATCGCGATGCCCAGCAGGACGAGCGAGCCGCCACGATTCCATTTCTGCCATTTGGCCCGGAATAGCCCCGGCTTGGCCAGGGCCAGCAGACCCCAGGCAATCAGCGCCACGCTGAGCACCAGCCAGCTCACACCGTGGCGATCGAAATAAATTCGTCCGTTGGCGGCTAGCCACATCACCAGCGCTCCCAGCAGCAGGAAGATGAATTCCGTCAGCAATTGCGTGAGGCGGGCGGGCGAGAGCATCTGACCTCGTGGTTCAGGAAACCCGTTCGATGCGGACCTTCATGGTGACGGGAACGCGCGGACGGTCCATGCCGTCACGCGAGGTCTCAGAGATTTTGTTGGCGATGTCCTGGCCTTCGACGACTTCGCCGAAAATGGAATGCCGATTGTCGAGATGCGGCGTGGGCGCGACCGTGATGAAGAACTGGCTGCCGTTGGTGTTCGGGCCGGCGTTGGCCATGGAAAGTTTTCCGGCCTTGGAATGGCGGAGGCTCGGGTGGAATTCGTCGGCGAACTGATAGCCCGGGCCGCCGCGGCCGTCGCCCTGCGGGCATCCGCCCTGAATCATGAATTGCGGAATCACGCGGTGGAAGACCAGGCCGTCGTAATAGGGGCGCTTTTCTTTCTTTCCGCTGATGGGGTCCTTGAATTCCTTGGTGCCTTCGGCGAGGCCGATAAAGTTCTCGACGGTCTTTGGTGTTTCCTTTTCAAACAGTCGGCAAACAATGTTGCCCATTGAAGTTTCAAAAATTGCATAAGTTCCAGCGGGTCGCGCCATGTGCTCTCCTTTTTTGGTGTTCTTTGTATGTTACTGTTATTCCGGAAAGCAAAGCAAACGCGGCGATTCGCGATGAAATTGCTGAACGAGCCCAAATCCAAACAGGAAATTCTGGAGCGGCTGCGGGCGGTGCGGCCGGATTCGCCACGCCGGTGGGGAAGGATGAATGCGCGGCAGATGGTGTGTCACTTGAGTGACTCGTTTTTGGGTGCGATGGGGGAGAGACCGACACAGGTTGCGCCTGGCTATCTGGCGCGCAAATTGATCAAGTGGGTGGCGCTGTATGTGCCGCTTCCGTGGCCGAAAGGAGTGCCTACCCGCCCGGAGTTCGATCAGGAACTTGGCGGGACTCCACCGTCGGATTTTGGTGAGGACTTGCGGTCGTTACAAGTTCTGATTGAGAGATACACTGAGCAGCCACGCGTATTTCAGTTCCGGCCGCATCCCATTTTTCTGGAAATGACCGAACGGGATTGGATGCGCTGGGGTTATCTGCACACGCACCACCACCTGCGGCAGTTCGGTGCTTAGTGGCTTGCTGCGAGATTAATTCCAGCTCTTTTGTTTGCGCAGTTCGGTGATGTGCGCCGTGTGATGGCGGCCATGCCACGAGTAGAGGAAGAGCAGCCATTCGACGTTTTTCAGGCCTGACTCGGAATGACGGACCGGCCGGGCATATTGTTCCGGCGTGACGGTTCGCAGTAGCCGAACCCAACGGTCGTGGAGGGGTTCGAGAAGTTTGAGGGAGACTTCGACCGGGGCGTGTTGTGCATCTTCCAGTCGGGCCCAGTCGGCCTCCTGGTACGCCTTGATGGTGGGTTCGGTTTCTGTCAGCCCGAGCCGCAGCCGGATGTACGCGTTCAAGTGACTGTCGGCGATGTGGTGAACCACCTGGCGCAGGGTCCAACCGCCTTCGCGGTAGGGAGTTTCGAGTTGTGAATCCGTGAGTCCCGCGACGGCCGAACGTAGTTTCGCCGGGGCATTGGCAATTTCCTCAATCGCGGTCTGACGCAGGGCGGGGCTAATGTTGGTGGGCATCGCAAATTTTCCAACGGGATAACGCGGGTCCATCGAACCTCCTCATCCGAGTAACTTTCGAGCACGTTTCCACTCTAAAAGAGACGCGGGGGGACGTCCAGCGTGGCAGAACCACTGCGGGTTGCCAAATTGGCCGTTTGACAGGCGATTTGCTGCCAGACTGCCAAACGCGAGCTCTCACCCGTGCCAGAGCGGCCTTTCTGTACTCCTCTCGCGCCCGTTCGCACGCCTCCTCCCGGCGGCAATGCTACAATCTTCGCCTTGTACCTTCAGGCTGGCTTTCTGAATCTAAGGTATGGAGCTTTTTCTAATGCACAATGTGGTAATCATCGGGAGTGGATGTGCAGGCCTGACCGCCGCGATATACACGGCGCGAGCCAACCTGAAGCCCCTCGTGTTGGACGGCCACGAACCCGGCGGCCAGCTTTCCTTGACCACGCACGTGGAGAATTATCCCGGTTTCCCTGATGGAATCATGGGGCCGGAGCTGATCGAAAACATGCGCAAACAGTCGCAACGCTTCGGCGCGGAATTCAAGGCTGGAGCGGTGACGGAAGTGGATCTGACGAAGCGCCCGTTCAAAGTCTTTGCGGGGAAAGAAACCTACGAAACACGCTCGGTGATCGTCGCGGCAGGCGCTTCGGCCCGCCTGCTGGGGTTGCCGGGAGAAAAAGAACTGATTGGCCGGGGGTTGTCCACTTGCGCGACTTGCGACGGGTATTTCTTCCGCGGCCAGCCGCTGGCGGTGGTCGGCGGGGGAGATTCGGCGATGGAGGAGGCGAACTTCCTTTCGCGCTATGCCAGCCGGGTGTATCTGATTCACCGGAGGAATGAGTTCCGCGCGTCGAAAATCATGATTGACCGGGCGCGGGCGAACGAGAAGGTGGAGTTCGTCACGCCGTATGTGGTGGACGAAATTCTGTCTCCGGAAAAAGCGGTCACCGGCATACGCCTGCGACACGCCAAGACCGGCGAGAAACGCGAAATCGCCCTGCACGGGATTTTCGTGGCGATCGGCCACACTCCGAATTCCGTGGCGTTCCGCGGCAAGCTGGAAACCGACGAGAACGGCTACATCATCCAGCGCCACGGAAGCCTGACGAATGTCCCGGGTGTTTTTGTGGCGGGAGACGTTCAGGATCACCGCTACCGGCAAGCGGTAACTGCGGCGGGCTCCGGCTGCATGGCGGCACTGGACGCGGAAAAGTTCCTGGAAGAGCACAAAGACTAGCGCGCGGCTGGCCTCCCGGCGCAACTCCGGGCATAATCGAATGGTCCATGTTGCGTTCGATCCTTCTGAAGTTTTCCGAAAGCAAAAGTTTTGCCCACTGGGTTACCACCAACGCCACGACGCGCCGGATGTCTCACCGTTTTGTCGCTGGCGAAACCCTTGAAGAGGCACTCGAGGTGGCGCGCGCCTGCAACGACGCCGGAATGCACGCAACCCTCGACTACCTGGGGGAAAATGTCAGCACCATTGAGGATGCCCAGAAAGCGCGCGACGCGTATCTGGAGATATTCGACCGCATTGCCGAGGAACGGCTGCATGCCAATGTTTCCTGCAAACTGACACAATTGGGCCTGGATATTTCCCCCGAATTTTGCGAAGGGCTGGTGCTTTCGATTGCCGAACGGGCGGCGGCGAACGACAGCTTTCTGCGTATTGATATGGAAGGCTCCGCGTACACGCAGCGCACCGTGGACCTGGTGAAACGCGTGCGCGCGCAAACCCCCACCGTCGGCACGGTGATTCAGTCGTATCTCTACCGCAGCGAAAGCGACGTCAACGACCTGCTCTCTGTAGGGTGCCGTATCCGCCTGTGCAAGGGCGCGTACAGCGAGACGATGGAGGTGGCTTACCCGCGCAAGGCCGATGTGGATGGCAACTACACTCGCCTGATGCGCATGCTGCTGCCCAGCGGTTTTTACCACGGGATTGCGACGCACGATCCGAAAATGATCGCGGCGACTATTCGTTGGGCCGCGGAAAAGCAGATTTCCAAGGACGATTTCGAGTTCCAGATGCTGTATGGGATCCGCACGGACCTGCAGCGCCAGTTGGTGCGCGACGGCTTTCGCCTGCGCATTTACATTCCGTACGGCCGCGACTGGTTCCCGTATGTAATGCGGCGGCTGGCGGAGCGCCCCGCGAACCTGATGTTCTTCTTGCGCAACTTCCTGCGGTCGTAGCCAGGGAGGAGCGCGAGGTTCCTCATTGTTCAATCCTTCAACCCAACGATTCGCCGGGCTTCATCGCGTGAACAGTCAACCCAGCGATGTCTTTCGCCTCGGCGCAGAAGGCTTCAGGCGTGCCGGTAAGCATCGGGAATGTGGCGAAGTGCATCGGGATAGCATGTGTGACGCCGAGTAGGCGAATGGCAACGGCTGCTTCCCGAGGGCCCATCGTGAAGACGTCGCCGATCGGCAGCATTGCGATTTCGGGTTTGTAAATTTCGCCGATAAGCTTCATATCGCCGAAGACCGCGGTGTCTCCCGCGTGATACAGAGTCACTCCACCGGGAAGCTTGACGATGTAACCGCCCGCTTCGCCGCCGTAGATGCGCTCGCCATTATCCTCGATGGAGTTGGAGTGGAAGGCGTTGGTCATGGTGATTTCGAAATCGCCGACCTTTTGCGACCCGCCTTTGTTGCCCGGAAGGCATTGCGCTCCGGTTTTCTTGGACTCGATCCAAAGATAAGTCTCGAACGTAGCGACAATCTTGGGCTTGAATTGCTTGGCGATCAAAAGCAGGTCGCCGATATGATCCGTGTGGCCGTGGGTGATGAAAATGGCGTCCAGCCGGGTTAACTTTTTCAGATTTTCCGGGCACCGCGGATTGGACATGATAAAGGGATCGATGATCGCATACTGGCCGCCGGGCGTGGTCAGGCCGAAAGTGCTGTGCCCGAAATAAGTGATTTTGTTGCCCTTCAAATCAAGCATCGGATCTCCTTCCCGGGGAAAACTTATTTAGAGAGCAGCATCTTGATGGCCGCCTCGTAGGTGTCGTGGTCGCCGGCGCCGACAAAATGGCCGATTTGCTGGCCGTCCTTGCCATAGAAAACCGATGCGGGGATCGAGCCGTTCCATCCAGGCAAGACGGCCTGGACAAATGCGTCTTCTTCTCCCTTTTTCTTGCGATAGTTCGGGAAGATTGGCTTGTAGCGCGCCAGGAACCGGCGCATAAGGATGAGGTCGCCGTCCTGGTCGAGGCTGACGCCCACGACTTTCAGGCCTTGCGGGGCGTACTGCTTGGCGAGTTCATTCAACATGGGATATTCGTCGCGGCAAGGCTCGCACCAGGTGGCCCAGAAGGTGACCAGCAGGGGCTTACCCTTGTATTGCTGGAGAAGTTTCTGGTAGCCCTGGGTGTCGAGGAGTTCCGGGTCCTTAGGAGCGGGCGTTTCTGCCACGGCCAACGCCAAACCTGCGATCACCAGCAATCCAGCCAGCCCCAATCTGAGTTTCATGTCGTTTCCTCTCCCCCACATTCTAGCCTTTCCTGGCTGGTTGAGAATCCAGGGAGTACCGCGTAGAATGGATTTGATGCTGCATTTACCCTGCAGCGCTAACTTTATTTGGACTGTCGCCGGCTGCGTTTCGTAAGCTAACCCCGGCCCGCTACCTGAAGCAAAGGAGAGTTTAGATGGCTTATGTGATTGCCGAACCTTGCATCAACACCAAAGACACGGCGTGTGTTGATGTGTGTCCGGTGGACTGCATCCACCCGCGCAAGGACGAGCCGACCCACCAGGGCGAAACGATGCTGTATATCAATCCCGTGGAATGCATTGATTGCGGCGCTTGCGTCCCGGTATGCCCGGTGACCGCGATTTTCGCGCTGGAAGATCTTCCGGAGAAGTGGCAGCAGTTCACGGCGATGAATGCCGACTGGTATGCCAAGAAGTAAACGAAGCTAGGCGAAACTGGGCAATTTTCTGGTTTGCGGAACCCCGGAATCCGGGGTTCTTTTTTTGCCCGGCCATCAAGAGAATTGGGCATGCAGGCGGCCTTTTGATCGCGGCTCACATCCAATCCGATGCAATGCCTGGGGCTATTTAAGGGGAATCCTTGCGCCGACTCTTAATGAACTTTTCGACGTTGTTGATGTTTCTGCTTCCGTCGGCAGGCGGAGCAGCCGCGCAATTATCCGGCGTTCCACAGGGCACCTATTCCGGCACATTGCAGGCGGGCGAGGCGCAGCTTCACCTGCTTCTGCATCTTTCCAAGGCAGCGAACGGGTCGCTGCGCGCGACGCTGGACAGCCTGGAGCAAGGCGTGTTCGCCATCGAAGCGAGTTCGGTTTCGTTTGTCAATTTCAATTTGAAATTGGAGCTCACTTCGGTCGGCGCACGGTTCGAGGGCAAAGTTTCCCCGGACCACGAGATTATTGACGGCAACTGGTCGCAGGGCAGCGCTTCGCTTCCCTTGAAATTTCGGCGAGAAACAGGCGCCGTAGCGCGAAAGCCCGGGGACGCGATTTTTCCCGTGGAGGGCCTGTGGCAAGGCGCCGTCGAAACGCATGGGATGCGGCTGCGATTCCAACTGCATATTTCCCACGATACCGAGGGCGCGCTGATCGCCGCGCTCGACAGTCTGGACCAAGGCGTGACCGGGCTGCCAGCCAACCACGTGACATTGAAGGATCCGATCTTTCATTTTGAAATTCCATCCGTGGCCGGCGTTTACGAAGGCGCCTTGAACGCAACCAGGAATGCGATCACCGGCAAATGGTCGCAAACCAGCGCCGACAATTTGCCGCTGGACTTCAAGCGCTCTGACCAGACTTTGGAATTGCGCCGTCCGCAGACGCCCATCAGGCCGTTTCCCTACACCGAAGAGGAAGTGGCGTTCAGCGGAGGAGCGGAAGGAATTGTGCTCTCAGGAACTCTGACGCTGCCAAAGGGCGAAGGCCCGTTTCCCGCGGCGCTGCTCATCGCCGGATCAGGGCCGCAGGATCGCGACGAGTCTCTGGCCAACCACCGGCCGTTTCTTCTGATAGCCGACGCGCTCACCCGCAAGGGAATCGCCGTCCTGCGTTACGACAAGCGCGGCGTGGGCAAATCCACCGGCAGTCCAGACACCGCAACGACGATGGATCTGGCCGCGGACGCCCATGCAGCGCTGGCATTTCTGAAAACGCGCAAAGAAATTAAAGTGGCCGGCATTGGGTTGATCGGCCACAGCGAAGGCGCCATCATTGCGCCGCATCTTGCCGGGCAGTCGAAAGCGGTGAACTGGCTGGTCCTGTTGGCTGCACCGGGAACCACCGGTGAGCAAACGCTGCTGAATCAGTCTGATCTGATTGGCCGGGCCGGCGGGTTGAGTGATGAGCAACTCGAGCCAAGCCTCGCATTTGATCAGGCCGCCTACGCCCTGGTTCGAAAAGAAAAAGATCCTGGCACCCTTGCCGAAAAACTGGTCGCGCTGGTCAAGGAGTCAGGGCTGGACGCGGCGCTGCCTCCGGCGACGCTGGAGACGCAGTTGCGGATGCTGGCGTCTCCCTGGTTTCGGTTCTTCCTGGACTACGACCCATTGCCAGATCTGAAGGCGGTCGGCTGTCCGGTGCTGGCCCTGTATGGACAGAAAGACCTGCAGGTTTCTTCGAAGGTCAATTTGCCGCTGGTCGAGAAAGCATTCCACGATTCAATGAACACTCAGGCCGAGACTCGCGAGATGCCGGATCTGAATCACCTGTTTCAGCACGCCTACACGGGAACTCCGGCCGAATACGCCGCTATCGAAGAGACATTTTCACCAGAGGCGCTGGCGCTGATCGTGGACTGGGTTAAAGGTCACAGCGCCTCCAGGCAGTAAAAGTTCAATCGCTCATACTTGCTCTTCGGTTCAACGTTTGTGGTGTCTCGCGGTATCATGGAATGTGAACCCGATGCCCGAGCCTCGCCCTCCATTTCATCTCCTGCTGATTGTGCACGCCCACCAGCCCGCTGGGAATTTTCAGCACATATTTGAAGAATGCTATCGCACGTCCTACGATCCCTTTCTGGCCATGATCGAAAAGCATCCGGGGGTGCGGCTGGCGCTGCACTATTCCGGGCCCCTGCTTTTGTGGATCGAGAAAAATCATCCTGCGTATTTCGATCGCTTGCGAAAACTGGTGGCTGCCGGCCGGGTGGAACTTATCGGTGGGGGATTCTACGAGCCCATCCTGATTTCGATTCCGACCGTGGATCAGGTGGAGCAACTTAACCGCCTGGCAAGCTACATCGAGCAGCAATTTGGCAAACGCCCCACGGGAGCGTGGCTGGCGGAGCGCGTGTGGGAGCCGCAGCTTCCGGGCACGCTGGCGGAAGCGAATGTGGCGTATACGCTGGTGGACGATCTGCCATTCATCGCCGCCGGGTTCGAAGCGGAGGAGCTGTTTGGAGCGTATATCGCCGAGGATCGCGGCAAGTCGGTCTGGCTGTTTTCCGGGTTGAAGGATTTGCGTTACCTGATACCGTTCCGCAAGCCCGCGGAGACGATTGCATATCTTCTGAAGGCCGTACAGGTGCACCAGGGCGGCGTTGCCGCGTTTGGCGACGACATGGAAAAATTTGGCTGCTGGCCCGGAACTTTCAAGCATTGCTACACCGATGGCTGGCTGGAGGAATTTCTTTCCGCGCTTGAGGAGAATTCTTCGTGGTTGAAGACCGTGACGCCCGGGGAATTCATGGCCAGCCATCTGCCGCTGGGCCGCGCCGATCTGCCGGCCGCTTCCTACGCGGAGATGATGGAGTGGGTGCTGCCGACAAACACGCGGCAACGATTCTTTGCCCTGGAAAAGGAATTCGCGTCGCGCCCGGACGTGCTGGCTTTTCTGCGGGGCGGCTCCTGGCGCGGATTCTTCCGCAAGTATCCGGAGTCCAACCTGCTGCACAAGAAAATGCTCCGCGCGTCCGCTGCAGTGGCTTCGATTCCGACTCGCCGCACCAGCGCCGAATACGCCGCGCAAAATCAAGAAGCCCGGGACCGGGTGCTGCGCGGGCAGGGCAATGACGCTTACTGGCACGGCGTTTTTGGCGGAATTTACGCGCCGCACCTGCGCACGGAAATTTGGCGCAATTTAATCCGCGCGGAGGCGCTGGCGGACCAGCTCACTCCCGGCGGCTTGATGCCGCGGGTTGAGCTGGTGGACTACGACGCCGACGGCGCCGCGGAAATACTTTTCAGCGCACCCGAATTTCAGGCACTGCTGAAACTTTCCGATGGGGCCACACTGACGTTTTTTGATTTTCGACCCGCGAGCGCGACGCTGATCAATTCCATACTCCGGCGTCCCGAGGCGTACCACACGAGACTCCGGGAAGCCGCAAATGCAAAACCATCGACCGACGGCGCGGTTTCCATCCACGATCAGGTGCTGGTGAAGGAGCCGAATCTCGAGAGGTTCCTGCGATACGATCGCTACCCGCGCCATGCTTTCCGATTGTTCCTGTTCGATGCGTCAGAGACGCAGGCGGATTACGAGGAACTTGGGCTGAAAGAGGTTGCCGCGGCGGCCTCCGGCCCCTACCTCTTGAATGCCTCCTCTGCGAACTACGCGGACATGCAGTTTTCCTGCGAGCTTCCGGACTATGCCGCGGATGGCGGCCAGCCTCCGCGATTGTCGGTCACGAAGCTCTTTCTGTTTGGCCCGACGCCGCAAGGATGCGAAGTCAGCTGCGATATCTCGATTACGCTTTCCGCGCCGTTATCGCGTCCTCTCGCTATGGGACTGGAATCGGTGATCAATCTTCTGGCGCCTGCGGATGCGGACCGTTTTTTCCAGACGCCATCCGGCCCGCAAAACCTGCGCTTTTCCGGTGCTTTGCCGGCGCCGCTGCTTCGGCTGGAGGACGGCTGGCAGAAGATTCGTGTCACGCTGCACGCACCAGGATCGCAGGAATTCTGGGTCGCGCCGATTGAAACGGTGTCGGAATCCGAGGGAGGATTCGAGCGCGTTTATCAGGGTTCGCAGATCCTGGCGGTTTGGCGCCCGGATTTCGTTCAGCACACGTCGTTTTCGGCGCGGCTGCTCTGGCGCGTGGAGTCGCTCTAGTCTTTCACTTGGGCGGCGTGACTTCCCGGGGTTATCCTCTTTTTGGTGAATTCCCGATTCCAGTCGCTACTTTCTTCGCCATGGCTGATCTTCTGCGTCGCACTGCTTCTGCGGGTGAGCTTCCTCTTTTATGAAGCGCATCAAATTCCGCCCGAAGCACTGGCCACCGTTCCATTTCAAAATGAAGTTGGCAGCGTGGCCGCAGCGCTGAGCGAAGGCCGAGGATTCTGCTGCGTATTTCACCAGCCGACGGGGCCCACGGCCTGGCTGGCGCCGGTTTATCCTTTTTTTCTTGCGATCCTCTTCAAGGTGTTCGGCAGCTTTACGGCCGCTTCCTTTTATGCCGCAGCTTTCTTCAACTGCATATGCTCGGCGTTTGTTTGCCTGCCACTTTTTTATGCAGCGCAGCGGATAGGAAATCGCGCCACTGCCGCTGCGGCCGGCTGGCTTTGGGCAGTCTTTCCCAGCGGAATCCTCATACCGTTCGAATGGATTTGGGATTCCTCGCTATCCGCACTCCTGGCAGTCACACTTCTTTGGACTACTTTTCGGCTGACCGACGATCCCAGCCGGCGGAATTTCATTTTGTACGGATTGCTGTGGGGGTTCTGCCTGATGGTAAATCCGGCGCTTGGAGCCGTGTTTCCATTTCTACTTCTCTGGATTTATTTCCAATCGAACTCCACAAATCCCGCGCGGCTTGGTCAGCTCGCGTTGGTCGTTTGCATGGCAGCTCTTGTCTGTCTTCCGTGGACCATCCGCAATGCCGTCGAATTCCACCGCTTCATTCCAATTCGCTCGGATTTTCCGTTTGAACTTTGGATGGGGAACAATCCGATTTACGACCAGCACTCCCGGCAGTTGAATCGCATCACGCGTTATGAAGAAGTGCATCGGTATTCCCAACTGGGTGAGACCGCTTTTCTGGAAGAAAAAGGCCGGGCCGCGAAGGAATTCATCCGCACACATCCCGCACTGGCTATCGAACTAGCCACGCGGCGCGCAGTGGCGATCTGGATGGGAACTCCGACGCCCTGGCAGGACTTTCTGCGGGCCGATTCCAATCTGGCGCGATTCATCTTTTTGTGGAATGCGGTGGCCGTCATCGGCGCGGCCTCAGGCCTTGCTTTTCTCTTCTTGGTCCGCAGGTGGTTCCTGCTGCCTGTTGCCGCCTTTCCGTTCGCGTTTCCACTGGTTTATTACCTGACCCAAGTTTCGTTGCGGCTCCGGCATCCGTGCGATCCGATCCTGGCGCTACTGATGGCGCTGGCCCTGACGTGGCCCTGGCTGCGAACCCTGCCGCATGCAAAAGCCGCTTGATTGCGGTACACTTTCGCAAGTCCAATTTTCAAAAACCAGAGATTTCATTGAAGTAAATTCATTCGCTTGAGCTTTTACCGATGAACAGCAGCCCGCATCCCTCTTTCCACTCGGTCCATGTTCAACTGCTGATCACAATTTTCCTCGCCGTCCTGCTTTGGGCTCTTTACCAGCGCCTGAGAAGAGTGGAGTTCTTTCGCTGGTGGGCCTGGGCGTGGACATGTTCCGCTCTTTTTCTGGCCGCGGCTATTGAGTCGGTCAGGGTCGGCCCCAACTGGACGCCCCTGAAAATCAGCTTGCTCGTGGCCGTCCTCGTTTTTGGAATGCTGCAGTCGTTGCTGCTGGCGTTGGGGGGCCTCAGTTGGCGCGTCCCGGAGCGCTCGCTGCAAAAGATGTTCAGGGCCGGACTGTGGATCACCCTGGCGCTGTCGGCCATGGCCTTCTGGGTTGGTTACGACCTGCGTTCCCATCGTGACGTGAGCTTCGCTGCGCGCAATCTGCCAAGAACACTGACCATGATGGCGGCGCTCGCCTACTGTTGCGTGGTGTTTTTCGGGCAGTGGCGCAGAAAGGGATCCTGGGCGGCGCTGATGTCCGGTGCATTTTGCCTGTTTTACGCGATCGACCAGGTTTCCTACACCATCGATTTTATAGGCATCCTCCGCAAGTATTACGGCAACGGTACGGAGGTCACCCCCAACCCGATCGACTATGTGGAGACTCTGCTCGGATCGCCCCTTTTTTTCCTGGATCTGGTGCACATCTGCGGCATCTGCCTGGGAATGATTCTGCTGCTGGTCGAACATTCCCAGTCAATGGAGCGGAACCTGGAACTCAGCGAGCGGCGCCGCCTGGGATTGGCCGTAAACAATGTCGAGCTCCAGCAAGAAATTGACGAGCGCCACCGCGTGGAACTTGCGTTGCGAGAGAGCGAGGCGAAGTTCCGCCTGGTTGCCGAGACTGCTCCCTGCGCCATCTGGATTGTGCAGGGCGAGCGGCTGGTCTATGTGAATCGCTATGCGGAAAACCTGAGCGGCTATTCACGGGATGAGCTGTTTTCCATGAACCCGTGGGAACTCGTGGATCCGGAATTTCGCGCCATGGGCGAACAACGATCCAGCGCGCGGCTCCGCGGTGAAAATCCCGACCCTCGCTACCAGTTCAAGATCCGGACGAAATCCGGAGAAATCCGCTGGCTTGACTTTTCCGGCGCGCGCACGAATTTCGAAGGGAAACCCGCCATTCTGGCCACGGCTTTTGATATCACGGCAATGAAGCGCGCCGAGCAGCAACTTCTGGAACGCAACATGTATCTGGATGCGCTTATAGCCAACAGCCCGCTGGGTATCGTGACCAAGGACGAGCAGAACCGCGTGGTGTTCTGCAATCCGGCGTTCGAGCGGATGTTCGATTACTCCCAGAAGGAACTGCGGGGCAAGGATGTCGACAACATCATCGCGTCCGACGCCATCGAAGAGGTCAACCGCATGATGTTTGCGGTCCGCGACGGTGGAGTCGTTCACGCGACCACGCAACGCCGCAGAAAAGACGGCGCGTTAATCGACGTGGAATTGCACGGCATCCGCGTCTTCTCCGAAGACACCTTCGTCGGAGCGTTTGCGATCTATCAGGACATCAGCGAGCGCCGGCGCTCGGAGGAAAAACTGCAGACATTGCGGAACCGGCTCACCCGGACGCAAGAGGAAGAACGCTCTCGAATCGCCAGGGATCTCCATGATGATATCGGCCAGCGGCTGGCCGTGCTGAGCATCGATCTGGAGCAGATGAAGCTTGCTTCAGAGCAGGACGGTTCGGCCATCGCCAGGGAACTTGAAGCCCTGGTCCGTACGGCCGGCGACATCACCTCTGATGTGCATAACATTTCGCGCCGGTTGCATCCCTCCCAGGTGGAACTGCTGGGGCTGGCGCCTGCGCTGAATAATTTTTGCAGGGAATTCGCCGACCGTAATTCCATGCGGATTCAATTCACCAGCGCCCGCTTGACCTGCAAACTTCCCGAGGACGCATCCTTGTGCCTTTTCCGGGTGGCGCAGGAAGCGATTCGAAATGTCCACAAGCACAGCGGATGCCGGGAAGCGCTCGTCGAACTCGACGAAATTTCCGGTTCGCTGCGGTTGCGGATTTCGGACCGGGGAACCGGATTTGATCCGAATTCGGTGGAAGCCTCGCAGGGGCTGGGACTGCTGAGCATGGAGGAACGGCTGCGCAGCATGGGCGGGGAACTATTCGTGCATTCGCGGCCCGGCGGAGGCACCTCGATCGAAGCGTCCATCCCCGCGACACAAAACGTTCCCGCGTAATGCCCGGGCCAGGTGTGACGCTTTTTCGGACGCCCATTTGCTGGCGGCTCTGCCTGTCCTCTGCTAGAGTTTTCTTTCAGCTTGTGGAGACCGTCATGCCCATTCCCAAAGAAGTTCTCGCTATACTCGTCTGCCCGGTATGCAAGAAACCAGTCGATCCGGCGGCGGACAACTCCGGCTACAAATGCCAAGGGTGCAAGCGTTTTTATCCCGTGCGTGACGGCATTCCCGTGATGCTTCCCGAAGAAGCCACAGTTGTGCCTGAATGACCCATCGCTTTCCGGCCGATATGAAATCCCAAATCGTGAATAGCGTGCCTCGACTCAAGCGACTGCTGCCGCGCTTCGGCAAACTGCGCATCGGTGTGCTTGGCGACCTGATGCTGGATCGTTATGTCTGGGGGAACGCGAATCGCTTGTCGCCCGAAGCCGCGGTTCCCGTTGTTGATTATGTGTCGGAGCAGGACTGCCCCGGTGGGGCGGGCAACGTGGGGGTCAATGTGGCCGCGTTCGGCGCGCAGGTGGAGGTTTTCGGCGTAATCGGCGCGCAAAAAACTCCGGGACGCGGCCGGAACGCCAAGAAGATCGCCGCCGACGAAGCTGGCGCGGCACTGCACGCCTGCCTGCGCAAACTGGGCATCGGTCATCGGGGGATTATCTCCGATCCGGATCGCATGACAACGCTCAAGACGCGCATCATCGCGAAGCACCAGCACATTGTGCGCATCGATCACGAACGCCGCGACCCAGTTTCGCCGCAGACGGAAGAGAAGCTCTTCCGCATCCTTGTTGCTTCGCTCGGAAAACTTGATGGACTGGTGCTTTCCGATTACGACAAAGGGTTGCTGGGGGACGGGTTTGCCGATCGGGTTCTGAACGCAGCACACCAGTTGAAAGTGCCGGTGTTCGTAAAGCCCAAGACTTCCCGGCTCTATGCCTATCGCGGCGCCCGCGCGATCGTGTGCAACACCAACGAAGCGGGCCATTATGTTGGCCGCACTTTATCGGACGAGAAATCCGTGGAAGAAGCCGGACGGAAACTGCTTCCGCATTTTGGTTGCGCTGCGGTAGTGATCACGCGCGGCGAAAAGGGAATGAGTATTTTTGAGGAAGACTCTCCGCGGCACCTGTATATCCCGGCGACGAGCTTTGAAGTAACCTACGCGCGAGTCGGGCGGCCAGGAATCGAGCGTAGTTCCACGGGCCGCCAGGTGTTCGACCTCACCGGAGCGGGAGACACGGTGTTGAGTGTGCTGTCGCTGGCCATCGCCGCGGGCGCCCCGCTTCCGGATGCAGCGTTGCTCGCCAACACCGCCGCGGGCGTCGTCGTCGGCAAGTTGGGAACGGCGAGTGTCTCGCCGGATGAGCTTGCCGGAGCCCTCGACGAAATTCAGTCGTAGTTGCCCTCAATCGCCCGGAGATAATTCCAACTAATGGTTGTGTAAGCAGCAGGCTCCCTGAAGCGATTTCCAGAATAACTATGGCGGGAAACTGAGGGATTTGTCCGAGGGCAAAACCCACAGCGTCACAACACGAGTCTTGCGGCTCTTATCTTCGTCCGACTTATCCGGCAACGGCGCGAACGGGCTGATCGCGACATTCACCTCAATCGAGTTGCTCTGCTTGGGCGCTTTCGCGCTCATGATCTTGTAACTCTTAACCGGCCCGTAATAGCCGCTGGGTCCCCAATCGGCCGTGAAGTCGCTCATCCGGTAACTCGCCGAGGGCTTCCACAATTCGTACGCCTTACCCGTGTCACCGGCGGCCAGGGCATCAAAAAAGCGAGCAGTCGCTTTTTTCTCAGGGTAATAGCGGAAGGTGAACCAAAGCACGACCACCAGCGTGAACACCAGGGCGCCAATCGTGATGGCCATGGCCCGCGACTTTTGCGGCTTTTCGACTGGTGGTTCGAGCAGCGACATTCGGTTGTCTCCGGCAAGTCTGGCTCAAATCGAGCGCGGGTTGCGCGCCGCCCTAGAATGTTACAAGAGCAGAGGGACACCCGCAAATTCCCTATTCAGTTGGACGCCAATTTCTCGGAATTGGTTCCCGCGGCAGCTGGGTATGAATCGCAGGCTGCGCGTCGCTATCCAGCGAGTGCGCCGCCCGGGCCTTCCGGCAGCTCGATCGCATACTTGGTACGGGCTTTTTCGCGGTGCATTTCCAAAGCCAGGTCAATCAGCTTGTCAATCAGTTCGCGGAAAGAAATGCCGGAGGCTTCCCACAATTTGGGATACATGCTGATGGAAGTAAAACCCGGGATGGTATTCACTTCGTTCAGGAAGAGCTTTCCGCCCTTCTTCTCGAGGAAGAAATCGACACGGGCCATGCCGGAAAGCTCGAGCGTCCGGAAGGCTTCGACGGCCATCGCCTGAATCTTTTTCATTTGCGCGGGCTTCAGGTCCGCGGGGATCAGGAGCTGGGTGCCGTCTTCCAGATATTTCGCAGTGTAATCGTAGAATTCGCGGTGCGGAATGATTTCACCTGGCACGGATGCCTGGGGTTCGTGATTGCCGAGGACGGAAACTTCGATCTCGCGGGCGCTGACCGCCTTTTCGACCAGGATTTTCATGCCGAACTCGCAGGCCAGATTGAGCGCGGGCGCGAGTTCTGCGGAATTGTGGACTTTCGTCATCCCAACAGAAGAACCGAGTGTCGCGGGCTTCACGAAGACGGGATATTCAAACTCCGCTTCGATTTCCGCTTCGACCGCGGCCGGTTCTTTTTCCCAGCGCCAGCGAAACACCGTAAGCCACGCCACGACGGGGATTCCCGCGGCTTCGCAGAGCCGCTTTGAAACGTCCTTGTCCATGCCAATCGCCGAGCCGAGAACACCGGCTCCGACGAACGGAATCTCCGCGAGTTCCAGCATCCCCTGGATGGTGCCATCCTCGCCGAATGTGCCGTGCATGACGGGGAAAATCACGTCGAATCGCTGCGCGCCCGCGCCGCGATCGAGAGGCACGATGGCAGCTTCCGTCGGATCAGCGGTAAGCATCACGCGCCGCCCGTTCTTCAGGACGTCCGGCAGCAGCTTCGCTGCGCCCTCGCCGACGAGCCAGTGGCCGTCCTTGGTGATGCCGATGGGCACGGGCTCGTACTTGTCCGGATCCAGGCCGCGGATCACAGAAGCGGCGGAGGCGAGGGAAACTTCATGTTCTCCTGAGCGGCCACCGAAGAGGACGCCAACGCGGAGTCGTTTCTTTTTGTCTAGGGTCACGAATCGTTCCAGTCTTGCCGGGCGGAGGAAGCAATCATTTTAACTAAGAATTCAGTTATAAGTGGAAACGCCAAAAAAGGGAAAAGGGGAGTGGCGCGCACGTTGCGGAAGCGGCAACGGCCGAGAGCATAGGATGGCTACCCCCTCCATGTGGTTTTGAAGTTCATGGGCCTTGATTGCTTTGGCTCATGGGCGTGTTACGGCGCTTGTTACCATTTCACTGTTCCGACCCGCATCACGCAAATCCTAACGGGGACCCGCTCCATCACCGGCGATACCGCCCTGAGCCTCGCTCATTTCTTCCGAACCAGTGCGCAGTTCTGGCTGAATCTCCAGAGTCCGTCCGACCTGCGGCTCGGCAAAGAGGAGGCGGGAAATTCCATCAATGCGCTGCCCAGACTGAAACGCGGGAGCCGGTTCATGCCTGATGCCACGATCCGTCTGGTTTGAGCGGTTTTCGAGCGGGTACTACAGGATTTTCTTGCCGAGGGCGGAGAGGACGAGTTCCACGCCGAGCAGCGCGGTACGGTTGTGTTCGTCAATGACCGGATTGATTTCCACCACTTCCATCGAAACCATGGCTTCGCTGTCGGCGATCATCTCCATGGCGAGATGCGCTTCGCGGTAGGTGACGCCGCCGCGAACCGGTGTGCCCACGCCGGGAGCGTCGCTCGGATCCACAAAGTCCATATCCAGGCTGACCGCGATCCCGTCCGTGTCGTCCATCGCAAATTTCAGGGCGTCGGCCATCACTTCCCGCATGCCGCGCTCGTCAATTTCGCGCATAGTGAAGGTTTTCACGCCAAGCTTCTTGATGAACTTTTTTTCGTGGGAATCCAGATCACGGACGCCAACGAGAACCACATTCTGCGGTTCAATCTTGGGCTTGTAGCCGAACAGATCGTACAGTTCAGGAACGCCGTAGCCCAGGATGCCGGCCAAGGGCATTCCGTGGACGTTTCCGGAGGGAGAGGTTTCCGGAGAGTTCATGTCGCTGTGGGCGTCCAGCCAGATGCAGCCGATCTGCTTTTTCCCCTTCTTGAAATGTGCGGCCACTCCGCCGACCGAGCCTGCTGCGATCGAATGGTCTCCACCCAGAACGAGCGGCAGCCAGCCCTCCTCGATGGCCTTCTCGACGGCCGTGCCGAGGTCCTTGCATGCATCCGTGATTTCCTCGACGTACTTGGCGCGCTTTTCCCCGATAGGCATCTCTTCCGGCTGCTTTACGGAAATATTCCCAATGTCTTCCACCTGAATGCCAAGCTGCTTGATGCGAGCCTGCAGGCCGGCCACGCGCAGGGCGGAGGGGCCCATGTCCACGCCGCGGCGGCTGGCGCCGAGGTCCATGGGTACGCCGATGATGCGAACTTTTTGAGGCATGGCAAGGCTCCGTGACTGGTGACTCGTGGCTGGTGACTGGCGGTTGGCGCTCTCCACGCGGAGAATCACCCGTCACGAGTCAACACCCACCAGTCACTATGGTTCAGGCTAAGTACGAATGGTTGAAACAGCCGGGATGGTACGGCAACTACCCCGGATTAAGGATATACCCGGTAAATCATCCGTGGGAAGGGGATGACCTCGCGGATGTGCTCGGTGCCGCAGATCCACGCCACGGTGCGCTCGAGGCCAAGGCCGAAGCCGGCGTGGGGGACGCTCCCGTAGCGGCGAAGATCCAGATACCATTGAAACGACTCTATTGGCAAGTTGTTCTCTTTCAATCGTTTAACCAGCAGGTCGTAGTCGTGGATACGTTGGCTGCCGCCGATGATTTCCCCATAGCCCTCCGGGGCGAGCATATCGAAGGAGAGTGCCAAATCGGGACGCTCGTGGTCGGGCTGCATGTAGAAGGCTTTGATGGCCGTGGGGTAATGGTGAACCATCACCGGGCGGTCAAAGCTGCTGGAAATGATGGTTTCCTCGTCGCCGCCGAAGTCGTCGCCAAACTTGGCGGGGTTGCCGTTCTTCGCTAGGACCCCCACGGCTTCCTCGTAGGTGATGCGAGGGAACGGCGGTTTGATGTTCTCGAGTTTCTTGATGTCGCGCTTCAGAGTTTCAAGTTCGCGCGGCTTGTTTTTCACCACGCCCTGGACCATGGCGCTGACTAGGCCCTCGCCGAGGTCCATCATGTCGGGAAGTTCGGCGTAGGCTGCTTCGGGTTCGAGCATCCAGAACTCGGTCAGATGCCGGCGGGTCTTGGATTTTTCCGC
Organism: Acidobacteriota bacterium; assembly: GCA_013289665.1. Classification (GTDB taxonomy): domain Bacteria; phylum Acidobacteriota; class Terriglobia; order Acidiferrales; family UBA7541; genus Acidiferrum. Next base: position 117,726 of record JABCZN010000006.1, on the reverse strand, counting down.
GCGGAATGTTGGGCCAAAGGTGTAGACCTTGCCGAGGGCCATGGCCGTGGCCTCGATGTAAAGTTGGCCGCTCTGCGTGAGGTAAGCCTTCTGGTCGTCAATGTAGTTCACTTCGAACAGCGTGCTGGTGCCCTCGCACGCCGCGGGCGTGAACATGGGCGCGTCGGTGAGCGTGTATCCCTGCCCATCCATGAATTCTCGGGCAGAACGCACCGCCTCCGCACGGATACGGAGAATGGAGGCTTGACGGGGAGTGCGAATCCAGAGATGCCGCTGGTCAAGGAGGAAATCGACGCCGTGCTCCTTGAGCTGGATAGGGAAGGGGGTGGCTTCTGAAACGCGTTGGACGATTTGGATTTTGCTGACGCCCATTTCGTAGCCGCCCGGGGCGCGCTGCTCGGCGCGGATCTTGCCGGTGACGATGACGCTGGACTCCTGGGTGAGCCCCTTCAACGCTTCGAAAGCCTCGGGGTTTTCCTTGAGCGAGCAGACGCCCTGAATGATACCGGTTCCGTCGCGAAAAATGGGAAAGACCAGCTTGCCGGATTCGCGAATGTTGTAGAGCCAGCCGCGGACGGTTACTTCCTGGCCGTCGTATTTCCCTGCATTTTCTATGGTGATCGTGGTCATGGTGGGCTTCTCTATGAAAACTCCAAACAATTAGTTTAGCAGAGAAGGGCAGAGCCTTTCCTGATCAGGCGTGAAATCTGAAATGACTGCGAGGAATTTAGCGATTTGCCAGGGTCTTAATATTAATGGTCAATTTTATTCAGATCGACAAAATACGAGAACTCGGGGCACTCCAGCCCGCGTTCTGGCAGCGGGATTGCCATCTGACCACGGCGCTGGACGCAGAGGTCTGGGGCTAAAGCGCTTCGAAGTCTTCTTCAAGGCGGTCTAAGGATTTTGCGGCGGCGGTGATCTGGTCGGAGAGGCTTGTCGCGTCAGGACCGGTCTTTTCTTTTAATTCCAGCGTGAGGGGAATGTCGCCACCGGGCAGAGAGCGGAAAAGCTTCAGCGCTTCGGGCCAATCGATGGAGCCATCGTGCGGCGGCAGGTGCGAATCCTTGTCGCCTAGATTGTCGTGGATGTGGGCGCTGACGATGTGCTCCCGCATGGCTTCAAAACTGGTGGCGACGCGCTCGTCCTCCGGACCGTCGGCCAGATGAGCGTGGCCGATATCGAAATTAAAGCGCAGGCCGGTGAGTCGCGTCTCCTCGACGAAGGTGCGCAGGTAGGCTGGGTCACCCATTTCGCTGGTGGTGTTTTCCACGCAGATGGAGACGCCCACGTGCTTGGCATGAAGCACCAGATGCTCCAGAGAACTGAACGCCGCGTCACGCTTGCGCGGGTCAGCGGCATCGCGGGGGCCCCCCATGTGCAGAATCATCCGCGAAAAGGGAAGGTCTTCGGCGATGTCAATGGCGCGCTTCAGTTCGTCCATGGCTTCGATGCGCCGCACACGCTCGACCTCTGTGATCGAGAGCGGAGTCCCGCCTTCGCGATTGGGGCCGAAGTCGCGGCTCGTGGGCGCGTGGAGGGAAGCGAGTTGCAGGCGATTGTCGGCCAGAATGTGCGCCAAGCCGCGGACGTCCTGCGTAATGGTGTAATCGAAATGGCCGCGGCTTGCAAAGAGCTCGATCGCTTGGAAACCCGCGCCATGAATCAGCGCCAGAAACTCCGGCGTCAGCTTCTTGGATAGAAAGAGATAGGTCGAGAGAATTCTTTGCATAAGTTAAGAGTTTAACCGCAGGTGAGGGTGCTTTGAAAAGAAAGCAATATGGGGGCCGAAGGATGAGTAAACAGCCCGTGCCCGCGAGAAATGAGTCCATACTTTCCGGGTACTGAAGGGGAGTTTCGACCACGCGAGAGGAGCTCTCGAGCATGAAATACCTTATTCTAACCGCGGTTTGCCTGTCATTTTTGCTGGCGAAGCCTGTGGTTGCGCAAAAAGCACCCGAGGGCATCTGGGAAGGATACGACGGGGAATGGACGCATGTTTCTCAGCAGCTCGTCGCGCTGGCCGAGGCAACGCCGCCGGGAAAATTTGCGTGGCGGCCCGCGCCAGGAGTCCGCTCCACAAGCGAAGTTTACATGCACATTGTCATGGCGAATTTCTATTTGCTCAGCGTGACCGGCCCCGAAATGCCCGGCGACCTCAAACAAGGCATGGATAAAACGGTCACGTCCAAGGCAGAAGTTATCGGTTGGCTGAAACGTTCCCTCGAAGCCGTGAAAGAAGCGCACCTGGCGGTGAAGCCTGACGACTTCAAGCGCAAGGTCCATATCATGGATCGTGATGCGACGGTGGATGGGATGTACCTGCGTATCATCGTTCACGCGAACGAGCATATGGGACAATTGGTCGCGTATGCGCGGATGACAGGGGTTGTGCCGCCGTGGTCGAAGGAGTGAAGACACCACTCGGCGGGACGCAGGTCCCACAGTTCATTGATCGTACCCTGACCAGAAAAGATTTTCTTTGCTAGTAGCCGATGGCGGAGCCGTCATCGCGCGGGTCGGCGGCGCCGCAGCGTTCACCCGTTTTTGAGTCAATGCCGATGGCATTGACCAGGCCGATGTGGCCCTTGCGTTTCACCGTGTAGCCGCGCGATTTCATCTGCTCTTCCATTTCCGGCGAAAAGAGCTTTTCCATCAGCACCACGTCCGGCATCCACTGGTGGTGGAAGCGGGGAGCGTCGATGGCCGATTGCGCATCCATGCCGAGGCGCATCCAGTTGAGGACCGTGAGCAACGTGGCGGAAATGATGGTCGGGCCGCCGGGGGAGCCCGTGACGAAACTGAGTTGCCCGTTGCGAAGCACGATCGTGGGCGTCATTGAACTAAGCGGCCGCTTGCCCGGTGCGATGGTGTTTCCTTCCGATTGGATCAGGCCAAACAGAGCGTTTGGCACACCGGGCTGCGTTGTGAAGTCGTCCATCTCGTCGTTTAGCAGAAAACCGGCGGACGAGGTGACGTGCGATCCGTAGCCGTCGTTGAGTGTCGTGGTGCTGGCGACCGCGTTTCCGGCCGAATCCACCACCGAGAAGTGCGTGGTGTGCGGGCCCTCACCCAGGCTGATGATGGTATTCAGAGCCACGCTGGCGCTCAGGCCCTGGTTGCAGACGTGTGGGTTTCCGGCGTGCACATCTTTGCTCGGAGTGGCGCGATCGAGATCGATGGTGGAGAGAAGCTCTCTCGCATAACAGGAATCGGTGAGCCCGGCGACCGGAACATTGGTGAAATCGGGATCGGCCAAATACGCGGCGCGATCGGCGAAGCTGCGGCGCATGACTTCCAAAACCATGTGCACGCTCTGCGGGTCGTCCCAGCCCTTCAGGGGGACACTTTCGAGCATATTCAGAGCTTCGATCACGGCCACCCCGCCGGAGCTTGGCGGAGGAGCAGAGACGACCTCCCAGCGTTGGCCGTCGGAAGTGTAGCTGCCGCGGAGAGCTTCGCGAATCTTCGGTTGATAGTGGGCGAGGTCGTCCAGGGTGATTAATCCGCCCGAGGCCGCCATATCACGCGCCAGCATCCGCGCCGTTTCGCCCCGGTAAAACTCGGCCGGACCCTTTTTCGCAATTCGTTTAAGGGTAGCGGCAAGCAGTGGCTGCCGGAGAATGTCGCCCGCGCGGAACATTTTGCCGTCGTTCAGGAAGATGCGGGTGCTCATTGGAAACTGCTCGAGGCCCTCACGTTCTTCGGCGAATTCCCGCACCAGTTTTTCGCTGACGGGAAAACCCTGCCAGGCGAGGCGAATCGCGGGCTCCATCACGCGGGCAAGCTTCATGGTGCCGCGAGTTTTCAGAGCCAGTGCCAGCCCGGCAACCGTGCCGGGCACGGCGACGGAGCGAAACCCAATCGTCGAGGCCTTCAGATCGAGCGTGCCGTCGGGCTTGATGTACATATCGCGCGTGGCCTTGCCCGGAGCCACTTCGCGGTAGTCGAAGAATGTGGTTTTGCCGTCAGCGAGGCGAACCAGCATGAATCCGCCGCCGCCGATGTTCCCGGCCGCAGGCTCGACAACCGCGAGGGCAAATGCCGTGGCGACGGCCGCGTCCACGGCATTGCCGCCAAGCTTCAATATTTCCACACCCACCTCGGAGGCCAGCGGTTCATCCGTGGCAACCATGCCATGAACGGCGCGAACCGGTTCGTGGGGCCACTGTTTCGGAATATCGGGTTGATCGCGGAATTCCGCGGCGGCCTGACCGCTGGCGCGAGACGAAAAGGAGGCGAGAAGAAATAGGGACAAGGAAAGTGGAAGAATTTTCAGGCGCATAGCGAAGAAATGACACTAAGGGATTCCACAAAATGCGTCAAGCCGAGGAGAGAGAGGGGGCAGTCGCCGGCAGGCACAGGAGTTATGGAGCAATGGAAAAAGCTCCATCTGCCAACGGGGAGAAAATTGCTTCAATGCGCTATTAGAACGCCTCGGAAGGATTCCCCAATGAAGAGAGCCTCAGCGGCTTGGGGTGTTCACGTAGTCCGGCTATGCTTCGAGGAATTCGACTTTGGCCGGGCCGGGGAGCAGGCCGGCGGTGGTGCCGCGTTCAATGAGTTCGCGGACGGCCCTTTTGCCCTTTTCGCCGTAACCCAGCGTCCATTTGTTCACGTACATGCCGACAAATTTGTCGGCGAGCTCCGTGTCCATCTCCCGCGCAAACTGCATCGCGTAGTTCAAGGCTTCCTCGCGATGTTCGAGGCCGTAAGAGACGCTGTCACGGATGGTCTTCGAGATCAGCCGCCCCATATCCGGGCCGAGCGCGCGGCGCACCGCGTTGCCGCCAAGCGGCAAGGGAAGATTCGTTAGCTCCTGCCACCAGATGCCGAGGTCGACCACTTTGTGCAGCCCGAGTTGCGGGAAAAAGAGCTGGCCTTCGTGGATGAGCAGGCCCGCCTCTACTACTTCGTTCTTGACCGCCTCAATAATTTTGTCGAAGGGCATCACCACGGCTTCAAAATCCGGCTGGTACAGCTTCAGGGAGAGATACGCGGACGTCTTCAGGCCCGGGACGCCGACGCGCTTTCCCTTGAGGTCCTGCGGGCGCATGGATTTGGTGGAGACAACAATGGGGCCGTAGCCTTCGCCGAAACTCGCGCCGCAATCGAGCAGGATGTATTTGTCGCGCAGGGAAGGATACGCGGCGAAACTGACTGCGGTCACGTCGTAGGTTTCCGCGAGCGCGGCTTCGTTGAGGCTCTGAATGTCGGAGAGAATGTGGGTGTACTTGTAACCAGGCGTGGGCAGCTTGTGGGTGGCCAGCGCATAAAACATGAACGCGTCGTCGGAATCCGGGGAATGAGCCAGCTTGATCTCGCGGGGCTCTTTTTCGGTTTTGGATGCCACTTGTCGTGCAGCCATGGGCTCTGGTTCCTCTGACCCGGGATCCAGCACGCGGAGACGACCTGACCATCGGTTCACTCTTCAGGGGCGAATGAAGGGAAGATCGATGAACGTTGGGACTTGCGTGGCTTACGGCCGGGCTTACGTTTGCAGAGAAGAGCCTAACATAGAGAACCTTGCCGTTCAAACGCTCGGGTCAAGAGGCTAAACGGCGGAGACCAGGTGAGCGATCGCGTCTTCGAAATTGACCTTGCCATCCAGGTACGGCTGCCAATAAATGTTCAGCAGGCGGATGTACTCTTCCCATCCGCGTTGCGTGAATTTTTCGCGGAGGTCGGCAGGCATGGGGGACATGTTTGCCTGTCGGGGAACAATCGCGTCGCCCAATAATGAATCCGGCGCGGCTTCCTGCATAACCGGACGCAGGACTTCGCTCGTGGTGTAGTAGACGACGGCGTGCCAGAGATCGCGGGGAATGGGCTTGTCACGCTGGCGGCATTCGCGGGTGATGGCGTCTTCGACGGGGACGGCGATGCCGTGAGAGGCTTCATGAAAGAGCACCTCGAGAGAATCGGGAGCCTGGTTGCGCGGCTCGGTGCTGGAGATGGTCACGCGAAGCGGGTCGAGAGTCGTGAACGCGCCCGCTGAGCTGGCGTAGGCGGACACTTCGACACGAATCTTCGCTTTTGGCCACGTGGACTGGTAAATGTCGGCGAGCCGCTGAGAGAGTCCGACGCCCTGTTCGCGAATGAGCGGCGCCACCCGCGCGACCCAGCGGCGGTTTGCGCGATCCTGATTGGCCCACCAGCGGGCACGGTAAACCGGTGCGGCCGCTTCCAGGATGATGCCGATATTCCCCGGCAGCCCGGCGTCGCAGGCTTTCTTTTTTCGGCCCAGCAGTTCGTCGCAGTCCTCAAAATCGCCCAGCTGGTTTTTCAGGAGGATCAGATCAATATTGATTTGAGGGTCTTTGCCTGCATAGTTCGCGCGGTAATAGGCGATGGCTTGTTCCCAGGTTTTCTGTTCCGCGGCGCTCAGGGGAACGGGGTTCTGTTTCAATGTGGGTCCCGAGGCATTGGCCGCGGCAGCTTTGGCTTCCGGCGTGGATTCGCGAAGGCGCGCTTCGTGATAGAGAAACTGGTGCAGATTCACCCAGAAGCCGCTGTGAAACTCGAATACCGGCAAGGGTCCGTAGCCCGATTCCACTTCCTGTCCCGGGCTGAGGGGAACCGCGACAGCCAGAACCAGAGCCGTGGTCAACAGCAGCGAGAATCGCAGAAGAGGCAAGTTCATACCCGGAACGGAAATAGTAACGCAACTTCCGCCGCCTACCTATCATGACGTTGCTTCCGCTAGAATTCTGGGCCCGTGTCGGCAAACCAACGGTCCAGCCGGGCCAGTTGTTCCTCTTCCACCTTGGTATAAGCAAGCCCCATTCCCAAACCGTAGCTCAGATAGATGACGCGGGCCGAGGCCACGAAGGTTTCTTCGCCGTGAGTGAACCGGACCCGGACGTCGGAACCCTGCGGAATCGGATTCAGCGTATCGATGTAGCAGCCTGTCCTGCTTATGTCGGCAGTGCGTGCGTTGAGTTTTGTGCCGCGCGGAAGTTCGATGACTTCCGCAGCCAGAATCATGGCGTGTCGCAGAGCGGAACGCCTCTCCGCGGTGACGTCGGGCATGCCTCTTCTCCTGTCAACCAGACGACTGCCTGCTTCTAGGAGAGAGAGTGCGTCCCGGCGAGGGGATCCCTGGCCGCAACCTGTGTGGATGAACCCATTCTCATTTTTGCGCGGGTTGTCCCCGTTCGCAACGGCCTTCCTCAGGATGGGGCGAAACGGTCAATGTTGCGGGTCCGCGGCGGATGATTCGCCCCCCTCCAGTTTCGGGTCCAAATCGCTGCCGACCGCGCCTTTATGGTCGCCCGCGTGGAGTTGCCCGGAGGAATCACAGAAAAAGGAGCGCAAGCCGCTTCGCCCGTACACTGAAGGGATGGCCGCCACCTCATACTTGGCGGGCGCGCCGGAAGTATTCGCGCCAACGATCACGTAGCGGTAGGAGTAGCCGTCTTTTCGGCCGCCAGCCAGACCTTCGTCTACCAGTCCAGCGCCGTCGCTCTTTGGCATGCTCTTTACGGCGGGTCCGAGGGACTTGAGCGATTCGGGCAGCCGGGTGTAGGTTTTCCGGTAGGTTTCGATGGCCTCGACGAGCGCCTTCAGGGAAGCGATCGCCGATTGCTCGTTGGACTTGATTTCCGCGCGGTCCCACTCGATTTCCAAAGAGGGAAGATCGAGGAACAGCAAGCCGAGGGATAGAATCTTCCATTGCCCGCTTTCCCGGACCATTCCCATGGTGACGCGATGGGCGCTGAGGCTGGCGGAGTCGCCAGAGTCTTTGACGGTAAGGGCAAGATAGGCGAGATTGTCGCGAAGTTCCGGTTTATCAATTTCCATCTGGGAAGTGACTTCGGGCGTTTCACAGAAGACCAGAACGTTCCCCGAGGATTCGTTCTCTGTTCGGGGCTTTCCAGGCCTGTCGAGAAGGACGAATCGCTTCAACAAGCTTTCGCGGGCAGGCGGCGTCATGCGGCCAAAAGCCTCGGCATTGCGCGCGGTCAGCGCACGCGCGAACTCGGTGGAATTCTGCGAACAAGCGGCCACGAGAGCGTCCCGCAGCGCGCTGGTGGGGCTGTCCGTTGCGGGCGATTGCCCGGTCGCGCTGACCGATGCTGCCAGCAGCAGAGGGACGAATACGATGACCCGTTTGAAAAAAAGGGAATCCGGAAGATTTTCGAGCACGAGCACTAATCCTTCGCGGCTTGAAGAATGGCCGCAAGATTTTGTGTGAATACCGAGCGCGGCATCACTTCCAGGCAACCTGCGGCGCGGGCCTGGGCGGCGAGTTCGGTCTGCACGTGGGACAAGAAAGCCACCACGCGCAGCTCTTTCTGAGTTGCGCGCAACCGTTCGATGGTTGCCACGGGTTGGTTGCGGGAGTTCAAATCCACGATCACCAGGCGGGTGGGCGGGTCCAGCAAGGTATAGAGGGCCTCAGGATTGCTGGCCACCTTGAACTCAATTCCCAACTGCTTCGCCGTTTCCGCGACCTTCAACTGGAAAAACAGATCGTCAATCAAGGCTGCTACGCGGCCCATGCGGATTTCTCCTTATCATCTCCAACAACCTGTCGAGGGGCTTTCCCCGGCAGCCTTCGAGGTATTACAATCAGCGTGCCCCCCTAAGGACTGTGATGCAAGCTCTTTCGCCGGCCTCTTCTTTGTTGCAGCCACCCGTCTCCCTGCTGGAGAAGACCCCGGCCATCCTGGAAATGCTTCTGCGCGACGTGCCCGAGGATGTCCTCGACTGGAAGCCCGCAGTGGATCGGTGGTCGATCGCCGAGGTATTGGCGCACCTGCTGGTGATCGAGCAGTTGTACGGGGATCGCGCCAAGCGAATCGTTGTCGATCAGAATCCCATGCTGGCCAAATACGCCGCTCCCGACGAAGCCGAAATCCGGAAAAGGGCGCCGCGCCAGTGTCTCGCGGATTTTGTAGCCTTGCGCCAGGCCCATTATTTCTTCTGGCATGGCATTCCTTCCTCCGCCAACTCCCGCACGGGAATTCATCCGGAGATGGGAGCCATAACTCTTTTGCAATTGCTCAACGAACTTGCTAATCATGATCTGGGGCATTTGCGGCAGATCGCCGAGTTGTACCGCGCGAAAGCGTTTTACCCGCATGCCGGACCGTTTCAGAGGTATTCGAATCCCAAGCCATGAGCGAACATCCTGAAGATCTGCGATTGGCCGGAGCGGGAGCGCTGGACGTTACGCTCTACACGCGGCCCGGCTGCCACCTTTGCGAAGCTGCCAAGGCCGCGATACATCCCTTGCTCGCGGAGTTCGGCGCCTCACTGCAGGAAATCAATATTGACGGCGATGCCGTGCTTACTGAACGCTACGGCTGGGACATTCCGGTTCTCTTCCTGGGCACGCGAAAAGCAGCCAAGCACCGCATCAACGTGAAACAACTTCGCCGGCAATTGAAGGAAGCGAAAGAAAGCGTGGAACAATCGCATCTGGTGATGGTTCGGAAAAAAGGCGCTTAGTGGCCGGTGGTCGGAGCGTGCACGCCGACGGTTTCGTCCGGAATGTCGCCCTTGCGGCCCTTCACGCGATCGTAGACGCTGACCTGGCTCACCGAACCAAGCGCTTCGTTGTAGAACGTGGGTACTCCGAGGGCCGTGCGCAGTTCCTCGTTAAACATCCGCAAATTTTCGAGGTGCGTTGCAAGTGCGGGAACCTTTAATCCTTCGTCGGTCAAAAGGAATTTCTGGTAGCCCGCGTCCCACAACCGGGTGAATTTCCCTTTCAGCATGATCGTCGGCAACACCGTCATGCGCAAGCGCCCATCAGGTTCCTGCCGGAATTCCGCCCCGCAGCCGTATTTCTCCACGCGGACCACGCCGCGCGTGCTGCCCACTCCGAAGCCCAGTGCCGCCAGGCTATCAATAGCCTTCTTGTCGAATCGTTCGTTTACATTCCACATGATGGTCCAAGAATAGGGGAAACGCAGCGGGCTGTAAAGTTCTGATGGGATGGCTGCGAATTAAGCGTTGGACTGCAAATTGGGTGCGCATCTGGCGTCTCTCGCAACCTGAATGTTCTTTCAGTCTATTTTCTTGATGCAGAAACAATGATGTGTTATCTCCTTACTCAACATTTGGCGCCCTTCCCGCGCTTGGGTGCCGCAAAACATCAGACGTTTCGAAAGTGGGTCTGACGGAAGTCTTCCGCGCGCATCAATGGGTGCGGGGAAGACGGCAATTCCAGGTGCAAAAAATTCGATTGGTGATAAGGGGTGTGGGGATGGCTTCTTTATTTGTACGCAGATTACTCTTTGTGTTTTTATTGACAGCTTTTCTCAGCGTTTCGCTCGCTGCGCAACAAAGTACGGGATCGATCAACGGCACGGTAACGGACAGCACTGGTGCTGCCGTTCCTCAAGCGAAAGTGGAAGCTCGAAATGTTGGGACAAACCTGGTCCAGACAGCGACAACAAGAAACGACGGCTCGTACACCATTGCGGACCTGCCTATCGGCACCTATGCTGTCACCATCACGAAGGACAAATTCAAGGCGGAAAAGTTCACGGAAATTCTTGTCCGCGGCGGACTCACCACCACCGTCAATTCCCAACTCGATCCCGGACACGTGTTCGAAACCGTCACTGTCACCAGCACACCCCTCCTGAATCAAACCGACACCACGATCGGTTACACGCTAGGTTCTGAATTGATCCAAAGCGTTCCACTCGGAACCGGCAGCTTCACGCAGCTCGCCATCCTAAGCCCCGGTGTCAGTGCCGACATGCTGGGCGGCTCAGGCGCAAATGCGGGTCTCGGCAACCAGAACATCTGGGCGAATGGCCAGCGCGATACCAGCAATAGCTTCACCTTCAACGGCATAAACGCCAACAATATTTTCAACGGCAAGTCTTCGAGCCAGGTGGGCGCGAACCGGTTTGTCCTGAGCACGGGTGAGAATTTTGGGCAATCGGTTGGTGGTGGCGGCGACATTCAGACCAATATGTCTGTGTACAACGCCATTGGGCAGGGACTTCCCTCCGCACCGCCGGAAACGCTGGAAGAATTGCGCGTGGACTCTTCCATGTATGGAGCGTCTGAAGGAGCCAACAGCGGTGCTCACATCGCGCAAATTACAAAGTCAGGCACGAACGAATTTCACGGCCAGGTGTACGAGTACTATCAATCGGACAAGATGAATGCGGCGCCATTTTTCCGCAACAACGACCCGGTACTCATCGCTTTGAACCAGCAGCGGCCCACCCTCCATTACAACCGCTTCGGCGCAACACTCGGCGGCCCGATCATCCACGACAAAATGTTCTTCTTCGGGTCGTATCAAGGTACACGCGTCACAGATGGAACGTACGCAACTTCACTCCTGCCCGTTCCCCCTGATTTGACCAATGACCGTTCAGCCCAGGGAATTGCCAACACGGTGAACACGGATTTTAATTTCGGCTGCGGTACTACGGGGAATCCTCCGTGTTTGCAGGCCAATCAGGTCGACCCCGTTGCCTTGGCGCTCTTACAAGCCAAGACGCCAAACGGCTCCTATTTAATTCCAACTCCCCTCACCAACGCCCCATCCACTGCTCAGGGTCACAACGCGACGGCGCAGGGGCCTCCCGGCACATTTACGGCGGACCAGGTGAATGCAAACGTTGACTACAACTTCAGTCAAGCGGATCGCTTGGCGGTCAAGTATTTTTACCAGCGCACACCCACGACCAGCGAATTTTCCACCAGCCAGGTTTTTGGTTTCGGTCAAAAGATGGATTCCGGTTCGCAGACCGCTTCTCTCGCCAACACAACGATTCTCACGCCGAACCTCACTTGGGAGCAGCATTTCGGGTTTATTCGAGAAAAAGCGTTCGTGACCACGGGCCAACCGTTCGGTCCCTCCAGCGTCGCGGGAACTAATCAAGCCATCGATTTGTTCGGGCAGAAAACCTTTCCGGGCATCACCATCAGCAACAGCGACGGCAACTTTGATTCTCTTTCCATTGGCACGGCCGGCTCGCCTTTTTCGAATGCGGGCGCGTTCCAAAACCAATTTGAGTGGGCGACCAACGTCAACTGGGTACACGGGCGACACACCATCTCCGCGGGCATCAATTGGGATTACACACAATTGAACATCCTCAACAAGAACAACGACGTTACCGGTCTCACGTTTTCCGATTTCGGAAGCTTTGTGACTGGCCAGTTGCGTCAGGGCATCGGCAGCACGGTGACTTTTACCGGCGCAAGCAACCGTTATTTCCGCTCACATCAGGTCGGCACGTACGTCCAGGACAACTTTCGCCTCCGCCCCAATTTGACCATCAATGCCGGATTGCGCTGGGATTGGGATGGGCCGCTGTACGAAAAGAACGGCCTGCTCTCCAATTTCTATCCGCAGGATTATTCCTACGATCTGACCACCGATACGATTAACAACATCGGTTTGGTCGTCGCCGGCAACAACAAAACATTCGGCACCAAAGGTGTCAGCGACTCAACAATGACGGGAAGGCAGTGGGGTTTTGGCCCGCGCGTTGGCGTGGTCTGGAGCCCTTCGCGCTTCAAGAATGTAGTTGTGCGCGCAGGCATGGGACTCTATTACGATCGTGGCGAATTCTATTCGGAGCTTTCTCCAAGCGCCGGCAACGGCTTCAACGGGCCGTTCGGCGTAACGCTCGAAGCGCCTTTCGTCATCCCCACCACGAATTCGTGCACGAACGCGTACGACCCGACCACGGGCACAAGTTGTTTCGCTCAACCATTTGGCACCACGCCTCCTCCGCCTCCACCTGCAAATCTTTCGCAGGTTGCGGCTCTCGTGCCTTGCCAGGGGCTGAACGCAACCGGCACCTGCACCTCTCCGCAAGCGGCTGGGATCTCGACTCCGGGCTTGATACAGGGTACGAACCCGCTCTTGTTTGGCGGGTATGATCCTAAAAATAAGTTACCGTACTCGGAGAACTGGCAATTGGATTTGCAGTGGCAGCCGATCAACTCCGTAGCGATTACGCTCGGCTATGTGGGAAATCACGGCGTGCACCTCGTTCTGCCGATTGCCTTCAACCAGCCGCAAATTGCGACCGCGGCCAACCCGGTGAACGGCCAAACGATATCGTACGGCTATCAGGTGCCCACCGTATCGTCAGAAATCTATAACACGCCCACGGGGGGCAACACCGATCTCCGTTCTCCCTTTCTCGGCTACAGCCCGAACTCTGTCTTCTACAAAGCCGAGGGCATCTCCAACTACAATGCGTTGCAACTTTCTGTGCAGAAGCGGCTCAGCCATGGCCTGCTCGTGACGGGATCTTACACGTGGTCGCATACGCTCGATGAACAGAGTGGATTGGGGCTCTTCTTTACGGGAAATGACCCGCTCAATCCGCACTCAGCCTACGCCTCGTCGGATTTCGACCGCACTCACGTGCTGACCATTTCCTATCAGTATGAATTTCCCACCCTCGCGCACGCCGAAGGGGGTACTGCAAAGATCGCCAATGGATGGGGTATTGGAGGGCTGATCATCGCTCAGAGCGGCCAGCCCTATAGCATTTACGATTTCACTGGCGGTGTCGCCAGCGTCTTCTACGGCACCAACAACTTCATCGGGAATCCCATTGTTCCCTTGCTGCCGGGGCAAACACCTGCTTCCGCACAAAAGAATCCTCCGCTCTGCACTGTTCTGCCGTGCGGTCCCCAGGTTCTGAACCCGGCAGCATTTGGTGTACCTCTGATCACGCCGGGACAGATGGGCGTCCCGGTGGGCGACACCTTTGAAACAAGCTACGGCACGACCGGTCGTAATATTTTCCGCGCAAAGTTCCAGTCACGTTTTGATTTCAGCGTTTTCAAGGAAACAAAATTGACAGAGCGGTTTGCTCTGCGTTTCGACGGGCAGATGTTCAACATTTTCAACCACCCGGTTTTCGACGCTCCTAACAACAACGTGGCCTTCAATCCGTCGTTTTGTAATCCGCCGGACATGACCACAACCTTTAGCTGCGGATCTTCACCGGGATACTTGTTTCCGCCTTCAGGCCACGGCGGTACAATTCAGCACACCATCGGAAGCCCGCGATTCGCGCAATTGGCGCTACATCTTCGCTTCTAGCGCATCGGGTTCTAAGGAATTCTCTCTGAAACCAATGGGGCCGCTTCGGCGGCTCTTCTTTTCTTGATCTGGCGGTCCTACGCCACAGTTAGCGACCACTCAGGCTTGCACGGCTTGCACTTCGGGGCTTTGCTCCTCGGCGCTCCCCGCGTAAAATGGAATTTGGGGAAAAGCCAATGTCAACCAAAACGCAGCCGTTGACCGGGCAGGCGCCGGCAGCGAGCCTTAGCAACGAAGAGATTCTCCGGTACAGCCGGCACCTGATCATGCCCGAGGTGGGCATGGACGGGCAGCTCAAGCTGAAGGCCGCGAAGGTGCTGCTGATCGGCACGGGCGGACTTGGCGCGCCCCTGGGACTTTATCTCACCGCGGCCGGCGTCGGCAAAATCGGGTTGGTGGATTTTGATGTGGTGGATTTCACGAACCTGCAACGGCAGATCACGTTTGGCACCAGCGATATTGGCAAGCCCAAAACCGCGGCGGCCCACGCGCGCCTGAGCAATCTGAATCCCGACATCGAGATCACCACGTACGAAACGCGGCTCACCAGCGAGAATGCGCTCGAACTCTTCAAGGATTACGACATCATCGTTGACGGCACCGACAATTTTCCCACACGCTACCTGGTGAACGATGCCTGCGTGCTGCTTGGGAAGCCAAACGTCTACGGCTCCATTTTTCGATTCGAAGGGCAGGTCACCGTGTTCGGCATGCCCGATGGACCGTGCTACCGCTGCCTGTACCCCGAGCCGCCTCCGCCGGGCCTAGTGCCTTCATGCGCGGAAGGCGGCGTGCTCGGCGTGCTTCCGGGCATCATCGGCTCGCTGCAGGCCATGGAGACGATCAAGCTGATTCTCGGGCGCGGCGATTCGCTCGAAGGCCGCCTGGTGCTGTTTGACGCCCTGGCCATGAAATTCCGCGAGCTGAAGCTGCGCAAGAATGCCGGCTGTCCGGTCTGCGGCACGAATCGCACCATTCACAAGTTGATCGACTACAACGAATTCTGCGGCATCCGGGGCGAAGAGGAGCCCGAAAGCAACCTGCACGTTCCGGAAATCACGCCGCGCGAACTGAAGCAGCGCCTGGACCGCGGCGACGATCTTTTCATTCTAGACGTGCGCGAACCGCACGAATACCAGATCTGCAACCTCAACGGGCATCTCATCCCGCTCGGCGAGCTTCCGCGCCGCGTGCATGAACTTGATTCCTCGCACGAAATCATTGCCCATTGCCGCAGCGGCAAGCGTTCGGCGGAAGCGGTGGACTTCCTGCGCAAGGCGGGTTTCCGAAAAATCCATAATTTGCATGGCGGCATTCTCGCCTGGTCCACGGAAGTGGATCCGTCCGTTCCTCGCTATTAGCTTCTGAACTGCGGTTTCCGTCACACTTCCAACCGGAGAATTCACGCTCTCTCGCTTGTATTTATCCATTGGCGCCGTTATCTTTGATTCGTCTCTTAAAACTCTCTACGGATTTTGTATACGGAGGAATCCTTGGCTGGCACAAAAGTCACAGTTTTCACGAATGGCCCACTGCGTGTCGAAGGCGACTTCTCAGTCGTCGATCAGGAGGGCAAGGAATTTGGATTGGGCGGGCGCACCGCGGTCACGTTCTGCCGGTGCGGTCATACCGGCAACACGCCCTTTTGCGACGGAACCCACAAGCGTCAACCCTTCGCTTCTGTGATAGAAGCCCGTGATTTACCCCCAAAACCCTGAGAAACGCTGACTCAACGCAGTTTGAGACTGTCTCAGCATGAGACTTTGCTCTCTTTCGGGACTATAGTGCCCAAACCCCTGCTAACTATCTGGATACATTAGCGATAGTGTTTCAAGTAGGGACTGAGAAAGGCGCCTGCCCTGTCTCGTTTCTAGTCTCAGCTTCACGCGCGATTTCCATCCCTTCCCATAATCCCATTATTTTCAGAATCTTACAGCCGTGCCGGCGACCGCTGAAAGGGGCATGGACGTGCTATTTCCTCGTCTGTCCGGTTTTCTCCGGCATTTGGGGGTTGTTTTGGGCAATAGGGGGCAAATCACGGGATTCTTCCGCAAAGATGGCGGAACTCTGCGTGCCGTTGCCTACGGTGCTCTGGTAGCCCTGTACCTCTGCGTTATCTATTATTCCCGGCAAACAAATGTCTTTGGAACGCCAAGCAACTATTTGTACCTGGAAGTAGGAGGTTCTCTCCTGTGCTTCTGCTATGCCGCGAACGCGCTGGTTCGCTTCCGGGGCACGCATGATCGCATCGCCTTGATCCTGGCATTCGGCTTTGTGCTGTCCGGCATGATCGAGACGATCGGCTTTTTTGGATTGAACAACCTGCTGCGCTCGGGTACGGTCGCTCTCTCCCATGTGCCCATGGGCTGGATGGTCGGCCGCACGATGCTCGCGGTTCTTCTTTTGGCTGCTCTTGCAGTTGAGAAATTTATTCCGACAGCTCGCCAGCCCAGCCGAGAAACCGCCGGCGCACTTTTTGTGGTGGCCGCTGCGGCGTATATCACGAGCGCCGCGTTCATGGCCGCCCCGGCAGCACCAGTTGCCCAAGCGGGTGCACTCTTCTCGCGCCCCTGGGAACTTTTGCCAGGCGGGCTGTTCGCGCTGGCCGCTCTCTTTTTCTACCGCCGCTATCAGACAGAAAAGAGAAATGAGAGTGACGCATCGCTCTACGATTACTCGCTGTTCCTTGTCGCGCTTCTGAACGCCGGCTGCCACGTGTCGGCGCTTTTCTCCCAGCGCCTGTTCGACGGCCCATTCTTCTTCGCTGAACTGAACAAGGTGGCCAGCTACGCGATCATGCTGGGCGCCGCTCTGATTGACCAGGCTCGCCTGTTTGACCAGGTGCGCTCCATGGCAGTCAGCGATCCGCTCACGGGGCTCGCCAACTACCGCAGGTTGATCGCGGTGATTGAATCGGAACTCGACCGCTCGCGCCGCACGCAGCGGCCTTTCAGCATCGTCCTGCTCGACATGGACGGACTGAAAGCCATCAATGACCGCTATGGGCACCTCGTCGGCAGCCGGGCGCTGGTTCGCCTGGGAAAAACGCTGAAGCATCATTCGCGCGCCATTGATACTCCCGCGCGTTACGGCGGAGACGAATTCGCGCTGGTTCTGCCTGAAGCGCCGAAAGAGATTGCTTCCCGCGTCGCCGGCCGCATCCGTGAGCGGTTGTCAGCGGAAAACGAAGAACCCGCGCTATCTGTGAGCGCGGGAATTGCCACGTATCCCGAAGACGGCGATTCCGCCGAAAAACTTTTGGGCGCTGCCGACCGCGCGCTCTACCGCATGAAGCATCGCGGTAATCCCATGAATTCCATCACGCGCATCGCCGCGTGCCTGTGAGGATGACGAACAATGCCTCTCAGGAACATCCACCCCTTTCCGCGCCGCGAAAACCGCATCCCGATGGAGATCCCCGTTGTACTCGACGGCCACCGGCATCTGCCCGGCATGGAAGCGACGTTTACAGAAAACGTCAGCGCCAAGGGAGCGCGCGTGGTCAGCGTGCGGCGGTGGGAAAAAGGTGCGCCGCTGGTTCTGGCGTCGCGCACCGGAGAATTTCGTTCTGAAGCTCGGGTGGCCTACTGCCATCCGCTGCGTGGCGACGGCTACGCGGTGGGGGTGGAGTTTCTCGAAACAAAGGGACGATGGGTAGTTGAATCTACAAATTAGCTTGACGGAATCCGGCGAGCGGACAGGAGGGAACTGCTGGAACATTCTTACAGGGAATACATTACTAGCGCAAAGTTTGTACGTGAAAGCGCCGCACAGGAGGTAAAGGACCTGTTCGGCGCTTTTGCTTTTCTGGCCTGACAATTGCACCGCAGTGCTCGAATTTTCACTTGGGTGCTTCCCAGCATTTCCATCAGCGTTCGCTGTATACTCCAAAGTTGTTGTCCGATCCCCTGACCCGGAGGATTTTCGTTGAATATTCTTGTGACCGGAGGCGCCGGATATATCGGAAGCATCTGTTCGGAGGTCTTGCTTGAACGCGGACATCGTGTAATAGCACTGGATAATCTTCAGGAAGGCCATCGCGCGGCCGTGCCCCCCTCCGCCGTTTTCCTGGAAGCAGATCTAGCGGACCGCCGGGAACTCGAGAAAGTTTTTGCCACGCAAAAGATTCATGCGGTGATGCATTTTGCCGGGGAAGCGCTGGTGGCGAAGTCGGTCCGCGAACCCAGCACATTTTACGCGGCGAACGTGGGCTGCGGCGTCAATCTGCTGGATGTGATGGTGCGCCACGGCGTGGACAAACTGATTTTCTCATCCACCGCGGCTACGTACGGAGAGCCGGAGGTGGTGCCCATCCCCGAAGACCACCGGCAAGCGCCGATCAATCCTTACGGAAAGTCCAAGCTGCGGTTTGAACAGATCCTTGCGGATTATCACGCCTACACCGGCCTCAAGTATGTCACCGTGCGCTATTTCAACGCCGCCGGCGCCAGCAAGGAGCGCGGCGAGAATCATCGTGTGGAAACACACTTGATCCCGCGGGTTCTCGATACCGCGCTAGGCCACTTGCCCGAGATGGAAATTTTTGGATTTGATTATCCAACCCCGGACGGAACGTGTGTTCGCGACTTCATTCACGTCCTGGACATCGCGGATTCCCACGTGCTTGCGCTCGAAGAAATCGATCACGTCCAGGGTGAGGCCTTCAATGTGGGCACTACCAGCGGCTATTCGAATCTTCAGGTGGTCGAGGCGGCTGAGCGCATCACCGGCCGAAAGGTAGAGCACAGGCTTTCTGCCCGCCGCCCGGGAGACCCCGCCGTTCTTGTGGCCAGCAACGAGAAGCTGAAGCGTATGCTCGGATGGGAGCCGAAACACTCTTCGCTCGAGGACATCATCCAATCCGCATGGGACTGGCGGCTGAAATTTCCTCGTGGGTATCCGGACTGATCGGTGCGGGATAGTTTAGCGAGATTCGGATGGGAACGGCTGGGCACGGGCGTTTCTACTTCTTTTCCCATTCCACCTGGGCGACGAGTTCGCCAAGCTTGGTGTATTTGAGCCACACCGTGTGCGCCGCCGACCGCGCAATCACCAATCCCCGATAGCCGTCCAGAAATCCGGCACCGAGCACGAAATAGCGGACCCAAGCCCAGGGTGCAGCAATCCATTTCGCGGCAAACCAGTCTCTGCGGCCGCTTTCGAACATGGCTCGCGCAGCTAGCGTGGAGTATTCTTCGCTCTTTTTTCTTTGTTCCTCGAGATTGCGAACCGTGTAATGGAGCAAGTCGCCGTCTAGGCGACCCACCGTGCCCTCATACCGGAGCGACTCGTGAATCGCGCCGGAAAATTGCGCCTTGCGGCGGTCGTAGAGGCGCCGTTGCCAGTCCGGATACCAGCGCGAATGGTGAATCCAGGCGCCCAAAAACCAGGCCAGGCGGGGCATCTCGTAAACGGAAAACCGCGGGGGCGCCGCCTTCCATTGCAAGATGGATTCGCGCAATTCACCACTCAGTTCTTCGTCGGCGTCCAGCAGCAAAATCCAATCCTCACTCGCCTGCGCGGCCGCATAGTTCTTCTGCTCCGCGTAATTCGTCCACGCGCGCGTCAAGACTCGTGCGCTTGCGGCATGGGCAATTTCCACCGTGGCATCCGTGCTGCCGGAATCCACCACCACAATTTCTTCCGCGAGGCCCTCCACCGATTTCAGCAGGCGCGGCAGATCGTGCGCTTCGTTCAGGGTGATGACGCAAATGCTGAACCGGTTCATCTTTGTGTGAAGTGGCTTCCAGCCGGCGCCAGTATCTCACACGCATCAGAGGCCGCAACCCTGGTGACGCCGGATTGATTGTTCGTGAGGATCTACTTAGGCCGTAAGGTGACGCGAATCAGGCTGCTGCCGATGCGGAACATCGCGCCTTCCTTCAACAACACCGCGCGCGCGCGTTCTCCCTCAAAGAAGGTGCCATTGGTGGAATCGAGGTCCTTCAGATTGACGGCGCCTTCGCGCACTTCGACGACGCAATGGTGCCGGGAAATTTCCGGGTCTTCTAGCGCGATATCGGCCCCCTTGCGGCCAATCACCGTCCGCGCCTTGGTCAGTGTGAAACTCTTGCTGGCCTGCGGGCCGCTTTCCACGGTCAGGATGACGTCAAGATGTTCCGGAAGGCGAAGCCCGTCATCAACGGCGAGAAGCCGGAGCCGCTGCGTGGAGGCGTCCGCCCGCGCAAAGGAAGGCATCGGCGAAATCACCACCGTCTGATCCACGGTGCGCTTCACTTCCACGATGGTCGTCAGGCCGCACTTGGTGCAGCGAAAGCTGACCTTGGGATGCTTGGCCACAGACTCATCGTTCAGCAGGTGCTGCTGGCCGCAATGGATACAACCGGTCTGCATCTATCAAAATTACCACGACCCTTACGGATGAGGCGGCCCACGCCATCAGGACTTGCAAGAAGGGTTACCGCCCGAGCGTCCAGCGCTCTTTGAGATATGCTAGGATTGAAGATTCCAAATCAGGCAGGAGAGTGCTTGTGTCCGAACACATTTCGCGTAAAGAGCTCAAACACGACCGGGTCCGGGAGACGATTGAACATGGAGCCGAGGCGGTCCTTTCGCACACTCGCATTGCCTCGATCGCCATACTTGTCGCCATCGTTTTCCTGACCGGCTATTACGGCTGGAAGATTTATAACGATCGCCAGACGGCCCAGGCCCAGGCGGCTCTGGACGAGGCCATGAAAATATTTAACGCGCCGATCCTGCTGCCCGGCCAGCCAAGCCTGCCGGGAGAGGTTTCCTATGTGGATCCGGCGCAGCGTTCTCAGGATGCCGAGGTGCGGCTCTCCGCCGTCGCCGCAAGATATCCCAGCACCAGTCCGGGCCGGCTGGCGCGCTACTATTCCGCGATCTGCCTGATGGATCTGGACAAGCTCAATCAGGCTTCCGAGGAGCTGAAGAAACTTGAGACCGGTTCTGACAAGGAACTTGCCGCGCTTGCTGATTATCAGAAAGCGCTGATCGCCGAGCGCACCGGAAAGAATGATCAGGCCATCCCGATTCTCCGCGCGCTTTCCAACTCCGGATCAATCCTGGTGCCCAAGCCGCTTGTGCTGCTCGAACTCGCCGGCATACTTCGGCAGACCAATCCGAAAGAAGCAATTGCGCTCTACGAGCAGATCAAGAAGGATTATCCGAACACGAACGTCGCCGATGAAGCCGACCGCGGGCTTGGCGAACTCGCACCGCAATCTTGATTCGCCTGCGTCTCGCCTGACCTCCGGAGGTTTCGGCAATCGAAACGCTTCGCATACACGCTCCCTGGGCTGTAGACACGGCAGCCTCCCGCGGCCGGCGGTTTCCTGAACCTGCTCACGCTTACCGCAGCGAGTATGCGCGCGACCGTGACCGGATCATCCATTCCCGCGCGTTCCGGCGGCTCGAAGCAAAAACTCAGGTTTTCAGCACGCGCTTCTCTGACCACTTTCGCAATCGGCTTACGCACACGCTCGAAGTCGCCCAGATTGCCCGCACCGTGGCCGCCGCCCTGCGCATCAACACGGAACTCGTCGAGGCGCTGGCCCTGGTGCATGACATCGGCCACCCGCCCTTTGGCCATGCCGGCGAACGAAAACTCGACGAGCTGATGCGCGTGCACGGCAGCGGATTCGATCACAACCTGCACGCGCTTCGCATCGTGGAGCATTTCGAACATCGCTACATCGGCTTCGACGGCCTCAACCTGACGTTTGAGGTCCGCGAAGGCATCGTTAAGCATTCCAGGGATTACTCTGCGGCTCGGCACCCGGAGCTGTCCGAGTATCTGCTCGACCTGCGGCCGCCGCTTGAATCGCAGCTCATCGACTGGGTGGACGAAATCGCCTACAACTCCGCCGACCTGGACGACGCGCTCGAAGCCAATCTGCTCGATCTGGACGCACTGCGCGGCGAAGTTCCGTTTTTCACGGACTTCTACGCCAGGATCGAAGCCACCCATCCCGGCGCCCGCATGCGCCTGAAATTCAATGAAGCCTTGCGCCACGTAATCGACCATCTGGTCAGCGACCTCATCACCAACACGGAGACGCTTATCGAACATTCCGGCGCGCGAACCGCGGATGAGATCCGCCGCGTTCCGGAGCGCCTGGCGAGATTCAGCGAAGCGGCGCGGGCCGAAAACGCCCAGTTGAAAGGCTTCCTGTTCGCGCACATTTACAACCACCCGCTCATTACCGAGGACTCCCAGCGCTCCGTTGCCTGCCTGGCCGCTCTGTTCACCTATTATCTGGAGCAACAAGATTCGATGCCCGAGTCGCAGGAGCAAGCCGCGCGACAGATTCCGCGCCATTTTGTGGTGTGCGATTACATCGCCGGGATGACTGACCTGTTCCTGCTCCGCCAGTATCAGGAGCATTTCGGCGGCGCTGCGCGCAGCGTTCCACCTACTTTTGCGTCCTCTTAGCGGCTAGAATGAACCGTTTCCACGGAGTTTCGATTATGGCCGTTCACCGGTCGCTGCTACTGCTCGTCTTCATGCACGGTTTCGCCGCCGCGGCGCTTCCGCAGCTTCCCGGCCTCACCTCCCCGCAACCCGCGCCCGCGGCGCAGCCCGCACCGGCGGTGCCGCCAGATCCGCTGGGCCGGGAGACTCCGCGGGGAACCCTGTTGGGTTTCATCAGGGAGGCACAGGAGGAGCGTTACCCCCGCGCGGTCGAGTATTTCCAACCACCGCCGACCCGCCGGCGGCATTCCGAACAGGATGAAGAGGAACTCGCCGCGCAACTTTTGGCGATCCTGAATCAGAAATTCGCGGGCGCTCTGGAGCTCACCAGCCGTGACCCGCTGGGACGCCTGGATGACGGGCTTCCCCCGGATCAGGAAAGAATCAGCAGCGCGTTGGGAACGGGTGAAAAGTTCCTCGTCCAGATGGTTCGTCTTGATGATGAGCACGGGCGCAAGCTCTGGTATTTTGCCCGCTCCACGCTCGATCACGTTCCAGAGATGTACGAGTCGCTGACCTTCCCGGAAATCGAGAAGAAGATCCCGCCGGCCCTGGTAACGCACAGACTTCTCTACATGCCGCTGTGGCAGTGGATCGCCATTGTGGTTTTTCTGCCCGTCGCGTTGTTGGGCGGCCGCCTGATCACACTGGTGACCGCATTCCTGGTGAACCGGGCGCGAAAAGCCAGAAATAAGCCGCCGATCGCGCCCCAGAAATTCTTTCAGGTGGATCCGATCACGCTGACGATCGCAATCGTGTCGCATTACATTTTCGTCGGCTACATCGGCACATCGCTGCTTTACCGGCTCTATTACCGCAAGGTTGTGTGGGTTTTTCTGGCGTTCGACTTTTACTGGATCCTTACGCGCATTACCCGGGCCATTGCTGCGCGCCTCGGTTCGAGCCTGACGAAGCGCGGAATGCTGGCCGAGCGCTCCATTGTCTCGCTCGTCCGACGCTTTACCCAAGTATTCATTTTTCTGCTGGTGGCGCTGACGGTTCTGAGCAATCTCGGCGTGGATGTCTCCACAGCACTCGCCGGCATTGGAATCGGCAGCCTTGCCCTGGGTCTCGGCGCGCAGAAGACCTTTGAAAACCTGTTCGGCGGAGTCTCCATCCTTTTCGACAAGGTGATCCAGATTGGCGACACCTGCCGCATCAACAATCAAACGGGTGTGGTGGAAGATATCGGCTTGCGTTCCACCCGGTTGCGGACCGGCGAGCGCACCCTGCTTTCGATTCCGAACGGCGTCATGGCATCGGCCGTGGTGGAAAATCTGCGCTTCCGCGACAAATTTCTGTGCCAGCAGACGATTCGCCTGCGTTATGACCTTTCCCCCGATCACGTGCGGTATGTGCTGGGGCAGATCCAGAATCTGTTGATCGAAGATCCGAAAGTGGAGGACCCTTCCGCGCGCGTGAGGTTCCTGCGTTTTGCCGAATATGCCCTGGAGGTGGAGATCTATTGCTACATTCTGGAACCTGAATTTACGGCGTATCTGGCGACACAGGAGCAACTGCTTCTGAAAATAATGGACGCTATCGAAAAAGCGGGTGCGGTGGTCGCGCTGCCCACGCAGACTACATTTGTCACCCGGGATGCTTGGGTTGATCCACAGAAAGCGAAAGCCGCGGAGGCTGCGGTCGAAAAGGCGCGCGACCCGGGCGTTCCCGGTCTTCGCGCTCAACCGCCGTCGGATTAACTGCGCGCCGCGAATCAATCTAGAGCAAACTTTCTTGACGTCACTGTCTTTGGAAGGTGTTGCAATCCGCGATCAAACCGCTATTCAATCCCCTGTTGAACCACTCCATGCGCTGCCGGGAGCTCCCGTGCGTAAATGTTTCCGGTTGAACGCGTCCTCGCGTCATCTGCTGGATGTGATCGTCGCCAACCGCCGCGGCAGCGTGCAAGGCGGACTCCACGTCTCCCGCTTCCAGCAATCCGCGTTGCTCTGTCGAGTGTGCCCAGACCCCCGCGAAGCAATCCGCCTGCAACTCCGTCTTCACCGACAACGGATTGGCCTCCGCCGGATTGGCTCTCTGCAGCTGCTGCACTTTGCTTTCGATACCGATGATCTTCTGGACGTGGTGGCCCACTTCATGCGCCAGCACATAGGCTTGCGCGAATTCGCCCGGCGCACCGAACCGGCGTTTCAGTTCATCGTAAAATCCCAGGTCAATATAGACCCGCTCATCGGCGGGACAATAGAAAGGCCCCGTGGCCGATTCGGCTCCACCGCAGCCGGATTGCGTGTGATTGCGGAACAGCACCAGCCGCGCATGGCGGTAGGGAACTCCCGCTTGTTGCGGCAATAACTGTTCCCAAGTTTTCTGCGTGTCGTCCAGCACGAACGAGACAAATTGCACCAACGGCTTTTCGGATTCGTCGCGCGCGGGATTGGGCCGGTGGACGGTCGTGGCGACCGGCGCAGTGGCGCCGCCGCCCAGGAGAGCGAAAAAGTTTTGCTTGAAGACCAGGCTCAGGATGAACAGGACCACCACACCGCCCAGGCCGATGTGCATCCCGCCGAAGCCGAATCCCCCGCCGCCTCCGCCGCCATCCTCTTGATCTCGGCGATCGTCGATGTCGTCGCTTGTCCCGCCAGGTGTCCAGCGCATCAGAATCTCTCCTGTCCGAACAGAATTCCTGTGGCGGTCCCTAGAGATTCGGCCGCCTCGAAATCCTACCATTCTCTCTATGCAGAGGCCTTCGAAACTGAACTTGCTGCCAGGGCCTCGTTGAGAATTAGCGAAAAGTCATCAGCTCCGCGGGGAATATATTAATTGTTCCTAATCTCATCCTTTTTTCCAGTTGCTTTGCCGCCACGAAAACTGTATACAATCTGTCAATTCGCTCGCAGTATAGATTCGAAGTCCCCGGTATAGTAATGTACCAATCTGATCGCATTGGTTCGCGCGAACGCGGAGCAATTGGGTGGATATGCGCGCTTTCCCGTCTTCTGAGACCAAGGGTATACAGGACCAACGAGCGGTGCCAATATCCGGCCGCGACCTGGGCATCGGGATCCTCGTCTTTCTAGCTTACGTGGTTTCCGCACGACTTGAGCTGCGGTTGATTCATTCCCAAATTTCCATGGGAATGATTTGGCTGCCGGCCGGTATTTCTATTGCGGCTATCCTGTTGAAAGGGCGCCGCATGGTCCCCGCCATTTTTCTGGCCTCCCTGTGTGTTGAGTTCATGTCTTCTGTGCCATTACTGGGGGCTCTGGCCATCGCCTGTGGGAACACGGCGGAGGCCTTGGCGGGGGGCTATCTGGCTAATCGCTTTGCGGGGGGGGCAAAAGCCTTTTCACGGCCCGCGGATGTTCTGCGCTTTTCCCTACTGGGGGGTGCCCTGGCAACCCTGGTCAGTGCTGTCGTCGGGACCAGCGTTGTTTGGGTTCCTGCTGGAACCAGCAAACCGGAAATCCTTACCATCTTCGCCGCCTGGTGGGCGGGGCATGCCCTGGGCGTGCTGGTGCTCACGCCTTTTCTTATCCTGCTCCTGAACGGCAAGCATCAACCCCTCCATCTGAGTGAACTCATTGAAGTGAGCGTCCTCCTCCTCGGGCTCAGCGTCGTCTGCGTTATCAGTTTTGGTCCAGCCGGAGTCTTCACGGACCGCGTGGATACGCCGCTCTTCCTTTGTGTGCCATTCCTGGTCTGGGCCGGGATTCGCTTCTGCCCACTGGAGGCCGCGGGGGCGTGTATCGTTCTCTGTGGGTTCGCCACCTGGGGTTCTTTGCATGGCTACGGGCCTTTCAATACCGTCACGGCGATGCCGCTTTCTCTGGCCGCGTATCTCTGCGTGGCCACCACCATGACCCTTACGGGCGCGGCAACGGTCGCCAACCAGCGCGAAGTCTCTGAAAGACTCCTCGAGACTCTCTATCGCTTGGAAAAAACAAAGGACGGGGAGATCACGCGGCTCAACTCGGAGCTGGAATTCTTGCGCGACGAACTGATTCGGCGCGTGCATGCCAGGTCGCGTTCCGAACGGAATCGGCAGGTAAGCCAGCAACCTCGCCAAAGCAATGAAGTGATCTGGTTCCTCGAGGCGGAGACGGAAAACATCCTTTACGTCAGCCCCTCCTACGAGGCCGTCTGGGGGCGTTCCCGCGAAGACCTGGGCCGCGACGCCCATGCCTGGCTGGACGCCGTGATTCCCGAGGATCGGGAGTATGCCATTCAGTTTGTGGGCCAGGATTTTCCTGGCGACCGGGTCGAAACCGCTTACCGCGTTCAAAGGCCAGACGGTTCGATTCGATGGATTTTTGATCGCGGCTTTGTCATTCGCGACCCCGCGGGGCGTCCGGTACGCTACCTGGGATTGGCCAGCGACATTACAGAGTTGGTGCAGTTGGGCGAATATGTTCCCGCCCAGCTCGAACACCGGTCCCCGAACCCCCCGTCCAGGGAGAGCATCCGGTAGTCAACTAAGGAGAAAACGAGAATGATCGGAGAACGTTTGCGGGACATCCGCAAAGAAAAACAACTATCCCAGGGAGATTTGGAAGAGCGCACAGGGTTGTCCCGGTGCTACCTCTCCCGGATCGAAAACGGCCATACCACGCCCTCCATCGAGACGCTCGAGAAACTTTCGGGCGCAATGGGAGTGCCCCTTTACCAGCTGTTTTATCAGGGCAACGGCCCGGCCAAGCCGCTGGTCATTCCCCGGAAAAAAGATTCGCCTTCCGAGGAGTGGGGCCTCTCGGGCAAGTGGGGTGGCTTCCTCAATCGAATCCGCGGCCTGCTTGGGCAAATGGAAGAGGGCGATCGCAAGCTGTTGCTGGGCGTCGCCGTCAAGCTGGCCCGGAAGAAGTAGCGCAAGATCGGCAAAACAAGCGGTGAGTGGTCCGCCGGGAACGGAAACCTCCCGGCGAGTTGCTCGTCGGTGGAATTTCGCGGCTTCGTCCCTGACTTGCTTCAGCTTGGGCATCTCCGCGCCCACCTCAATCCACAAATCGAGAAATTTCCTATACACTTCTTTCGCCCACCCCGCGGCGCCCGGCAAAGTTTCGACGCGCTGCCCGATTTCACGCTCGGCGCGGGGCAGCAACTTCCGGCGATGCCTGGGTCCGTCGAGAGCCATCGAAATTCGCCGATCACAGACGCCCGAAAAATCCCGATTTTCCTGGTCATGGAGTTCAGGCCGCGGTTTACTCGAGATTGGCGATCGTTGGAGTTTCATCCGGCCGCCTTCTGATCCTTCCTGCTTGCTCGCAAAGCCTGCGTCCGCCCGCCGGTTCTCGTTTGCGCCCTTTATTCAGAACGCTTCACCCAAAGGCTCCTTTGCGGGTTAGAATTCTCTGAACGACTGCTCCCATGAACGTGAAGACCGAGCGCCGGACGCAACTCCGAAAACGGCCGTTGAGCCTCGTCTACGTCGAGCTTCCCCCTTCCAACGGCGGAATGATGCGAGACCTCTCAGAGCACGGGTTCTCTCTCCGCGCGATGATTCCCCTTCAGCCATCCGAGAAAATTTCCTTTTCCTTTGCGCTGGATACTGCCGCCAGGATTGACGGGGAAGCAATTGTCAGGCGCCTGGAAGACGGGGGCCATGTCGCGGCACTCGAATTTGCCGGGTTGCCTTCGCACTCCCGCGACCAGATTCGGCGCTGGCTGGATAGGGTCGATGAGCCGATTTCGCCAGAGTCCGGCCCGGACCAAGCGGTGCGATCGAAGCACTCCTCATTGACCGAGTTGCGCACCCAGATCCGCGCGCCGAAGCCTGCTCCGTCGGCCCCATCGGCCGCGGAAAACGGGCCACCTCCGCCACCAAAGGTGTTGGTGCCACCAAGTCGGGAGCCACAGGCTGAGTCGCTCCGAGAAGCGGCAGATATCACGCCCCCGCCAAAAGCGCCGATACCCTCAACGGCAGAGCCACCGACTGCACCGGTCTCGCCCAAATTGGAAATCACGCCACTGCTACTGCTGCCACCGATGGTAGCAGCATCGCCAAACCCGGAGCCACCGCCCCCGGCGTTACCTCCGGTCGCTGAAAGTCCGGAATTGCCTCCACCCGAGACGGCAGCGGCTCCCCCTGCGCCAGAACCGCCGCCTCCGCAAAAGATGTGGCCCCTATCCCCTCCACCGACGTCTCACCCAACGTTTGAACAGCCGGAATCCTTGTCCTTGCCGCCGCTCCTGAAACTTTCCTCTGTGCGCCCGGACCCGCTGCCCACAGAAATCTCCGGGCAATCCGTCATTCCGGTCGCGATTCCAAAGCCGGCTGCGGAACCGCCGGCAAAAATTCCGGTTTCTCTCCCGAAGATAGAGACCCCGACCGCGGCGGAAAAGCGAATCCCGGCGCTTGTTCCCGCTCCGCCGGTTATTTCCCGGCGCGTACCGCCGCCCGCGCTGGAGCCGCTCTCCTCATTTGAAGCGGAAACGGATTCCGATACCCCGGGCTGGATGGATCGCTTCACGTTCGGGCGCGCCATAGGCATCCTGTTGTTTTTGACTCTGCTTGCCGGCTCTTACGTCTATCACCGCGAACTTGGCCAAGCCCTCATCTGGCTCGGCCGGGAAATCGCCGGCGAGGATTCTCCAGAAAGCTCCAGAGTCGCTCGGCCGGAGATTCCCTACGTCGCGCACGCGATTCCAGAATCTTCTCCGGCCGCCCGCACCGTTCCACCCCCTCCGCTGACCATCCAACCGTCAAATCCCTCGATTGAACCGCGAAGCGAAAACCTTCCCCCGGCGTCTGATAAGACGCCGTCCCCGCAACTGAAGGGCGCAACTCCGGGATCACTCGTGCCGCTCACTCAAGTTACTCGCCCGCCAGTACCGGCACCGCCTGCCGACAACTCCGCGGAAAACGGGCAGCAGGAGTACCTGCAGGCGTTACAGATCCTCCGTGCGCCCAGCAGAGCAACAGAGTTGCCGGAAGCAATCCGCCTGCTCTGGGTAGCGGTGGAAAAGGGAAATACCAGTGCGGAAATCGATCTGGCTGAACTTTTCTGGCAGGGCCGGGGAGTGGCGAAGAATTGTGCCCAGACGCGGATTTTGCTCTCTGCCGCCGCTCGCAGGGGCAATGCGGAAGCTCGAAAGCGACTGGATGCGTTTCAGCGCCAGGGCTGTAGCGAATGATTCGTTAACGTTGTGGCGCTTGCAATTAAGGCTTTCTTTCACAAGAATGCATCGTTCAAACCGAACGGAGGACACCGACTGTGTATTGCTCCAAGTGTGGTGCGAATGTCGCTGCAGGCACGGTATTTTGCGGCTCGTGTGGAACGCCAACAGGAACTCCGGCGGTGGCGATTGCCCGCCCAGCCGCCCCGCCCGCGTACGTTGGCGGATCCTCTCAAGCGGCCTACGCGGACCCTGCGGGCCTTGTCGCTTCCCGCGGATTCACTTACGCAGGATTCTGGCTGCGCGTGGTCGCGTCCCTGATTGATGGCATAATCATGTCTGCTGCCATGGGCGTATTACTCGTGCCGCTCTTTCTCTTGACCGGTATGGGAGCGCACCTCAATCGAATGGCGCAACGTAACAGCCAACCGGATCCAGCCATCATATTCGGCTTTCTTGGCATGATGTTTGTGTTCGTCGTTGTTGCTGTATTGATCCAGTGGCTTTACCACGCGTATCTGGAAAGCGGCGAAAAGCAGGCCACCTGGGGAAAGCAGGCGCTGGGTGTGTATGTAACCGATTTAACGGGGAATCCGGTCACGTTTGGCCGGGCTTCCGGCCGCTTCTTTGCAAAGATGGTGACGGGGATGATTCCCCTGGGCATTGGCTACGCGATGGCCGGTTTCACAGAGCGCCGCCAAGCGCTGCACGACATGATTGCCAGTTGCCTGGTGCTGCGTCGTTAGAGAGTCTCCCTAGCTGTGGGATTGCCGGGTACGCCTCCCGGCCTTCGCCTAAACAAACCGGGCCACACAGGTACTAGTAGCTCCAGTTGACCGAACGCGCGCTTAATTCGCACTCTTTCCGCCCCGCTTTCTTGACTTACCCGCTTTCTCCCCAAATAATGGATAGGCATGAGCGTACGCGCCGGAGGCGCAGCAGACATGTTCCTCGACGTCAAGGATCTTGCCGTCCGCAAAGTGCAAATCCGGAAAAGCTACGCCCCGGGAAGCATCGATTACGGCATCAGTGAAGTGAAACAAGCGGAGCCTCTGGAAGTAACCGCAACGGCGGAGCTTCTGGAAGGCCAAATCCGCATCAGCGGCGAGCTGGAGACCAAGATTGAGATGGTCTGTGCCCGTTGCCTGGAGCCGGTAATCGAGGAAGTCCACAAGGATTTTGACCTCTTCTATCAGCCGCTTCCGAAGGCCAGCAAGCCCGAAGAAGAGCGGCTGAAAGATGACGACACCGAAATCGGATTTTTTCAAGGAGAAGGCCTGTTCCTCGCCGATGTACTCAAGGAACAGGTATTGCTGTCATTGCCGATGAAAGTTATCTGCCAGAGCGATTGCCGCGGTTTGTGCCCTACGTGTGGCGCGAGTCTCAATCACGAAGAGTGCCGCTGCGAAAGGCACGCCACGGACCCGCGTCTGGCTCCCCTCGCGCGGTTGAAGCAGGACTGGCTCAAGAAACAATAGATTTTCGGGCCAAAAGCCCATAGAATCCGACCTCGTTCGGACTGGCGGAGTGTGTAGCCACGAAATGAGGCGAGAACCAGGAGTGATGTTATGCCTAATCCAAAACGTCGACATTCCAAGGCGCGCAAGAACAAGCGTCGTGCTCACGACCACCTGTTCGCGCCCGCGATGGCCAAGTGTCCGAATTGCCACGAAATGAAGCAGCCCCACCGGGCTTGTCCTCATTGCGGTTACTACAAAGGCCGGCCGGTTCACGACGTCAAGTAAGGGTTCGAGTTTCAGGGCAGGCTCGGAACGGGCATGACCGCTGGTGTGTCCTGCCGTTTCTGGCTGGCTGGAGTCGCCGGAAGATAATCCCATGATCACAATCGCCGTCGATGCCATGGGGGGAGACAACGCACCCCGTCCGGAGGTGGAGGGGAGTGTTCGCGCCGCGGAAGAATACGGCGTGCGCGTTCTGCTTGTGGGGCAGCCTCAGGTGATCCGGGGAGCTTTGGCAAGTTTCGGCAAACCCTCGCTGCCGATTGATATTGTTCCGGCTACCGAGGTGATCACGATGGAAGATCACCCGGCGCAGGCTTTCCGCCGCAAGAAGGACAGCTCGGTCCACGTGGCCGCGCGCCTGGTGAAAGAGGGCAAGGCGGACGCCATGGTCAGCGCCGGGAACACCGGCGCGGTGATGACCACGGCAAGATTTATCCTTGGCACGCTGGAGTCGGTCGATCGCGTGGCGCTGGCCGCGCCCTTTCCGAATGCCAAGGGCGGCGTTTCCGTGCTGCTGGACGTCGGCGCGAATGTGGATTCGAAACCCGAGCATCTGTTGCAGTTTGGCGTGATGGGCGAAATTTATTACCGCCTCACATTTGGAAGCCGCAAGCCGCGGGTCGGTTTGCTCTCTGTCGGCGAGGAAGAGATCAAGGGCAACGAGTTGACCCGCGCCGTTTACGATCGTCTCAAGGCTCTGCCCGTGCATTTCGTCGGCAACGTGGAAGGTGGCGATCTTTTCTCCGGCAAGGTGGACGTGATTGTCTGCGACGGGTTCGTCGGCAACATCGCCCTCAAGATTTGCGAGGGCCTGGCCATGGAGATCATCAAGTATTTGCGGAAGACTTACAAAAGTTCTTTCGCCTCGCAGGTCGGCTATCTGTTTTCGAAAGGCGCGCTGAAGGGTATCAAGCAGACCATGGACTACGCGGAGTATGGCGGCGCGCCGCTCCTCGGAGTCCGCGGCGTCTGCGTGATCGGCCACGGCCGGTCCAACGCCAACGCCGTCAAGAACGCCATCCGCGTCGCCGCAGGGCTTGCGCGTGCGCGGGTGAATGAAAAAATTGAACAAGAGCTCTCCCTGACCCATGCACAAGTGTGACGTCCGGAGAGAGGAGCAATTATGGGTAAAGTAGCATTCATATTCCCGGGCCAGGCTTCGCAATATTCCGGCATGGGCAGGGAACTTGCCGAGAAATATTCCGCGGCTCGCGCCATTTTCGATGAAGCGGATAAGGCGCTGGGCTTTCCGATTTCCAAAATTTGTTTTGAAGGCACGGAAGAAGAGCTGAAATCCACCGCCCTTACGCAACCCGCCATCCTTACCGTTTCCGTTGCAGCGATGTGGGTGCTTTCGGAAAAGCGCATTGGCGCGGATTTTGTGGCCGGCCACAGCCTCGGGGAATACTCCGCTCTCGTGGCCGCGGGTTCGCTGAAATTTGCCGATGCGGTGCGGCTGGTTCACAAGCGCGGCACCTACATGCAGGAAGCCGTTCCTGCCGGGCAGGGCGCGATGGCCGCGATTCTAGGGCTTTCGCCAGCCGTCGTCGCCGATGCCTGCAAGCGGGCCGCGGAGGGTGGAGTCTGTACGGCCGCCAATCTCAATTCGCCGGACCAGACGGTTATTTCCGGAGACGCCGCCGCGGTGAAGCGTGCTATTGAAATTGCATCGCAGTCCGGGGCCAAGCGCGCCGTCCTGCTTCCCGTTTCCGCGCCGTTTCATTCGTCACTGATGATGCCCGCGCAGGAAAGACTGGAAAAAGATTTGCGGGCCACGACGTTTGCGGATCCTCATGTTCCCGTTGTCACCAACGTGGACGCCGACACGATCAAAAAAGGCGATGAAGCCCGCGAAGCGCTGATTCGCCAGGTCACCATGCCCGTGCGTTGGGAAGAATCCATGCGGATGCTCCTCGATGAAGGCGTTAACACCTTCATCGAAGTTGGCCCCGGCCGCGTGCTCACCGGCATCATGCGGCAGATCGAGCGCTCGGTGACCACGCTGAACGTCGAAGACGAAAAAAGTTTGCAAGCCACAGTGGATCGCATCACCGCGGCCAAATCCGACGCCGCCTGATGCTGTTGTAGTGGCCACCCGCCGCGGCGGACGGCCGCCGTTGCCGGGGAATTTTGTAGTGGCCGATCTTAAGACCGGGCGCTACATGGCTTGTGCCGCGAGCGTGTGGCTCAGGCATTCCGACGGAGGGTTTTCTATTGTGCTGGCAAGATCGAAATTGTTGTGAACAGCCTCACCCCTGAAGGGGTGAGCTACAGGTTGCAAGGGAATGTTCAGCTTACGAGACAAAGTAGCAGTGGTCACCGGCGCCTCCCAGGGCATCGGCCGCGACACTGCGCACGCACTTGCGGAGGCCGGAGCCAAAGTTGCTGTCGCGGCACGCAATGAAGAAAAACTTGCGGAACTCGTCCAAGAAATCTCGGCCAAGGGCGGCGAAGCCTTCGCCGTCAAAATGGACGTCGCCGATATCGATCAGATCAAATCCGGCTTCAAATCCATCCTCGAAAAATTCGGCAAGATCGACATCCTGGTCAACAACGCCGCGATCACCCGCGACGGCCTGGCCATACGCATGAAGCCCGACGACTGGGACGCCGTGATCCGCACCAATCTTACCGGCGCTCACATCTGCATCCAGCAGGTACTGCCGCCGATGATGAAAGCGCGTGCCGGCCGCATCATCAACATCTCCTCCGTTGTCGCCGAAAGCGGCAACGCCGGCCAGGCCAATTACGTCGCGTCGAAGGCCGGCCTCATAGGCCTCACCAAGGCCATCGCCATCGAAATCGCTTCACGCAACATCACCGTCAACGCCGTGGCTCCGGGTTTCGTCGAGTCGCCCATGACCGCCGTCCTTCCCGACAAAGTGAAGGAAGAATTGAAAGTGCGAATTCCGCTCGGACGCATGGGAACGGGCAAGGACGTCGCCGCCTCCATCGTTTTTCTCGCAAGCGACGAAGCCGCCTACATCACCGGCCACGTTTTGGATGTGAATGGTGGAATGTATTTGGCCTGAAAATATGGAAACAGGTCACCCCAGTTCTGTTCACAGCGCTTTTGGCTTTGCCTCCTCGAGCCACTGGCAAGTTAAGGGAACTCTTGAGTCGGAACCCCATTTGGCTGCAAACAGCAATTCAGTGGGAAATGGCGCCGCGGAAAGTAAATCCGAAGTTGAGCTCCCGGCTCGCGGTCGTGATTTATTTTCGTGAAGACGGTAAGTTCGGGATTCTTAGCGGCACCTTCTACAGACAGGATCGGAAGATCACCGCAAGTGCCGGTGACTCCGAGAGTGTTTTTGTGTAGGAAGCAAGAGTATTCATCCTACGTGCCAGCTTGTCTGCCGAGATCTTAGAATCGAGGGCGCAAGTCTGCCTGGCGCGATGAACGAAGCGGACTTCCTCCGGGATGAGCACGAGTTGAGTGGGAGGGATTAAAGGACGTGAACCGAGGGATTTGCAATTAATCCAGCTCTATCAAAAGCCAGCGTTCCGGCGCAAAGCTTGCTGGATCGGCAGTGGGATTGATTGCGGAAAATTGTGGTTTCGCGAAGTTGACCTTGCTGCGCAGGGTAAGTAGACTGGCAAGGTTACCTTGGGCAGCCTAAACGACATGCAAGACGGCCTCACGGCCGGGTGTGATGCAGAGTAGTACGAACTACGTCAGAGCGACATCAGGTCGCGGAGGAATGGGAATGGCCAGCGTGGAAGAACGCGTAAAGCAGATTATCGTCGAGCAGCTTGGTGTGGATGAAGCCGAAGTCACGCCCACCGCGTCCTTCGTGGACGATCTCGGCGCGGACTCGCTCGACCAGGTCGAATTGGTCATGGCTTTCGAAGAAGCCTTCGGCATCGAAGTGCCCGACGAAGACGCCGAAAAGATGACCACGGTCAAGGACGCGATCGAATACATCGAGAAACATTCGAAGGGCAAGTAGGTCGCACATTAAACCCCGATTGAAGGAGCAAGAAAGTTGACCCGCCGGGTTGTCGTTACGGGAGTTGGATTGGTCTGCGCGCTGGGTGTGGGCACCGAGGAAAGCTGGAAAAACCTCGTTGCCGGCAAAAGCGGCATTGGCCACATCACGCATTTTGATACTACGGATTTCGACTGCAAGATCGCCGGCGAAGTGAAAAACTTCGACCCCTTCCAGTGGATCGAGAAAAAAGAACTCAAGAAGATGGGGCGGTTCATCCAGGTGGCCTTGGCCGGCGCTGATTTCGCCGTCAAGATGGCCAACTGGAAGCCGGAAGACTCCGACCTCGATGAAGTCGGCGTGTACGTCGCCTCCGGCATCGGTGGATTCGACATCATCGAACGCGAACACATCAAACTGATGCAGGGCGGGCCGGGGAAAATTTCTCCATTTTTTATTCCGTCGGCCATCGTCAATCTTGCTTCCGGTCATATTTCGATTCGTTATGGCGCGCGCGGACCGAATTCGGCGACCGCCACGGCCTGCTCTGCCTCGGCCCACGCCATCGGCGATTCGTTCAAAATCATCGAACGCGGCGCGGCCGAAGTGATGATCTGCGGCGGCACGGAAGCCACGATTACTCCCATGGGCATTGGCGGATTTGCTTCCATGCGCGCGCTGTCTACACGCAACGACGCGCCGGAAAAGGCCAGCCGCCCGTTTGACGCGGACCGCGACGGCTTCGTGGTTGGCGAAGGCGCCGGCATCCTGATCCTCGAATCGCTGGAACACGCGCAGAAGCGCAACGCTCCCATCCTCGCGGAAATTGTCGGCTACGGCATGAGCGGCGACGCGTATCACATCACGCAGCCCGCCGAAAATGGCGATGGCGCTTTCCGGGTGATGCGCGCTGCGCTGAAAGACGCGAAGCTCTCTCCCGACGACATCGGCTACGTCAACGCGCATGGCACTTCCACGCCGCTCGGTGACGCGATCGAAACTACGGCAATGAAGCGCCTCTTCGGCGAGCGCGCGATAAATAAAAAATTGCCGGTCAGCTCCACCAAGTCCATGACCGGCCATCTCCTTGGCGGCGCAGGAGGTCTGGAAGGCGGCATCTGCGTTCTCGCGCTGCGCGATCAAATCCTTCCGCCCACCATCAACCAGGAAAAGCCAGATCCCCACTGCGATCTCGACTACGTTCCCAACGTCGCGCGCAAAGCCACCGTGGATTACGCGCTTTCGAATTCGTTCGGGTTTGGTGGCACCAACGCCGCCCTGATTTTCAAGCGCTGGGCCGGGAAGTAACCGCTGGCGTCCTTCCCGTTCCTGCGGGGGCGGTTTTACGCCGCCTTCGATCTCCGCGCCAGTTTCGTCTCGAACTTGTAAGGCCTTCCTTCTGAGGCGGGCCGCTCCTGAATTTGGAAGGTGCCCACATGAACATTCTCGTCTGCATCAAACAGGTTCCGGCGAAAGACGCGCCGCTCTCCATCGCCGGCAACTGGATTAAGGAGTCCGACATCGGCTTCGAAATGAACGAGCCCGACTCCTATGCGCTCGAGGAAGCGCTGCGCCTGAAGGAGAAACATGGCGGCGAAGTCATCGCGCTCTCCCTCGGCCCCGAACGCGTAAAGCAAACCATCAAGGAAGCCCTCGCTAAGGGCGCCGACCGCGGCATCCACATCGCCGATGACAATTTCGCGCAACTCGATCCCCTGGGAACCGCAAAAGTAATCGCTGCGGCGATCGCCAAGGAAAAGGTGGATCTTGTCCTTACCGGCCTGCAGAGCGACGACCACGGCTTCGGCCAGACCGGCGTGCTGCTCGCCGCCCTGCTGAATCTTCCGCACGCCACGCTCATCATGCAGATTGACGTCGGGGACGCGAAAATGAAGCTCAAGCGCGAACTCGAAGCCGGCTGGTTCCAATGGATCGAGTGTCCTCTCCCCGCTGTGCTCACCATTCAGTCCGGCATTAACAAGGTGCGCTACGCCACACTTAAGGGCATCATGGCCGCCAAGAAAAAGGAAATCGCCGCGCTGACCCGCGAAGCTCTCGGCGTCACGGTTGAACCGACGCAGAAAATCGAAAGAATCTACGTCCCTACCAAAACCAAGAAAACCGAATTCCTCACCGGCACCCCCAAAGAAGCCGCCGCCAAACTCGTTGAAAAACTCAAATTCGAAGCCCGGGTGATCTAATCATAATGGAAGGGTACTTTCCAATCCGAGACAATCACTTCGTCGCCTTCTTTGCGCTTGTGGTTTTATTTGTTCTCCTCGGTTTCGGTGAGGCCAAAGAGGCCAATGAAGCGTCTGATCTCGATTTCAGGATTTACAACGCGGTGCTTTCCGACGTTGAGCCTCCGAAGAAGGATTTGCGTGGACTGATTCTGGATTCCACTTTGAATTTGAACTGCGGCGAATCCTCCCGCAATCCGATACTGGTGAACGATTGCAGCCCCATGGTCCTTCCGCCTCACACGCGGCAAGACATCTTCCAGTTACTTCGGGAAAATTGGAAGCAAATGAAGAAGTCTGCATGGGAGAACCTGGAAGCGAGGAACGCGGAAAGCATCAGGCTGGGCGACGGGTTCAATACTCCGTGGAAGCACCGGCTGGAAGGCAAGGATGTCCCTCCAGACAACTCGTCCGAATGGGATTCCGCGGATTGCGCGTTTTATTTTTCGACCCCTGGATTCAGTTCGGACAGCAAGCAGGCCATCGTATTCGTATTTTTTGCTTCGTACATGGACGGGGTCGCCTCCAGGGGAGACTATTTTCTGGTTCAGCTGGGTCAAAAGGGATGGGTTGTAAACGACCGCGTGGAGTACTTTGTTTCAGATGGAAACTGAGGCGAGGCTCAGGCAGAACCGGACTCGCGGAGCAGATAATCATGAAAATTCTTGTTATCACCGAACAACGCCAGGGCAAGTGGAACAACGCGAGCTTTGAGACGCTCGTCGCCGCACAGCAGATTGCCTCCCCGGCGTCGGCCGCCGTCAGCGCCCTCGTCATTGGCAAGGGCGTAGCCGCGCTGGCCGGTGAACTCGCAACAAAGAACGTCGCCGAAGTTCTGCTTGTCGAGCACGATTTTCTCGATGCCTACACTCCGGACGGCTACTGCGGTGCGCTCAAGCAAGTCATCGAATCGGCAAAACCTGATCTCGTTCTTTTCCCTCACACCTATCAGGTGCGCGACTTTGCTCCGAAACTCGCGGCCATGCTTGGCAAGGGAATGATCGGCGATTGCGTCGGCTTCCGCAGCGAAAGCGGCAAGCTGGTTTTCGTTCGCCAGATGTTTCAGGGCAAGACCGCCGCGGATGTCACGTTCACCGGCGCCGCTCCCTGGTTCGCATCGTTTCAGTCGGGAGCGTTTCGCGCCGATCAACTTGCCGCTCACCCGAGCGGCAAGGCTCCGGTCAACTCTGTAACCGTCAATCTAAACGCCACTGACATTCGCACCAAGCCGCTCGAGCTTTTCAAGGAAGCAAAATCCGCCGTCGACCTCACCCAGGCTCCGCTTATTGTTTCCATTGGCCGCGGCATTAAAGCGCCCGAAAATATCGCGCAGGCCGAAGCCCTCGCGAAAGCGATGGGCGCGGAACTCGCCGCCTCACGCCCCATCTGCGACGAAGGCTGGCTGCCAATGGAGCGCCAGATCGGCAGCTCCGGCCAGACCGTCGCGCCGAAGCTCTATCTTGCGCTCGGCATCAGCGGCGCCATCCAGCACGTCGTTGGCATGAAGGGCGCGCGCACCATCGTCGCCGTCAACAAAGACCAGAACGCGCCTATCTTCGAAATCGCCGACTACGGCATCGTGGCGGATATTTTCGAAATTATGCCCGCGCTCACCCTGGAACTCCAAAAGGCCAAGGGTTAGCCCCTACCCGCTTTTATCTCCCGTTTAGGTTGGCTTCTTTACCTTGTTACGTGGAAGAGGGGGTGTCTCAGAGTTCCCTCTTGTCGCGTTCGCGCGGTTTTCCGCGCCGCTCTTCACCTGCGGGCCAAATGAAATCTGTGAATTCCAATCCGGCGGTTCAGGTGAATTGTGCCAATCGCGCGGTTCTGTTTTTCCTCTTCCTGCTCGTTCTCCCTGCCGCGCTCCTCTCCCAAACTCCGCAATCCGCCACTCCCGCGCATACGCTCTCCGGCACGGTTCTGGATCCTTCTTCCGCCTATGTAGTGGATGCCCAGGTCACCCTCCTTACATCCAGCGGGTCCGTTCAGGCCTCCGCCACCACCGACCGCGTCGGCTACTTCTTCTTCGACGATGTGCCTCACGGCAAGTATCGTCTTCGAATCCACGCTGCCGGTTTCAAGGACGGCCTCGGGGATGTCACAGTCAGCGCGAAGGCCCTGTCTCCTCTCCGCATCACGCTGGCAATCTCCGCGGTCAGCGAGGTTGTCAGCGTAACGGCCGATGAAAGCGTCCCACAGACCTCGTCCGACCCCTCCGAAAATCTCAACGCCAACAACATAACCCGCGACGCCCTCGATCGCGTCCCCGTCTTTGACCTCGACTACATCACGCTTCTCTCCCGTTTCCTCAGCGACGATGCCATCGCCACCAGCGGCGTCTCTCTCGTCGTCAATGGTGTCGAGGCCAACGGCCCCGGCGTTTCCGCTTCCGCGGTGCAGGAAGTGAAAATCAATCAGAATCCCTATTCCGCTAGGTTCGCGCGCCCCGGCCGCGCCCGCGTTGAGATCACCACCAAGGCCGGCACGCCCGCGTACCACGGAACCGTGAATTTCCTTACCCGCAATTCCGTTTTCGATGCCAGCAATGCTCTCGCCGCCACCAAGCCGTCGGAAAGCCGCTACATGGAAGAGGGTTCCTTCACCGGGCCGCTCGGCCGCGACAAACGAAACACCTTTCTTCTCTCGCTCGAGCAGGACAACGACAATCTCCAGGCCGTCGTCCATGCCTTCGGCTTGCCCACCCCCACCTCCACCCTTGACGAAAATGTACCCGCTCCGCAGCGCCATTTCTTCGGCTCTTTCCGCGCCTTTCATGACTTCGACAATGGCGACCAGGTCTGGGTCGGATACTCCTACGAGGACCAGAGTCTCAAGAATCAGGGTGTCGGCGGCATAGTTCTTCCCGAAGCCGGCTACACCACCGGTTTCACCGAGCACGAACTGAACGTTAGTTACCGCCGCATCTTTTCATCGAAGTGGGTGAACCAACTCCGTTTTCTTTTCGGCCATAACGATAACCCTACCACCAGCAACGTCGCCGCTCCGCAGAACATCGTTCAGGGTTTTTTCACGGGTGGCGGCGCACAGGCCGATCTGCACCGCACGGAGGCGCACTTCGATGGCACCGACTTTGTTACCTACAGCAGCGGCCGCCAGATGCTGGTTTTTGGCATTGACGTTCCGGACCTCAGCCGCCGCGGCAGCGACGACTTTACGAACCAGCAGGGTACCTACACTTTCGCCAACATCAACGCGTTCAACGCCAAACAACCGGCGGGTTTCCGAATCCAGACCGGCAACGGGCATCTGGTTTTCTGGGAACGCATCGTCTCCGGTTTCGTGGAAGACAGCGTGCGCATCCAGCCGAATCTCTCCTTCACCCTCGGCGTGCGCTACTATTTTCAAAACTATTTCAACGACGACGTGAACAACTTCGCGCCTCGCTTTGCGTTTGCCTATGCGCCAATGCCCAAGGGCAAGATCGTTTTCCGCGGCGGCGCTGGCGTTTTCTATGACCGCTCCGGCAATCGCGCCGTTGCCGACCTGCTGCATTACAACGGAATCGATCTCCTACGCCTGATCCTGCCGCTGCAAACCGGCGGGACTGTTCCTGATCCTGTCACTCCGGCGGACCTTGCCGGCGTTCCCACCAGCGTGGTGCAACTCGATCCGCACCTGCGGATTCCTTACATCGTTCAATACAGCTTCGGCATCGAGCGGCAGATCACATCGAAGAGCACTTTAAGCGCCACCTACGTTGGTACTCGGGGCATTGATTTGTTCATGTCGCGCGACATCAACGCGCCGCTGGCACCCGATTATCTCGCGCGCCCCAATCCCGCCTTTGGCCAGATTCGCCAGATGGAATCGGAGGGCTACCAGAAAGGCAATTCGCTCGAGCTGACCTTCCGTGGCAAACCAACCAAATATTTTGCCGGCCAGGCGCAGTACATCCTCGGCAAGTCCTACAACAACACCGGCGGCATCACCTACTTCCCCGGCAACAGCAATTTCCCGAACCTCGATTGGGCGCGTTCCGATAATGACCGCCGCCACAAATTTGACTTGCTCGGCACGTTCGAACCGTCGTCCCTCTTCAGCCTCGGCGTCGCGCTTCAGGCGTACTCCGGAAAACCCGTCAACGTCACCACCGGACTTGATTCGAATGGCGACGGCGTGTTCAACGACCGGCCAAATGGCGGTCTCGCGCCGCGCAATTCGCTGCACGGGCCGGGGCAATTGAACCTGGACGTCAACGTGGCTCACGATTTCCATTTCAAGAAAGAAAAAAAAGACGGTCCCGTGCTCACCGCGGCGCTCAATGTCTTCAACATCCTCAATCACCCCAACTACGTCACGTTCATCGGCGTCATCGGCCCCGACGGAGGCCCGCGCAATCCCAATTTTGGACTTCCTGCCTCGGCCTACCCCGGCCGCCGTTTCCAGCTGAATCTCGAATGCAAGTTCTGATTCATTGCACCCTATTTTGCCTTTTGCGGGGCCTGCACGCCACGGAGGACGGGCCGCTCTTCGCTTGTTTCTCTCCCGACCTCCAGTTCCTCCCCGCAGAAACCCTTTGGCACATTTTTCCTCACCCAGT
The DNA here is from genome assembly GCA_013289665.1 of Acidobacteriota bacterium. Lineage (GTDB taxonomy): Bacteria > Acidobacteriota > Terriglobia > Acidiferrales > UBA7541 > Acidiferrum. The sequence continues at coordinate 75,672 of JABCZN010000006.1, read as the reverse complement.
AGAATCAACCCGCTCCCATTCCACGCGAAAGGGGTAGCCCTTGAAACCCTGGTTTAACATCGTGCCCACAATTGTCCTGCTCACTCTTTTTGCAGCGCAGGAATCCTCCGCGCCGGCTCCCGTTCCCGTCGACAAGGAACCACACCACCACCTGCTCTTGAAAAATGACCAACTGCTCGTCATGCGGGTTACCCTCCAGCCCGGCGAACGCAGCTTGTATCACGTCCATTCGGTCGACGACGTTGCCGTGTGGCTTGGCCACTCCAGCGCCGCGCAACAACTTCCCAACGAGCCAGAGGGCGCTCCCGCCGAGCAGAAACCGGGCAACATTTCGCTTCGCACTCTTCATGAAACTCCATTCACGCACCGGGTTCACAATTTGGGGCCAGGACTGTTCGACGTGTTGGACGTCGAACTTCTCCAGCGCCCCGAACATCCCTCCACTGGTGCGGCCGGACCGGTGGCGGGCGAAAATCCGAGCGCCCGCGTTTACAAATGGACGCTCGCGCCCGGCGGCGTCACTCCGATGCACACCCATCAACGCCCCTACTTGATCGTTGCGGCCACGGGCTTCCAGTTGAAAATGACCGCGCCCGACGGACAGTCGGTTACACACGAAATCCAGCCCGGCGATTTTCATTGGGTTACGACCAAGGTTACGCACACCCTGGCCAATGCGGGAACCGGGGAAGGTCAGATTATCGAGATTGAACTGAAGTAACGGCCGTCTCGAATGATTTGTAGGGCCCTCCTACACAGGTGGGCCGTCTCAGGTGTGGCCTGGGTCTTTCAAACACTACCGCAGCATTTCATCACGCCGAGAACTATGACTCTTTTTCCGCTTTGGCCAACCACTGATCGAGCAGCGGCAAAAACTTCGGATCCAGATCCACAAACGTCAGGCCCGCCCCACGATTTGCCTGCGAATAAACGACACACGCCTTGGTCTCGATCAAGATGTGCTCTTCCGTCCAGATCTTAAGCCGGACGACTGTATGCATGGGGAACGGGTTCATCATATCCAGATAGCACCCGTTGCGGCTCAGTTCGCTGACGCGCGTCGCAATCCGCACTTCGGATCTTTCCTCCAGCAATTCCGCGCTGGCAAAAAACATGTAGCGTGGCGTGCGGCGACGTTCGCGTTCCATCGTTCCTCCCAAGTTTCCGCTTTTGTTCGATACAATCTAAACTATCGTTCGGTAGCTCTATCTTCTCGCGCTTTTCTCCCAAATGCTCTCCCGCTTGCCCTTTGCGCCACTAGCGTCCAGCTCGAGCCACCTCTCTTTCCTTCCTCAAGTCTACTGCACACCCCCACCTGCCTGCGGTTGCCTTATACTAGAGGGACAATCTGTGGAGCAGCCATGATCAACAGCAATCACCTGACCGGTCGAAGTCGCGTTCGGCTCATTCTGGTGGCCCTGATTCTCCTTCTGGGCGCCTACTGGGTAGGGGCGCGCTACGGCCCTCATCAGTCCGGGGAAGTCGAAGCCCGCCGCCTCGGTGCCGCTCAGCCGGCTGTGAATTTGAAGAACATTTCCGAGCATCCTGAATCCCTCACTGAAGACGAATCCATCAACGTCCGAATCTACCGCCAGGCATCTCCCGCCGTCGCCAACGTACTCACCAAAGCTACCGAGTACGACTTCTTCATGGATCCCGTTCCAGTGGAGGGTGCCGGCTCCGGCTTCCTGATCGACCCCCGCGGCTACATTCTTACGAATTTCCACGTCGTCGCCGGCGCCCAGACCATCGAGGTCATCCTTGGCGACAAGAGCCGCTTCCCCGCGAAATTCATCGGCGCCGACCAGCGCAACGACGTTGCACTTCTCAAAATTGACCCGAAAGGAAAGCACATCGCATCATTGACCCTGGGAGACTCATCCGCGCTGCAGGTCGGCCAGAAGGTTCTCGCTATCGGCAATCCCTTTGGTTTTCAGTCCACCCTTACGACGGGTGTCGTCAGCGCCCTGGGCCGCACCGTGCAGACCAGCCAGAGCACGTTCATTGATGACGCGATCCAAACCGACGCCTCCATCAACCGCGGCAATTCCGGCGGTCCGCTCATCAATACCCACGGCGATGTAATCGGAATCAACTCGGCCATCTACACACCCTCTGGAACCGCGGCCGGTATTGGATTTGCAATTCCCATCAACACCGCGAAGCTCATTGCCACCGACCTCATCACAGAAGGCCGCGTGCGTCGCGCGTATCTGGGCGTCAGCACCTTGGAGTTGACCGGTTGGCTCGCTGAGGCACTGGATTTGCCTGTGCAGGAAGGCCTGCTGGTGGAACAAGCCACCAAGGGAGGCCCCGCCGCTGTCGCCGGAATTCACGGCGGAGACCGCACCGTGCAATCCGGAATGCGCCGCCTCACCATCGGCGGCGATGTGATTGTGGGCATTGACGGCCAGAAGGTCGCCAACCAGTTCGACATGAATGTCCTGCTGAACCGCAAGCGGCCCGGAGACACGGTCACGGTTACCGTCTACCGCGGAGCAAAAAAGACTGATGTCTCAGTCAAGCTCGGCGAACGCGACGGCAATTGACCTTATTCATTCGGGAATTTATTCCTTGTGTAATTACCTCAGAAAGCTTGTCATCCTGAAGCCATCCGATGAGGTTCGGGGTCTGAACTCCGGTGATTTTTGCCGTAGTTGGCTGAAAGCCCTCAAAGTAAAATCCTACTTCGATTTTAATCATGACGTGCCACGGCTCCCTAAATCCGTCTACCACCCAAATTCCGCCCGAAGCTTCTCCCGCTCCGCATCCGTGAACAAAAACCATCCCTCGGCAATGTCCCGCACACGTTCCAATTCTTTTTGCATCTCCTGGTGTTTCGCCTCGATCATCCCCGCGTCGGCATCTTGCGGCACGTAGATCGGATTCCCCCCGACCAACACCGCCCGCGCAAACACCCCAGGCAACAGGAAATGATCCCAGGTCTTCTCAATCGTCTTGCCGCGGTCCACGCCAATGTGAAAGACCATGATCGGCGCGCCCGTCATCCTCGCCAGCAACACCGGACCAACCTTGGCAACGTATCGCGGCCCCCGCGGCCCATCAATTGTGAATGCGCAGTCGTAACCTTCGGCGATGCGTTGCGCCATCACTTGCAAGCCGCGCAGCCCGCCCCGCGAGGAGCTTCCCTGCGCCGTGCCGAATCCCAACCGTTCGATCACCTTGCGCGTCCACTGCCCGTCGAACGCAGTGGTGTTCATCACCACGATTTCGCGGTTTCTTGCGTACCAGGAAATCGGCAGGATCACCCGGTGCCAGAAAGCCCAGATGCAGGGCTCCTCCTTCGCCAGGAACTCATCCACCCCGGCTCGTCCAGCAGTTTCAAAACGCAGCGTGGGTCCCAATACGCGGATCACACTGTAGACGAGCGCCGCGATGATGGGGATCTGGATGCGCCGGCTCCACGGCAGCTTCGGCAGCCGCGTATCGTAATGCGCGCTGACCGCCGCCTCGGATTCCTGGCCTTGTATGTCGCGGTTTTCCATCTTCCTATAGTATATAGAGTGTCCCCCTTTCCCCTGCCCCCGATGGAGAGCGCAGCAATTGACAAGCACGGCCAATAACGGAACACCCCGCGGCATCGCCCGGTTTCTGGCCTGCGCCGCCGTGCTCGCCGCTTTGTCTTCCGGAGCTGCGGGGCGCGCCGACAATCCACCTGCGGATGCGATCGGCGTAATCGAAGGCGAAGCCATCTCTGTGGAAGGGCCGATGAGCGTGGAAGTGGTCCACGGCCAGGTGAAGACGCTGTTGCGCAGCGGCAGCGACATTCACGTGAAGGCAGGGCAGGCGCGCATTGACCTGGTGGGAGGCGGGCAGATCATGGTCTGTGGCCCGGCTCATTTTTCGATGCTCAAGGCTGGTGTAGCGATCACCCTGGCGCTCGATTCCGGCACGATTCATGCCGTTGTCGGCAACGAGGTGTCCCTAAATATTTACACCCCGCAAATCCAGGCGCGTCCGATTTCGATCGGGAATGGCGCCGAAGACGTGCTGGTTGGCCTGGATAGCGAGGGCGCGATGTGCATTCGCGCGAACAAGGGAGCGGTGCGCGTCGAACAGCAACTGACGGGGCAAAGTGTGGTGGTGCCACAGAGCGGGGACGTCTCCCTGACCAACGGCCAGATCGAGAGTTTGCGGGCGTCGGCAGGACGCTGTGTCTGTCTAGTGCAGACCGTGATGAAGCCCATGACTCCGGGAACGGAAATAAGCCAGCTTGCCACCAAGGAGGAAATCAGGAAAAAGGGCGCGGAACCGAATTCAACTGCGCCGGCAGAGAACGTGGATCAGACTGCGCAACCCGAAGAGCCCGTATACCAGGTGTTCATGCCGCCGCTCGAGTATGATGCCAAGACCAAGGTGCAAGCCGAGTTCGATCCAAACCTGATCATCCTGGTGCGCCGCGTGCGCGTGCGACCCACGCTGATCTTTCAAGGGCGCGTGGAAGGCGATCCGGTTGTGGCCCAGGCTGCCGGCCCGGCATCCCCCGGGAATTCGCTCTCAAAGCCACAAAAACAAGCCGAAGTTTCTACGTGGAGCCGCGTAAAAACTTATTTCCGCAAGCTATGGTCGCCCTCGACTTGACCCGGTTCTTTGAAAGTCAGAAGTGTGCCAGTTTGAACTCGTGATTTGCGTTCTGTTCGTGACTCCGAAGAGATTCCATTCTAAAATTCCATCATAAATTTCCAGCACTTCCGCGGGTGTAATTTCGCAGGAATTCACGGATAATTCCACAAGTCTGTGCCCTGGAGCGAAACTTCACCCGATGGGAAAATCGAGCCAGCTCCTCATGCGGCAATTCTTTGCCTTCTCTCTAGTTCTGCTCATCAGTCTCCTGCTCCTCCAGAGTTGTGGCTCCTCGTCCTCTGGCAACCCGAAACCCATGCCGCTCGCCATCTCGACTCGTTCATTGCCCAGTGGCCAGGTTGGCGCGGCCTACAACACGACGCTCGCTGCCACCGGCGGCACGATCCCTCTCAGCTGGACTACGACCAGCGGCAGTTTGCCGGCGGGCCTGATGCTGAACACATCCACCGGTGCAATCACCGGAACGCCCATGGCAACCGTGAATAATCTGGGCCTGACATTTCAGGTGAACGATTCCGGCAGTCCGATACAATCGAAGACCGTCAACTTGACATTGACGATTGCGCCCGCAACTCTTTCCATCTCCACGACCTCCTTGCCTGGTGGGCAAGTCGGAGTGGCGTACAGCGCCACATTGGTTGCCGCCGGCGGTACCTCGCCCTATAACTGGAGTCTGACCGGCGGCACGTTACCAGCAAATTTGCTTTTGAACGCTGCGACCGGAACAATCTCCGGCACACCAACCGCACCCGTCACGAACACGCCGCTGACATTTCAGGTGAAAGACTCGGGCAGCCCGGCGCAATCGAAAACGGTTAACCTGTCTCTCACAATCATCTCCTCGACCGGCATCACCGTTTCGATCTCTCCCAAGCGAGGCGGCTTGACGATCACCCAGTCCATGCCGCTGACCGCCACAACCAATGATCCGCAAGGCGTGACCTGGTCCGCTTCGGCGGGAAGCTTCAGCGCACAAAGTCGGGCGGCGGCGACCTACGTGGCGCCGAGCGTGGCAGGGACGGTTACCGTGACGGCGACTAGCGCGACAGATGGATCAACCAGCGCGTCGGCCACGCTCGGCGTTACTGATCTTGCGGGAGTGCTCACCTATCACAACCGTCTGGCGCGCGATGGCGTGAACGCACAGGAATACGCCCTGACTCCCGCCAACGTAACGGCGCTTACGTTTGGAAAACTTTTCGCCTGTGTGATCGACGCGCCTGCCTATGCGCAGCCTCTGTGGATTGCAAACCTGAACATCAGCGGAGGCACGCACAATGTAGTGTTTGTCGCGACTTCCCGCAACACGGTTTACGCGTTCGATGCGGATGCAAATCCCTGCATGAAATATTGGAGCGTTTCCCTGATGAACGCCGGGGAAACCTACCTGAACAATGCCGATGTGAACACGACAGATATTTTCCCCGACATCGGTATCGTGGGGACGCCGGTGATCGATGCGTCCTCGAACACGCTCTATGTGGTCAGCAAGAGCAAAACGAACGGCACGAATTGCACGCCTGCAACCTCCTGCTTCCAGCGGCTGCATGCGCTGAGCCTCGTCGACGGCAGCGAAATGAGCGGGAGCCCGGCGAATATAACGTCGGCGATCAGCGTCCCGGGAACGGGCGACGGCTCCTCCGGGGGAAACGTGACGTTCGACACGCTCCGGCAAAATCAGCGTCCGGGTTTGGTGCTCTTGAATGGCGTGGTGTACGTTGCCTGGGCTTCGCATGGAGACAACACGCCTTATCACGGTTGGGTGATCGGATATGACAAAGCGACGCTCGCGCGTGTGGCGACGTTTAACGCCAATCCGAATGGGAGCGACGCGGGCATCTGGATGTCGGGCGGGGCTCCCGCTGCGGACGCTTCGGGCAATCTGTATTTCCTTACCGGGAACGGCACATTTGACGCAAATTCCGGCGGCTCGGATTACGGTGACAGCACCGTGAAACTAAGCACGTCCGGCGGACTCTCCGTCGCGGATTATTTTACTCCGACGAACCAGGCCAGCCTGAGTGCAGGCGACATCGATCATGGCTCGGGAGGAGCCGCGATTCTAATGGACCCGTCAGCAGGCCCGGTCGCTCATTTGCTGATCGGCGGAGGAAAGTCCGGCGTTCTCTACCTCCTCAGCCGCGACAATATGGGCGGATTCAGCGCGACAAAAAACAATGTCATTCAATCGCTGAATGTAAGCTCTACCGAGATTCTCTCTACGGCCGCGCTCTGGAACAATTCCCTCTACATTGCGGCCTCCAGCTCACCGCTTCAGCAGTTCCCCTTTAATTCCACCACTGGACAGTTCGGGAGCGCCACACACTCTTCTTCGCACTCTTTCGCTGGCAAAGGAGCCACGCCTTCTGTCTCTGCATCGAGTGCTTCTGCCAACGGGATCGTCTGGGCCCTGGACAGCGGCGCATACGGAACTCCCTGCTGCGCCAACGGCGCGGCCGTGCTCCATGCCTACGATGCTAGAAACGTTGGGACAGAGTTGTGGAACAGCATGCAAGGAACCGTCAACGCTGCAGGAGATGCCGTGAAATTTGCGGTTCCCACCGTTGCCAACGGCAAGGTTTACGTGGGAACGAGGAATGAGCTTTCCGTCTATGGGCTGTTGCCGAACTAGGCAGGCGCGCCGGTCGCGGATTACATGCCCTCGTAGTTGGGGCCCCCGCCGCCTTCGGGAACGACCCACTCAATGATCTGGTAGGGGTCGGCAATGTCGCAGGTCTTGCAGTGCACGCAGTTGGCGGCGTTGATTTTCAACTTCGGTCCATTCGCCTCTTTCACCATCTCGTACACCGCGGCCGGACAAAAATACTGACACGGATTTCCGAATTCCTCCACGCACCGGGTCGAGCAGATGTTCAGGTCCTCGACCTTCAGGTGGCATGGCTGATCTTCATCATGGCGCGTTCCGGAGTGATAGACGTCCGTCAGGCGATCGAACGTGACCTTTCCGTCGCCCTTGAATCGCTCCGGCGCGGGGCGGCCAAAAATCGGGCGATAGGCTTCGTAACCCTCATGCGCACGCATAGGATCGATGATGCCGGCCCCGCCCGTAATCTGCTGCAAGCCGGAGTGGAACAATCCATCGAGCAATCCGTTGCGGAACGACTGGTGGAAATTGCGAACTTTCCAAAGCTCTTCCTTGATGTAACTCTTATCGATCTTTTCTTTATAAAGTTTCAACGTGTTGCCGGAGTAGTCGCCCTTCTTGAGCGCTTCGAAAATGGTTTCGGCGGCCAGCATGCCGCTCTTCATTGCCAGGTGCACACCTTTCAACCTCTGCGAATCAAGAAAGCTGCCGGAGTCGCCGACAATCAGCGCGCCATCCAGATAGTTTCGCGGCATGGCGTACCATCCGCCGTACGGAAGTGATTTCGCTCCGTACCGAACCAGCTTTCCGCCTTCCAAAATGTTGCGCACGAAGGGATGCGTCTTCCAGGTCTGAAATGCCGCGTGGGGATCAAAACGCGGGTCCCGGTATTCGAGAGCGATCACCAATCCGATTGATACGCGGTTGTTGCTCAGTCCATAGATCCAGCCCCCGCCGTACATTTTGGTCGAAATTGGCCAGCCAAGCGTGTGCGCCACGTATCCGGGTTGAAGCTTTCCGGGCTGGATGTCCCAAAGTTCCTTGATGCCAATTCCGTAGCTTTGCGGATTGATGTTGTCGAGCTTCTTTTTCGCGACGAGTTGCTTGGTGAGCGAGCCCCGCGTTCCTTCGGCAAGCACGGTCAGTTTAGCGCGAAGTTCGTAGCCGGGAGTGAAGTTGTCCTTGGGCTTCCCATTCTTGTTGAGGCCCTTGTCTTCGGTAATGACGCCGGCGATTCCGTCCCCTTCATAAATCAGTTCTGCTCCGCCGAATTCCTTGAAGAGGTTTACGCCCGCGGATTCGACCAGCCCGCCCATCCATTTCACCAGTTTGTTGAGCGAGATCACGTAATTGCCCGAGTTATTAAACGGCGGCGGCGTGATGGGGATGCGATAAGAGGATTTCTCCGTGAAGACCAGCGCAGCGGAATCCGTGACGGGCGTGTCGAGCGGCGCGGTTTTCTGGAAGTCGGGAACCAGCTCCGCGAGCGCCTTGGGATTCATGATCGCGCCGGAGAGCTGGTGCGCGCCAATGTCGCGGCCTTTTTCGAGGACGTAGATCTGCTCGGCGGAGAGCTCAGGCTTGGCGCCTTCTGCGTTGTGCTGCTTGATCAGATTCGCAAGATGCAGCGCGCAGGCAAGCCCTGCCGGTCCCGCGCCGACGATCAGGACATCTGCTTCCAGTTGTTCGCGTTGGATGGCCATGGCGGCATTTTATCAAACAACTGTTTGGCGAAAACCAGGAATCTGGCAGGGAGCGAAAAGCAACTAAAACCCCGGAGCGCCGCTGGAGGCCGGGCGCATCTCCGGCGCGTTTACGCCGAAACGAAGATGCGCGAACCACGACTGGCTCAGCGACATGAAACCTGTATAGAGATACCCCCATACGAACAGCAGCAGGAACGGCACAGTCGCGTAGTTCTCGTTGATAATGGCGTAGACCACTGTCAGCCCGAAGTAGAGGCCCAGGGCCACTTCGAAATAGGGCATCCATCCCGCCTTGTTCTTATATTTTTTGGCGGCGAATGTTCCGGTCTTGCCTTCAATCTTGAATTTCGGTGTGCGGGCAAAGTCGGATTTCTTGCCAACGATGGCCTCCAGAACGGCTTGAGCGTTGCGCACGCTGATCCCGATACCGGTCGCCATCACGAACGGCATATAGAGAAAGGTGGTCAGCCAGGTTTTAGGGCGCAGTTCCTTTTGCGCCGCGAGATAGAAACTGGAGATCGAACACGTGGACGCAAGAAACAGCGGCAAGTCAATCACCAGCATCTGGAACCACCCCTGATAGAAGCGCACGATCATCGCGGGCAGCAGCATCGTGGAGAGCAGTACCATCAGCGGGTAAGAGATGTTTGCGGTGAGGTGGAAGAACGCTTCGGACTTGACATAAAACGGCACGTTCGAGCGGAAAACTTTGGGAAGAATTTTCTTCGCCGTCTGCATCAGGCCTTTGGCCCAGCGCGCTTGCTGCGCTTTGAATCCGTTCATGTCCACGGGGAGTTCGGAAGCGCACTCGATTTCCGGCAGATAAAGGAATTTCCAGCCTTTGAGCTGTGCGCGGTAGGAAAGATCCGTGTCTTCTGTGAGCGTGTCGTGCTCCCAGCCGCCGGCGGAATCAATCGCGGCGCGGCGCCAGACTCCGGCAGTGCCGTTGAAATTGAAAAAAGTCCCCCGGCGCGAACGCCCGCCATGCTCGATCACGAAATGCCCGTCGAGCAGTATTGTTTCAACGCGCGTGAGCAGGGAATAGTCGCTGTTGAGGTACGTCCACCGGGTCTGCACCATTCCGATCTTGCCCTCGGTCGCGGAATCGAGGAAATACGGAACCGTGCGCCGAAGAAAGTCAGCTTGCGGGATGAAATCCGCATCGAAGATGGCCACAAATTCTCCCTGCGCGGTTTTCAATCCGTTTTCCAGCGCACCGGCCTTGAATCCGTCGCGATTCGTTCGGTGAATGTAGCTGATCGGGAGCCCCTGGATCGCGTGGCGCTCAACACACGCGCGGGCGACTTCGCGCGTTTCGTCGGTCGAATCGTCAAGCACCTGTATGTCCAGCAAGTCGCGCGGGTAGTCAAACTGCGCGACCGCGTCCACCAACCGCTCGATCACGTAGCGTTCGTTGAAGATGGGAAGCTGTATGGTAACCTTGGGCCAGTTTTCAACCGCAGGCGGCGTTGGGGGAACGTTTTTGCGGTAAGCAAAGTAGTCGTAAAGCAGGACGTATCGGTGCAGCCCGTAAAGCGCCAGCATGAACAGCACGATGAAGTAGGGGATCATCATTGCCAGGTCGAACGTATTGGTGTTGTAAACCCCTGTGAATGTCCTGTCCGTGATTTTGTGCCAGTAGTGGCTCAGGCCGCCTTGGCCGAGCGCCGCAAGAAGAAGTGGAGTGAAGTTCAACAAGATGCGCATCTCTCCGAATGACTCCCGAAACTCAAACTGAAAATCTGAAGCTCGCCGGACTGCTGGCGGCAGGCACGTTGCTGGAGGCGCTCTACCTGCGGATGCACAGTCTCTATTACCTGAAAAACCACGCGATTGCATTTATGGTGCTGGCGTTGGCCGCCGGCATAGTCTACCTGATTGCCCTACATGGTTTCGAGCAGGCAAGGGCGTCGCGCGCGTCATTCATTTTACTCATTTTTGCCGCGCTTGTATTCCGCGCCACCCTCTGGCCGATCGAGCCCACTCTTTCGGACGATTTGCAGCGCTATCGCTGGGACGCCAAAGTCCAGGCGAACGGTTGGAACCCATACGCAGTGGCGCCGAACGATCCGCGGCTTGCCTACCTGCGCGACCACTTTTACGAAATCATGCCCGGACGCGAAACGCCGACGATCTATCCCCCGGCGACCGAACTGGTGTATCTCGCGACCTGGAAAGTGTTTCCGGGCCCGACAGCGTTCAAAGTGCCGTTCGCAGCGGCGGATGTTCTGGTGCTGCTGCTCTTGGTGTGGATCTTCCGCGAAGAAAAGGATCGCGCGTTCCGCGTGGCAGTCTACGCGTGGAATCCGCTGGTGATCGTGGAATTCGCCGGCAGCGGCCACAACGATGTGCTGGCGCTTCTGGGCATTGTCGCCGGCCTGGCGCTGCTGAAAAAACGGCCTGCGCTAGCCAGCGTGCCGATCGCACTGGCGGCGATGGCCAAGGTATTCCCCGCTGTGCTGCTACCGGTTTTGATTCGCCGCGCTGGCTGGCCAGCGAAACGCTCCGGTTGGTGGGCCGCGGTGTTTGCGGGCGCATCGTGCGTGATCACGGTGTTGCCCTATTGGCAAGCACGGGGAGCGTTTCGCGCGGACCTGGCGTACTACGAGGCGCGATGGAAAAACTATCATGCCAGCTTGTATACAGTGGTCGACTGGCTGACCGGCGGTGGAACCCGAATCCCCGCGCTGGTCGCAGCCGTGGTGATCGGTGGGCTGGCCTTGTGGCTCGCGTGGAAGCGCGCGGAGCCTGCGCGCGCCGCTTACCTGCTCATCGGAACCAGCCTGGCGTTCTGGCCCAACGGCTATCCGTGGTATTTCACCTGGATCGTGCCGCTGCTCTGCTTTTTTCCGAATCCGGCGTGGCTGCTTCTCACCGTGCTGCAGTTTTTGTCCTACAACGTGCTCATCGGCTACGGAATCCTCGGCCAATTCAATTTCGATCCCTTCCTGCAATGGTTGGTCTACGTTCCGTTTTACGCACTACTTCTCGGCGCATGGCTCCTGCGTCGAAATCGCATCGAGGCGCGAGAGACGAAATCGCAAACACCGGCGGAATGATGGGAAATGAAAACATCCCGACTGGAAAGCGGCACGGAAGACTTTCCGAGGTGGCAAAGGGATTTCTGCGCCTCGGGTTCATCGCATACGGCGGACCCGCGGCCCATGTCGCCATGAGGGAGGAGGAATTTGTCCGTCGGCGCGAGTGGCTGTCGCGTGAGAGATTTCTCGATCTGGTGGGAGCGGTAAATCTCCTGCCAGGACCAAGCTCAACGGAACTGGCGATTTATCTGGGGGAAATTCGCGCCGGTTTGCCGGGGCTGATTCTTGCTGGAGCATGCTTTATCTTGCCGGCGGCGTTCCTTGTCGCAGCGCTAGCCTGGGCCTATCTGAGATTTGGCACTGTGCCTCAGGTTGCGGGGTTGCTATTCGGAATCAAACCGGTCGTCGTGGCGCTGGTGGCCCAAGCCGTCTGGAACCTGGGAAAGACGGCGTTACGAAGTGTGCCGATGGCCGCGCTTGCCCTCACCGTGGCGTTGCTGGCGATGGCGGCAGTTCCCGCGGTGGGGTTGTTGATAAGTGCAGGGCTTCTCTGGATGGCGGTTCAGGAAGGGAAGCGGTTCGTTAGAAACCGCGCAGCTCTCGTTGCGTGGTTTGGATTAGGGAGCGGAAGCGCAGGTGGAGCGCTGGGCGCGCTTCCCGTCTTGTTTTACTTTTTGAAGATTGGAACGGTCCTGGTCGGCAGCGGCTACGTGCTGTTGCCGGTCCTGCGCGCGGACTTGGTGGTGAAACTCCACTGGCTCAGCGAGTCGCAATTGCTGGATGCCATAGCCGCCAGCCAGGCGACCCCGGGGCCGTTCTTCACCGTCGCCACGTTCATTGGCTATGTTCTTGCGGGATGGAGAGGCGCTACGCTAGCAACGATCGGAATGTTTCTGCCGGCGTTCGTCTACGTCGCTGCCACGTCTGGATTCTTACCGACGTTGCGCAAATCGCCACTGGCCGGCGCATTTCTGGACGGGGTGAACGCAGCCGCGGTCGCGCTGATGGCGTTCGTGGGATGGCAATTCGTCCGAGCCGCCCTGGTGAATGTTCCAGCGGCGATTCTCGCCGTTCTCAGCGCGGTCCTCGTCTTCCGCTACAAAGTGAATTCCGCGTGGCTCGTGCTCGGCGGCGCGGCGTCAGGAGTCTTCCTGCGCTTGATGGGTTGGGGCTGAAAAGGAAATATCAGGGGACCAAGACAATCTTTCCGTGTGCGCCGGGAACGAGAATGTCCACGTGCGCCTTCGCAGCATCCCTCAGCGGGAGTTCTTTCCCCACGATCGGCCGCAAAGTGCCATTTTCAAGTCCGGCGCCGATGGCGGCGTAAATTTCCACCAACTCGGATTCCGTCGCCGCCCAGAGCGTAAATCCCCTAGCCGTGCCGCGCCGCCCCATCAGGTCGCGCGGGTTGATAGTGATCTCGCCGCGGTTTCCGACGATGATCACGCGCCCGTTCGTCGCCAGCAGTTTTATGTTGCTGGAAAGATTTACGTTCGCGAGCATTTCCAGAATCACATCCACCCCGCGCCCGCCGGTCGCTTTCATAATCTCCTCGGCGTAACCCGGCTTGCCGTGATCGAACGCCTGGTGCGCGCCCTCTTTTTTCGCGAGGTCCATCCCCTTTTGCGTTCCCGCCGTGCCGAAAACGGTCATGCCCAGCGCCCGGGCGAATTGCGCCGCGGCCGTTCCGACTCCTCCGCTTGCTCCGTGAATCAACACGGATTCACCGGACCGCGCATGCGCATGATGAATCAGTGCGGTGATGGCGGTGCCGTACGGAACCCAGACTCCCGCGCCTTCGGCGAAGGAGATTTTTTCGGGCAAGGTATGCACTTGTGACTCGAGCGCCGACGCAAATTCGGCATAGGCCCCGCTTATTGTCCTGGTGGTGTAAACGCGATCCCCGGGTTTGACTCGGGTGACTCCCTCGCCCACGGCTTCCACTACGCCCGCGGCGTCCGAGCCCGGCGTATACGGCAACGACGGCTTGATCGCGTAGGTTCCATTGCGCATGTACGTGTCGTAGGGATTTACGCCCGCAGCGCGAACTCCTACGAGAACCTGCCCGGGTCCCGGCCTGGGTGTGGGAATTTCCTGTAATTGCAGAACTTCCGGCCCGCCGAATTGATGCACTTGTATCGCTTTCATAGGCAATCTCTCCAAGGCCCGGCATTCCGCGAAACGTCAGATGACTTCAGCATCGCTCAGGCGACAACACGATACCGGGAAATGGGGCCAAGTCCAAAACGGAAAAAACAGCAACTGCCGGCTCAGAAATGATCGTCGTGGATGAGTGCGGCCGCGGCGGTGCCGTTCACAGTCTTCGCCCACGCGGTGGTCTGCCAGTTGTCTTTCGATTTTTTCCCAGGGATCCAGGTCGGCAAGGAATGATTTAGGCGTTCCGCAAGAGCGTAGACGTACGGCTCGTATAGATTGCGAAGCTCCGCGAGCTTTTGATCGGCCTCTGGCGTATCGGCGAGTTTCGTTCCGTGTTTCCCCAGTGTTTCCCGGATCAGGAGCAACACATCCGGTGGCAGGCGATCTTTGTCCGGTGGGCGGGGTACTGCAGAGAATACCTGGCAAAGATCGGCAACCGCGTGCCGCGCAATCGCGAAGGTAAGTTGCGCCTGTCTGGCGCAGAAATCCTCCGTGCCTGAAATCGTCAGCGCACAGGCGTCCAGAATCGCGGTGAGCGAACTGATCCACGACTGGTTATCATGCTGGGAACGAAAATACGCGAGCACCGGATAGGAGAGATGGCTTTCAAGGAGTTGAGCCGACCAGCGCTCCCAATCCTTGAAAAGGTCGCGCAGCGCTTCATGGCCTCCTGGAAAGGTATGGCGCAGGAGCAATTCGCCGGCGGTGGGCGGTGTACCGGCTCTGGAATCGAGAAGTACAATCTCCGTCTCACGCTCGGCGAAGGAACCATAAATAAAAGGCAGATAGCCAATGATCACGGCGAGAAAACCGAAGCCAAAGCCGGATTCTACGACCACCAGGAAACGCGAAATGCCAGAGTGTGGAACGACGTCACCCAAGCCAAGTGTGAAAAATGTAGTGCCGCTCAGATACAGGTCGGTAGAAAAGCTGGGCGTGCCGCCGGATGGATTTACCGCCGAACCGGCGCCGTACTGCATCATGGCGAAACTGAAGACAAGTCCGATGGCCCACACGCCGATCAGGAACAGCAGCGAGATCGGCCCGTAAAATCCAAGGAAGGACTCGCGGCGTTTTATTGACGGGATGAGGCGCGCGTAAAACCTCCATGTTTTCCAAGTAAAAAAATAGTAGAACCGCGCAAGGCGGAACTTTCGGGTGACGCGCCGAGGCAGAATGATGGCCTCGAACGCGTCCCAGCTGACAATCAGGAAAATGACCACGCCGGCGATGAACACACCCGGAGCGAGTATCATGCGAGGCCTGCCTCTTCGATCGCGGCGGGAGCGGTAATCAAGCGGAGATCGATGTGACCAGCCGCGCGTTCAGAGAAATTTCCGCTTTGAAAAGCCTGGAAACGGGGCAGCCGGTCTCCGCGCCTTTGACGGCGGCGTCAAATTTGGCTTTGTCGGCGTTGGGAATCGTGGCCACCAGGTCGAGATGGCTCTTGGTGATGGAAAAGCCTTCGCCCACCTTCTCGAGCGAAATCGTGCAGGTGGTTTCGAGTTTCGAGGCAATCATCCCGGCGTCGCCGAGTTGCTTGGAAAGTGCCATTGTGAAGCATCCGGCATGCGCCGCTGCCAGAAGCTCTTCGGGGTTGGTGCCGACACCGTTTTCAAAGCGGGTGGAGAACGAATATTGCGTCTCCTTCAGCGTGCCGCTCTCGGTTGAGATGGCGCCTTTGCCGGATTTCAGATCGCCTTGCCAGACTGCTGAAGCTTTGCGTTGCATGGGTGGTATCTCCTTCTTGCTGACTGTGGCTGCAGTTCAGACAACTTTGATTCACCAAGGTGGCGGGTGGTTATGCAGCCAGGGCAGAATTCTACCACTTGTGGAAGACGAAAAACGCCGCCAAGGTGATGAACGCGAAACCCACCAGGTAATTCCACTTCACCGGCTCACCGAGATAGGTAATCGAGAAAACCGAGAATACCGAGAGCGTAATCACCTCCTGAATCGTCTTGAGCTGCGCGGCGTTGAATTCATAGGAGCCGATGCGATTCGCCGGCACCTGGAAGCAATATTCAAAGAAAGCAATGCCCCAACTGATGAGGATCACTTTCCACAGCGCCACATTGCGGAACTTCAAGTGGCCGTACCAGGCAAACGTCATGAAGATGTTCGAAATGGTCAGCAGAACGATCGTCCGCACGGCCTGCTCCTCTCTAAATCACCAGGGTGTAGGGTGTGACGTCCACAAAGGACCGAACCGTTTCGATTTCTTTCGTCATGGAATGCGCGCGCGCCAGATGCTCCGGATATAAATCGTATTCTCCACCACCCGGCAGTAGACCAGCCAGTTCCCGGCATGGAACCGGCGATGGCGCCTGTCACTTCCCGGATCACCATGCTGCGGTTCCCGCCAAAGTAATACGCCAGCTCATTCAGCAATTTGTCAGCCTGCTTATCCAGCACGAACTGTTTGCGCATTGTGGAACTCCTCAGCGCAGATTGCTCTTCGAGTGTGGAAGATTCAACACGATTCATGAATGGTGTTGAATGGTCATGATAAGAGGGATGGTGTGGTTCGAGAATCGGTCTGTCCTCAGGCAGGTTTATGCGGTTAAGCGTTGAGGCTGAGGGAGACGAGGCCCGGCGGCGCGGCCGGCACGATCGGTGGGAGTTTGGAACGGTCAACCGGATTGTAGAGTGTGTCGCGCTCGACAGGCACGCGGCCGGCGGCGCGAATCAGGCGCTCGAGTTCGCTGAGAGGCGTGAACTCCGACGTCTTTGCGCCCGCGTCGTGATAAATCTTTTCCTCGACCACCGTGCCGTCCAGATCGTTTGCGCCAAAGCGCAACGCGATTTGCGCGATGCTGGGCGTCAGCATGATCCAGTACGCCTTGATGTGATCGAAGTTATCGAGCATCAGGCGCGACACCGCGATGCAACGAAGGTCGTCGTAGCCTGTCGGCTTCAGAATGTGGGCCAGCGCCGTGTTGTCCGGGTGAAACGCAAGCGGAATGAACGCGACAAAGCCGTGCGTCTCGTCCTGCGCCTCGCGCAAAAGCACCAGGTGATCCACGCGCTCCTCGACCGTCTCAACGTGGCCGTACAGCATCGTGGCATTCGAACGGAGCCCGACGCGATGCGCCTTCTTGGCGATGCTCAGCCACATGCGTCCGCTGACCTTGTGGTCGCAAATGATCTTGCGCACCCGAGGATGAAAAATCTCGGCGCCGCCGCCCGGGCAAGAATCCACGCCCGCCTCTTTCATCTTCTTCAGGGTCTCCTCGATAGTCAGCTTCGCGATGCGCGCGAAATAGTGCACCTCCACCATCGTGAACGCCTTCAAGTGCACATGGGGATGCCGCTGCTTCAGCCCGCTGATCATCTCCAGAAAATGGTCGAACGAAAGATCCGGGTGCAAGCCGCCAACGATATGAAACTCCGTCGCGCCTTCGCGCACGCCTTGCGCCGCCCGCTGGTAAACCTCTTCGAGCGCGTATGTGTAGGCGCCGGGAGCATTGGGATCCCGCCCAAACGCACAAAGCTTGCAATGCGCCACGCATACGTTGGTCGGGTTGATGTGGCGATTCACGTTGTAATAAGTGACGTTGCCGTGGCGTTTTTCCCGCACATAGTTCGCCAGCCAGCCCACCGCAAGCAGATCCGGCGAGCGGAACAGCGCGACCCCATCCTCGAAGGAAAGGCGTTCGCCGGACAGCACCTTTTTGGCGATCGGTTTTAGCGTTGCGTCGGTTATCGTCAGTTCAGCCACGGTTGTCCTACTCTATTAGATGGCGCTTTACGCTTCGCCGCCACTTGAATTCGCATTTCGAAATAGTTAAACAGTTCAAACGCGCCATAATGCCGCCGCTGCGCCCCAGAACAACAGGAACAACATACTAATATAGCCGTTCACGGTGAAAAACGCAGCGTTCAGCTTGCTCAGATCGTCAGCCCTCACCAGCGAGTGTTCATAAGCCAGCAGCGCGGCCACAACCGCGATTCCCGCCCACGCCGGCCAGGGCAGCCCAAACCCGAACGCCAGCCAACTCAGTAGCGCCACTACGCCCACATGCATCACGCGCGCAATCTGCAAAGCTCCGGCAATTCCGAATCGCTTCGGGATCGAGTAAAGCCCCGCATTCTGGTCGAACTCCACGTCCTGGCAGGCGTAGAGCACATCGAATCCGCCAACCCAGAGCGTAACCGCGCCAGAGAGAATCAGCATCCGCCAATCGAGGCCGCCCGTAATCGCGATCCATGCCGCAGCCGGAGAAATGCCCAGGGCAAAACCCAGGAACAGATGCGACCAATTGGTGAACCGTTTGGTGTAGGAATAAAAAAAGAGAATCACAATCGCCAGCGGCGCCAGCTTCAACGCCAGCGGATTCAGTTGCCACGCCGCAACGAAAAATAGTCCAACCGCGAGCAGCGTGAACGTCCATGCAAAAGAAACTGAGAGCGCCCCGGTTATCAGCGCCCGTGACCTCGTTCGCGGATTCTCCTTGTCGTAGCGCACATCCGCGATGCGGTTCAGAGTCATCGCAGCGGAGCGCGCCGCAACCATCGCCACCACAATCCACAAAACCTGCCGCAAGGTAGGCCAGCCGTGCGATGTCGCGCGCGCCGCCAGCAATGCTCCGGTCAGCGCGAAGGGCAGCGCAAACACGGAGTGCTCAAACTTGATCATCTCCAATACAGTGCGAATGCGCCCGGCCATCCGATTAACTCTCCGCTTTCTTCGATGCGGCGCTGCCCGTCCAGCGAAACATTTTTTCCTGCGGCAACCCCGCTTGCGCCAGTACCCGGCAGACGTATTGCGTTACCAGATCGTCAATTGTTTTTGGCGAATGATAAAACGAAGGCATCACGGGCATAATCACCGCACCAGCCGCCTGCGCCCGCAGCATATTTTCCAGATGAATACGGTTCAGCGGCGTGTCGCGCACGCAAAGAATCAGCTTGCGGCCCTCTTTCAACATCACGTCGGCCGACCGCGCCACCAGGTCATCGCACGTGCCGCAAGCAATCGCGGCAAGCGCGCCGACGGTGCAGGGAATCACGATCATTGCGTCCACGCTGTAGCTGCCGGAAGCGATGGATGCGCCCACGTCCTTATTGGAAAGGACCTCAATCTTTCGGGGTGTGCGGCCCAGAACGCGGCCCGGCAGTTTTTTTAAGTCGCCCGAGGTGATGCGGAGTTCCTCCGCGAAAAGCCGCTGCCCGGTTTCTGTAACCACCAGGTGGACCCGCCCGATGCGCGGATCGTCCTCCAGCAAAGCGAGCGTTTTCTGTGCGAAGACGGCCCCGCTCGCTCCGGTCACACCAACGGTAATCGTTTGTCCCTTGTCAGCAGTCATGGAATTGTATGCGGTTCTTTCAGTCTCGCAGCGGCTCTCAGTCAAGTCAAGCTTACCCGTGGCGTTCTGGCGATGTTAAGATGCGTAGCGGCCAAACACGATGAAATCCGACGAACTATTGAAACTTTTGCAAGCGGTGGAATCCGGGAAACTCCTGACGGAAGCGGCGCTGGCCAAGCTGAAACATTTGCCGTTCGAGGATATCGGATTCGCCAAGGTGGATCATCACCGAGCGCTGCGGCAGGGCTTCGCCGAAGTGATTTTCGGCAAGGGCAAAACACCCGCGCAGGTAGCGCAGATCGTGCGCGCCATGGTTTCAAAGAAAGCGTCGAGCCACAATGTACTGGTCACTCGCGCGGATCTGAAGATATTCGCTGCCGTGAAGCGGGTCAGCCGTGGCGCGAAATTTCATGCGCTCTCCGGCGTGATCACCATCGAGCGGAGCAGTGAAATTTCGGGGAAGGGAACGATCCTCGTCGTTTCCGCCGGCACCAGCGACATTCCAGTGGCCGAGGAAGCCGTGCTCACCGCCCGCATGATGGGCAATCGCGTGGAGCAACTTTATGACGTCGGCGTCGCCGGAATTCACCGCTTGCTCGAACATCGCAGCGAGCTAACCGAAGCGCGGGTCATCATCTGCGTTGCGGGAATGGAGGGCGCCCTGCCAAGCGTCGTAGGAGGCCTCGTCGGCGTTCCAGTCATCGCCGTGCCGACCAGCACTGGCTACGGCGCCAGTTTCGGCGGTGTGGCCGCGCTCCTCGGCATGCTGAATTCCTGCGCCTCAAACGTCACCGTCGTAAACATCGATAATGGCTTCGGCGCCGCCTGCGTCGCCTCCTGCATCAATCGTCTGTAATCAACTGTTTCTGAGCAGAACTTTCATTACGCCGCGTTTTTGGGCGTGTGCGAGAGCTGCGGACGCATCTTTCAACCTAAAGGTGCGAGAGATCAGAGGTACGGGATCCGCCTGGCCGGAGCGGAGCAGCGCGATGGCTTTGGCAAATGGTCCGCAGCGCGAGCCGACCACGGTGATTTCCTTCACGACGATGGGCCAGGTTTCCACCGGTGCCGCGCCATCGAATGTCGATTTGAGGACTAGCGTGCCACGCGGCTCGGTCATCCGCTGCGCCAGCGCCAGGCCTGTCGGCGAGCCCGTCGCTTCCACAACCAGCCGATAGGTTTCACTCACCAGCGTTAAATCGGTTGCATCGCCGCGAACTCGTTTCGTCGCGACGCCAGCGCTTCGCGCCAGGGCCAGCTTGTTCGCATGTTTCCCGTAGAGAATAACCCGCGTACCAGCCGCCTGCAAAACCATGGCGATCAATTGCGCCAGCTTTCCATCGCCCAACACGGCTGCGCTTGAAAACGCTCGAATGCTGACCTGATCGAGAATCTGGCACGCCGCGGCCAGCGGCTCGACAAACACAGCCTTCTCGTCACTCACGTTCGGCGGCACAATATGCAGATTCTCCAGCGGCAGCGTCAGATATTCCGCGAACGCCCCGTCATGAGCCACGATTCCAACAACGGTGCGCCGCGCGCAATGCGTCTTCAATCCGCGTTTGCAGAAATCGCATACGGGCCGTAACCCATAGGCCGCACACGCCACATTAATTTCGCCCGCAACGCGCTTGCCCACCCAGCGCTTTTTTGCCGCTGTGGAAACTCCTGCAATATCCACAACCTCGCCAACGAATTCATGCCCGGGCGTGCCCCGGAACCCGTGGTAGCCGCGCAGAATCTCCACGTCGGTATTGCAAATCCCGGCCAATCGCACGCGAAGCAGCGCCCATCCTGGCTGCAATTTCGGAAGCGGCTTGCGAACCTCGGCCAGCTTTTTCCCCCGCACGACAAAGCTGAGCATTTTCATTTTACGTATCGGATTTTGCCGGAAAGTTAGGATGAATTGGCCCCGCCAAGCATGGCATTTCTGAATTAACCTTCACCGCAGTACCTGGATTAGTGCTTCTGCCAGCGCAGGCTCCTGCTCCGGGAAGACCGTCCGCAGGTCAATCAACAACCGATCCTCTTCGATTCGGGCAATTACGGGTGGCGCGTTCGCGCCAGCTCGCAGCCCGGCCTCCAACTCGCTCGCCGAATGCTGCGCACTGGCGATGCGAAGCACCTTTGTCGGCAGCGATTGCGCCGGTGTCGAGCCTCCACCTACCAGCGATCGCCCATCGGCGATTTCGATTTCCGCGTCGGCACCAACAATTTTTGCAGCCAAGATTTTGTGAAACGCATCCGTACGAACCGAAGCTTCTTCAAGACTCATCTGCATCATCCGCAGGGCGGGAATCTCTTCCCATCGACCGCGAAGATACGCGCGCAGTGTCGCTTCCATCGCGGCGATGGTCAGTTTGTCCACCCGCAATGCCCTGAACAGCGGGTGCCCTCGCACCTTCTGCACCAGATCTTTTTTTCCGGCAATGATGCCAGCCTGTGGCCCGCCCAGCATCTTGTCTCCGCTGAACAGCACCAACGAAAAACCCGCTTCCACGCTCTCCCGCGCCGTCGGCTCGCTGATTCCCACAGGCGAAAGATCGATCAGGCAACCGGAGCCTAAATCTTCGACGACCGGCAGCCGCGTTCGCTGCCCGAGCGCAATCAGCTCCACCACTTCCGGCTTTTCCGTGAAGCCCGCGACCGTAAAGTTTGAAGGGTGCACGCGCAAAATCACGCACGTTTTTTCGTTGATCGCGTTCTCGTAATCACTGATCCGCGTGCGATTGGTGGTGCCCACTTCGCGAAGCACCGCGCCGCTCTGTTCCATAATTTCCGGAATGCGAAAACCGCCGCCAATCTCGATTAACTCGCCGCGCGAAACGATCACCTCACCGCCGCGCGCCAGCGCCGCCAGCGTTAGGAGCACTGCCGCCGCGCAGTTGTTCACCACAATCGCCGCTTCCGCGCCGGTGAGCCGTTCGATCAGCCACGAAGTGTGGACATCGCGCTTCCCCCGCACCCCCGCGGCAACGTCATACTCCAGATTCGAATATTGCGTCGCGGTTTGCCGGAACTCCTTCAGGATCGCGGCTGGCAACGGCGCGCGACCCAGGTTCGTGTGCAGGATCACGCCGGAGGCATTGATCACGCCGCGCAGAGATGGAGCAAGTGCCTCCTCGACACTCCCCTCAACCAGCTTTTCAATCGCTTCCAATTGAAGGTCGCGTTCATCACGAGTTTTTCCCGAAACAATAGCTCCCCGCAGTTGCGCTAGAACGGTGCGGATCGTTTCCAGCAGCAGGCCTCGTTCCAGCTTCCCGCCCAAGGCCGCCACCCGCGGCCGCAGCAGCATCTCATCGACCGACGGCAACTGCCGCAGCAGCGCTGTCTGGTCCGCGCTCGAGGCGGATTTCGCTTTTTCCGGCATGCCGCCATTGGAGCACAGCAGGGAATCGTCCCGCAATTGCCAACTGTTCGAACGGCCAGTCCGTGCCCCTCCGACCGTTGTTTCATCCGCATCGCCCCGTTCCTCCGCCGTTGACGCCCGCTAAAACCACCCCTACGATGAACTCTCGGGGATTTCCATCTCATGGCCACCATTGACGAGGATCTCTCGCAACTCGAGCGCGACATTCGTCAGCTCAAGATTGAATACGACATGTATTTCGGTGGCGGCCGCAAGCGCCCTCCCACCGAAATTGAATGGCGCATTGAACTGATCGTCAAGCGCTACGGCGAACGCGGCGGCGACATGAAGTTCGGTCAGCGATTTCGCTTCGGCAACCTCGCCCAAACTTACGCGAAGTATAAAGACGTCTTCCGCAAGCGCCTGGCGAGCCGCGAAGAAGGCAAAGTGCAGCGCCACTTTGGCGCCGCGGCCAAAGCAATCGAAGCCGAACGAGCCAGGGCGCAAGCCGCTACACAGGCGGCCGCCTCTTCCGCAGCGGCGGCGAGGGTTTTTCGCGTGGTTTGCACGGCCCCGGAAAACGAAGCGGACAAAGTCGAGCAGCTCTATGAAGCATTCGTCCGCGCCAAGCAGGAAGCGGGCGAGGCGATGGGCAAGATGACACGCGCCGGCTTCGACGAATTCGTCCGCAAGAAGACGAAAGACCTCCAGAAGCAGAAAAACTGTCACGAAGTCGAATACGTGGTCGAAACTGTTGACGGCCAGGTGAAACTCAAAGCCCTCGTTAAATCCTGATTTCTCCCTGCGGAGTTTTCCCACAGATCTGCGTTTCCGGTTTTTTGCGCCTCCGCGTAAACTGGTACGTTCTTCCCCGCATTGGAGGCGACATGGCTGTGGAGCGCGCGCTGCTCAGCGTATTCGACAAAACCGGCGTAGTGGAATTTGCCCGCAGGCTGGCGGCGCTGAAAATCGAAATTCTCTCGACCGGTGGCACTGCAAAACTATTGCGCGAAGCCGGTCTGCCGGTGAAAGACGTCTCCGACCTCACCAGCTGGCCGGAGATGCTTGGCGGCCGCGTGAAGACGCTGCATCCCAAGGTGCATGGCGGCCTGCTCTACCGCCGCCACAATCCCGACGACCTGAAGCAGGTGAAAGAACACGGCATCACGCCGATCGATCTGGTGGTCGTGAATCTCTATCCCTTCGAAGCCACCGCTGCGAAGGAATATCTCCCGCCCGATGAACTCGTCGAAAACATCGATATCGGCGGCCCAACGATGCTGCGCTCCGCCGCCAAGAATTTTGAAAGCGTCACGGTCGTCACCGACCCCGCAGATTACGACCGCATCGCCAAGGAACTCGAGGGTAAAGGTGACACCTCGCTGGCCACGCGCCTAGACCTGGCGCGCAAAGTCTTCGGCGCCACCTCGCGCTACGACAGCGTGATCACCATGAACCTCGAGCGCCTCGCTGTGCACGGCGAAAAGCTGGAAGTTCAGCCGAAAGCCCCGCTCACCGAACGGGTCTACATCACCCTCCGTCGCAAACAGGAATTGCGTTACGGAGAAAATCCGCACCAGGCCGCGGCTCTCTACATCCCCGCCGGCCATCCCGCCACGGGACTCGCTGCCGCGAAACAGCTTCAGGGCAAGGAGCTTTCCTACAACAATTACGTCGACCTCGAAGCCGCCCGCAGCCTGGTCTCCGAATTCGAAGGGCCCGCCGCCGTCATCATCAAGCACAACAATCCCTGCGGCGCCGCCGAGCAGTCCACGCTGCTCGATGCTTACACAAAGGCGCTCGCCAGTGACCCGGTTTCGGCGTTCGGCGGCGTGCTGGCGTTCAACCACATCGTGGACGCGCTGACCGCCGAAGAAGTAGCGAAGCTTTTCGTTGAATGCATCGTCGCTCCCGGCTTCGCCGATCGCGCGCAGGAAATTTTCGCTGCCAAGAAAAACCTGCGCTTGCTGCTGTTGCCGCAGGGCGGCCTCGATCACGACAAGGAATTGCAGATGAAGCGGATTCTCGGCGGAATGCTGATTCAGCAACCGGACCTCGGCAATCTGAACGACAAGGAACTTAAAGTTGCCACGAAGCGCGAACCAACCGCCGCCGAACTCGCGGACCTGAAATTTGCCTGGAAGGTCTCTAAGCATGTAAAGTCCAACGCCATCGTCTTTGCCAAAGACCGAGCGACACTCGGCGTGGGCGCGGGCCAGATGAGCCGCGTCGATTCCGTCAAGATCGCCGTAATAAAAGCGCAAAACCCGCTGAAGGGAACCGCCGTCGCTTCCGACGCCTTCTTCCCGTTCCCCGACGGCGTCGAAGAAGCCGCCAAAGCCGGCGCCACCGCTGTCATTCAACCCGGCGGCTCGATTAAAGACTCCGAAGTCATCGCCACCGCCGACCGCCTCGGCCTGGCCATGGTCTTCACCAACATGCGCCACTTCCTGCACTAAAACTGGGAACGCCAACCTCCCGGTTGGCGTTTTGTTCTGAGCTCTTTCTCTGCGTACTCTGTGTTAAAACTCTCTCTTTTTCCTCGTCCCCTCAATAAATCTATTCCCGCCCGATCCTCTCCACTTCTTTTTTCACCGCCAGTGCGCCGAGCTTCTCGAGCGGCAAGCTAAGAAACAAATCTATCCGCCGCCCCATGGTGACAAACGCGTCGCGAAACGCCCGCGCGATCGTCTCCGTCGAACCGGCAACCCGCGCCGGATCTGGAATTCCCCAATGCGCGGTAACCGGCTGCCCCGGCCACACCGGACAAATCTCCGCCGCAGCCGAATCGCAAACCGTGAATACAAATTGCATCTGCGGCGCGCCGGGCATCGTGAATTCATCCCAGCTCTTGCTCCTCAATCCCTCAACCGGCAGCCCCGCCAGCTCAAGCTGCTTCAATGCGTAGGAATTCACTCGACCGGCCGGATGGCTGCCCGCGCTGAACGCGTGAAAGCTGGGCTGGCCGCGGCGATTCAGGATGGCTTCGGCAAGGATGGAACGCGCGGAATTCCCCGTGCACAAAAACAGGACGTTGTATCGGTTGCTCACGACGGGAATCTCAATTGCAGCAGGGAAGACCGTGACAGCCCGGCGGGCAATCGCAGGCCTGCTGCACCGGCTTGCTCGCACGAAGAAACGCGCTCATGAACTTGTCCTTTACCATCGGGCCAACCTTTTCCGCGTCGAATCCCGCCGCTTCCAGAAATTCCCGCGCCTCTTCCACCTGGTAAACGCGCGTTGGTTCCACCTCAATCGCCTCGAATCCCGCGGAATCCAGCTTTTGGATGTAGTCGGTCTCCTGAAGCGCGCCAGCGATGCAACCCACCCACAACTCCATGCTCTTCCGGATTTCCGCCGGCACTTCGCCGCGCAGCACCACATCGGAAACCGCCAGCCGCCCGCCCGGCTTCAGCACGCGAAACGCCTCGCGCAGCACGCGGTCCTTGTCACCGGAAAGATTGATCACGCAATTCGAAATAATCACGTCAACGATGTTGTCGGGCAGGGGAATGTTTTCGATCGTCCCCTTCAGAAACTCCACATTTTCCACGCCCCCCTTACGCTGATTTTCCCGTGCCAGGGCCAGCATCTCATCGGTCATGTCCAGTCCATAAGCTTTGCCGGTTGGCCCAACGCGCTTCGCGGAAAGCAGCACATCAATGCCGCCGCCGGAGCCCAGATCCAGCACCACTTCGCCCGCCTGCAATTTCGCCAGCGCGGCCGGATTTCCGCAGCCAAGCGATGCGGCTACCGCTTCCGCTGGCAAGCTCGCTTTCTCTTCGTCACCATAAAGATTTCGAGTGATCGGGTCGCAGCCGCTCAGCGAAGCACCGCCTCCGCAGCAAGCGGTCTTTCCTTCAGCAACCTGCTTCGCCGCCGCCCCGTACTTCTCCTTCACCGCTTCCTCTATGTTTGGTTCGCTCATGACGGTTCTGCTCCAGTCTTATTTCGCGATTTGCACAAAATCTTCTGTGGATACCGCTCGATTCCGGGTGCAGCACTCCTCGTAGAGGAATCCAAGCACCTCGCGCAGCGCGTCGGTGTTCGCCGTGTACCACAGAAATGTTCCCGCCCGCCGCACATCCACTAATCCAACCTGCCGCAATTTTTCCAGATGATGCGACAACGTCGAAGCGGGTATCCCCAGTTCTTCCTGAATATCTCCCGCCACCATTCCCGTGGGGTGCGCAGAGAGCAGCAAGCGCACGATTTCGAGCCGCGGCTCCGCGCCAATGGCGGAAAAGCGGTCGGCGCAGCGCGTAACAACGAGTGGATCCGCTTTCTTCATAATTCGATAATTGCAGAAATATAGAAGCTTAGCAACCTTTTTTCCCAGAAACCCTCCCCTCCCCCTTCGCATCTTACTTTCTGTGCGACCGCTCTGTTTGAAACGCCCGCCTTTTTCGCTTTTGACCGCGTTTCCTGCGCATGGGATACTGAAAAAACGAACTCTATGACGCTAAATCGCCTGATTCTTCCTCTCTTCTGCGCCTGCCTCGTGGCGCTGCCCGTTCTCGCCCAGAACGCCCCTCCCGCTCCGCCTTCCAAGGTCGAGAAGGATCCCGTTCGCGCGGACGCTTACTACAACTTCGCCATGGGCCACATCTTCGAGCAGCAGTACGAGCAGACCGGCGCCGGAGAATACGCCACCCGCGCGATCGAGTCTTACAAAAAGGCCTATGCCGTCGACCCGCTTTCACCCATCATCGGCGAGCGTCTCGCGGAAATGTATTGGAAGGCCCAGCGCGTCCACGACGCGGTCGCCGAAGCCAATGAAGTTCTGAAGCGCAACCCCGACGATCTGCCCACGCACCGCCTGCTAGCGCTTGTTTATCTCCGCAGCCTTGGGGACATCAACGGCTCCAACGTCCAGACCGAAACCATCGTGAAGGCCATCCAGGAATACACCGCCGTTCACCGCCTCGATCCTTCCGATCAGGAAGTCACCATCTGGCTCGCGCGCCTCTACCGCCTGCACAACGAACCGGAAAAAGCCGAAGGCGTGCTGCGCGATTTGTTGAAAGACGATCCTGAAAACGATGCCGCCGTCGAGCAATTGACGCAATTGCTGCTGGATCAGAACAAAGCCGAGGAAGCCATCTCCTTGCTGAATGGCATGATTGGCCGTTCTCCCTCCGCCACGCTCTATGACCACCTCGGCGACGCCTATACCCAGACGCACGATTTCGCGCAGGCGGAAGCCGCTTATCGCAAGGCTACGGACCTGGATCCCAGCGAGCTCAGCCACGTGCGCGGGCTTGCGCAAACCCTCCTGTCCGAGGAGAAGTACACCGAAGCGCTGACCGTCTACCAGAAGCTCTCCGACATGCTCCCCGATGATGCGGACACCTATCTCCGCATCGCACAAATTTATCGCGAACTTCACCAGCTGGATAAAGCCGAGGAAAATCTGGTGAAGGCGCGGCAGTACGCTCCTGGAAGCCTCGAGGTGATGTACAACGAGGCCATGATTTACGAATCGCAGGGCCGCTTCGATGACGCCATCCGCGTGCTTTCCGATGCGGTTACTGGCGTAAAGGCCCAGTCCAAGGTGCTGCCGTCGCGCCGCCGCTCTCTGGCCGTTCTCTACCAGCAGCTCGGTATGCTGTATCGCGACACCCAGAATTTCCAGGCAGCGATTTACACCTTCCAGGAACTTGGCCATCTCGGTGAGGAAGAAGACCGGCGCGCGCGCCTGTTGATCATGGACACCTATCGCCAGGCCCGCGACCTCCCGAAAGCGCTGCAAGCCGGGAAAGAAGCCCTCGCCAAATATCCCGACGATTCTTCGATCCGCAGCAGCCTGGCAATGATGCTCGGCGAAGCGCAGCAATCCGACGAAGCCATCAAGCTGCTGCAGGCCGGCCTGAAGGGTGCTGCCGGGAACCGCGAAACGTATCTGAACTACGCACAGATTTATGAGCGCAGCCACCGTTTTTCGGAAGCCGAAGCTGCCGCCCGCAAGGCCGAAGCGCTGGCTGTGCAGCCCGCGGATAACGAGCTTGCCTGGCTGATCCTGGGCGCCATCTTCGAACGCCAGAAGCAGTACGACAAGGCCGAAGAGGAATTCAAGAAAGTCATTGACGTCAATCCGAAGAACTCCATGGTCCTGAACTATTACGGGTACATGCTTGCCGACCGTGGAATTCGCCTGGACGAAGCCCACGACCTGATCCAGCGCGCGCTCGAACAGGAGCCGTACAACGGTGCATTTCTCGACAGCCTCGGCTGGGCGTACTACAAGCAGAACAAGCTCGACCAAGCGGAACTAACGCTGCGCAAGGCCCTCGAACGCGAATCGCACGATCCCACAATTCGCGCACACTTGGGTGACGTACTGGCGAAAGAAGGCCGCATGGAGCTTGCCGTGGTCGAATGGGAAAAGTCTCTGAACGAATGGCACCGCTCCTTGCCAGCCGACCTTGAAGAGGATAAAGTCGCGGAAGTGGAGAAGAAACTCAGCCAGTACAAGCACCGTGTCGCGCAGAAAACTCCTCCTGCCGACGCCAAACCCTGAGTCATTGAATGCCAACAATCCGTATTCCGGCGTACGCCAAGGTCAACTTGCGTCTGGAAGTGCTGGGAAAGCGCGCCGACGGCTATCACGAACTGCGCACGGTCTTTCAAACCGTATCGCTGCATGACACGTTAGAGTTTCGTTCCTCACGACGCCCCGGCATCGCCCTCGAAATCCAGGGCAACGAGTCCCTAGCCAAGGAAGCGGTCGAGAAGAATCTCGTTTACCGCGCTGTGGATGCCCTGCGCCGCGAAAGCCGCATTCGCCCCGGGGTCGAGATCACCCTGCAGAAAAAAATTCCCGCGGGGCGCGGATTGGGTGGCGGCTCGAGCGACGCCGCCGCGGCCCTCCTCGGCTATCTGCAATTCACCCGTCAAAAGTTCGAAACGCCGCGGCTTTTGGAGATTGCCGCCACCCTTGGGGCCGACGTCCCGTTTTTCCTGATTGGCGGAACCGCCCTGGGCATCGGCAAGGGCGAGGAAATCTACCCTCTCCCCGACGCCCGCCGGCTGAGCCTGCTGATCGTATCCCCCACGGACATTCACGTCCCCACCCCAGACGCCTACCGCTGGCTGCATGCCCCGGAATTGGCTTCGTTGACAAAATCCGCCGCGAACCATAAACTGTTTAAGTTCTGTGCTCTATGTTGGAGCGCGCGGGAAGCCTCCCTTTCTAACGATTTTGAGGATGCGGTTTTCCGGCGCCATCCCCGCCTTGGCAAGATCAGGCGGGATCTGCTCCATGAGGGAGCTTCAGAAGCCTTGCTGGCGGGTAGCGGTTCGGCGGTGTTTGGAGTTTTCCCGAGCCCAGCTAAGGCGCGCCGAGCCGCTGTCGGGTTTCCGCACGATCAAGCCTTCGTCTGCGAAACAGTTTCGCGGAGCAGGTATGCGCGGTTGTTGAAAAGCGCGATTGTCGGTTGATCCTCAGCGTCTCTCCGAATTCTGAAACTTCAATGGTAGTGGCCGATCCCTAGATCGGCAAGCCCTGCTCTGGAGCGGCGACCTTCAGGTCGCGAAGTGGCAATTTCCGGTTCGAAGAAGTGTGTCGCCAGAGAGCGGCGACTAAAGCGAGAAGCGAGTGAACGACGAGCGTTTCAAAATCTTTACAGGCACAGCCAATCCGGTTCTGGCCAAAGCCATCTGCGCGCATCTGGACGTGCCCCTCGGCCAGGCCAAGCTCGACCGCTTCAGCGATGGTGAAATATATTTTCAGATTCTTGAAAATGTGCGCGGGGCCGACGTCTTCGTCGTGCAACCCTGCTCGTTTCCGGTGGACAGCCACCTGCTCGAATTGCTGCTTATGATTGATGCATTCAAACGCGCTTCTGCCTGGCGTATCACCGCCGTTCTCCCGTACTACTGCTATGCCCGGCAGGACCGCAAAGACAAGCCCCGCGTTCCAATATCAGCCAAGCTGGTTGCGGACCTTCTTGAAACCGCTGGCGCAAGCCGCGCCCTCACGCTTGATTTGCACGCGCCGCAGATTCAGGGCTATTTCGACGTTCCCGTGGATCACTTGTACGGCTCGCCCGTATTGGTTGAATACTTTCGCCACATGAAGCTGCCGAACCTCACCGTTGTCTCGCCCGATGCGGGTGGTGTGGAGCGCGCCCGCGCATTCGCAAAGAAACTCGATGCGCCCCTGGCCATCGTGGACAAGCGCCGCGTGGACATGGACGTAACCGAAGTAATGAACCTCATCGGCGACGTCAAAGGCCGCAGCACCTTGATCGTGGACGACATCATTGACACCGCCGGCACCCTGGTGAAAACCGCCGACGCGTTAATCCGCGAAGGCGCCACCCAGGTCTTCGCCGCCTGCACCCACGCCGTGTTCTCCGGGCCGGCCGTGGAACGCATCGTGAAATCCAGGATCACCGAAGTGGTGGCCACCGATTCCGTGCCCCTCTGCGAAGCCGCCAGGGGCGTCAAGAAAATCAAGATTTTGAGTGTCGCGGAGCTGCTCGCCCGCGGCATTCGTTCGATTCACGAGGAAACCTCGATCAGCGAGCTGTTTATTTGAGTAGGGGCGGCTTTATGCCCCGGGGGTTTTCTAGTCGCCGGCCTTCAGGCCGGCAAATGAAAGGGGATAGCAGCAAATAGAGAACAGATAACGGGAGGCAACTGCTGATTCCTTTTATCTGATCGCTGCTCTCTGTTATCCAATAAGGAAAGAAGCCATGGCTCAGATCATTGTTGAAGGCGCGCCCCGCGCCACACGGGGCAAAAACGAAGCGCGGCGTTTGCGCGTTTCCGGAAAGGTGCCCGCCACGCTGTACGGCGGGAAGGGCGAAGTGCTCGCACTGGCCGTGAACACCAAGCAGGTCACCGCGATTCTCCGCTCCGAATCCGGCCACAACACCTTGTTCCAGGTGGATCTCGGCGGCAAGCACGAACCCGCGATCGTGAAAGACTGGCAGGTGGATCCCGTCTCCGGCAATCTGCTCCACGTGGACCTGCTCCGCATCGCCATGGACGTTCGCATGAAGGTGAAAGTGCCCGTGCACACCTTTGGCGAGCCCTCCGGCGTGAAAGTTCAGGGCGGCGTGTACGAAGTCGTCACCCGCGAAGTGGAAGTCGAGTGCCTGCCCGCGGACATCCCGACAGAATTCAAGGTGGACGTCAGCGGCCTGGCGCTCAACCAGAGCCTGCGCGCAGGCGAACTGCCAATCAACACGGCAAAGCTCAAGCTGCTCACCGATCCGCAAACGGTTCTCTCTCACGTCGTCACCTTGCGTGCCGAAGAAGAGAAGCCGGTCGAAGCCGCGGTTGCGACGACTCCGGCCGAGCCCGAGGTCATCAAGAAGGGCAAGAAAGAAGTCGAAGGCGAGGAAGGCGAGGAAGGCGCAAAGGCTCCCGAGAAGCCGGAAAAGAAGAAGTAATTCCTTTCCGCCCGTCACGCGCCAAACACCATGCGGCTCATTGTCGGCCTTGGCAATCCTGGCCCGGAATATCAATGGACGCCGCATAATCTTGGTTTTCTCGCCGTGGATGAAATCGCGAATCGTGCTTCCATCCACGTCGAGCGTCCCGAGGGCAAGGCCCTGGTAGGCCTCGGGAAAGTGGCCGGGGAAGAGGTGATCCTGGCCAAGCCGCAGACGTCCATGAATCTCAGCGGGATCAGCGTTCGCGACCTGCTGGAAAAGTACGAGTTGGGTCCGGAGAATTTGCTGGTGATGTGGGACGAGCGCGATCTGCCGTGGGGCATGATTCGCATCGCCCAAAACGGCAGGCCGGGAACGCATAAAGGCGCGAAATCGGTTACCAGCGCCATGGGCACGCAGGAATTCGCAAGGCTGCGGCTCGGTTGCGGCCCCGATCATCCGGTTGGCGATTTGGCGGCCTACGTATTGCGGCCGATGAAGAAAGCCGATCTGGAAGTGGCCAGTGAAATGGTGGTCGAAGCGGGTGACGCGGTGGAAATGATTCTGACGCAGGGAATCGCTGCCGCCATGAACAAGTACAACCGCCGAGTTCCGCCGGCCGAACAACCGTAGCGGCCGCCTTCCGAAGCAGGCGCGAAGGATCTCGCCCTAACGGTGAGCAAGGTTCGTAACGAATTTCCCGGGCCCAGCGCCCGGAACAGGAAGAAACGAGGTCATCATGGAAGAACGTTTGTACGATCTGATTTTCATCGCCCGCCCGGCAACGCCGGAAGACGAAATCAAGAAGGTCCTCAGCACCATCGAGCATGCCGTCGCCGAAAAGGGCGGCAAGATCGAAAAGACCGAGCACTGGGGGACGCGCAAGCTCGCCTACAAGGTCGCCAAGCACCGCGAAGGCATCTACGTCTACCAGCAGGTGCGCACCAACCACGGCGAACTGGTTCACGAGCTCGAGCGCCGTCTCGGCGTGCTTGACTCAGTCATCAAGTATCAGACGATCCGTCTCGACGAAGAACTGAAGCGCCAGAAAAAGCTTTCGCACAAGCGCGAGCAGCGCGCCGCTCGCCGCCCGCGCCGCGTGACGCAACCACCGGTGCCCCCGGCCGAACAAACCGCCAGCGCCTAAGCCCGCTCCCGGTTTTCTGGTGGCCCCGACCCGGTCGGGACCAGGTTTTCTGAAGTAGTGGCCGGTCTCCAGACCGGCAGTTCCGTGGATCAAGTTCTCGAGTTAGAACGCTCCGCTCGATCGCCCCGGAGCAACATTCGAAAGGTAGGAAGTTATGTCAGAGGAACAGAAACCCGTGCAAGCCGCACCTCCCCCGGCGCCAGCAGCCGCGGAAGGCGGCACTGCCCCCGCAGCGCCCGCAGCTCCATCCGCTCCCGCTCACCGCAACGAAGGCGGCGGTCCCCCTCGCCGTGAGGGTGGCCACTCGCATTCCGGCCCGCGCCGCGAAGGTGGTCCGGGCGGTGGACGCCGCGAAGGCGGCCCCGGAGGTCCTGGTGGCGGTCCCGGCGGCCCGCGCCGCGGCAAGCGCCAGTATTTCCGCAAAAAGAAAGTCTGCAAGTTCTGTGTCGAGAAGATGGACTTCATCGACTACAAGCGCGCCGACATTCTTTC
Organism: Acidobacteriota bacterium; assembly: GCA_013289665.1. Taxonomy (GTDB): domain Bacteria; phylum Acidobacteriota; class Terriglobia; order Acidiferrales; family UBA7541; genus Acidiferrum. The sequence continues at coordinate 41,875 of JABCZN010000006.1, read as the reverse complement.
GCAATTCGTCCAGGAGCGCGGCAAGATTCTACCCCGCCGCATGACCGGCGTGTGCGCCCGCCACCAACGCTGGCTGGGCGTAGCGATCAAGCGCGCCCGCAACATTGCCCTGTTGCCCTTCGCAGGCAGCGCCGCAGGCGTCCAGGCCCCACGCGCCATCGAAGCCCCGAAGGCCCCGGTAGCATAGGTTTTAGCCCGCGCGGCCCAAGAAGCCGGACCTTGTAGAGGCCGGGCTCGCCCGGCCCTCCTAGGGCGGCTGATGCAGCGGCCCCGACCCGGTCGGGGCCAGGTTTTTGAGCAGTACCGATTTTCGAAAGAATTCAGGAGCGAGTCATGCAGATCATTCTTCAAGAAGACGTAGAAAAACTCGGCCACCGCGGCGACGTCGTCACCGTCAAGCCCGGCTACGCCCGCAATTTCCTGTTGCCCAACAAAATCGGCATCGAAGCCACGCCGGGCAACATGAAGGCGCTCGAACGCATTCGCGGTTCCTTGGCAAAGAAGACCGCCACGGAACTCGACGCCGCCAAAAAGCAGGCAGAGCTGCTCAGCGGCGTTTCCGTCAAGTTCCACCGGAAGACCGGCGAGAACGACCAGATGTTCGGCTCCGTCACGACCGGCGACATCGCCGAAGCCCTGAAGGCGCAAAAGTTCGATGTGGACAAGCGCCAGGTGCAGCTCGCCGATCCCATCAAGTCCATCGGCGAATTCCCGGTGACCGTCAAAGTCTTCCGCGACGTAACCGCCGAAATCAAAGTCCACGTCGAAAAAGAAGTCTGAGCGCGACCCTCAGTCTGACGCATCCGAGGGGCACCCGCCGCGGCGGGTGCTCTCTTTCTTGAACCAGCCAGCCATGCTCTCAATGTAAATCCTGAACCGACACATTCCGGGGTGCCCAACGCACTATTTCTTCCCGCTCTCAAACTTCTCCGCCACTTCTTCCACTTCCGCCGCTTTCCATTCCCTGCTTGTGAGATTCGTCACCAGTGCTACCACCACGCGCGTCTCCGGGTACACAATCAGTTGTGAACTTCCGCCAATCGAGCCGCCCGAATGCTCATAAACCACTCTCCCGGACGGCGACTTTGCAATTTCCCAACCCATCCCATACCCTGTTTCCTCGCCCGATTTTGTTTTCTGCGATGTGAACAAGAGTTTCAACGACTCCGCTTTCAAGAATCCCGGCTGGAGCAGCATCGACCCGAAGCGCACCAGGTCCTCCGACGTGGACAAAAATCCTCCGCCAGCCCATTTGTAGCTGTTGTCCACATAGGGCGCGTTCTCCATCGTTCCATCCTTCTCTTTTTCGTAAAAGCGCGAGCGTTGCCCCACGATTTGCCTATTCTGGTCCGCCGCCGTGTGCGCCAGGCCCATGGCGTCAAAAACATGCTTCTGCATGTAGTCGAGGAAATTTTCACCGGAAGCCGATTCCACCACGGCGCCGAGCAGGTTGTACCCATAACTGGAATAATTGAATTTCGTCCCCGGTGGCGAAACCAGGGGATCGTTCTCGAAGATCTTCACCCCATCTAAAACGTTGGCATAATGCTTCTGGATATTGAACTCATCGCCCTGGTAATGCCGGATGCCCGCCAGGTGTCCCGCAAGCATTCGCGTGGTGATCACCGCTCCCTTATCCGGGAACGACGGCGCATACTTCTGCACCGGTGAATCCAGATCGAGTTTCCCCGCTTCTACAAGTTGAACCAGTGCGGTCGCCGTCAGCGGCTTGGAAATGCTGCCGATGCGAAATTTGGTCGTCGGCCAGACGGGCACGCGCTCTTCGAGGTCCGCGTAGCCGAATCCCTGCGAATAAACAATCTTTCCCTCCACGGCGACGGTCAGCGACAAGCCGGGAATCCCGCGTGCAATCCATTCCTTCGCTTGCCGGTCCGCGTTGGTCCTCGCTGCTTGGTAGGAATCGCTCGCGGCTTTTTGTGGAACCACGCCATTCCACAATACAAATCCAACCGCAAACGCCATCGATCCCGCTTTGCTCACCTGCCGAAGCCGGTTCCCGTGCATCTCTCTCATCACCATTGCTCCTTCCGCGCCATTCCCGTCGCAGCATCTTGCCACATTCGCGCTCAAGAGTTTTTCACCGTTTTCCTTTTTAATTCACACCCACTCCCATTGACGCGCGCTCGCATTCGCCGCACACTGCCACTCAGAACTTCGGCTCAGGGATCTTCTGCCGGAGCGAAAAATCTTCACTTGCCTTCCTGCGATAGCCGTGATACTTATAGCGAAGGAAAAGCGAAATGGCGAAAGGCCTATCTGTCCCCATGCCCGCTGATTCCACTCTCGAACGCCCCCTTCCATCCAACCTCGACGCGGAGCGCTCCATTCTCGGCGCCATTCTCTTTGATAACAACGCCCTCAACACCGCAATCGAGGCCCTCAAGCCCGACGATTTCTTCATTCCCCAGCACCGCAACATCTTCACCCGCATGATCGCCCTCGGCGAAGCCCAGCAGGCCATTGATCTCGTTACCCTCACCGAGGAACTCCACCGCCGCAGCGAACTCGACGCCTCCGGCGGAGCGCCGTACCTCGCCTCCCTTGTGGATGGCATGCCCCGTGTCACCAACGTCGAACATTACGCGCGCATCGTCAAAGAAAAGGCCATGCTGCGCAACCTGATCCACGCCACGCACAACATTCAGCAGCGCGCCTTTGAAGGCGAAGACGGTGCCGACGCGATCCTCGATAACGCCGAGTCCAGCATCTTCGCCATCGCCGAAGACCGCGTCAAAGCCGGCCTCATCCCGGTCAAAGATATCGTCCGCGACAATTTCGAACGCCTCGAGAAAATCTTCCGCGAAGGCAAAAGCGTTACGGGCATTTCCACCGGGTACGGCGAACTCGACAAGCTTCTCTCCGGCCTGCAGCCCTCGGAACTCATCATTCTCGCCGCCCGCCCATCGCAGGGGAAAACCGCGCTAGCTCTGAATCTCGCGGAAAACATTTCCATCCGCGGCGGCTTGCCGGTCGCCCTCTTCAGCCTGGAAATGTCCAAGGAATCTTTACTCCAGCGCATGGTCGCGTCTGTCGCGCAGGTGGACGCGCACAAATTCCGCTCCGGCCACCTCAGCCGGGAAGACTGGCGCCGCATGACCGAAGCCCTCGGCACAATTTCTTCCGCGCCGCTCTGGGTGGACGACGCGGGTTCCACCAGCGTCCTCGAAATCGGCGCAAAAGCCCGCCGCCTCAAACGCGACAAAGGGCTCTCGCTCGTTATCGTCGACTATCTCCAGCTCATCACGGCTCGCGGACGCTTCAGCTCCCGCCAGGAAGAAGTCGCCAGCATCTCCCGCGGCCTGAAAGGCCTAGCCAAGGAATTGCAGATCCCCGTCCTCGTCCTCAGCCAGCTTACACGCGCCCCGGAGCGCGAGGAGCGCGGTCCGCAGCTCTCCGATCTTCGCGAATCTGGCGCCATCGAGCAGGACGCCGACGTGGTCATGTTCATCTACCGCCCCAACTGGGGCAAAATGGAGATGACGCCGGAAGAACGCGACATGGCCGATATCATCATCGCCAAGCAGCGCAACGGCCCCACTGACAGGCTCAAATTCGTCTTCCGCAGCCGCCTGACGCGCTTCGAAGAAGCCGCCCCCGACGCCTTCTCCCAATTCTCCGGGCCGGACGAACAGTAGCGGTGGGTTTCAGCCGGCCAAGCCCCGGGAACATTCCAAGGGGCCGGGCTTGCCCGGCCCGCTCTTAGGTTGGTGTGGCCTTTCTAGCGGCCACCTTCTGAGGCGGGCGCAGTTTGTCCGTCCAGAATGGTTCTGCGGAGCGGGAGCCTTTACTAGCGGCGGGCTTTAGCCCGCCGCCGCGCAGTTTGCTTCAAATTCGACAGCAGAACATTGACGCCCGAACCAAATCCAATCGGGCTAACGGCGGTGGCAAATTCCCGCGAAACGCGGATCCGAGCCGAACTATGTCTTTGAGGACAAACAAATGAGCCAAACCTGGAAACCCGAAAACTACAATTCCGTTTCCGTCTACGTCGTCGCGGACCACGCACAGCAAGTCCTCGATTTCCTGAAAAAAACGTTCGACGCTACACCACTCCGCCGTTTCGACGGCCCCGGCGGCAAAATCATGCACGCCGAAATTCGCGTTAACGACACCGTCGTGATGATCGCCGACGCAAGCGGCGCCTATCCGGCCTTCCCGGTCTGGCTCCACGTCTACGTGCCAGATGCGCAATCGACCTACAAGAAAGCCCTCGCTGCCGGCGGGGTCTCCGTCCAGGAACCCGTCCACAAACCCGGCGACCCCGACCTCCGCGGCGGCGTCAAAGACCAGTGTGGAAACACGTGGTGGATCTCCACCCAACTCGTCCCCTGAAATAATCTGCGTTTCACTAAGTGCCATCAACACCGAGCAATCCAATTTGTCTGTCAAGCACTCGAGCGTGGATAGTTGCGGCTCACGCACTCCAAATGTCTAATGGGATGGCTATCTACTCTCAGCGCGTTGCGCCCATCGAGTGCTGCGCAGAAATGCAGGATCAAAAATGCCCCCTGGCCTCTCCATTCGTTTCGTTACTCGACAGGATTACGGCCAGTGGCGGCGCTTGTGGGACGGGTACAACGCGTTCTATGGCCGCTCCGGCCCGACCGCGCTCTCCTCTGAAATCACCCGCATGACCTGGTCGCGCTTCTTCGATGCCTATGAACCAGTGCACGCTCTCGTTGCGGAAAGTAGCAGCCAGCTGCTCGGCCTGACGCATTACCTCTTTCACCGCAGCACGATTTCCATTGCTCCGGTTTGCTATTTACAGGATCTGTTCACTGGCGAATCCGCCCGCGGACAGGGCGTAGGCCGCGCCCTCATCAACGCAGTTTACGAGCAAGCAAAGCTCGCCGGCTCGAATCGCGTCTATTGGCAAACCCAGGAAACAAACCACACCGCCATGCAGCTCTACGACAAGTTGGCCGAGCGTTCCGGTTTCCTGGTCTATCGCAAGCTCTTCTGATCAGCGTCGGTTCTGTCTCCGAAGCGCCCAAGCCCAAGTGTCTTGAATCTGCATTCTCTAGACCGTTGACACACTGCGTCCGGACGCCCACAGGTGATTGTTGAGACTCCGTTTCAGACTCCTGAGGGTCATTCGTATCTCCTTGCTCGGCAAGGATTTAATTGAGCTTCGCTGATCGCCTCAGAACCGCCGCATGGCATCCCGATTGCTCCTCCTGGAGCTGTTGTCATTCTCGCGCGTGGCGCCTCATCCCGGCTTTCCACCGTTGCGCGCGAATGCCGTACACTAGTTCTTTCAGGAATATTCATGACCCGCAGCAGGAAAAATCAGAGTCCCCCGGATTTCGTCGGACGCCCCGTCTGGGCCGAGATTTCTCTCTCCGCGCTCATTGGAAATCTTCGCGCCATCCGCGACTATGTGAACCCGGCTTCCGAAAAACGCAAGGCGCCGCGAAAAGTTCTCTCCATTGTCAAGGGCAACGCCTACGGCCACGGCGGCCCGCAAGTCGCGAAGATTTTGGAAAAGGCCGGCTCGGACTGGTTCGGCGTAGCCTCTGCCGGTGAAGGCATCGAGGTCCGCAAGGCCGGCGTTCGCACTCCGATTCTGGTTCTTGGCGGCTTCTGGCCGGGCGAAGAGAAAAATCTCCTCCAGCACAATTTGACGCCGGCGATTCATCGGTGCGAACAACTACTCGCATTTGAAGCCGCCGCCGCAAAGCTGCGGAAAAAAAATGTCCCCGTGCAGCTCAAGATTGACACCGGCATGAACCGCCTGGGCATCATGCCCAAAGATGCCGATTGCTTTGCCCGTCAACTCGCGAAATGCAAGCACCTCAACCTCGCCGGCACCTTTACGCACCTCGCGTCTTCTGAAGTTTTGACTGAAACGGAGCTCGGTCATCAGACCCAGCAGCAACTTGATCGCTTTTATTCAACCGTCGAACGCCTCCGCACCCTCGGCGCGGATCCCGGCATCCTGCACATCGCCAACAGCGCCGCCATCGCTGCGCGCCCGGAAACCTGGGCCGACATGGTGCGCCCCGGCGCGATTCTCTATGGATATCACCCTGGTTTCGATCCACCCGAGCGCCGGACGGAATTCGAAAAGAAATTGCCTTTGCGTCCGGTGATGAGTCTCCGGGCGCGCCTGATGAGTGTCCGGTGTATCGCCGCCGGCGAAGCCGTCGGCTACGACGCCACTTGGATCGCCCAGCGCCCGTCGCGTATCGCCGTTGTTTCCGCGGGTTATGCCGACGGCGTTCACCGCTCGCTCGGAAATCGTGGCGCGCTGTACGTCCGCGGCCACGCTGCCCCGATCATCGGCATCGTTTCAATGGACGTGGTGATGCTCGATGTCACCGATGTTCCCGACGCCGCAATTGGCGATGTCGCCACGCTCTATGGCACCGAGGGCAGCCACGTCTATCCGGCCAACGTCGTGGCGCGCAGCATCGGCACAGTCACCTCCGATCTCATCAGCGGCGTCAGCCAGCGCGTCCCGCGTTTCTATCTCTCCTGAAACCTCAGGTTCGGCTCTCCTCACTCGGACTTGACGTAACGCTAATTCAAGAGTATACAGTCCATCAAGTTACCTGCTCCGGCAGGAAGGGCTCTTTCCTCAGCTAGCCTTCTTTGCTCCCATGCTCCGCGGAGCGGTTGATCGTACGCGGTACCGTGAGGTCCTATGAACGGTCCAGGGTCGAGCCAAGCCGGCAGTCCTTACTCGGGGTCCTCGTTGTCCAGAGCAAAGATGCGCGGACTGCCTGGCCAGGACTGGGATTTCTGGGTCGTCCGCTTCGCGCTGTTCGGCGCTTCGGTCTCCCTCTGTTTTGCCCTGCACCCCTTCAATTTCCACGGACTTCCCGCCGCAGGCCTCGGCTTCTTCATCGCCATGGTGATTCTCCTCGCGGAGTTAAGACTCCGCCACGCGGAGATCAGCGGGCTTGTGGGGGGTGCGGTCGGCGTGGTCCTGGGCCTGCTCGCATCCCTCCTGATTACCCTCGTTGTTTCCCGCACCTCGGCTCTTGAACCCGCCAAGTCCTTCGTTGAGTTCGCTTCGTTGCTATCGCTCAGCTACCTCGGATTGGTGATCGGCACGCGGCGAGGGCGGGATTTGCGGCAAGTCGCGTTGCCCGGGCAAGCCAATGTCGCTGCTCCGGCCGCCGCCCCCTCGCTGATGAAGCTGGTCGACACCAGTGTCCTCATTGACGGCCGCATCGCGGATATTTGCGAAACTCATTTTCTCGACGGTTCGCTCGGCCTCCCCCGCTTCGTGCTTCACGAGCTGCAGATGGTCGCCGATTCTTCCGATTCCTTGAAACGCCAGCGCGGCCGCCGCGGCCTGGAAGTCCTGCAGCGCATGCAGAAAATGCCCGGCCTTGAGATTCGCGTGCTGGATGACGATATTGCGGGTCACGCAGGCGTGGACCAGAAGCTCGTGGAACTGGCCCGGCGCACCGGCTCCAAAATCGTGACCAACGATTACAACCTGAACAAAGTGGCGCGGGTCCAGAATATTCCCGTGCTGAATATCAACGAGCTGGCCAACGCTCTGAAGCCCGCCGTGCTGCCCGGCGAATCGATGCGGGTCCTCATCCTGCGCGAAGGAAAGGAGCCCACCCAGGGCGTTGCCTATCTTGATGACGGCACCATGGTGGTCGTGGATGGCGCCCGCCGGTTCATCAACCGCACCTTGGACATCCTGGTCACTTCCGTTCACCAGACGCCCGCCGGCAAAATGATTTTCGGCCGCCTCGACGAGCGCACCGACTCTGGCTCCGTCCGCGCCGCCGCTGCTGGCGCAGGCTCGCGTGCGGATGGCGCCAACGGTGGCAACGGCCACTCCTTACGCCCGCCGCGCTCTGAAACCTCTGCTGCTATTGACCCACCAGCAGTCAACCCCTACCCCGACGCCTTGTAGGGCACTCTTGCGTGCGAGTGAGAAGCTGTCGCTTTTGCGGCGTAAGCCCCATCACAGAACTTCCGAATCACCGTGCCTCTCTGGCACAGCCACCCCTGTTTGTGCGCTTCTCTAAACCCGAACCATCCGACCAAGCCATCGCCCGTACCAGTCCCCCTCTTCCACCCCCCACCATTTTTCTTCCACCCCATTGTTGCGGTACACTTTCCCTTCTGCATCCCGCGCTTGGGCCCGCAAGGTGTCGCTTCAGCCGGTCTGCTGTCACGCTATGGGTCAGATTACAGCCATCCTTCCTGCCGCAGGTCTCGGCACGCGCATGGGCGCCGAGACGCCGAAGCAGTTTCTGGAACTCGACGGCGTGCCCATTGCTGTTCTCAGCGTGCGCCGCATCGCCTCTTGCCCGCTAGTCACCGAAATCATCGTTGCCACCCGTCAGGACGGCATCGAAAAGCTCGAAGCTCGCCTCCGCCAGGAAAAATTCAAGCAACCGGTGCGCGTAATTAAAGGCGGAGACTCTCGCCAAGAGTCCGTAGCAGCCGCCTTGAAACTGGTCTCGAACGACACCGAACTCGTACTCGTCCACGATGCCGTTCGTCCGTTCGTTGCCGTCGAGCACATCACCCGCGTAATCGAAGAAGCCCGCCGCTGCAAAGCGGCCATCGTCGGCATCCCCGCGATGGACACCGTGAAAGAGGTAAAACGCGCCAGCCTTCCCGAAGATGTAGCCCTCATCACCAGCACCGTTCCCCGCGAACGCATCGTCCTAGCGCAAACGCCCCAGGTGTTCGAAACACGTCTTCTCAAAGAAGCCTTTGCCCGCGCCGAAGCCGACGGCGCCAACGCCTCCGACGAAGCGGGCCTTGTCGAGCGCCTCGGCCACGACGTCCACGTGATTCACGGCTCCGAGCGCAACATCAAAATCACCAAACCCTCCGATATGGCCCTCGCCGGCTTTTATCTCCAGCTCGAGCAGAAAAAAGCATGAGCGTTCGCTGCGGCATCGGCTACGACCTGCATCGCCTCGCCGAAGGGCGCAAACTCATCATCGGCGGCATCGAAGTCCCCTTCGACAAAGGCCCCGTCGGACATTCCGACGGCGACGTCATCGCCCACGCGCTCTGCGACGCGCTGTTAGGCGCCGCGGGCCTGGGCGACATCGGCACGCATTTTCCCGACACGGATCTCAAGTGGAAAGGCGCCAACAGTCTTCAATTTCTCGAGTACGCCCGCAAACTCCTCGACGAGAAACATCTTGCTATTGAACACGTGGACGCAGTCGTAATCTTGGAGCGCCCGAAACTCGGCCCGCATTTCCCCAAAATGCGCGAAGCTCTCGCCAAAGCCCTCCGCGTCCCCGCCGAAAAAATCCACCTGAAAGCCAAAACCAACGAAGGCGTAGACGCGATAGGCCGCGGCGAAGCCATCGCCGCCCACGTGGTAGCCACGCTCTCCTTGTAGGGACCGGGCTCGCCCAGCCCGTTGTTCGCTTTCTAGGGCCCGCCGTCCGCGGCGGGCCGTTCTTAATGCGTTAAACTCTCCCCATGCCCCTCAACAACCACCTCGCCGAACATCCCCCGCACCCCAATCCCTACACTGCAACCCACATCATCACTCTTCTCCACGAAAACCGCTGGCTAACCACCGCTCCCACCCCCGAGCACCTCGCGTGGGCCGAGCGTGCCGCGCAACTTCTCGGCCACTACGCCGAAAACCGCACCGCCCTAACTAATCTCCTTCGTCCCGTTTTCCACTACGACGCCGCCCGAATCCTCGAATCCCCCGACGCCCAAGCCGCCATCTCGCGTTACGCCGCCCGTGACGTCATCCGCCATCTCGCCCTGTTCCTCCTCGAGCCGGCTCCTTTCACCTCCGAGCGCTTCAAGGAGGTCGCCACATACTTGAAGGAAACTTGTGGCGTCCGAAGCCGCGATCTTTTTAATCCCATTCGTCTCGCGCTCACCGGCCGAGTCGGCGAAGGCGAACTCGATCGCGTCATCCTCCTCCTCGACGAAGCCGCCACCCTCCCGTTCCTCACCCCCGTAAAATCCGTCCGCACCCGCATTCTCGAATTCTGCTCCGCTCTCGACTAATTTTGAGTGCGGGAGCGAAGCTTCCGCTTTTACGGTTTACCCCTCCACCCCCAATAAATCCTTCGCCCCAATCTCTCAGCGCACTCTGCGCTCTTCCTCAGCGACCTCTGCGTTAAATCTATTTCTTTCTTTCCCCCGAACTTTCAACTTTGAACGTTCATCTGTAAACTCTCTTCCCATGGATCGTCTCACCGGCATTCACGCCATTCGCGAAGCTCTCGAAGCCGGCAGCGCCTTCGATCGCATCCTAATCGCCAAAGGCCGCCAGGACACCCGCGTCGAAGAAATCGTCGAACTCGCCCGCGCGCAAAACATCCCCGTCCGCTTTGAAGATCGCAGCCAGCTCGACCGCCTCGCCAACTCCCGTGATCATCAAGGCGTCGTAGCTATTGCCGCCGCGCGTCCACCAGCCACACTTGAAAGCCTCCTCGACCAAGCCAACAAATCCAAAGGCCAGGCCGGCCTGATTGTCCTGCTTGACGGCGTCGAAGATCCCCACAACCTCGGCGCCATCATCCGCACCGCGCTAGCCGCCGGGGCACACGGCATCGTCATCCCCGAACGCCGCGCCGCCGGACTCACCGACGCAGTGGCACGCGCTTCAGCGGGCGCACTAGCACACTTGCCCGTCGCCAAGGTTGTGAATCTGGTCCGCGCAATGGAAGAATTAAAGCAAGCGGGCTACTGGCTGGTAGGCCTGGATGAAACCTCCGTGAAAAGCTACACCGAACTGGATTACACAACACCCACCGGCATCGTCATGGGTGGCGAAGCGAACGGTCTGCACGAACTAACCCGCAAGCGCTGCGACTTCCTGGTCTCGTTACCCACCACCGGCCCCGTAAAATCCCTCAACGTCAGCGTAGCCACAGGCGTAGTCCTGTTCGAAGCCCTCCGCCAGCGCCACCGCAAGTCTACTCAGTAGTCAGATATCAGCACTCAGAAAGAGAGACCGAGTCTCTCTGCCAATAATCCTCATCAAGCTGGGCTGTCCGGAGTATTGAGCACAAGGATCAACACATTGGAAAAAGGGTGCCCTTTTATTATGTGTGGGTACCAGTCTCAGCACGGCTGCCCGCAGTTTCCTGCAGTCGAAAACGCATGAGTAGAACGGAAACCATTAGGAAACAGCGCTGGCGCACGGAGCGCTTTCACTTGGCATACTGCATCAGCGAAAACACATCAATTCCCGGCAACTTCGCCCGGCCGTTCAGAAAAGTCAGTTCCACCGCAAACGCCGCGCCTTCCACAACTCCGCCCAGCGATCGAATCAACTCGACTGCCGCCGCCGCCGTTCCCCCCGTGGCCAGCAAATCGTCGCACAGCAGCACGCGCTGCCCCTTCTCTACCGCGTCCTCGTGCACTTCCATCGAGTCTGTTCCATACTCCAGCGCGTAGGAGATTTTCGCCGTCTTCGATGGCAGCTTGTTCGGCTTCCGCACCGGCACAAAACCCGCGTTCAGCCGGTACGCCAGAGCGGGAGCAAAAATAAATCCGCGCGCCTCAATGCCCGCCACCAGGTCAATCGTATGCCCCTCATAATGCCCACACAGCCGGTCAATCATCGCGTGAAAACCCTTCTTGTGCTTCAGCAGCGTGGTGATGTCGTAAAAAAGGATCCCTGGTTTCGGATAGTCCGGAATTTCGCGGATCAACTTCTTCAAATCTTCCATTCGTTCGGCTCCTGGTTATTCCGTGAATTCAACCGTGAAATTCCCAATGTATTTTGCTTCAACCTCGCTCGGTTCTTCGCTCACACGCCCCACCTGCGCCATCATCGGCCCCCGCTCCAGCGCTCCGCGCAGCTTCGCCAATTCCTCGGCCGTGCCCATCGCGAACACTTCGACGCTGCCGTCGCGGCGATTTCGCACATACCCGTCCACATTCAGCTTGCCCGCGGTGTGCTCCACGAAATTCCGGTAGCCCACTCCTTGCACACGACCCGTGACCATGTAGCGACGCGCGACCATCCCCTCACTCTCAATATTTCGAGTCTACCAGAGCCTCCGGCCGTTCCTCCAAATCGCCCCCCGGCCCTGCCGCCATTGCGTTACACTGGTCGCAGGACGTCAGGCGGCGCAATCCTCTGCTCCTCGCATCCAAATCCATATGCAGCGCAACCCCGCAAATTCCGTGAACTTGAAAATAATGAAGGGTTTCTCGGTTGCCGTTCTCGCGGGCTTTTTCTGGACTCCTCCCGGTGTAACAGCACAGGAAAATCCCGCCGGCCCGCAAGCGCCTCCGCCCGAGCACAAAATAGAGAGAGTCACGGGCGCCGTTCAGCCCGAAGCTCCGCCCTCCCTGCCACCCACCCAGATCATCAGCACATTTGCGAAGAAGGAAGATTTATATCAGACCGAGCGCCCGCTTTATTCCTATCGCCGCACCGTGCGCATCCAGGAGTTCGGCCCCGATGGAAAGCCCGCCGGCGAGTACAACGCCACCTATCAGGCCGTCCGCTCCAGCAGCGGCCAGCTCTACGAAAAAGCCCTCGCTGCGCCGCAATCCTCGCTGCAGTATCTGCAATTCGAGCCTGACGACGCGCACTATCTGGGCAGCGTCCCGGCGTTCCCGTTAACCACAGACCAGCTCGCCAAGTACAATGTGAAGTTCCTGAGCAGCGAAAAGGTTGACGAAATCGACTGCTACATTTTTGAGGTCCACCCCAAAACACTGGACCGCAAGCACCCGCTTTTTGACGGCATCCTGTGGGTAGATCAGAAATATCTGGAAGTCGTGAAGACCTACGGCAAGTGGGTGACCGACCTCGGCCCGATGCGTCCGGGCAATTTGCCGTTCAATATGTTCGAAACGTATCGAGAAAACGTGGATGGCAAATACTGGTTCCCCAACTACTCCCGCGCCGAAGACGTATACAAAATACAAAGCCGCGAAGTTCCCGTCCGCGTCACCATCAAGTGGTCCGACTTCAAGCCATATCCCCCGGCCGAAGTCCAACCACCGTCCACAACTCCTCCGCCAGCTCCTGCGGCCGCCGCCAAACCCTAGCAGCCATTTCATCCAAATTAAACATTTTCAACAAGCGAATTTTCTGAGAGCTTGTCATCCCGAGCCTGTCCGGCAAGGAGAGGCTCAGGACCGCAACTGAAAATCTGCTGGTAGTATGAGATGCGCTCAATCAGGCTGCAAAACGAATCTCAGCTTCTTGCCTCGCCGTATAACTCCCGCAAAACTTTCGGCAATTCCTCTAACCCATTCAACAAAATCTCCGGCTTCACCGCCCGCAACCTCTTTTCCGTCGGAAACGGCCCGAGAACCGCAATCGCCCGCACCCCCGCCGCCCGCGCCATCTCCATATCCTCTGGCGTATCTCCCACATACACGCAATGCGGCGCCTCCGCCTTCATCTCCTTCAGGGCTTTCAGCAAGGGAGCCGGATGCGGTTTGTTCTCCTCGGTGTCTCCGCCCAACACGCGAGTGCGAAACAGCCGGGTCAGGCGAAAATGCCGCAACTGCCGGCTCACCCGCTCGCGATCCCCGCTGCTCACCAGCCCGAGTTTGTGCCGTCCCCTGAGCTGCGCCAGGACCCTCCGCGTCGCCGCCATCAATCTGGAGGGATGTTTTAGGTAATACGCCCGCCAGACCCGGTCAGCCTCATCCCATCGTTGTTTGGGAATGTTCGCGGCTCGGTAAACCGCATACCAGTCCGGTGAATAGTGTTGCTCCAGCTCCGCCAGCCCCCAGTTCACACCCATCGCGCGAAACATCGCCAAGTAAGCCTGAGAGTCCGCAGTGTAGGAGTTCAGAAGCGTGCCGTCCCAATCAAACAGCACAGCATGTAGCGCGGGTCGGAGACTCATCGACACCAGGGTAGCAGAAACACTCGGACCGCGAAGATTGGGAGCAGGGAATCCGATTGGGGAGCGATTGTCAGTCTGCGGCGGAGAAGCGTCCCGGGATATTGTCGTCCCGGTCAAACGCAAAATCGTCAAAACTCACGGCAATCCCGAACCAACCCGGCATGTTCGCCGGTTCCACGCGCTTCACATGCGCTTTGGAGGAAACCACCACGTTCCCATAGCCCAGCGGCCGGCTCACCAGCACGATATCCAGCTCAATTTCGGTTTCCAGCGTCAGGGACTTCGGGCAAAGGAAGAACACCCCCGACGAACTGATGTCCCGCGTCACCAGAGTTATCGGATAGTCCTCAAGCAGCCCATTGACGCTCCTGAGCTTCAGCGGCAGCCTCAGGGACGCCCGTGGACACTCCCGCTGTTCCAGGTGGACCCCAACGGCATGCGTGGGCACCCGCACAAACCGGCGGGGCTGCGGCCCGCGCAGCAGCGGCATCACCCGCAGCGCTGGCACCGGCGAAGCGGCTGACGGCTCCGGCATCGAAATGGCCGAAACTGCGGCGGCCTGCGCCGTCACCTCTCGCTGTACGTTGTAATTTTCCCAAGCTAGCGCGTGATTGCTGGAACTCATCTCACCCCTCAGAGAGATGAATCTATAGAGGACCCTTGATTTGGTTCTATTACTTGACGTGCCGGACCCGAACCCCAGAAAGATGTTGGGCTGCCAAAATGCCACCTATCGGGGGAAGTGTCAACCTGTGGAAAACACCCGAAGTGTCCTAAATCGAAACACTTAGGACTAGTACCGCTCTTACGATTGTTCCAAATCTTTGCTTCCTGTTCGCCTGCTGCCCCGCCTGGTTCCAATATGGTCGCTGCCCTGACTCTCCTTTCACGCTATCTTGGAATGGGTCAGGTCAGCGAATGAGCTCCAATTCCACCTCATCGGTTTCGGTAATTTCCCCAGCGACCCCGCGCGATTCCGCCGCTCCGCGCACGCACGTCCTCGTTGCGTTCGCCGCGGTCTATATCCTGTGGGGCTCCACCTATTTCTTCATTCGCATTGGCGTCGAAACGATTCCTCCGTTTGTGCTCGCGGGAATCCGGCATGTCGCTATCGGCCTGGTTTTCTACCCGGTGTTCCGTCATCTGAGCAAGGAAAAGCCAACGCCAGCGCAGTGGCGCACCACGATCATCACCGGCCTGCTGTTGCTGCTTTGCGGTAACGGAGCGCTCTCCTGGGCAGAGACGCGCGTCCCATCCGGCATTGCCTCGCTGCTGGTGGCCACAGTTTCGCTCTGGATGGTAATCCTTGACTGGCTGCGTCCCGGCGGCGTCCGGCCCGGCCCGCGGGTTCTCACTGGCTTTGTCCTCGGCTTTGCCGGCATCGCATTGCTCGTAGGCCCTTCGCACCTCGGCGGGTCCGAGCGCGTCAATCCCGTCGGCGCTATCACCTTGATAATCGGTTCGCTCGCCTGGGCAGCCGGCTCCATCTATTCGCGGCATCACCCCGTCCCGCACTCGCCGCTCCTGGGCGTAGCCATGCAGTCGTTGGCAGGTGGCGTCGGGTTGTGGATCGTGGCCGCGGGAACTGGCGAGTTGCATCAGTTTCATCCCGCGCAGGTCACAATGCGCTCCTGGCTCGCGGTTCTGTATCTGTTTTCCTTCGGCTCCGCCCTCGGCTTTTCGGCTTACATCTATATCCTTAAACACAGCACCGCGTCCCGCGTAGCCACTTACGCCTTCGTCAACCCTGTCGTAGCCCTGTTCCTCGGGTGGTCGTTCGGAGGCGAACCATTGACCCTGCGAACGCTGATCGCCAGCGGTACCATTCTTGCCGCCGTATTACTGGTGATACTTGCTCCCCACAAACCCGCTGCGCCGCCGGAAGAAGTTGTGCCCTGTCCCGGCGAAGCCTGAAGCGACTTTGACGCCCGAAACCGGATAGATTGCTATCATGAAGTTCTATAATCTCGGTGCATGAACAGATTGGCCACCAGCACGGAAACCAGCAGTATCTCCTCCGAGGCCGCCGCCGAATTCTGGAAAGCCGCTTTGGATCGCGACCCGCGCGCAGACGGAAAATTCTTCTTAGCAGTGCGCTCGACGCACATTTACTGCCGCCCAACCTGTCCGGCGCGCAGGCCGCTTCGGCGGAACGCCGTATTCTTCCGCACCATGCAGGAAGCCGAGAAGAACGGCTATAGGCCGTGCCGCCGTTGCCGTCCCCAGGAACAGCTGGAATCAATTTCCCTGGTGAAACAAGCAGCAAAACTCATTGGGAGCGCGAGTGAAGAAGACTCGATCCGCCTCGGCCCGCTTGCCGCGCGATTGAACACCTCCACGGCAAAACTGCGGCGCGTTTTTCACCGGGTAACCGGATTGTCCCCCCGGGAATTCGCCCACGCCGCGCGTCTGGAAAAATTCAAGAAAAAGCTGCGCTCCGGCGTGGATATCTCGGAAGCACTCTACGCATGCGGCTATGGCTCGCCCAGCCGCGTCTATGAAAAAACAAATTCACAGTTGGGAATGACCCCGGCATCGTACCGGAAGGGAGGAGCAGGCATGAAAATCGGATTCACAGTGGCGGCAAGTTCGTTGGGCAAGGTGTTGGTCGCGGGGACCGAACGCGGAATCTCGGCAGTCTACGTGGGCGACGACGAAAGAATCCTCGTACGCGCTCTAGAAAAAGAATACCCGCGTGCGGAGATCAGACGCGCTGCGGCTTCGAACGAAGGTTGGCTCAAGGAAATCCTCAGCCGCGTGGAAGGCCACGCTCCCAGCAAGGATCTGCCGCTGGATGTGCAGGCCACCGCATTTCAGCGCCGCGTCTGGCAGGAGCTGCAGAAAATCCCGCTCGGCGCCACACGCACGTACAAGCAAGTCGCGCGCGCACTGGGCAAGCCAAATTCCGTGCGCGCCGTCGCCCGCGCCTGCGCCACGAATCCCACCTCGATCGTGGTTCCGTGCCACCGTGTGATTCGCACCGACGGGGAACTCGCCGGCTACCGCTGGGGTCTCGAACGCAAAGAAAAGCTCTTGGAAAGGGAAGCGGCGCGCGCCTAAACCACGGGTCTGCTACTCGTGCGGCTTTTCGATCTTCGTGCCTTTCGGCCAATCCGGCTTGAACTTGCCGTCGCCGATCTTCAGGTTCTTCATCACATTCTTGTACCGCGACAGAAAATAATCGCCCGAACCTGCTTCCAGGAATTTCTGTTGAACCGGCAGCCAGGAAGCCTCGTCCACCCACATCACAATCTTAGTGATCTGCTTGCGCAATTCATCGGAGCGCGGCACCAGCTCCACCAGCTCCATCTTGTGCCCGTCGAGTTCTTCTTCTCCCGCTAGACTCACGGTATAACTTTTCTTCAGGCTTTCGGCGCGCGTTCCAAATCCCAGCGCCAGGTATTGGTCGGCTAGCGCGCGGTTTTTGCCGATGTTGTACTCTTCCACGCGATTGATCTTCGGGGTGTAGATATAAAGATTGTCGCCATTCCGGATGATCGTTCGAGGATCCGGCGAAATAAAATCAATGCGCAGCTTGGAATCCTTGCGCACATAAATCTCGCCCGATTCCGTCGAGGTGTCCTTGACCACCGCGGTGTACTTCACATGGTCGAGCCCTGCCGTCAGGCTGCGGAAGTCCTCCGCCGACCTGTCCATCATGGTAAGCACGTAATCCAGTGTCAACTTCCCGGAATTCTGTCCGCCGCCCGCCAAGGCCGGAATTTCCAGGCACCCAAAGAGCAAAACCAATACGAAAAGGGCGTTTCTTTTCAATGCATCCCCTGTCCCGTTCAAATCTGTGTACATTCAAATCGTAGCACATGCTGAGGGCCGACGACTCTCAAGGCATTCAGTCAATTGGACCCCTCGATTAGTGCTTGATTTCCACTTGGTAGGCAATCACATTACCGCCGGCGTCACGCAGCGCCTCGATCTTTCCAATCGAGAAGCGCCCATCCTGCAGCCCCGCCCCGGCCTTCTGCAGGGCGTTATGGAGTTCGTTCTGCAGCGCTGGCGTCTGCTCTGGTGGCGCGAGCACCCGGGAATCAATCCTATAAACTTCCACCTCACCCGACTTGGAAACGAGTTCCACCTGCGTCGAGTTCACCGGGAGTCCCACTTGCGGCTGGTCATGAAACCAGCCTTTCGGGGAGAACACAAAAACCAGGATCAGAATCACCGCCACGTCGTACTGCCACGAGCCGCGCTCGTAGGACCAGAAAAACGTCCGGTAAAAAAATTGACCGATTCCCGCCATGGCTCAGTCTGCCGGCACTCCGTCCACGATCACGCCGTCGCGCATGTGCACCACGCGGTCGAAATACGTTGTGGCTTCCGGGTTGTGCGTTATCATGACGATGGTTTGCCCCAGATCCTTATTCAAACGTCGCAGCATTTCCAGCACAATCTCCGAATTCTTGGTGTCCAGGTTGCCCGTGGGCTCGTCGGCCAACAGAATCTTCGGTTCGTTGATGATCGCGCGCGCGATGGCCACGCGCTGCTGCTCGCCGCCGGACATCTCCGATGGCCGGTGCTCCAGCCTTCCCTCGAGGCCCAGCATTTTGGTCACAACTTCGAAGCGGTGCGGATCGAATCCGTCGCCGTGAATGTATTGGGCAATCGCGATGTTGCCCTTGGCCGTCAATGCAGGCAGTAGGTTGAATCGCTGAAAGACAAATCCGATTTTGTGGCGGCGAAGTTTCGTGCGTTCGGCGTCGCTCATTGCCACCAGGTCGTTGCCGTCCACCAGCACTTTGCCCCGAGAAGCCTTAGCCAGTCCCCCGATCACATAAAGCAACGAAGACTTCCCGCAACCTGAAGGCCCCATCACCGCCACGGATTCCCCGGGCAAAACCTCGAAGTTTACGCCGCGCAGCGCCGGTACTTCCACTTTGCCCGCGTGATACAGCTTCCAGACGTTCTCGACTTTGAGTATCGGCTCCAAGGTTTTGAGCTCGGGCTCCGCGGTTCCGGTGGGATTCGTTCGTATTGTAACTGTGATTGCCATCTCTGCCTAGTTTCCCATCCCCTGTAGTGGCCGATCTTCAGATCTGCGACGGATAACGCTAATCGTAAGACAGCGCTTCGACCGCGTCTTTGCGGCTGGCCTGCCACGCTGGATAGCTTGCGCCGACGAGCGCACCCACGATGGCGATCAGCCCTGCGCGCAATACCCAGCCCGCGGTAATCAAAATGGAAAGTGTCGGAAATAGCTTGAGGAAACCAGCCCGCACCACATAGCTGAGGCCGATGCCGGCAACAATTCCCAGCAGACAAAGCAATGTGGTCTCCGCCAGAAGCGCGCGGATGATCAGGAACTTGCTGGCACCCAATGATTTTAACACGCCAATATCGCGGGTCCTCTCCAGCACCGTCGTGTACATTGAAAGGAAAATCACCAGCAATCCAATCGAAACCGCCAGCGCAATCATCGAATTGATGAAGGTCTGCAGCGCCGGAATGTTCGTCGACGTCATCAGCGTCATGAATTCCTTCACCGGCCGCACCGGATAGTTGGGCAGAAGTTCCTTGATTTCGCCGATGACATCCGGCGTGTGCTCGGGGCGGGTGCACTTCACCAGGAAAATGGTCGCTTTGTCGCGGCCCCCAACTAGCTCCTGCAGCGTGGTAATGGGAACGAAAATGCGCCCCGCCTTTCCATGTTCCACGATGCCAACAACCTTCCAGGCGTGATTCAGCAAGGTGTAGGTATCGGCGAGCTTCACGTGCTTGGCCCTGGCCTGCCAGTCGTCCACCAGCATGTCGTCCGGCCCTTCTAAGTCATGCCCTTCATGAAACACGAATCCGTTCGAAACGTCGCGGAAAGAAACCGGGTCAATTCCCCAGATCGTCTCGACGCCGCCTGAAGTGTTGAACTGCAAAAACGCCGGGCTGACATACTGCACATATTTCAGTTCGTGAATCTTTTCACCAATCTTGATGGGCATAGGCGAGCCGCTCATCACGATAAAGATCTGCGCTGAGGGTGCCTGCACCATGATGTCGGCGCCGATTCCCTCGATTCGCTTAGCAGTTTCCTGCAGCATGCCGGAAGTGAGCCCCACGATGACAATGACGAGAGTAACTTCAACGGCGATGGCCACCACGCCAATCAGAGTGCGGACCGGCCGGTGAAACAGGTTGCGGAAAACAAACTGGCCCATCATGGCCGCTTTTCCCCGGAATTCTCCCCTACCTGCACGACCTCGGCGCCCGCCGGCGCCTCCAGCTTGAAGCGATCGGCTTCGAGCGCCCCATTCAATCGAATCTTGCTGATGGCCAGGTCCAGGCGGTATTCATCATGAGGCCGTTCGATGCGAATGCTCATCGGATACTGTTCGGCGCTCGCGGCTGAAACCGGCTGCCAGTTCCCGTAGCGCACATCGGAGAGCAGCGTTCCCTTCGGCCCGTAGGACTGCAGCCGCACCATGTTCAAATCGGCACGATCAAACCAGATCTTCCGCAATATCTCCGACTTGTATCCGCCGCGCAGCACCGTCAGGACGTAATACCGCGCGTTCTCGTCGTTGTATTCCTCAATTAGCCGCACTTCTTCCTTGCGTACTTCCGGCCACAACACGGCGTCCACCAGGTGCTGCGGCCGCAGGTTCTCGATGGGTTTGCTGCTCTGCCGTTCCAGCGCGACCTGGCCGACCAGGAACTTGTTCTTCGGGGGAATCGAGACTTCAAACGTCTGCCCGTCACTCACCATATCAAACACGGTTTTTCCGACAACCGGCACCTGGCCGATCATGCGAATGTTGTACGGTCGCGACGCCAGCAAAAATGCCTTCACCTCGTGGTATTCGTCAATTACGCCGCTATACTTCGTGCCCGCGGTCGGCTTCAGTTCCAGTGTGGCATCCATGCTTTTGAGGCCTCGTGCAAGCGCATTGTAGCGATCGAGCAGCTCCTCCTCGCTCGCCTCCCGCGCGACGGGCCGCTCCGCTGCCGGAACCGTCTTGGTCTTTTTGACCGCGGACCCGCAGCCGCAGGCGGCCGCCGACACTGTCACCAAAATCATGCGCTTCCAGATGCGTTTCATCAGTGAATTCTGCGTCTTCTATCCAAACTAGGCAATTTAGCAACCATCCCGGGGAGCGTCAAACCGCTTACTCACTGGGGCCGTGCAATGTGCACGCGAAACGGCTGCAGCGCCGGCCGCGCCCGCCGAATAATCTCGCTCGGCCATAAACTCTGGCTCAGCAGCGTCACCCAACCGTCATCTGGCTCGCAGATCGCGCAAAACGTGTATCGTGTGTACGCATCCTGATAAGCATCCAACCCGCGACGGGAAAGCTCGCTCTCCACAGCAACGTCCGCCTCATTCGCCGCAGCGCCGCAGCGCAAGCCGAAAGTTTCTCCTGCAAATCGGCCAACAAGCTCACGCAATTTGTCGGCTGGAAGCTGCGGAATCACCAGGCAGCGGTTAGCCGCTTCGCGGAATTCCACTTCATGACCCTTCGAGTAGTCGCGCACGCGATCCAGATGGCTGAAAAAATCCAGCACCCACGTCTCTTCGCCCGCCAGTGCGGGAATCACCGCCGCCCAGATGGAAGCTGCTTCCTCGCCCCGTACCGGCTCGCGGCTCTCCGTCCCGATCAATTCCAGTCCCACGGCTTTGATATCCGAGCCGAGGTCCATCCCCTCTACGTCCAGGGAATAGGGCGGCAATTCGGGCAGGTTATTTTCCGGCAGCAAGATTACTCTTCCTCGATTTCGCCAAACGTGGCATGAAACTCCGGCGAGGCTTTGCGCACCTGGAGCCAGTCAAAAAAGGACTCCGGGGCCTCCAGCCAGATGCGGAACCACTCTGCGATTTCCTTCTTCTCTTTGCGTTTCTGCTCTTCCACCTTGCGGTTTCGTGAAATCATCTCTGCCCGGCGCTTGCCGAGCCGCGCAATCTCCAGCACCCGCTCCACCGCCGCCCGTTCCCCGTGCGTGCGAAAGCGGCGCAGCAATTCGTCCAGGCGAGTCAGGCTTACCTCCGCGTCATAAAGCGTCTTGAAATGCAGAATGTCTTCAAACTCTTCCTCGAAGCGATCTTCCGCTTCCTCGCGCTCCGTAATCTGGATTTTCCAGCCCGCCGTCTTCAATACCTCGACAATGTAATCGTTCCCGGTTTTTCCCGCTTCGCCGTGATCCGCCAGCAGCTTGCGCCGCAGCTGGTCAATCTCCGCAACCGTCCACTTCTCGACGCCCAGGTCGCGCGCCGCGTCCAGAATCATGTCCTTCTTGTGTTTGAGCGCTTCGCTCATCGTTTGCCTTTGCGCGCCGGGCCTCCGGCATGAGTATGATGCGCTTCCACCGCCGGAGGTTCCGCGGGCTCCCCGCTGAGCAGGCGGTGATATTTGGCCACATTCTTGTTGTGTTCCGCCAGTGTGGACGCGAAAAAGTGCCCGCCCCGCGTGTTGGCCACAAAATAAAGATACGGGGTCTCCGCTGGATGAAACGCCGCGCGCAACGCAATTTCCCCGGGATTGCCGATCGGCCCGGGCGGCAAGCCCCGGTTCATATACGTGTTGTAGGGCGAATCAATCCGCAAATCCTTCAGCGTCAGCGCGCCGTTATACTTGCCGTCCTGCTGCAGCGCATAAATAACCGTGGGGTCGCATTGCAAAGGCATGTTCCTTGCCAGCCGGTTGGTGAACACGCCCGCGACCAGCAGCCGCTCGTCCGGCTTCGGAGTCTCACGTTCCACCAAGGATGCCAGCGTAACCGCGGAGGCGATTGATACCCCCGGATCGCTCTCCGGGCTCCCGCTCGGCAAAACATTCGCCAGGGCTTCCCGGAATTTTCTCACCATCATTCCGGTCATCTCCTGCCCAGTCGCATGTTTTGGAAGATTATAGGTCGCGGGAAACAGGAAACCTTCCAGCGTTTTTGCCTCTGGAAAAAGATCCTTGATCGGACTGGGGTCCTGTGCCGCATTCAGGAAGTCATCGGCCGTCAGAAACTTTGCGGCTTCCAGATCGTGGGCGATGTCAAAAATGGTTTCCCCTTCGCGTACCGTGAACGGTTGCTGGTAGACCTCGCCGTTCGCCAGCTTCCAGAAAACTTCTTTTCCCGGGAGCGGGCGATCGAACAGGTATTCGCCAGCCTCGAGTGTCCTCTTCCGATGGCGTCGCGCATACAGTTCGAATGCCAACGAATTGCGAATCACTCCAGATTTTTCGAGGATGTGGGCCACCGCGCGTTGCGAAGCGCCGTGCGGAATGTCCACATACAGGCCATCCGCCGGGAATGCGCCATACGGTTTTTCGATGGAATACCAGATGTAGCCGGCGGCAGCCGCCGCGGCAAGCAGAACCAGCAGGATCAGGGCGGCAACAATTTTCAAATTAGCGGCTCCCCTCCGTCAGGGCCGTGCGTACCAGATATTCCCGTAAAATCACCATCGCAGCAACGGCATCGACCGTGTACTTTCCGTCCGCCGCCCCCGCCATTTTCCTGCGCCCGTCGGGAGTCTCTTCGTGCACAATCCGCCGCCCCATCTCTTCTTCCAGGATGCGCTCGGCTTCCCAGCTGCTCAGCCGTTCGTCCACCAGTTCCACAGGCAAGCCAGTCTGTTTGTGCACGCGCTGCGCGAATCGCGTTGCCTCGTCCGCCATCTCCCCGCCCGACCCGTCCAGTCGCAAGGGAAGTCCCACCACACACTGCCGCACGCCAAGGTCGCGCGCCAATTCTCTCAGCCTGCGCATGTCCTCATTCCGATTGATGCGCTCCATCGTGTCGTAGGGCTGCGCAATCCGCGCTTCGCTGTCTGCCAGCGCCAGCCCAATCTTCGTCCGCCCATAGTCCAGCGCCAGAATCTTGAAGGCGCCCTGCGCCCGTTCCGCCGCCAAAACCACGGTTTTATGTGGATTTCCACTCACATCTTCAGTATAGCTCGAACCACACTTAGCACGCCCACAAGCGCGCCGCGATTTCCCTTTCGTGCACCGTCTCCCTTATAGGGGGCGGCCTGCCTGCCTTATCGGTGGAGCTTGCCGGTCTAAAGACCGGCCACTACACGCGGCGCACGGGCCAAGGCTTGTGCTATCGGGGGCGAGGGCGGCCCTCCTATCACGGCTTTCTACCCCGCGCGCCACTCTCCCAGTCCGGCCACATGCCCTGAGTCTTCATCTCCTGGTCCAGCCCGGTCTCCTTCAGCAGCGTCTCCATCTGTGCGCGCGAATAGCGCGGCCCAATCGGTTCCGGACGATCCGCGATCCCCCATGCCGTCACCGCCGCCAGCACCGTGTTCAGTTTCAGTTCGCGAATGTCCACCTTGTCAAAGGTGTCCGAAGCCGCGTGATAATTCTGCAGGTAGTTCGCAACTTCCTGGTTGGCCACCAGGTTTGGCACGCCCTCCAGCAAAAAATCAAAGTGGTCCGTGCCCCAACTCGCGTCAAGCGAATGGTCGTCCACGCCCCATCCCGCGAACGGTTTCAATATTTCCCGCACCGCCGGCTCGATGTCGCGGCGCCCGCCCAGCGAATAACCGGTCACGCGGCCAACCCCTGAATCGAAAATCACCACGCCCCGGTATTTGTCCAACTCCGCCCGATGGGCCTTCACGTATTCCCACGAGCCGAACAACCCTTCCTCTTCGCCGCTGAAAAGGATGAACCGGATCGTGCGACGGGGCAGCAGCCCGCTCGCCTTGATCGCCCGCGCTGCCTCAATCACCAGCGCCGCGTTGCATCCGTTGTCCAGTGCGCCAGTGCCAAGCTCCCACGAATCCAAATGCGCCCCCAGCACCACAATTTCATCGGGCTTTTCGTACCCGCGAATTTCTCCCACCACATTTTGCTGCTCCACCGGCCCGCCGATCGTGTTCGGCATCATCAGCCGCACGCGCACCTTCCCGGGATTCGCCCGGGTCGCGCGCTCCAGCCGCAATCCGTCTTCCCGCGCCACCACCGCTTGCGGAATACGTTCCAGTTTGCCGTCCGTGGTATTCGTGTGCCGGTACAGGAGCTTGTGTTCGCGTTCCCCGGTCCACAAAATCGCCAGCGCCCCCGCCTTCAGCGCCCGCTCAATAATTGCCGGCGGATTCCGATATTCGTTGAACAGATCGCTCCATGTGTAGCTGACCTCTGTGTGTACAATCAGGATCGCGCCCTTCGCCGAACTTCCCGCGTGCGTGAAATCACCTTCCGCGCCGGTTCCGATGTCCACCAGCACGCCCTCCGAGCCCCCAGCGGGCGTAGCCGGGGAAAGCCCCACTGAAACCAGCGAAACCGGGAATCGTTCCGCTCCGAGGACCTCCAGCCGCGTCTGGCCCTCGCTCCAAGCCACCGGAATCATGTATTTCTCGGTGTGCACGTCCACTCCCGTCGCGCGAAATCCCGCCACTCCCCACTCCACCGCCTTTGCCATCTCCGGTGAGCCCGTCACCCGCCCGCCAATCCCGTCCGTCAGCCGCCGCAAGTTCTCTTCCAGCGGCGATTCGCCCATCACAATCGGCGTGATTTTCGTCGCCGCCTGCGCGCAAGACGAAGCCTCCGTCGTCGAGCAACCCTCCGCCCCCTGCGCGGCCTGTCCCGGGTGCAGCGAATCCGTCTTCACGGCGGGAATTTGCGCCATTGCCAGTTGAAAACTGGTCAGAAGGTACAGTCCCGAACAGGCAAGAAGGTGGCGTTGAAGTCGCATCTCAGCTCCGTGAAACTCAAATTTGAATTTGCTGGCGAATTATATCCCACTGCCTGCCCGGCAAATTGATATTTGGGCATCTCGCGATATGCTTGGTCACGCGGAACCCGAGGTGAGGGCAATGACCGAGACACAAGCCATCCGGCCAAGCCTGTGGTGGGCGGCGCTATCCATA
This sequence comes from Acidobacteriota bacterium, assembly GCA_013289665.1. Lineage (GTDB taxonomy): Bacteria > Acidobacteriota > Terriglobia > Acidiferrales > UBA7541 > Acidiferrum. Next base: position 16,249 of record JABCZN010000006.1, on the reverse strand, counting down.
CCATTCTTACTGGCGGGGGTGGGGCTCGCGGTCTTCTTCCTGGTCATGCAAATTCAGCGCGTCGGCGCTTCGATGGCGTACATGAACGTCCCCGGTGAAATGGATGTGGGGCTGAAGAAAAATCTTTCCTACACCGTGTTCCTGGAGCAAACCTCGGGTGGAGGTTCCGACCCCGGCCCGATAGTTGCTTTGAAATCGAAGGTACGCTGCGAACTTCACGCGCTGCCCTATGGGAACACGATCCCCATGAGCGCTCCTTCCGGCTCCGCCACCTATAACTATGGCACCCGTTCCGGCATCTCTGTTCTTGATTTCACCGTTCCGCGGGACGGCACCTATGTTCTGGGGTGTCAGGACTACCGGGGAAAGGCCGGGCCGCCGCTCCGCATTGCCGTTGGGGCGGGCGCTGCGGAAGCAATCACTGCGGCCGTGGAAGAAGCCCTTGTTTCGTTTTTTGCCGGGGGCCTTGTTGCGCTGCTGATTTTTGTTCGCGTCCTGATGCTGCGCGATCAATCGAAGCGGGCCATTCGTTCCCAGGGCTTGAAACCTGTCTGAAATGTTCGCCGAGCGATAGCTTGCCGAAACTGCCGGTTCTATCGCGGGCTCGTTACGCGCTTACCAGGCAGTCCGACACCTTCGCAACCTGCACCATTTCCTCCACATCGTGAACCCGGACGATGTGCGCGCCCTGCAGAATGCTTGCCGCCAGGGTTGCCGCTGTTCCCCAGATTCGTTCGCCGGACGGCAAAGGTTTTCCATCCCGGGCGAGCGTTGCGCCCAGAAATCCTTTCCGCGAGGTTCCAACCAGCAGCGGATAACCCAATCTTGCCAGTGTCGGCAGCTTGGCCAGCAATTCGTAATTCTGCTCGAAACTTTTTCCGAAACCGATGCCCGGATCGAGTATGATTTGCGATTTCTGCACGCCCGCCCGCCGCGCAAGGGCCACAGACTCCCGAAGCCCGCGGCTAACGTCTTTCACGACATCCTTTGCCCACGGCTTTTTCTGCATGGTGCGCGGCGTCCCGCGCATGTGCATCAGAATGAGTGGCACCCCAAATCGCGCCGCCACCTCGGCAATCTTCGGGTCCTGCCTCAGCCCGGAGATGTCATTCAGCATTTCCGCGCCGCCGCCGATCGCCATCTCTGCCACGCCGGCCTTTTGCGTGTCAATCGAAATCGGAATTTTCAATCGCCCGCACAGTCCCCGCAACACCGGCAACAGCCGCCGCAGCTCTTCCTCCGCCGAAATGCCTCGGGACCCCGGCCGCGTGGACTCCGCCCCAATATCCAGAATGTCCGCGCCCGCCCGCTCCATGGCCAACGCGGCCTTCACAGCATCCGCCACCCGAAAAAATCTCCCGCCATCTGAAAAGCTGTCCGGCGTCACGTTCAGCACGCCCATCACCAGCGTGCGCTCGCCCAAAACAATCGCCCGCCGGCCAACGCGCACCCTGAACTTCTTCCTAGTTATCATGGATTCCGAAAACCGCATTGAAGGTCAAACCAGCTCACGTAGCGGCCGCCGTCCGCGGCGGGCCCCTCAAAAGGAAAACAAATCTCACCGAGGCTGACCGTGCGCTCTTCACCAGTCACGAGTCACGAATCACCAAATCCTAATCCAAATCGAAATCGCGGATAGGCTTCCCGGCCGGCGCGTCCTTGGCCTTCTTCATGGCCTCTTCGAACTTCTTGGCGAGAATGTCTTCCTTGTTGGTTTCCTGAAACCAGGAGTCCGCGAACTTGTCCTCGCGGTTCTTCTTCTGCTGCTCCAGGATGCTCTGCGCCTGCGTCAGGTCCACGTCCGGTCCGGGCTTGACGTGCGCCTCGTGCGAAAGCACCGCGCCAATCACCGGGTCCACCACCAGCTTCGCCTGGCAGCACGGGCAGGTAATATTCAGGTTTTCGCCGTCTTTCAGTCCCATAGGCCGTATTGTACGCCTGCGCGCAAAAAAGTAGGGGCCCGATTTTTCGGGCCCCTGGAGGAAATTTTGAGACTTTAGCTCACGCTTTCGCCGGGGAATCCCCGCGCGTGAAACCCGGGGCCGGGCGCATCTCCGGGCGAACCACCTTCGGGTCCGCTGCCGGCGCGGCTTGCGGCGGCACCGTGGGAGGGGTCCGCGGCTTTTCGGGCAGCGGCTTGCCTTCCATCAATAATCGCACTTCATTGGCGTCAAGCACTTCGCGGATCAGCAACGCCTGCGCAATGTTGTCCAGCGTCTCCTTATGGGTGGAGAGCAGGTTCTTTGCAGCCTCGTAACCCCGGTTGACGATCCTCTTCACTTCGCGGTCAATCTGCAAAGCGGTGTCTTCGCTGAAATCGCGGTGCTGCGCAATCTCGCGGCCCAGGAAGATGGCCTCTTCCTTCTTGCCGAACGCCAGCGGTCCCAGGTCGCTCATGCCCCATTCGCAAACCATGTTGCGCGCGATATCCGTGGCGCGCTCGATGTCGTTGCCCGCGCCGGTGGTGATGTGCCCCAGGAAAATTTCTTCGGCGCTGCGGCCGCCCATAAGCACGGCCAGCATGCCCTCCAGAAATTCTTTCGTGTAGGTGTGCTTGTCCGCCTCCGGCAGTTGCATCGTCAAGCCCAGCGCCATGCCGCGCGGAATAATCGTCACTTTGTGAACCGGATCGGCGCCCGGCGTCATTGCCGCAACCAGCGCGTGCCCCGCTTCGTGATATGCGGTGTTCCGCTTCTCCTCGTCCGACAGGATCATGGACTTGCGCTCCACGCCCATCAGCACTTTGTCCTTGGACATTTCAAAATCGTCCATCGCCACGAACTTGCGGTTCTGTCGCGCGGCCCACAGCGCCGCTTCGTTCACCAGGTTCGCCAGGTCGGCGCCGGAAAAGCCCGGAGTGCCCCGTGCAATGATCGAAAGATCCACGTCATCCGAAAGTGGAACCTTGCGCGTGTGCACGCGAAGAATTTCTTCGCGGCCCTTCACGTCGGGGCGCGCCACCACCACGCGGCGGTCAAAACGCCCGGGGCGCAGCAGCGCAGGATCCAAAACGTCGGGACGGTTCGTCGCCGCGATCAGGATCACGCCTTCGTTCGATTCAAATCCATCCATCTCGACCAGCAGCGCGTTCAGAGTCTGTTCGCGCTCATCGTGTCCGCCGCCCAGGCCCGCTCCGCGATGCCGCCCGACCGCGTCGATTTCATCAATAAAGATGATGCAAGGAGCATTCTTCTTGCCCTGCTCAAACAGGTCGCGCACGCGGCTCGCGCCCACGCCGACGAACATCTCCACAAAGTCCGAACCCGAAATCGAGAAAAACGGCACATTCGCTTCGCCGGCAATCGCCCGCGCCAGCAAAGTCTTGCCCGTGCCCGGAGGTCCGACAAGCAGCACGCCCTTCGGAATGCGGCCGCCCAGTTTCTGGAATTTCTGCGGGTCCTTCAGGAACTCGATAATCTCCTGCAGCTCTTCCTTCGCTTCGTCGCTGCCCGCGACATCCTTGAAGGTTGCTTTCTTCTGCTGCGCGGAAAGCAGCCGCGCCCGCGACTTGCCGAAGCTCAGCGCCTTGTTGCCGCCCGCCTGCATCTGCCGCATCAGGAAAAATACGAATCCTGCCAGCAACAACAGGGGAAGGGCATTCAGTAAAATCAAAACCCAGTCGCCGCTGCGCACTTCCTTCACGCTCAGCTGCACGGCCTTGTCGCGAAGCGTCTTGGTGATTTCCGGGGCGTTTTCCTTGGGTACGGTGACCCGGAACTTGTGATTCGCCGGGCGCACATACTCCCCCTGCATTTCGTAGCTGTTCGGCGAGAGGTACATCGTCACTTCCTTGACGTCGCCCTCGTCCACCTTGGCCATGAACTCGCTGTAGCTTGGCGTGTCCTCACGCGCAGCCTGCCCGTTGGCCGAGACCAGTTTCCAGAGCATCACGCCCAGGAACACGATCGAGATCCAGAATAGAATTGTTTTAGCCGTGGAATTCACATTGCCCTCACAATCAGACCCGTCCCAAGAAACTGAATAAAATGCTCGCCGGCCTCACCGCTTGCGCCTTTTCGCCCGCTTGGCGCCGCCGCCCGCCTTCTCGCCGCTGATTAATGCTTTTCCATTACGCCCCAGGCCGTTCGGCCCGGCCAGCCCGTACCCGGACCACATTAAGTTGGATGCAGTCTGGAAGCCAAAGTAATCGGGCTCCAGGGCCACGCGCCGCTTCGAAGCCTTGTCCAGCAGGACCGCCAGCCGCAGCGAACGCGGCCGGTTTTCTCCGATGCGCCGCAGCAGAAACTCCTGCGTCACCCCGCTGTCCAGTACCGCGTCCACCAGCAAAACGTCGCGCCCTTTGAACTCCGAGTGCTCCTGGTCGCCGCTGGTGGTCTGGCGATTCCCGAAGAAGACTTCGCGCCGCACGCGCCCGTCCATCTCGACGTCGCGCACATCTTCGCGCACAAAATGAACCGCCACGGGCCCGTCGATGGCTCGCACCAGGTCAGCCGCAAATACGAACGAACGGTCCATCGTCACCACAACATCTAGCCGCCGCCCCCGGTACGCCTGCGAAATCGCGCGCCCCAGCGTTTTCACGCGGCTGGCGATTCGCACCGCAGAGTAGGAGGCACCTCTTCCACGGCTCACGATGAGGATTCCTCGGTAATCACCACCGCTACACGGCTCCCTTCAGCCACTGCAAACTCGTCCGCGACCGGCAATCCCAGGACCCACGCTAACCTTCCCGCACTCGCCAGCACCGGCCAGCTCTCTTTTTCCCAGCGGCTCACGCCCAACTCGTTCAACAGCCGCGCCACCTTGTGCCGATTCTGATGGCCCTTTGGCCGCATGGAATCGCCGGGACGCCAACTCCTCAATTCAAGAGGTACAAGTAACTGGCCACGGTCCAGAACCGCCCCCGTACTAATAGTTTCTCGCCCTTCCGAGGGCCAGTCAATCACCCGGAAGCGCAAGATGTGAGAAAGTGCATCAATGCGCAACTCCTCGCCTGTGGCGGGCAGATGCACGTGCAACGAAAAAGTCGCCGACCTGGCCTTGTCCTTGCGCGGCGCCGATGCGCGAAAGACCAGCGAGTCGCGTTCCCGGCGCACTTCCACTCCGCCCGGCAACTGGAGGATCTTTCCCGAGTGGCCGCTCCCGGCCAAATGCAGCACCGCGTCCACATGCAGCGCCCCCAATTCGCCGGCCCGCGGCTTCATCCGCTTCACGACTTCCCGAATCATCCGTTTCCTCAAAGCAAGGGCGCTCGTTTCCGGGGATTCTGCGCCGCTTCTTTTTGGAAAGCCTTTTTGGACTCCCGCAAACTCTCCGACCGGAATGGAAATGCCCGCTCCAATTTCTTTCCCAACCGCTTTCGCTCGAAATTGAGCCGCGTAATCCAGATAAGAATTATCTTCACGCGCGAGTTCGGCCAGCTGGCAAAGATGCTCGACAACCGGGCTTTGAAATTGTTTCTCCAAAAAGGGAAGAAGCTTATGCCGGATACGCGCTCGTGTTCGCGTTTCATCCCGGTTGCTTGCGTCCTCGCGCCAGGCTTGGCGTATGCCACGCAGGTAATCGCGCAGCGCCCCGTGCCGAATCCCTAACAGCGGCCGGAACGCACTTCCGGCTTGCGGATGAATTCCGGCAAGCCCCGCCAGCCCCGTGCCGCGCAAAATGTGCGCCAGCACCGTCTCTGCCTGGTCGTCCGCGGTCTGCGCCACCGCAATGCGCGAAACTCGCTCATCCGTCACGAGCTGCTCAAAGTAGGCGTAACGCGCGCGCCGCGCCGCATCCTCCAGGTTTGCCCGCTCCCGCCGGGCCTTTTCGGCAACGTTTTCGCGGGCGATGAAAAATTCCAGCCCATGCTGCGCGGCAAGTCTGGCCACGAATTGTTCATCCGCCCCCGACGCTTTTCCCCGCAACTTGTGATTGAAATGCGCCACGCACAGAACCACGCCCAATTCCTCGCGCAATTCGATAAGCAATCGCAGCAGCGCCACCGAATCTGCGCCACCGGAAACCGCCACACCAATGCGTTCCCCGGCGCAAACGCCGAAGCGCTCGCGCAGCGAAACCCGCAACGACTCCGCAAGCTCGTGGCGTTTCTCGCGCCCCTTCTTTTTGGTTGTTTTCCTCGCAGGCATGGCCCTCGGACGTATCCTAGCAACGCTCGCACGCAAGGTCGAGCAATCGTCTAATAGTTTGTCCAACAACCACTGTTGAGCGAAGGCCCCGGGAACGCCATTCTCCCGAATGGGGTTCCTATTCCGCCAACCTGTCAACCTTTGAGACATCACCTGCGCTGAATCGGCCATCCAACTTCGTGTGTATTTCCGTTCTGAAACGTATTACTGTCTCGGCACGTCCATCATATTAATCAAGGGAAAGGATCCTTCCATGCCTCGACTTCGGCGCTCGCTCCTGGACAGCAAAGCTGCTCTATTTCTTTGCGGGTTGCTTGCGGTCCTGCTCCTGTCCGGCTTCCTGTTCACTACCGCCGCCGCGGCACAGGATTCCTCCAAACGACTGACCAATCAGGACATCATCACCATGGCTTCGCTCGGCCTTTCCGACGATGTCATAATCGCCAAAATCCGCAGCGTTTCCGGTTCCGACGGCCTTAACTTCGACACCTCGGTGGACGGCCTGAAGTCCCTGAAGGAAGCCAAGGTTTCCGACGCCGTCGTCAAGGCCATGATCAATCCCGCGCTTCCTCCGACAGTCGTCGTTGCGGGGGCGCCCATGACGCCGGATCCCAATTTTCCGCCGCCGGAAGTCGGCGTTTACTGGAAAGACGGACCGACGTTCTCGCTCGTTCAAGGCCGGACGCTCACTCATCAGAAGACGGGCGGCCGCGCGGCGAGCATCTTTACCAACGGGATCCGTTCCGAACACTGGGATGCCGTCGTTGAAGGCCCGATATCTGCGAACCTCGTTAAGGACCGGCACCCTGTTTTCTACTTCTATGTTCCCGATGGCGACACCGCCGCGGATTACGTTCTGCTCAGCTTGGAGAAGAAAAGCGATCACCGGGAATTTCAGGTCGGCAGTTTCGGCGGGTTAGCCGGCGGGAAAGCTGGAATCAAAAAGGAGAAGCAGATTTCGTTCCGCGCCGAACATGCGGGCATCCGCGTTTACAAAGTCACGCTGGATTCCGATCTCAAGCCCGGGGAATACGCTTTCTTCCTCGGCACCGGAGCCCAGTCCAACATGTCGGGCGGCGACCTCGGCGCATCCCGCTCCGGCGGCAACGCCACCGGCAAGATCTACGACTTCTCCATTCCTCAATAGGTGTTTGTCTTTCGAACCTGCTGACGTCCCGGCCAGTCGAGGTAATCAATTGGACTGGACGCCGTCGTCTTCAGCTTCCCTTCAAGCAGATCGATGAAGAGTTCACGTGTGCGTCGGCCTACGGGCTGAGTTCGACCAAAAGCAACCCAGCCGAGGAGAAGCAAGTGACGGTGCTCTTCACGGCGAACGCCTTTCGGAAGTGACTCCTACCCAAGAGCTTATCTTGCTTAATCTTCCACCTTGCCGGCACCTCGAACTCGTCATCCGGGATACTCGACACGCTGACTTCCGTGACATTCATCGTGTTTTCGGTCAATCCAAGTCCGCCTATGAATCTGGAGTCCGTTTTTGAAGAAAACGCAATACCGCGGAGGTCTGTGCCATACAACCTGTCGCCGGCTAAGGAGTGAACGGGGCTACAAGCAGCAGCGGCAGGATAGCCGCGCCGGATGGCTTCTTCGACGAAATCTGCGAATTCCGCCCCACCGGGGATGCTCTCGGAAATACAAACCGTTCCGCTGTCCAACAAAGCCCCATGGGCGGTCCGCCAACGGGTTACGAGCTCAAATTCATATGCCTGGCACACGGCGCCTTGGAACTCGCCCTTCGCCCCTGTTGACCGAACCTCCCTCTTCGAGTCTTTGATCACAATTTGGCTCTGGAGCTGTTCTGAAACCATCTTCAGCTCCGCGACCAGAGCCTCTTTGTGCTTTGGGTCCAGGCGAATTCTCCTCCCGGATTCCAGCTCGTAGATCGTGATAAATACTGTGGAGCCGCGCCGCGTCTCTAACCGCATCTTCAATCCCTTGATCTCGAGTTTTCTTATCAGCAGGTCGGGGGAGACGTTGCCTCCTTGCTGGTCGCGCTCGAAGATCGTAACGTCCGCCCGCAACTCGGCCACGGACGCGAGAATCGTAAGACTCAAAACACCCAAGCTCAGAAAAATCGGGAAGGGAAAAGCGCGGTGGAACAGACACATGAGGTGATCTCCAAGGTCGATTCTATTTTTCCTTTGCTTCGCTGCCGACCAGTTTTTCGACGTCGGCCATTTCTTTGGGAATTGCGGCGCTCAGGATTTCCGGCTCGCCCTCGGTGATCAGGATGGTATCTTCTACGCGGAAATGCATCTGCTTGTCGGGAAATTCCACGATCGGTTCCACCGTCACCACTTGGCCAGGCTTAATGGGACCGCTTGCACGCAGCACGTCGTGCGTCGCCAGTCCCACGAAGTGGCCCGGCCAGCCGTACCACTGGTTCCCAATTCCCGCCTTGTCAAACACCGCCTTGCCCGCCGCTTCGGCTTCTTCATAGGTGTGCCCGGGTTTTAGCAGCGCGATTGTGGCTTTCTGTGACTCCAGGTCCACCGCATACCATTTCGCCTGCTCCGCCGTGAATTTCCCGCTGATGTTGAATGTGCGCGTGATGTCCATTGTCATGTGGTCTAGGGAGGCCGCGTAATCAAACACCACAAGTTGATTCGCCTCGATGACATTCCTGTTCGAGAAGTAGTGCCACGTGTTGATGTCTTTTCCGGAGCCCACAATCGCCAGATACGCCACGCCCTGCGCTCCGTGACTGTAATAATAGTCGTAGGCCCGCGCTTCGATCTCGTATTGGTGCATTCCCGGGCGGGCATGTGCAATCGCCGAGCGGTCGCCTTCCGCGCTGATTTTCCCGTTGCGCCGCAGCACTTCAATCTCTTTCGGCCGCTTGATATTGCGCATCGCATCAATAAGGAAGGTCACGTCGCGTAGCCGGGCCATCGGATAGCGTTCCGCCAGCAGCTTCGCCGGCGCCAGATCCTCGGGAACGTCCTCGTGGTAGGGGTGCGCGAATTTCCACGCGTGGTCGCGGCCCACTTCCGCGCGCGCGCCATCGGCCTTGTCCGGAAAACCCAGCCGCACCCACAGATCCACTTGCGGATGCGCGCTCAAAGCGGAAGACAGCAGCAGATCGAGGTTTCCGATCGGCAACACGTTCTCGAAACCAAGCTTTTTGGCTTCGTCGGGTTGCGAAAGAAGATTCGGGCCGTATACCTGTGCGGTGCGGCCGGCCTGCTGCGGCTCGAAGAGATAGATCTTGCCGGTCGAGTTATCCATGGCCAGCACCGCGCCGGGATCCTGCGCGCCTGTGTAGTAGTAAAAGTCGTTGTCCTCGCGGTAGTGTGTCGCCTCCGCGATTTCGTTGCGCGCAAACAACAGCGTGTAGCCGGTCTTGGTCTGCGCCATCAACTCCGCGCGCCGCGCCAGAAACTCCTGCGCCCCGCCCAAGTCCTCGATGGCCTTCCAGTCGGTGTACTGCGCCCGTGCCGCGGCGCCGAATCCCAAACACAACATCGCAACGATCATTAGTAGTTTGACTGTGGCCGTCCGTTTTCGCATGGTTTTGCCCTTCTCTGGAAAGTAGCGGGCACATTGTAGGCCGCCACGCGGCAAAAGGGAAACTGCGGAGGCGCGTTCGTATGTGCGAGCGGGCGGCCAACGCTTTAAATTGTAAACAGCATCCAACCGGATTAGACTCGGGTGTAACGAATCCGCGCGAGCCTGGCAGCTTCTACATCGGAGGCCGCGGGGAGGGTACCCATATGTCGCGCTTTTTCCTTCGCGGTTCGATCCTAAGAAAGTTCATCCTGGTTGCATCCGGTGTCTTGGTCTTCGCCTGGCTGCAGACCCCCATTGCGCTGGCTCAACATGGAGGTGGTGGCGGGCACGGCGGCGGAGGCGGCGGGCATATCGGAGGCGGGGGACACTTTGCCGGCGGCGCGCACGTGAGCACGCCGCATGGTTCCGCTCCGGCAGGCCATGGAACAGCGTCGGGATTCCGCGGCTCGGCAGTAGCGCTCCCTGGAGCAAGATTCAACGCCAACAGTTTCCGCCTTCAGCCCCACCCGATTCACCCGCGCCCATTTCCCCCACGCCCGTTCCCTATTTTCGGCTTTCCCATATTTTTTGGCCCGCCATTTTTCTTTGGCGGAGCGTTCAATTCCTTCTGTTGGCCTTCTTGCGGTCCGTTCTGGGGACCCGGATGCAGCTTTTCGCCGTTCTACGGCTATGGCGGTTACAGCTTCGGTTCCGACTTTGGGAACGGCTGGACTGCCTATGGCTCAGGCGGCTTAGGCGCACAAGATGCCGTGCCGGGGTATGACAATCCTCCTCCATTCCTTTATGGCCAAGGAGCGCGCGACCTGGTGGAGCTCTTTTTCAAGGACGGCACGGTCGCGGAGGTGAGGGACTACTGGCTGGCGGACGGGCAAATCCATTTCACGACGCTTGACGAGCGCGGCACGAAGCTGATCGAACAGGCCAGGGATTTCGCCGACCTGAATTTGCAGACCACCATTGATGTGAATACGGAGCGCGGATTCCGGTTCACCTTGCGCAACGAACCTCTGGAGCAGTATTTGCGGAATCATCCCGATATGAGCCCGCAGGATAGTCCGAGTCCGCCAAAGAACTAGATGAAGCAGTGAAGCCTGCAGCCGATACTCGGCAGTTTTTAGTCGACAGCCGTTTGCTTCGGGGCGGAGAAAGAGACCTCAAGCCGGTCGCAACGCCCGGTATGGGAAGCACGATATCTACTGGCAAACCTTGGGTGTGACGAAGGCGGTGTCAGGCGTCGGCCGCCTTTAGCTTTGCTGGCGCGAGGGCGATCAGCGCGACGCCGATGATCACCAGCGCGAGGTCGCCGATCAGGAAATGGACACGCTGGGCCACATCGTAGTAAGCCTGCACGCTCATGAGCACGGCGTGGACAATGCTTGACCATGCCGCGAAGGCAATCACGCTGCGAGACGCGGACGGATTGCGCGCCGCCAGCAGCAGGAAAATTCCCAGCGTGACGTAGACACTCAGCATCATCTGCAGCGCTTCGTCCTGACTAAGCACCACCATCGGATGGGCCAGCGCCACAAAAATCAGCCCCACCAGCACCAGCACGATTTTCAGTGCTCGTTCGCGGATCATTGTGCCCTCCTGGCAAAAACGAAAACTGGGATATTGGAAAACGGAAAATGGAAAGTAGAAAACCGAAACTGCCTTTGTACACAGTTCATCAACGGGAATGTTACGTTGCAGGCGTGCGAAAAACTAAGGAAATCGCAGGCACGGCCGCCCCGGGGTTCTGAGTTTGAACCTCAACAGTTAGAGGGTGAATGTCCAGAACAAGTTGAGGATGTGAAGCGACGCCGAGACCCGGGGATGAAAGCGAACCCGGGGCACCTGATTAACAGGGATTTTTTGTGGTTCGCGGGTGCTCGGCACAGACATGGGACGTGAACTCCAGGTCGCGCTGCTTTTCATAGCGCTTCTTCATCTCGTCAATGGATTGGCCAACAAGCGGTCCTGAAGGGTTGAACGCCCACGCGCATTCGGTGCAAACCCAGCCTTGAAAATTCTTCGTTTCCACCCATTCCAGTTTGCGACGCATTGCCCCCACGGCACACCTCGAGATTTGCGGCGGTTAAGTTTCTTCGAAAGTCGGTAGTGCAACTATCTCCGGCGCCACACGGATGTCAAAGCCGCTCTTTCCAACCTCCTGCGCGTGGTTCAGACGAGGTCAACATTTGTTGAGCGGGCTTCAAAATTCAGATGTGAATCCACTATGCCGGAACATTAGCGATAGAGAGAGGGTGCTGTCTGTGGGGTATCAAACACTAGGAAGAACTACTATCGCAATCCGAGGTCATCCTCGAACTGTCGAATCACGTCGTAACACTCGCACGCGGTGCCCTGAAGTTTCCTGCGGTTCACAACCTTCACCGCGCCGCGGATGTATTCTATGATTCCTTTTTTTTGCAGGTCGGACGCAGCCAGGCTTACCGTGGACCGGTCCGTACCCATCATGGTCGCAATGAAGTCGTGGGTGATCGGCAGCACTGCCAGGTTCACCCTATCCTGAGTCATCAGCAGCCACCGCGAGAGACGCTGCTGTATATCGTGAAGCCGGTTGCATGCCGCGGTCTGGGCCACTTGCATCCCTTGCAGCCCCGAATGCCTGCTCAAGATCATCTGCAGCTGCGGGGTCGAACGCAGTATGCGTTCCAGCGCATTTCCGATCATGCGGAAGCCATCGCCGGCAATCTGCACGATTTCCCGCACCGAACCTCTGCTCAAGCCAACGGCCAATCCCGCTCCGACATAGCCCTCGTAGCCCACTACACCCACTTCCACGGTTCGGCCGTCTTTGGTTACCACAACCTGAGAAACCATTCCCCGGTTCGGGAAATATACGAACTCGATGTTTTGCGTTGGCTCATGCAGGCTGAGATGATCCGGCAGATCCACGTACGTCAAGTCAGGACGTATCAATTGGTATTCATTTTCGGGCGTGGCCAACAGCACTTTGTTGCTCACCGGCTTCCCATCGGAGCTGGTCCGTTCGCCCGCCTGTACCACTCGATAGCTTTTTCGGCTCATTGCCATCCTGAACTGCGCCAAGGTGCTCTGGCGGCATGGGGAAAACTTCAAAGGTTCGGAGATTCCACGCCAATTCAACCAAACAAGGGGCGCAAAAATCTGTCCGATACGGAACACCGCTCAAAACCAAGCCGTTGGCGGGTGCCCGACGGGGATCGCAAATTCAACTTCAAAAGTCAAACGGTGAGTGTCCGGGAAAAAGGGAAGTCCTGAAGCAACCCCAGGACCCGGTTGGTCACCCGGCCAATGACTCAGGACTTCGCACTCCACGTGTTCCTCGCGACGCATACCATAGCTCCCAGCACTCCGAACATCATCGAAAAAGGTATGGCCGCGTTGGGGACCACTCCAAAATTTTTGCTTCCTAAACCTATGGCGTACCCGAGACCCAGCCCTAAGCCCATGCAACCCAGAATGATGGCCACGTTGAGTATTTTCCACTTCGCTCCTGGCTCCGTCGCGATGGCGAACCCCGTGCCCAACAGCAACGCCACCAACCAGAGTGCGGCCATGAATACCCCCTACCTGCCGACAGTATGAAGATGAACCAAAAAGACTGCAGACTTCAACGATTAAATACCGGCGAGTGGTTCTCTAACAGCGCCGTGTTCGGCAAACCGGCGCACCCAGTATCCAAGAGGTTTTTGCGAATTGAATGTGCCACTCGCCAAACAAGGTTCAGGCAGTCTTCGCTGAGAGCCACGCGGCCGCGATCAAACACACGGTAATCAGGGTTGAGAAAACAAGGGGGGTGGTGAAGGCGTATCTCCAGCTCAAAGCTGTGACGGCGACGAAGCAAATGGCGAGCGCCCAGGCAATGCTGCGAACGCGTGCCAAAGTCTCTGCCGGAAGCCGGCCCAGCAGCCACGCCAAAACCGCCGCGAACAAGAGAAACACGGAGAAAAAAAGCCCGAACGCGCTGAAGAAGTCCCAATACGTCCGGGTAAACCCTTGCGCGTCAAAGTGGACAGAGCGCATTAACCCAAGAACCGCGTCCGCTCCCCATTCCGGATTATTCTGGCGGAATCCAAAGGTATGTCCGGCGGCAAACAGCAGCAGAAGAACAGAAGCGATTCGGTAAAGAACTGGGGCTTTCATCCTACTGCCTCCTCAAACGTTCGCGGACGCAGTTTACTACATCAGTCAAAGCGAATCCGAGCACCTGGCGGTTGACGCCATTCGGCAGGAGGGGTAGGCTTTCGGTCAAGCAACCCTCAAAACAGAACTTCCGGTTAGCGAGTTGCACCGCGTTTCTTGCGGGGCACCACGCTTGCAACCGCCCGCGAAGGAAAGGTCAAGCACTATGTACTTCGTGAACATTCCGGCCGGAAACTTCATGATGGGGTGTTCGGCAGGGGACGCCGAATGCAACGCCGATGAAAAGCCCGCGCATCGTGTGACGATCACTCGGTCTTTTGAGTTGGGCAAATACCAGGTGACGCAGGCCGAGTATGAAGCTGTAACGACTATCAACCCCAGCTATTCCAAAGGGCCGAATCTGCCGGTCGAGGGCGTGAGCTGGGAAGACGCGCAGAAATTTTGTGAGGCGATGAACCGCAAGGGGGACGGCCACCGTTACCGCCTTCCGACCGAGGCCGAATGGGAATACGCCGCGCGCTCCGGAAACACTTCCTGCCGGTACGGACCTCTGGCAGAAGTTGGCTGGTCCCGCGACAACTCCAGCGGCAAGTCCCATCCCGTGGGCGAGAAAAAGCCGAATACGTTTGGATTGTATGACGTGCTGGGGAACGTCTGGGAGTGGGTGCAAGACTGGTATTCGCTGACCTATTACAGCCACAGCCCGGAATCCGACCCCCAGGGCCCGGACAGCGGAGAGTATCGTTTGGCGCGCGGCGGCTCCTGGCGCGGAGTCGTCCGGGGGCAGGCGCGCGTTTCCTCACGTTACATGCTCAAGCCCAACGTGCGGAGCATTGTGGTCGGGTTCCGTTGTGTCCGCGAACGAAGCAGCTCCTGACGATTGACGCCGCTCGAGAACCCAGGAGATTCGCTCGATCCCGAGGCACCCTGTAGCCATCAGCCGGCAGTTTCGGAGTGGTGGAAGCCTCTTCAAGCTGGTCGCAACGAGCGACGTCAGATCTCAAAGTGGAGGAGTGGCCCACGCTTTCCCTCCTGCTGCGGGCAAGTCAAAACCGAAAGGGAAGGACGCCCAAGAGGTTTGCGGAATGATTGTGCCACCCGCCCCGGGCCACCCGGTCCTTAATCGGGGGATTAGCGTTCCCGGTAATACGCCACCGACCGGGTCGAGGCCGGCGGAACGGCTGGGGAGGAGCGGAAAATCCTTTTGGTATATCGCAAATGTCGGACATGAATGTCGGTCCCCCCCCGAAGATGGCTGGCCTTCCTGCAGGCGCGCGGACTAAGGCCCAGCGCCTACAGGAGAGAATGCGGAGAGGCGGAAGGGGCATGATATGTGGATTGAAGGGGATAGCGAGGCGGCTGAGGAAGCGTGTGGAAAACTAAATTTTGGATGTAAAGCAGGGTTGACATTCTTGGTGAGTCTGCTAATCTTAGTGAGTTCGTTGCAGGCCACTCTGCTGGACAGGGGGGTAGAACAAACGCTCTTTGACAACCTGATAGATGTGCCAGAATCTGTTCGACCCCATTCATCGCTTCGAGCATGAATGGGTCTTTGAGTAATTTGAGCGACTAACAATTTTGCTTGGCAGGCTGGCTCCGGATAAAACCGGGGCTATTTTTTTTTGCGCCAAGCGACAGGCTTCAAACGAGAGTTTGATCCTGGCTCAGAACGAACGCTGGCGGCGTGCTTAACACATGCAAGTCGCGTGCGCAGTTCCTGTAGCAATACAGGGATGGGCGCACGGCGCACGGGTGCGTAACACGTGGGCAATCTGCCCTTTGATGGGGAATAACCCGCCGAAAGGCGGGCTAATTCCGCATAAGATTCCCGAGACCTCGGTCTTGGGATTGAAAGCAGCAATGCGTCGAAGGAGGAGCCCGCGCCCGATTAGCTAGTTGGTGAGGTAACGGCTCACCAAGGCTATGATCGGTAGCTGGTCTGAGAGGATGATCAGCCACACTGGAACTGAGACACGGTCCAGACTCCTACGGGAGGCAGCAGTGGGGAATCTTGCACAATGGGCGAAAGCCTGATGCAGCGACGCCGCGTGGGGGATGAAGCATTTCGGTGTGTAAACCCCTTTCGACTGGGACGAATGCCTCGCAAGAGGAGTGACGGTACCAGTAGAAGAAGCCCCGGCTAACTACGTGCCAGCAGCCGCGGTAAGACGTAGGGGGCCAGCGTTGTTCGGAATTACTGGGTGTAAAGGGTTCGTAGGCGGTGCGGCAAGTTGGGAGTGAAATCTCTGGGCTTAACCCAGAGGCTGCTTCCAAAACTGCTGTGCTCGAGTGTGAGAGAGGCGCGTGGAATTGCAGGTGTAGCGGTGAAATGCGTAGATATCTGCAGGAACACCCGTGGCGAAAGCGGCGCGCTGGATCACTACTGACGCTGAGGAACGAAAGCTAGGGGAGCAAACAGGATTAGATACCCTGGTAGTCCTAGCCCTAAACGATCAGGACTTGGGGTGCCGCCCGTTCGGGCGTCGTCCCGGAGCTAA
>JABCZN010000005.1 GCA_013289665.1 Acidobacteriota bacterium | reverse complement strand
TGCAAACAAGGGGGTAGGTTTTCACTACATCGACTTTCAGAGCGTGCGTTGTTGACCGGTAAGAACTTCCCGGCGAACTACCTGCGAAAAAATCAAAAAATACAGTTCAGTGACGAACTTCGGCTAGTCGAGATACATTCAGAGTCACCTTAATTTTTGTACTGGAAGTTGTGAGAGGTTTGTACCTCATCTCTGGACCTCTTTTCCACTCCATTCATTGGCACGTCGTCCCTATCGGTAGTTGTCTGGCAACAGCGGAAAGATTGGTGCTTGTCTTGACCGAGGGTGTGATTCCCTAATGGCAGGTTGTACCTGCCGGTAGTTGTCTTGCGACGGCAGAGAGGTCTAGGACATTCACGACGCCGTCGTTAATTACATCAGCCCGGGGATCATAGCCGACATCCCCGACTTTCTTACCAAAAGAGTTCTTCACAATTTGCAAGTCAACACAATTGATCGCACCGTCTTGGTTTAGGTCATATCTTAGTTTGTTGGCTGTAATGAGAGCCTGCACCGGGCCGACGATTGGGTCGAGCGTTAAAGGGATGTTCCCGCTAATGGTTGAAGGGTCCAAACCCCCCAATGCTTTCGTGAGGGCAGCGATCCCGTCAGGGCCGACGCCAAGGGAGGTAAGCTGGGTTTGAACATCCGAAGGTAAACCGTTCGCAAGGATGCCTAGTGAAAACTGTTGCGCCTGATTCTGCGTGATCAAAAAATCAGGAAATCCGCTCTCGGGCCGCGCGGACTTAAGTTGGGCCTGCTCAGATAAGAGCTGCTGAAGTTGGGCGGTTTCCAAATCTACGTAGTGATTCAACGCTAGAACTTGCTGATCTTCCCAATTAATATTGCCCGCTTCGCGGGCGCCCTCTGCACGGTTTACACAAGCAATAGTAGCTTCTGCGAGGCCAATTAATTGCTCCTTAGTCAAAGCGACACTTATCCAGGCGTTGTAGAAGGCGAGCTGCCCGGCTGTCCAGGATGGATCCGGGCTCGGCAAAGCCAGAGAAGGTGGCGTAGGCTGGGCGATCGCGGTGTAATTACTGTCAGATGGGTCCTTAGCCTTTGATTCGTAATACCACGCGGTGGCTAAATCCAAGTATTGAATCAGAGTCAGCAAGCTGCATACTGCGTTTTCTTGTGGAGGCGTTGAGGCCGAGCATGAGGTCGCTCCATTTGACCAGTCGGCAGCGTCCTGCGTGTAGAGTTGGGCTATCTCTAAATACAATTGCTTCTGTGCCTTAGTAAACCTGGCCAAGGCTTGTGAAGGCTGAATGACGACATTTATGTTCTGAGAGGCCGTGGCTCCTGCTGCGTCCGTTGCTTTCAGTATCACCAGGTAGGTGCCTTCACAACATGGCATACCATAGACTTCTCCAGTGTAGTAGGAGACATCGAGGCCCGGAGCAGTGGTGGTTATGTTCCAGTGGTATGGAAATGAACCGCTAAAAGGTATGCCCCCAATCGCTGCCGAAGGCGATGAATCATAGGTCGACTCTGCTTCTCCCGAAGGGAGCGCAGTTGTCGTGACCTGAAGGGGTGTCATGTCCGCGGGTGTAATGGTCCAAGTGTACGTGTAGGTTTGAAAAAAGTAGCTGACAGTTGCGGTCGTTGTCCCTGTAATAACCAGGCCCGAAGTGGGAACGGGTAAGTTCGAT
This sequence comes from Acidobacteriota bacterium, assembly GCA_013289665.1. Taxonomy (GTDB): domain Bacteria; phylum Acidobacteriota; class Terriglobia; order Acidiferrales; family UBA7541; genus Acidiferrum. The sequence continues at coordinate 234,154 of JABCZN010000005.1, read as the reverse complement.
ACCTCAATGATCGGAGAGAAATTAGTATATCCGTTGGAATACGTGGTTGTTACTTGACCTGTGTTCGAGGTGGTTATGGTTGTCAGCGGGGGTGGTCCCGGCAAGCCACCTCCTATAGCAAAGAAGTTGTAGTGGCATGAATTGCTCGCTGCGTCGTACTCAAAGACCAGGTCATTCAGTGTGCCGTTCAGTTGGGGCAACACTCCGGTATAGGTCTGGTTGCTGATTGTCTGAACGTCGGAATTTCCATAATTGGCGTCTCCCTTTTCGTTGATTGTAACCGTATTTACGACACTTCCAGCGTCTACCGTGGATTGGTATACCAAGGAAGTCTCGGTCAAGGTAAAAGTCGAGGTGTCAGTGTCATTATGAACCACCGTTTCCATGGGTATTGTTCCAGGCGCCGAAGTGAAGTTTTCCGTTTCAATCACACTCGTTTGAACAGTCCAGCTTTTGACAGCATAAAATCTGGAACAATCCTGACCGCAGGTAGGTTTGCAAAAACCCAGAAGTGAAATGATAACGATTGGGCTCATTTGCAGAAGGGTTTTGGTTCGTAGAGCGAAAAGGGTGTTCATCGTTCTCTCCAACGTGAAAGTGTTCCTTGGGCTTGCGATCTGAGTTGACGAACTTTGCTGCGGGGAATAAGCGGGGTATGTACTGCTGCGGATGACTATTTGTCAAGAAAATTTAAAACTAAGCACGTTCTTTCAAGAGTTCCCCTTTAGGAAACCGCTCACGTCACAAATCGAATGAGTTCGAGTTTCTTTCGGCACACCATACAGGTGGGCCCTTTTTTCCGTCCGTATCCGCATACCCGTCAATCCGGGCGCGGAGGTGCGAGGAGCTGATTGCGGTCATTGCTTGACCTCGGTGGGGCGCTGTTTGGCGGCTTCGGCCATGATTTTTTCGATTTCCTGGGCGGTGCGGGGCAGCTTGCTGCTCAGCAGTTCGTAACCCGACTCGGTGACGAGCACGTCGTCTTCAATGCGCACGCCGAGATTCTCCTCGGGGATATAAATTCCCGGCTCGACGGTCACCACCTGGCCCGGCATCAGCGGCTTGCAGGAATCACCGGGGTCGTGGACGTCCAACCCGATATTGTGGCCGAGGCCGTGGATGAAATACTGGCCCAGCGGTTTGCCGTGCTGATCTTTTCCATGCGAATTGATGTAATCGTAGGAAATCTTATAAAGGCTCTGCTTGCCCTTGCGGCACATGTCGGCGCCCGGTTTCAGCGCGGCGAGCGCGGCGTTCTGCGCAGCGAGGACGATGTCGTAGATCTCGCGCTGCCGCGGCGTGAACTTCCCGTTGGCCGGAATCGTGCGCGTGATGTCCGCGGCATAGCCGGAATACTGCGCGCCCACGTCCATCACCACGATGTCGCCGTCCTCGATCTTGCGGCTCAACTTGTCGTAGTGCAGCGCGGTCGAGTTGGGCCCGGCGCCGACGATCGGAGCGTAGGCTTCCGCTTCCGAGCCGCCCATCGCGTGCACCTCCACCATCTTCGCTGCCACCTGATACTCCCAAAGCCCCGGCCGCATCATTTTGAAGGCGACAAAGTGCGCCTCGAGCGATAGGTCAATAGCCTCTTGGAGAAATGCGATCTCGGTCGGGGATTTGATCAACCGCAAATCGGTAATGTTGCCGCGAACGTCTTTCAGATTTGCCTGGGGCGCGGCCATCTTCAGCCAATCCACGGTTTCTCGCTCGTGGGGATAACCGCCCAGCTCTTTTTCGTAGGGGAGGATGGTGTAGAGGGCGGGATAGAATCTGGCGAGTTTTTCGATCATCGCGCGCATTTCTGAAAATGGCCGAACGTCGGTGAAGCCAGTGCGTGCCTGGATGTCCGGGTCGGTAGGCGACAAGCGCACGCCATTCCACTTTTCCTTGGCGGGATTCTTCGCAGGGAGAAAAAATATCTCCCGCGGCCCCTGGAAATCATCCTTTTTGGCTTTGCTGTCGGCGGGCGGGAGCAGGATCAGCCCGGCTTCCTCCTCATTGTGGCCGGTGAGGTAGTAGAAATTCTCTTCCTGAGCGAAGACATAAGCCTGGGAATCTTCTTCGCGCCCGGCGAGCCCGGCGAGGATGATCGGCGCCTCGGCGGTGGCTGCAAGCTTGGCGCGCCTGTGGGCGTAGACGGAGTTGGGCTCGCGTTCGCGGCGCTGCTGGGCGGTGGCGGGCGGCGCAAAGGGAAGCGAGGCCAGTGCCAGCAGCAGCAAAGCTCCCCAGCCAGACCGCAGAAACAGCCGGCTGGAGTGCGCACACGTATTCACCAAACCACTCATCCGGTCACCTCGGACCCCCAGGGCAGGAGGGCAAGCCCAAGATTGTAGCGGATCAGAGAAGAGTGAAGCAAAGAAGGGGATAAAGGAGAAGTGGCGAGTGGCCTGCCTCTGCTGAAGCTGCGGCGGGCAGGGAAAAAACGGAAGGAGATCCAAATCACGAGTTCTAACACCGAAGCTGGGCACCCCCCGGGGGAAAGGGGCGGTCATCCCCCGCTACTCCGAAGGCGGTCGCGGTGGCAAAGGGGCGTCCACGTTTTTGGGTGGGGGCGGAAGCGCTGGCGCAGGATCCGAGGCTCGAAGTGGCTGGGGTCGAGAGAACTGTGGGGCTTCGCCATTCCCAGCCTCCAGGCCGGAAATAAAGTTTGCCGGAAATCCCTCAATCGTCAGCCGGCGCTCGATCTCCTTCCCGTAGGGCGTACCAGACAGTTCCGCGCGGGACATGCCGATTCCGACCAGACTGTCCCGCGGACCCAGATAGAGCAGCGCGTCCGCCGAATCTTTTAGTTTCACGGGAGGAGGTGGCGGGGGTGGAGCATTGGCGCCGGAAGCGGACCTCATCAGCCTGTGGGGACCCTCAGCCCCTCCGAGGATAACCGGGAGGGCAGGGAGTTCACCGACCCAATTATCGGCCAACGAGACGATCACTGGTGCGGGCCATCAATCGAATCGATGGTCGAGATCGTCGTAGCCTCCAATCACATTTGTGCCGGAAACGATCAGATAGGTTCTGGCGCCAGCCTCCCGCAACTGCTGCTCAATGGAAAATGTCCTTTGACCGCCGGGAAAGTGCATGCCGGCACGGAGAAAATGTCCCGAGCCCATGATCAGCAGCGCACGACGGTGCTTGGCAAGCACCTCATCCTTTACCACCTCGGTGTACCACTGATCTCGATTGCTTAGGTACGGGGCAATATCCTCCCGATCCTTGACCTTCTCCCAGTCGATATAAGGGTCGCCGCAAAGGATACGAATCTGGTGCTTGCCTCTTCGTTTCAGGTTGGTCTCGCGGACAGCCAGATAAAGCGAAGCGTACACCGGAGAAGGCGGCCCGATCGCGCCCACCGTATTCAGCCAGGCTTTCTGCACCTGTTCCAAGGGCACATCTTCGCCACTCACATAGCGATCGACTGATTTCTGGTAAAGGGAGTTGCCGAATTCCATCACGATGTCGTCGACGTGATCGGCAAATTCAGGAGTGAGAACGAGAGAGCGCAGCCACTCGTATTCCTGTTTGTTTCCGTGGATTTCGCCGAACATGACGATATCGTGCGATTCGAAAGCGCGTGTAACCGCGGTAGTAGCGTTTTCCAGTTTAGGATTGCCTTGGCCACTGCAGATCGAACTCAGGGCGAGCAGCATGGTCGCTGACAGGGTGACGCAGCGGAATTTCATCGGCAACGCTCGAATCGTGGCTGAAGTTATTCGCCGACTTTTTTGATGATGTGGGTGGGAATTGGACCGGCGTCGCGGCGTGCCGGGGGGAGTTTTGGGGTGGTCTTCTTCGGTTTCTTTACTTCGCGCTTGCCTCTATCTTTGTTTCCCATGGTGGATAGATTGCCACAGGTTGGTTGGTGTGGCTAGGGAAATGAGAGTAGCGGGGTGCGCCGCGCCTCTGGGGCGGACGAGGTGCGCAGGGTTCGGGCGTCGGAGAGAATGGAGTGGCCGATCTCGAGATCAGCCCCTACAGGGGGAGAGAAGAGCAGACCCACCCTTCGCAAGCTTCGCGGAGGCCACCCAGGTCGGAGAGGGTGACAGGACGCTTGGACGGTTGTTAGACTGGTTGAACCAGCCCCACTACATTTGTTTATTGGAGGAGAGATGAAGAGGTCGCTATCGAGCGCCGTCGGACCTGTCTTGGTGTTGTTACTGGGACTAATACTGGGCTCACCTGGGGCCGCGTTGGCCCAGGATCATGTAGTCTCACCGGGAGAGATTCAGAAGGATGCTGCGGGCGCATCGGCTGCCAGGCAGCAGCATGTGCGGCAGCTGGACGGGTTCCTGTCGACGAAAGAAGCCCAGCAGGCACTGAAATCGGCGCACATGGACTCCGAGGAGGTGAAAGCGGCCGTCGAGCAACTGGATGAGGAAGACCTAGCGCGGCTTTCGGCGCGCGCGGAGAAGGCCCAGCGGGAGTTTGCGGCGGGAAACCTATCCGACCGCGACCTGCTGATCATCCTGGTGTGCGTTGCCGCACTGATCCTGATTATCGTGGCCGTGCGTTGAGATGAAACTGCGTTCGATCCTCGGGCTGGCGATGTTTCTGGCGGCGGGTGTGGGACTTACACTCGCCACCGAGACGCCCAGCCTGTGGATCGACGTGCCGTTTGTGGCGCAGGTGAAGAACGGTTGCGGTTCGGCTGCAATTGCGATGGTGATGGAGTATTGGGACAGGAAAACGGGGCGGACTGCCCTGGCTTCCCCGGATGCCGGGAAAATTCAGGCGGCGCTTTATTCTCCCGCGGAAGGGGGAATTCCGGCGAGCGCGATGAAGCGGTATTTTGGGGAAGCGGGCTACAGGGCGATTGCGTTTGTGGGCGATTGGGACGAACTGGGGCATCATTTGGAGCGCGGGCGGCCTTTGATTGTGAGCCTGAAGGCCAGCGGCCCCCACGGGCCGCTGCATTATGTGGTTGTGGTCGGAATCGATCGGGCGAGGGGTACGATTTACGTGAACGACCCGGCGCAGCAGAAGATGCTGAGGCTTTCACGAGAGGGATTCGAGTCTGAATGGAGGGCCGCGCAACATTGGACGTTGCTTGCCGTGCCGCGAAATCCCGATTGATTTTCTTTCTGCTGCTTTTCTTTCTCCCCGTCGGCACCCCGGCGCAGACCGGTGATCCGGCCGCTGGGAAACTTTCTGAAGTGAAGCAATTCTATGAAGCGGGAGACTGGGACGGCGTGGTGCGCGCGGTTCAGCCGTCGCCGGACGAGCCACCCGGCTTGCTGCTCTATCGTGGGCTGGCGCTGGCGCATTTGCAGAGGTGGGAAGAGGCGAAGGCTGCGTTTACGGCCGGGCGGGCTGAGGCGCCGGGCGATCCGCGCTTCCTGATCGAACTGGCGGGGATTGCCTACCGGGAGAGGCAGTTTTCAGCGGCCAAGCGGAATTTGCGCCGGGCGCTGGCCATGAATCGGAAAGATGATTATGCGAACAATTTTCTGGCTTCGATCTATTTCCAGGAAGGGAATCTGGAAGCGGCGCTCGAGTATTGGAACCGGGCGGGGAAGCCGGAGCTGGAGGATTTGACGTTTGAGCCGGCGCTGCGGTTGCGGCCGCTGGTGGTGGATCGCGCATTCAGATTTGCGCGCGGCGGTGAATGGCAGCGGGAACAGTATCTCGCGACCGAGGCGCGGCTGCGGGCGCTGGACCTGTATCCCGGGAGGTTGTTCGAACTACAGGTGCATGATGATGGCTCGTTTGATCTGGGATTCCATGCGTCCGAGCGGAATGGCTGGGGCAGTTCGAAATGGGAAGGATTGGTCGCGTTGCTGCGCGATGCGCCATACCAGGCGGTCGACCCCGAATTTTACAACCTGGGGGGCGCGGGTGTGAATTGGGTTTCCGCGTATCGCTGGGATGATGAAAAGCGGCGGGTGTTCACCGAGCTTGCCGCGCCCGTGTCTGAAAATCCGGCAGTGCGTTTTCGAGTTTATTTCGACGGAAGAAATGAAAATTGGAATATCACGCATACACTTGCGCCGGGAAGTCCGTCGGTTGCGCGGCTGAACGTGGCGAAAGCAGCGGCGGGCGCGGAGATGCGCTTCATTGAGAGCGGCCGGTGGGAGTGGAAGGCAGGCGTCGAATACAGTGACCGGGAATTTCGAAATGTGTCAGGAATTCCGGCTTCCGCCGCGCCGTTCTTTACGGGTGGATCGGCGATCGCCCTGCGATTGAATGTCGAGCGGTGGCTCGTCCGGCTGCCGGAGCGGCGATTCACTTTAAATTCCAGCGGAAGCGGGCAGTTTGGAACTTTCTTTCAGCATCCGCTGGGGAAATACGGACGGCTCGAAGGAACGCTGGCCGCGCGCTGGCTGCCCAGAGCACGCGGAGACGATTACGAAACACAACTGAGTCTGCGCGGCGGCCGCACCATCGGAGACGTGCCATTCGATGAGTTGTTTACGCTTGGATTTGACCGCGACACGCCGCTCTGGCTGCGAGGGCATCCCGGGCTGCAGGATGGGGAAAAGGGAGATGCGCCGCTCGGAAGAAATTATGTGCTCGTGAACGCGGAGACGGACAAGATTATTTATCGCGACGGAATTTTCACAGTGAAGGCGGGGCCGTTTGTGGACACGGGAAGGACGTATGATCCTTCGGGATATTTTGGGTCGCCGAAATGGCTGTGGGATACGGGAGCCCAGGCGAAGATTCGTGTGCTGGGCGGCGTGCAGATTGTTCTTGGGTACGGCAAGGATTTACGCTCCGGCAGGAATTCATTTTTCACGACGGTAACGAAATAGCTCACTCCGAGCGGCCGTCGGGCCGGGATTTATTGGAGTTTATGAAGTTTTGCTGCGAGAGCCTGGACCTGGGCGCGGGTTTCATCGAGCGTGCCCGAACAATTGATGGTGTAGGTGGCGCGCTTGAGTTTTTCTTCAATGGGTAGCTGGGCAAGGATGCGGCGGCGGGCTTCGGTTTCGCTCATGCCGCGGGCGCGCAAGCGTTCGAGTTGCTGCTCGGGCGTGCACCAGGCGACGACGAGGCCGTCGAGCCTGCTGGCCATGCCGGCTTCGATGAGCAACGCGGCTTCGACGAACGCCGCGGGGTAAGTGCCGCTTTTTCGCCAGTCGTCGAGTTGCCGGAAAATGGTTTGCTCAACGCGCGGATGGAGGATGGCATTGAGCCGGGCGAGCTTTAGGGGATCGGCGAAGACGATGGCCGCGAGTTTGTGGCGGTCGATCTGGCCGGGAGCGTCTCTGAGATCGGCGCCGAATGCTTCGAGAATTTCGTTGTGAGCGGCCTGCCCGGGCTCCATAAGATTGTGAGAGATGGAATCGGCATCGAGAACGGGGAAGCCAGTTTCGCGAAGGATTGCGGCGACAAAGCTCTTGCCGCTGGCGATGCCGCCGGTAAGGCCGAGTTTCAGCATGGAATCGCGCGGCTCCTTGGGAAAGAGCGGCCAACCCCCGAAGGCTGGCCCTCGAACAGCATTAATTGAAACAGAAAAGTCTCACGGCCGCGCGACCGCTCGATTGACACTGATGCTCAAATATGGATTGCCCACCCAAAGCACGATAGCTCTCTTTGAAGCTGGTTTTTCGGACCGAGTAATCGCCTCAGACCTCGCAACCCTACTTAACCTGAACGGCGAGATGCGGCGTGATGTTATCCAGAAACTTCGCGCTGAACGGCCATCGGTTAACCAAGTGCTGCAGAAGTATCTTGCTACTTTACGCACGTCATGAATGACGTGCTTTAAGCGTACCTTAAACGCTTTGCTCGGGCACGTTTCTTCTTTCCGCCGGCCACCTCGGGGTTGCGCTTTTCAAAACGAGCCGTTCTAGGAAGACTTGGACAGAGTCGAGCCCGATCTGCTCCGATCAGACTGACGACCCAAGAAATGTGCTGAGGAAGCACGCGCATGCGCCCGTTGCAGAGCGGGTTGAAAATGGCATCCACCAGGCTGTCCTTCCCCAGCTCGGCCTGGACGTTCGGATGCAAGAAAATGATGTGTTTGGCTGTTCGATTTGTCGTCCAATCCGTAAGGCAGACACCCCCACGTCGATGGTTTTTCCCGCATGAGATCCGACCCCGACTCGAAATGGTCAGAATAGGGACTTGGGTTTCTTGTTTCTCATTGTCAACGAAATAGGCGATAACTTTTTCGCTGCCAACCAGCTCTTCCGTCGCAACATGCTCTGTGTTCATTTTCCCTCTTTTCAGCTTGAGTACCTGCCTGAGGCCTCTTCGAAGCGTCAGCCGATACACACAATATACACCAAAACTAGCTAGAATAAATGTATTTTCTGTTGACTTTCTGATGGTATTTGCTATGCTTTTCCGGGGAGGGACACATGGCTGACAAGCGAACTATGACGTTAAACCTGACCGATGCCGAGATGAACGTTCTGGAGCAATTGTCTGAGCGGAAGGAGATAAGTAAGACCGCAGTAGTGCGCCAGGCGTTGCGGTTGTACCAGATGCTTGACGCTCGCCTAGCTCAAGGTGAGAAGCTCTTTTTCGAGCGAGATCTAACCAAAGAGAAGGCAGAGCTAATGGTCATATGAGCGAACGAAGTGTGGTTTACCTCAAAGACAGGCAATCCGGGCAGCTCGTCGAGGCAACGCTGCTTGACGGACTCGACCGGGCCGAGGTCGAAGGTGCAGAGGGACAATGGATTCCCTTTTTACAAGAACAGTTACAAAAATTAAAGGGCGTGGCATATCAAAAGAAAAGTGGCCAGAGCATAGCCACTGGGACTGGCGACAAAAACATGAAGCGACCGAAGGTCTTTTGGCATACAGAATGTTCGGGATCGAGTGCCTGTCGCGAATGCAAGGAATGATGTTGGTAACGACGGCGGGCAAGACCTGTCGGATCGTGTCGCAACGAAACAAGCCTCTTGTTTATGTGCACTTCTTGGCCGCAGCTCCATGGAACTTGCCAAGTATCGTGAGTGAACCACGATTTGCACTGGTAGGAAGCGTCATGATTGCCGCAGCAATCCACCTGAGTTTGGCAGAAGAATTTTCCGGGCGCATTGGCTTGCATTCGCTGCCGCAGGCCGACGACTGGTATTCGCGGGGATGCGGAATGACGGCCCTAGGTCCTGATCCAGCGGTCCAGAATCTGCGCTACTTCGAAATGACACCGGGACAGGCGGCGGAATTCTTAAAGTGAGCGATACTCGTGTGAGGAAACGTCTATGAAAATGAACTTGAGCAAGGAGTGGCTGACTAAGCGAGCCGCACCGGACGACAGGGCTGAAGTTTCAGCTGGTTTCTTCAACCTTGGCATGTTGGGCGGCAAAGTTGGAGCGCGTGAGGAAACTTCGTCAAGACTGTCTCCGGAACAAGAAAGTTCCCGACTGGCCTTTGGAAGACTTATCAATCTATGGCGTCGCAAGAAGGGGTTTCGGATGGATGAGTTAGCGGATAAAGCCAAAATAGACCTCGTGGAACTCATCGAAATTGAGAGGAATCTCGATTTCATACCCGAACCGCGAACAGTTTTTCAGTTAGCACAAGTCCTGGGGCTGTCCAATGAGAGATTGCTTCAGCTTTCGGGAAACACCAATGTTAGAGATCTATCGCTAGGCAAGGAAGCGGTCAGATTTGCCGCGCGTTCTGAATCAGTTGAGAAACTGAATAAGAATGAGCAGCGCGCTCTTGAGGAGTTCGTAAAATTTCTTGCAGAAAGATGAGGGGGTAAAGATCCTTGAAAAACATCTTACTCCGCGAGCGAACGGCTGGAGACATCGATGACCAAGTCACGAAAGTACTCCGAGGCACAGAAACCCTGAACCTCGGCTGAATTTGGACGACGTGCGTGAATTACTGCGACTTGACCGTGTCTATTATTCATCGACAGAAGACGGGGTTCTCAAAGAGGTGGCGCATCGGCTTCGGATAGCTGGAAGGCAAGTGTTAGCACGTCCGGCGCTTCTCGCAGACGCCCTTAAAAAATGGTCCCTGCGCTTTGTATCTACCAGACAGAAAGCGCATTCTGATTGACCGTGATCTGCCCGAACACCAAAATCCTCTGACCTTAACCTTGGCATTCGCCAAGTCTTCTCTAACAACTTAGAGTTGGCGGGTATAAACCGAGGTCACAAAAGTTCGCAGCTAGTATCTGCAAGCATTTCTGCTAAAACCGAGGACGGAAATCGGCTTGACGCTATTCCGCTTCAAATCGGTGGTATTCCAAATGTGCCAGCCGAGCAAGGGACATTGTTTGAATTGGCGATCCCACTTTCAGCGATTCCCACCTTTCTAGGTTGGCCACATCCCAAAGTCCAATCTGCTAGATTGATGGTCCTCGTAAACGAATATAAGAGGCAGGCGGAAACGAGGGAGATTGACGTCCCGATAGAGTATTTTCGCCTATGGTGCAGAGCCACTGAAGATGCCGACTGGCTACTTAGACACCCAGGGCAACAGCTCGTAGACAATCGCTTGACGACCCGGTGTATTCCACCCGCAAAGTGAAGAATCATCAGATCTTATCTTTGGTGCGCTTCACTGCTTCGTGTTGCTTCGTTGTGCGTCTCGCGTCGCGGAATTGGAGGTGCGTCGGAGGCGGGCGGCTTTCACCGTGTTGCTCATGAGCATGGTGATGGTCATGGGGCCGACGCCGCCGGGAACGGGAGAAAGCGCACCGGCGACCTGGATGGCGTCGGGATGAACGTCGCCGATGAGGACGTTACCCCTGGCGCGGAATTTTTCAAGGCGCTGGGGGAAATTATGGAGGAGTTGCGCGGCTTCAGCGGCGTCGGTGACTTTGTTGGTGCCGACGTCGATTACAGCGGCGCCGGGTTGTATCCAGTCGGCTTCGACGTAGCCGGCTTTGCCGATGGCGGCAACGAGAATGTCTGCGCGGCGGATGACGTCGGGGAGATTGCGTGTTTTCGAATGGCAGATTGTGACGGTAGCATTCGCGTGGAGCAAGAGCAGCGCCATGGGCTTGCCGACGATGTCGCTGCGGCCGAGGACGACGGCGTTGGCACCTTCAAGAAGAATATCGTTGCGGCGGAGGAGTTCCATGCAGCCGGCGGGTGTGCAGGCGACCAGGCCCGGCCGATTGCTGACGAGCCTGCCCAGGCTGACGGGATGGAAGCCGTCAACGTCTTTCGCGGGATCGACGGATTCAAGGACGCGTTTCGAATCAATTTCGGGCGGGAGCGGAAGTTGGATGAGGATGCCGTCCACGTTGCCGTCGGCGTTGAGGTCGCCTACAAGTTCGAGCATGTAGTCGGTGGAAACGCCGGCGGGCGGGGTGTGAAGCCAACTGGCCATGCCGAGCTGTTCGCAGGCGGCGATTTTGCTTTTTACGTAGAGCTGCGAGGCGGGATTTTCACCGGCGAGAACGGCGGCGAGGCCGGGGCGGATGCCCTGCGCGCGGAGCTTGGCAATATCGGATTTCAGTTCGGAGAAGATTTCGTCGCGGATTTTCACTCCGTCGAGAACGCGTGCGGGCATCGAGGGTTCGCTTTCCTTGTGTTTCGAAGTTCAAATGATAACACGCGGCATGAAGCAGGGAAGCACAGAGGCACAGAGGCAATGACCTAGGGATCGAACCAGGCACGGGCGCCGCGGACTTAGAGCGCGCTCAGGGAAATTAGCGCGGTCATGGTGTGCGCCTGGGCAGGGGCGAGGGTGATGCCATGGTCGCCGATGTTGCAGGTTTCGACGCAGACAAACTGGCGCCACTCATCCGCGCCGAGGTCGGGCATGGCCTTTGCTTTTTCTGACCAGGGATTCCAGACAACCGTGTCGCGGGAGTCTTCCTTGGCGATGAGAATGCGGCGGCGGGTCGCGGGATCTTCGATCTCCACTGTAGAAAGCGTGTTGCGGTAGATGCGATCGGTTTCCGCCGCGAGCACTACATCTCCATGCTGGTGCTTTTCACGCTGGGCGTCGGTCTTGTCGAGGTAGGCGGCGCCGTTGAGGCCGCGCAGCTTGACGGCGGCGACGTTGCCGACATGAAAATAGGAATGGAGAGCTTCTTCAAAGCGGATGGAGGAGGTGCCGTGGTTGGTGACGATCAATTCAAGACGGAGCTGTTCGCCGAACGTGGCGCAAAAGAGCAGATGATACTCGCCGAACCAGGTTCTCCGGGTGGCCTCGTCGGCGGAGGTGGAGAGGGCGACAGTGACGTCATGGTCCGCATGGGTGATGCCTTCCAGTTGCCAGGACTTTGTGCGCACCAGTCCGTGGGCCGGCGAATGCGGATCTTCGGCGCGGGTGGAGAACCACGGGAAACAGACGGGAACGCCGCCACGAATCGCGGAGCCGTCCTGCCACTTCGATTTCGAACTGACGTGGAGGACTTCCTCGGCGTCGCGTGGCCGCCAGGAGGTAACATGCGCGCCGTGCAGGTAGATTTCACCGGAGGCGCGCGGCGTGGTGACCTGGACAGAAGGGCGGCCGCCGTGACCGTCCACGATTTTGGCGATGCCGGGAATTTCAAAGCGGCGCTTTAAATCGCTGAGGGGAGCAGGCGTGGCCATGTGGAAACCTCCTTCGGAAAACAGCCCGAGGCTGCGCGGAAGCAGACGCTCAAAGTAGCATAGATTCCCGCCAATTCGTCGAAAGGAATAGGTGACGATCGCGATTGAAACCAATTGAGCGTGGGGGACTCTAATCAGGCAGAGGTGGCGGGATGCCGATTTTCGGGGATGACGGCGGAAGGCGGGCGAAGGAGAAGCAGGCGAAGGCCGATGGGCGGCTGCCTCCAGGCCAATCGCTGACGGTCAAATGGCCGGTGCTCCACTATGGCGGCGTGCCGCATTTTGATGCCACAAAATGGGATTTCAAGATCAGCGGGCTGGTGGAGACGGCGCTGCGCCTGAGGTGGGAAGAGTTTCGCGCGTTGCCGCAAGTCGAATCCACGAGTGATTTTCACTGCGTGACGCGCTGGAGCCGCCTGGACAACCGGTGGAAGGGCGTGCGATTCACGGATGTGCTGGAGCGCGCGAAAGCCAAGCCGGAAGCCGAATATGCGCTGGTGCTGGCCGAAGAGGGTTACACCTCCAATATTCCACTGAAAGATCTGTTGCGGCCTGATGTTCTTTTTGCTTTCGAACACGATGGGGAGCCGTTGACGGCGGAACATGGCGGGCCGTTGCGCTTGATCGTTCCGCATCTCTACGCGTGGAAAAGCGTGAAATGGGTGCGCGGCTTCATGTTGCTGGACCACGACCGGTTGGGATTCTGGGAGCGCAACGGCTATCACGCGTATGGCGATCCGTGGAAAGAGCAAAGATATTCGGGAAGCTAGAATCTGGCGGAGGCGGATCTTGAAAAAGACCGGGAGCCTCTGCATGCAGAATTTCTCTGACTGGGGCTCCCGACAATGCTACACCGGTCCCGGGGCCGGACCGAACAGGCTCAGTTCGGGCACGTGGTGCTGGCGGCAGATCGTGGCAATCTCCGCTTTCTTCTCCGAGAGCACCGACGTATACGCCATGGGTTTCCTCGCCGTTAAAATAAGGCAAAACAGGCCTCGATGGAATAGAGCGAGTGCGGGGAGCGCGCCATTTCTAATTCTCCATGTGCTACCAGTGCTGGTCCGTCAGGCTGGAGCGAAACGCCTCGGCAAATGGCTCGAGCGTACTCGTACCTATCGGAGGCAGTTCTATTTGCCGGCGCGGACGATTTTTCCGTTTTTCATGACGAAGTTGACCTTGCGCAGGGACTCGATATCCTGGAGCGGGTCCGCGGGCATGGCGATAATGTCGGCAAAGAGGCCGGGAGCAATCGCGCCGCGTTCCTTGCCGATGCGCAGGAGTTCCGCGCCGTTGGTGGTCATGGCCTTGAGCGTATCTGCCGGCGAGACGCCCGCCGCGCGCCAGACTGCCAGGTAGTCCCAGACCATGTCCGCGCGGTTGTGGCCGGCCATTTCGGTCACCGTATCCGAGCCAAAAGCCATTTTCACCCCGATTTTGTTTGCGTTGCTCAGCCGCTGGATGATTTGGTTGCCCAGTTTGTTGGCGTCGGCCAGAGTTTCATTGGAAGGGTTGAGTCCCGCGAGGTGCGCTGCGGGAAAGTCCGTGCCGACGAGAAACGTGCCCTTTTCCTTCATCAGCTTGAGCTGAGCTTCAGTCAACGTGAAGCCGTGTTCGACCGAATCGGCGCCTCCGCGAATTACATTGTCGGCGGCCCGGCCTCCATAAACGTGAACCGCAAGCGCGCGCCCGGCGTTGTGCGCTTCATCCGCCGCAGCGCGAATCTCTTCTTCGGTGTAGAAATAATCGCTGTTGTCCGTGGCGAGTTTGATGACGTCCGCGCCGTAATAGATGTTCTGGTGGATGGCTTTGCGAATCTCATCAGGGGTGTCGGCGTCAATATACTCATGCAGCCAGAAGGAGCCTACCTCTTCCGGCACGCCCTTGGATTGGCCGCCGAACGGGCCGATGATTTTTCCCGCGCACTGCAAGGTGGGCATCTCGATCCAGCCGTTCTGAGCGGCTTTCTTCAAATCGTTGCAGGCGTAATCGGCTTCGTTGCCGACTTCACGCATGGTAGTGAAACCGGCGTTGAGAAGGATCTGGCCGTTGTGCAGCCCGCGGAGGGCTCGGAACGCGGTGGATTCTTTCAAATACATCGCTTCAAACGGAGCCTTGCCGGGAATTTCCTGGAAAGTGATGTGGGTGTGCGCGTCGATCAGGCCGGGCATCACCCATTCTTTGGAGAGATCGACGACCTGCGCGTCTTTGGGAATCGCCAGGGAAGCGCCAACGGCGGTGATTTTGCCGTTTTCGACGAGAATGATCTGATCCTTGCTGACGGCGCCTTTGGCGGGATCGAGCAGATTCCCCGCCCGGATGGCGATGGTCTGCGCGGCGGCCGGCAGGACGAAAAGAATCAACAACAGGAATAATTTCTTGTGCATGAATTTCCCCCTCGAAATACCGCGGGGAGTATAACACGCGAACCGAAGGGGAGAGGACGCCGCGCGTTCTCATGGTCCAACAAGCCCGCGTTGCCGAGGTACGCGCTTGAGAAGATCAAACCTCTTTGAGGCGCACGCGGCGCGGACCGAAGGCGATGAGGCGAGGAGGGATGTCGCGCACAATCGGAATCTTTGCGAACAATCGAAGCTGCCAGGGCACGTTGGCAGCCTGTGGGGTATTCAGAGCGCCGGCGATGATGCGTCTCTGCAGGAACGATTGTGCCGCCTGAATGACGCGGGTCGGCCACTCGCGCTGGCGCTGGACTTCCGCGAGGTCGGCATCGGAAACGCGGCCGGCTTCCAGTCCATGCGAGAGAACATTGGCAGCGACCACTGCATCCTGAATGGCGTAGTTGATGCCGACGCCGCCCACGGGAGACATTACGTGCGCGGCGTCGCCGATGAGGAGCAGTCCCGGCCTGTGCCAGAGCGGGCAGCGACTGGATTCGACGGAGAGAAGAGTGAGTTGATGCCACTCGGTGAGCGAGTCGGCGTGAGGCGCAAAGCGAGGTTCGATCCTGGCGATGCTCTTGCGAACTGATTCTACGCCGGCGCTGTGGAGTTGCTGATATTGCCCCTTCGGGAAGACCAACCCCGCCTGCCAGTAGTCGTTGCGCTCGAGCAGAATGAAGATACGCCCGCCGCCGATGCCGCCAAATGCGCCGCCGACAATTTCAGGCTCGCCGGGCAATTTGGGAAGGCGGAACCACAGCACATCCATCGGAGGCGAGGTCTTGACCGGCTCAAATCCAGCCAGGCGGCGAAGCGTGGAAAAACGTCCATCGGCGGCGACCGCCAGCGGGCTGCGTATTTCGTGAACGCCATCCGGGGCCAGGTAACGAATCCCGTGCACGGTTCCATTGTCCTTCAACAGTTGGGTCACATTGGCGTGCATCACGAGTTTGAAGCAGGGATACCTGGCCGCCTCGTGAGTGATGAATTCGAGGAAGCGCACCTGTGGGACAAGCAGGATGTACGGGAACCGCGTCTTCAGACGGCCCAGATCGAAGGGGCGGAAGAGGCCATCGGCGAACCGAATCGACGGCCCGGAAATTTTGGTGTGGGGGATTTCGTGGAGTTTGTCCGCCAGGCCAATCTGGTCGAGGATTTCGAGGGTGGACGGATGAATGGTGTCGCCGCGGAATTCGCGGTCGAAGTCCTTGTGCATCTCCAGCAGCGTGACGGGGATGCCGCGGCGCGCGAGGAGCAACGACAGCATCGTGCCCGCGGGACCGCCGCCGACGATACAACAGGAAGTTTCCTCGACGCCACGGAGTTCCTCGTCCGTAGATCGAGTGGAAGCAGCGGGCGGAGCGGCCATGGATCGTTTCACCTCGGTCGAGGAAATCTTCTACTTTGAAGATTTGGAAGAAACGGCAGTCTGTTGAGGAATCTAGCGGGAATCGGGGGACTTAGCAACAAATCAGCGGCAAGAGGGCAGTGCGGATTGCGCACAAACAGGGCGACAAGTGGTGGGAGTTACGCCCTGAGAAAAAGAAAACGCCCGGCCCCCGCATCCCGCGTGTTTTGTTTCTCGAACAGAGCCGGCGTAAGACCCGCCCGTGGCAGGCGGGCCACCCCTACAGTTAGTCGATGTCGCATGAAAGGCCGCGTTGACAACCCGCAACTTACAGAAAAGTCAAACCAAGAAACCGGCACAACCGATTAAGTCCCGTCGGTTTATGCCAAAACAGTGGCCGTAGTATGGCACGGGGCTGCCCTGACGGCATCGACCTCTATGGGTGTCGAGTACAGCGTCACAGTGACACGCGGCGAATTGTTCGCTCTAAAGCTGATCACTACAGTCCCGTAGCTTATTCCAAAAATAAGAAGACCTATGCGTGGACTTCAAGTGGACGAACCTCATTCTTGACCTTGGCTTCCTTCTCGTTTCGCACGACTCGCAAATCAAATTCCGATTGAAGATTGAGCCAAAAATCGGGAGTCGTTCCGAACACATATCCAAGCCGAAGAGCCATCTCAGGCGAGATACCGCGCTCCTCCTTGACGATATCGTAGATGCTTGGAGCAGGGACGTGCAGAGCCAATGCCAGCTTATTAGCATTCAGGTGAAGCGGCACCATAAACTCTTCTCGAAGAATCTCGCCCGGATGAATTGGTTTCAGTCGAGCCATGTTTCCTCCCTCAGTGATAATCCGTAATCTCCACGTCGTAGGCGTCTCCATCGATCCACACAAAACAGATACGCCACTGGTCGTTGATGCTTACGCTGTGCTGTCCCGCACGGTCACGTTCCAGTTGATGAAGTCTGTTGCCCGGAGGCACTTTCAAATCCGTCAAACGTTTGGCCGCGTGCAACATCAACAGCTTTCGCCGTGCTGGCTGTCGAATGTTCACGAAGTTACGAACATTCTCATCGTGGAAAAGCCTCTTTGTGTCGGCGCACTTGAAGGACTTTATCACATCCAGAGGATATAATGCACCGCATTAAATGTCAAGGATTATCTCATTTCATTTAAGGATGATGCAGGATGATACAGCTATTTAGTCGATGTCGTACTGCCCCCAGTGCAGGGTGGCGTCGGACTGAATGATGATGCGCTTATTCGAGTATGGTTCGCGCTTGCCCTTCGGGGATTTTCCACCTCGACATAACTTCCGGGTCTTGCGGCGCTCACAGCCGCCACTACCCGGTCCACATGCTGTCGCAGCACCGGCCATTGCGGATTGCCGAGGACGACTGCGATCGTACGAATCGCTAGGTACTGCTGATATCGGATATTTTTGGAGGAATGTCGCGCACAATCGGAATCTTTGCGAACAATCGAAGCTGCCAGGGCACGTTTGCAGCTTGTGCGGTATTCAGAGCGCCGGCGATGATGCGTCTCTGCAGAAACGATTGTGCCGCCTGAATGACGCGGGTCGGCCACTCGCGCTGGCGCTGGACTTCCGCGAGGTCGGCATCGGAAACGCGGCCGGATTTCAGTCCCTGCGAGAGAACATTGACGGTTGCCACTGCATCCTGAATGGCGTAGTTGATGCCGACGCCGCCCACGGGAGACATGGCGGGGCGGCCATCAAGTGATTCACCTCGGTCCACGAAATCTTGCGCTTTGAAGGTTTGGAAGAAATCTCAGCCAGTTGAGAAATCTAACGGCAATTGGGAGAGTTGGCAAGAAGTCCCATTGCGACCAGATCGCTCGCCCGGCGGACATTCACAGTTTTCTAACACGAAGTCAAATATAATGCTGCCATGCAAAGAGAGAAAATTAGTCGTTGGTTTTTGGGAATGATGCTGCTGGTAGTCGCGCCTGGAAAACTCCATGCGCAAACGGGGCCCCCGGCCCAGGCGCTCAGGCAATTGCCTAATGGAAAATTGCTTGGAGACGTGCCGGGTGACCCGCGGGCCACGAATAATTTCCCTACGGCGGGGGTCGTATCGCCGGACGGGCGGTTCGCGGTGCTGCTGCACAGCGGTTTTGGCGCGTATACATCAGGCGAAATGCAGTCGCTGACCGTCTTGAACCTCGAAACGAATGACTTGCGTGATTTTCCGGACGACCGGCTGGGGAAGCGGGCGAAGCAGACGTATTTTCTCGGATTGGCTTTCAGTGTGGACGGCAAGCACGTGTACGCGTCGATGGCGTCGCTGACCGACCCGATGGGAAAAGAGAAGGGAAGCACGGGAAATGGAATCGCAGTTTACAGCTTTGATAATGGAATGGTAACGCCGGAACGATTTTTGCCGCTCGCGCCACGCGAGAAATTACCACAGAGGAAAGTCCGGCGCGGGGAGTTCCAGGAAGTGACCTACCCGGCGGGATTGAGCGTGGGGATGAGCGGAGGAGAGGAGCGCATCCTGGTGGCATCGAACGGCTCGGACGAGGCTATCCTGGTAAACAGTGCCGATGGAACAGTTGTGCATCGCTTTAATCTTTCCACGTATAAGCGCATACCGGGAGCACTGCCGTATACCGCGGCGATGACGCGTGACGGACGGCGGGGATATGTTTCGCTGTGGAATGCGTCGGCGGTGGCGGAACTTGATCTCGTGAAGGGCACGGTGCTGCGATTTATTTCGCTGCGTAAGCCCGCTGCGCCGCTTGCCGGCGGATCGCACCCGACCGCATTGCTGCTCAATCACGACGATTCACGCCTGTTTGTGGCGCTGACGAACCGCGACGAGATCGATGCGCTGGATACAAAGACGGGGAAGGTTGTATACACGCTCTCCACGAAATTGCCGGGACAAAAATATGGCGGGAGCGATCCCGAGAGCCTGGCGCTCTCCCCCGACGGGAATACGCTATTTTCGGCGGACGCGATTTCCGACACCGTGGGCGTGTTCGATTTAAGCCAGCCGAGCGGCGGCAATCGGGAGCGGGCAACAGGATTTATTCCTACGGAGTTTTATCCGACCGTGGTACTTGCCACGTCGAACGATCTGCTGGTCGGCACCGCGAAAGGCCGCGGTTCAGGGCCGAATCCTGCGGCCACAAAAACGAAACCCAACGAGGAGCCGCAATATCTGTATAACCCCGCGATGACGCATGGATCGCTGGCGAGGACTCACTTCGCAGACATTCAAGGGAAACTTGCGGAGTGGACTGGGCAAGCGGTAACCATGAACGCCACGCAGGGGAATGTGGACAAAGTTCCTTTCGCAACCGGCGAGAACAAGATCAAGCACGTGATTTACATCATCAAGGAAAACCGCACGTACGACCAAATTCTTGGGGACCTGGGCGCGGGAGACGGCGACGCCTCCCTGGCGATGTACGGCGAAGAGATTACGCCGAACCAGCACAAGATGGCGCGGCAGTTTGGCGTGCTGGACAATTTCTACGACAGCGGCGACGTCTCGGGCGATGGGCATGTGTGGTCCACTTCGGCTTCGATTTCCGACTACGTGGAAAAGACCTGGCCCGTCGGGTATCGCGGCCGCGAGCACACGTATGACTCCGAAGGCCAGCTGCTGGGCGGCGTTTCCGCGGAAGACGATCTTCCCGACGCAGGCGAACCGACGGGCGGGTATCTCTGGAAAAATTTTGCGAACCACGGAGTTTCCTACCGGCATTATGGCGAATACATCGTTTCACGCTGGTGCAATCGAGAAGAGAAAGGCAAGTCGCCATCTGGCGGGCCACCAGAGGTTGCCGGGGTGCCCTGCGCGAGGGCAGTCGTCAAGAAAGGCGAGCCGCTCGAGAAAAACGTGGGCGACCCGCATGGCGGGCCAAGTCCGTATCCATGGGACATTCCCGTGCTTGCCAAAAACATCGCTTCGCAAGCGGAGCTGCGCGGGCATTTTGATCCCCGGTATCCGGATTTTGAAGTGAATTATCCGGATCAACTGAGAGTGGATGAATTTCTGAACGAGTTCAATGCGTTCGCTGCTGCACGCAAAGACGCCGGAAAGGATGCCATGCCGCAATTCATCCTGCTGCGGCTGCCGAACGATCACACGGCGGGAGGAAAGAAGGGCCACCCGAGGCCGGCGGCTTCGGTGGCGGACAACGATCTGGCGGTCGGCCGGGTGGCGGAAGCCATTTCAAATAGCGCGTACTGGGATGACACGGCCATCTTGGTTCTTGAGGATGATGCGCAGGACGGGCCGGACCATGTGGACTCGCACCGCAGCATCGCCCTGGTGATCAGCAAATATGCGCCGCGCCCGGAATCGCAAGACGGGAAGAGCGGCGTTTTTGTGGATCATCATTTTTATACGACGGTGAACATGGTCCGCACGATCGAGGCTTTGCTTGGCGCGCCGCCGATGAACGCCAATGATTCCCGCGCGGCGATCATGGCCCCGCTCTTCAGCGGCCCAGGAACACAACCGGCCTTTCTCGCCGATTACCGCAACCGCGACAACGGGCTGCTCTACGAAACGAATACCAAGGAGTGGAAGCAGGGGAAAAATCTCGATTTCAATCACGCCGACGCAGCCGACAACACGGTGCTGAACAAGTTCCTCTGGGAGGACCGCATGGGTGATGCACCCATGCCCACGCCACAACACGGTGTCTTCCCCCCGCCTGACAAAAGCGCGAGTGCGCGCGAAATGGGCAATAGGAAGTAAGAGAAGCTACAAGAGAAAAAGGAAACGCCCGGGGATTGGCCCGGGCGTTTCCTCCTCAGGAAGAGGCGGCAGAAAGCCGCCACTACAGTTAGTGAAAAGCAAATCCTGACGTACCACGTGAACTCGATGAGTTTTTGTGTTTGCCAGGTTCTTTTGTTTAAGATATGTGCTTATTTCTCACTCACATAGACTACGTTGTTTCAGTAGATGTCGTACTGCTCCCAGTGCAGGGTGGCGTCGGACTGGATGATGATGTGTTTGTGCGAGTTCTGCTCAAGCTCGTCGATCAGGATGGACTCGCGGGTTTTCAGCGCCTTGGCGATTTCCGGGTGCACGCGCAGGGTGAGGTTCGGGCCTTCGTGATCGGTGACGGCCATCTTGCGCGCCTCGGACTGAATTTCGTAGCAAAGCGTGGGGATGGATTTGACCATGCCGGAGCCGGTGCAATACGGGCAAGGCTGGCAGAGCACGCGCTCCAGCGCCTGCTTGGTGCGCTTGCGGGTGATGCAGACCAGGCCGAACTCGTTGAAGGAAAGCGCTTTCGACGGCGCCTTGTCCTGCTCGAGAGCCATCTGCAACGCGCTCAAAACTTTTTCGCGGTTGCGGCGCTCTTCCATGTCAATGAAATCCACCACGATGATGCCGCCCAGGTCGCGCAAGCGGATCTGCCGCACGATTTCCTTCACGGCTTCGAGGTTGGTCTTGACGATGGTGTCTTCGAGTCGGATGGAGCCTTTGCCGACGAACTTGCCCGTGTTGACGTCAATGGCGACGAGTGCTTCGGTGTGGTTGATGACGATGTAGCCGCCGGACTTCAACCAGACCTTGGCGCGGAGAGCCTTGTCGAGCTCGTGCTGGATGCCGAACTCTTCGAAGATGGGCTGCTCCTTGGTGTAGAGCTTCACCTTGTTGACGAGTTTCGGCTGGAAGCGGCTGACGAATTCGACGACCTTGCCGTATTCCTCTTCGTTGTCAATCCAGATGCCGGTGAAATCGTCGCTGACGTAATCGCGGAGAATCCGTTCGACCAGGTTCAGGTCGCGGTGGAGAAGAGCAGGCGCCTTGCGGTCATCGTGCTTGGCCTTGATTTCGTTCCAGGCCTTGCCGAGGAACTCGATGTCGGTGCGGATTTCGTCATCGGTGGCGCCGCCTGCCGCGGTGCGCACGATGAAGCCGCCGGGATAGCTGCCGCGCGCTTCTCCGACCAGACGGCGGAGGCGCGAGCGATTTTCCGCGCTGGCAATCTTGCGCGAAACGCCAATGTGATCAATGGTCGGCATGTAAACCAGGAAGCGGCCGGGAAGAGCGACGTGACTCGTGATGCGCGCGCCCTTCTTGCCGAGAGGTTCCTTGGCGATTTGCACGACGACGTCCTGCCCCGCCTTCAGCATTTCGGAAATCAGCTGAGGCCGGCGAGAAGGAGCGTGGCCGCTGTGATGCCCGCGATGCGGGCCGTGGCCGCCGCGACGCTCGAAGCGTCCCCGGCCGCGATCAGGACCACGATCCGGGCCACGATCAGGACCGCGATCCGGGCCACGGTCCGGGCCCCGATCACCGCCCCGATCACGGTCGCCGCCGCGATGGGGACGATCGGAGCGCCCATCGGGGCGTCCGCCGCGTCCGCGGAAACCGCCGCGATCGCCGCCGCGGTCGCGTCCGCCGCGCTGCGGGCGCTGGAACCGGGAACGCGGATTGGTGCCAATACGGGCAAAATCTTCGCGTGGCGCGCTCGGATTGCGCGGGCTGCGGGTTTCCCCGGGCAAAAGCACGGTGTCTTCCTCAACAACGGCTTCGACGGCTGTGCCGTCGGCCGCAGTGGCGGAAAGCGTTTCCGCCGCCACGTGTTCGATGGCTTCGTCGTGGGCCAGGTCAGCGCGCTCGGCTTCGGTCAACTCCGCGCGGTCTTCTGGCGCGTGCGCTTCCTCGCCTGCTTCGGCATGAGGTTCCGCGTGGCCTGATTCCGCGGCGAACTGCGCTTCGTTCGCTTCCTCTTCCGCGTCTTCGCGGTCTTCACGAGCTTCCTGTTCTTCCTCGGATTCTTCTTCGTGGTGCCCGTGTTCCTCGTGCTCGGCGATTTTGTGCGCTTCATGGAGGGCTTCGGCTTCGTCCTCGTCAAAATCCGCGCCACCCACGAGCGAGTCGGCTTCGGCGCGCGCCTGGGTTTCTTCGTGCTTGGCTTCCACCAGGCGGGCGGAGAGAGAGACAGCCTCCTCGTCGCTGAGGCCGGCAGCGCCGTCGCGAACCGGTCCGGCTGGAGTCTGTTCTGCGTGCTGCTGCGCAGCCGAAGCCAGGGCTTCCTCAGCGGCTTCCGCGGCGTGCTCTTCCGTGGCAGATTCTCCAGTGGCTGCATCGGCTTCCGATTCCGTATCGGCTAGAACCCAGTGCGGCAAGCTGCCGGAGAAGCGCCGGGGTGTTCCGGTTCCAGGTTGCAGGCCGACCGCGGGACGCGAGGGGGTCTGCTCATAATCGGGCTGGCGTTCATCGGGTTCGTGATCGCCCAGCGGTTCAACCGGCGTGGGCACGGGGCGGGCGCGATACTTGGCGAGGGATTCGCCCGGCAGAACGATGTCGTCCTCGTGCTTTTCCGCAGGAGCGCTGGGGCCGCGATCGTTCGCGGGGCGATTGTCAAATCCCCCGCGATTTTCGCGAGCACCCTGCGGAGAGGCATATTTCGATGGCGGCAAATTTCGGCCGCCGCCCTGCCCGTGCGGACGCCGATCCCGGTCGCCGCCACCACCGCTGCTGCTTCCGCCGCGACGCCGTCCGAAACGGCCGCGGCGCCCGCCGCGCCCGCGATCCCGGTCGCCGCCGCGATCTCCGCCGCGGTCACCGCTGCGATCATTCCCTTGCGGGCGATCATTGCCGATGCGCGGAGGATAGCTGCGGGTCGGGTTGTAGCTGGGTGCGAAATTCTGAGGCGCGGAAGCGTTCGACTCCGGCTGGCGCTCGTCGAGATCGCTGCCTTCGGTAGCCTGGCCTTCGGGGGCAACATCCCCCTCTTGCTGCTCGGTGGTGCCGTGAAATTCTTCCGACAAACCGTGATTGTGGCCGTGGCCATATTCCTCGCGCGGCTCGTCCAGAGAGATCGTTTCTTCATGGACAACACGCGTCGAGAGAGTCTCTCCCGGCAGCGGTTCGATGAGCGCGCCGCCCGAGGCGGCGGCAATCGCGGGCGCCGGGGCGTCACCGTGGGAATGGCCGTGGTCGTAGTCTTCGAGGTTTTCGAAAACGTCGCTGACGTAGAGGAACGCGTCGCCATCCAGGCCGATGTCGACGAAAGCCGACTGCATGCCCGGAAGAACGCGCGTTACTTTTCCCTTATAGATGCTGCCGACAAGCGCGAACTCTTTTTCGCGCTCAATGTAAATCTCGACTAGCTGGCCTTCTTCCAAAATCGCGACTCTCCGCTCGTGGGAGGACGCGCTGATAACCAATTCTTTCGACATGAAAACTCCTTGGGATGCACCGCCGCGGGACCCTCATTGACAGAGGTCCAGGGCAAGGCGCCGCCCCGGTGTGTACCGGGACACGCTGGCGACAACAGTATTGTTGCGGCATTGCGTTCGAAGCCGGAGGGGGAAGCCGGGTTGCGGCTTTCGTTTTGCGAAAACCTCATGCTATCGAGGCTGGGCCGTTGCCGGGAAGCTCCCGGGGTAACGGCGGACGATGCTATCCTCACTCGTAAATTCCTTCTTGAACAACAAGCGGGCCGAACTTTGATCGGTCCGCGGGTCCGGCGCAAACTTCCTGAAGCAGGTCGCGCTCGGAACTGGCGAATGGCTAGTTAACGAATCGGCGCAGCCGGACATTCATTACCAGGCCTATCGCCAGGAAAACAAACAGCGTGGCGGATCCTCCATAGGACATCAGGGGTAACGGAATGCCGGTAACCGGCATGGCCCCGATGACCATGGCCACATTTACCAAAACGTGAAAGCCAAGCGCTGCTGTGACTCCCATGACCAGAAACATTCCCGCGCGATCTTTGGCGCGCTGAGCGTTCTGGACTAGTCGTAACAATAGCGCCATGTACAGCCCGAGAGCAAGCAGCACGCCTTTGAATCCCTGTTCTTCCGCCCAAGCCGACATGATGAAGTCGGAATACCGGACCGGAATGTACCCAAGTTGATTCTGGCTGCCGTTGCCGAAGCCCTTCCCCCAGAAGCCGCCCGAGCCCACGGCGATCTTGGACTGCAAGACCTGATAGCCGGAACCCTTCGCGTCTTCTTCGGGATGCAAAAACGAAGTGACCCTTTCCTTCTGGTACGGTTTCAAGAAATGCCACCCGACGGGCAGCATCAAGACGCCGATTAGGATAATCACCGCGGCATGTCTCCATTGCAGCCCGGCCAGAAATGCGCCAACGATCAGCATCGGCATCAAAACGAGGGCGGTGCCGAGATCAGGCTGTTTCAGAATTAAGACCAGCGGTATTCCTACCAGGAGCCCTGCCTTGATCAAATCCTGCAGGGAAAGCTCATCGGTACGCACCTCTGCGAAGAAGCGCGCCAATACGATGATTATAATCAATTTGACCAATTCTGACACCTGGAGAAATTCGCCGAGGACAGGAATCCAGCGCTTGGCGCCAAAGCGCGTGTGCCCGACCAGCAAAACGGCAACAAGTGCCGATATACCAACAATATAGAGCACCGGCGCTTGGTCCATGATCAGGTGATAGTCAATCCGCGAGAGAACGAACATCAGCACGAACCCGATCACCAGCCAGCGGATTTGCTTGGTGTGCATGCCAACCAGCGCGCTGCCGTGCGTGGCGGAATAGATTTCAACAACGCCCAGAGCACAGATGGCCGCGATGATGGCCAGCAGCCACCAGTCGTAATCGCGTGTTCCGGTTGTTTCGTTCATCGTGTTTCTGTCTCGAACACTTTTAAAACATCCTGACTCTATTCGGGCCTCGGTTTTTTTCCGGACGCAGGCTCAATCACGGCGGCCGCTTGTTCCGGCTTGCTTGCGGGCCTGGACTGCTCGGCAACGTGCGCTCCTGAATCCCCGTCGAGATCGTAGCGCTTGAATTCCACCGTCGTTTGCCCCTGGCCCTTCTTCGCTTTCTTGTCGTAGTAAGCCTTGATGATATCGCGGGCGATCGGGCCGGAAGCCGAAGCTCCGTGGCCGCCTTCTTCGACAAGCACGGTCACGACAATTTCGGGATCCCGACGCGGAGCGTAGCCAACAAACCAGGCGTTGTTGTTGAATTTCTTTTCGCCCTTGCCAAAGCGGCTCTTTGCGTCCGCGCCAATGACTTGCGCGGTCCCGGACTTACCGCAGAATTCGATGCCTTGCAGTTTGATCGCCGCGCCGGTGCCGCCGCCCTCGTTGACCACCCCGTACATGCCCTGGGTCACTTTTTCCACCGTCGAATCGGAGATGCTCACGCGACGATCGCCGATGTTTTGTGCATCTTTGAGCAGATGGGGTTGCTTGAAGTCGCCGCCGGATGCGAGGCCGCCGATCATCGAAGCGATCTGCATGGGAGTTACGGTCACAGCGCCCTGCCCGATCGAAACAGAAATCGTTTCGCCCGGATACCACTTGCGGTGAAACACGCGCTGCACCCATTCTTCCGATGGCACCAGCCCGGATTCTTCGGAGGGCAGATCAATTCCGGTTTTTGCGCCCAGGCCGAGCAACTTTGCGTACTTTGCAATGCGGTCAATGCCCATGCGCATGCCGATGTTGTAGAAGAAAACGTCGCAGGAATGGACGATGGCGTTGTGGACGTCCATCACGCCGTGCCCGGCTTTGCCGTAGACCCAGCACTTGAACTGGCGGCCATAGAACGTCGCGTACCCGGGGCAAAATGCCGTAAAGTTCTCCGGCGGCACTTTTTCTTCGAGCATCGCCGTGGCCATCACGATCTTGAACACCGATCCCGGCGCGAGTTGCGCCTGCGTCACGCGGTTCAGCAGCGGACGGTCAGGGTCCGTGTTCAGCCGTAGCCATTCTTCTTTCGAAACGCGAATCGCGAAATCATTGGGATCCGGCGCCGGGCGGCTGACAAACGCGAGGATTTCCCCTGTGCTCGGGTCCAGCGCCACCACGGCGCCTTTCTTGCCGGCGAGAGCTTCCTCGGCAATCTGCTGCAAATCATAGTCAATCGTCAGCTGAATCTGCTTGCCGGGAATGGCCTCCTGCTGCGAAAGGCGGCCCATTTCCTTGCCGATGCTGTTGACGATCACGCGACGCATGCCGTCCGTGCCAACCAGCATATCGTTGTACTGGCGCTCCAGGCCGGACTTCCCCGCGACGTCTCCCGGACGATATTTTCCGTTGCTTGCTTCGATCTGTTGCTCGCTGACTTCGCCGACATACCCGCTGGCGTGGGACATGAAACCGCCGGGAAGATAGCGCCGGCGGTGCACCATGAGCATCTCAAGAAGTGGAATATCGGCGCGATGCGATTCGATGAATGCCACGTCGCCTTGCGTGGCTTCGGGCTTGATGACGATGGGCTGGAATTTGGGGAGCGCGCCAGTGTTATTCAACTGGTCCTTCAAATCGTCCAGCGAAAGACCCAGGCCGTCGGCAATCGCGGGCAGATTCTTCTCCACCGCGGCCAAGTCGTCGCGGAGCAGCAGGACGCTGAAGGAAGGATAATTATCCACGAGCACGCGCCCGTCGCGATCGAGCATGCGTCCGCGCGGCGCGATGATGGGAATGGAACGCACGCGATTGCGCTCCGCCATCGCCCCGTACTTGTCCGAATCAATGACCTGGAGTTTCCAGAAACCCAGCAGCAGAAGCGTGATCATGCCCACAATCACGTAGGAGGAGGCGGCCAGCCTTTCTTGCGGCAGTCGATTATCGTTGCGAAACCAGTACGACACGCGAAACCCGCGCGCGAGCAAATATATTTCTCAGGACTGAGCGGCGTCCGCTCGCGCAAATTCTTTTACTAAAGCGTTGAAGTGCGAACTCTCCGGTCGGCGAGGCTCAAAAAAGGCTCCAGTCCGCCTGTCGAAGCTCCCGAAATCGTCGCTCGGCCGCTGAAACCGTCTCATTTCAGAAGCCTTTCCCAAAGTAGCACCCGCAAGTGGGGCACGCAACTCGTCCTGAAGTACAGGTAGCGGGCTGATTACTGGGTTTCTGGACGCAAGTGTGGCCCCGAGGAGCCGACGGGAAAGCGCCCGAAGTTCAGACCAGAAAGAGAAACGAGGGTCCTTCAGTCGAGGATTTTCATTCGATTCGCCTGGAAACACCCCAGGGGCTTGCCTTCCGAAGGCTGCCCCTTTCGTATAAATTAAACTCATCAAGATGACGCGGTGCTTTTCATTTTCTTTGATGGCGCGGAGTCCTTTACACTTTCTGTTTCTCTATGTGGCCTCATTCGAATAAGCCGTTGCGACTTGCGCTCATCGGGATGTCCGGCGGCGGAAAGTCCTATTGGACCACGCGCATTGCCGCGGCAGGTTATCCCAGGGTCTCCTGCGACACTCAGATTGAAGACCGGTTGAAGTCCGTGCTCAGCGCCGGCGGCTACAGCGGCATCAACGGCGTGGCTGCGTGGATGGGCTGGCCGCACCTCCCCACATACGCCGAGCGCGAAGCGGCGTATCTCGCCGAGGAGATCGCGGTGCTCGAGGAAGTTTTGACCGGCCTTGAAAACAAACCCGAGCAGGATCTGGTGCTCGATACGACCGGCAGCGTGATTTACGCGGGAAATCGCCTGCTCCATCGCCTGCGCCAGCAAATGCTGGTGGTTTATCTCGCGGCCTCGCGCGATGAGCAGCAGTTGCTGATCGAACGTTACCTGGAGGACCCGAAGCCGGTGCTGTGGCGCGACGCGTTTCAGGCCCGCGCGGGAGAACACCCGGAGGAAACTGTTGCCCGCTGCTACCCGACATTGATTGGCGCGCGCCGACGGAGTTACGAAGCGCTCGCGCATTGCTCGATATCGGTCTCTGATTTGCGTGAACCGATCTGGCCCGAAGCAGCGGACAAAAAACGGGCGGGCGCTGGTTTTCTTGAACTGGTCCGGCGACAAATCGAGCGCGCGGGCAAAACCAGAAAGGCGGAACCCGGCGCATGAGATATCGAAGCACGGGGGGAAGAGCGCCGCTGACGTCACTCCGGGGAGCGGTGCTGCGGGGACTTGCACCCGACGGCGGGTTATACATGCCTGTCGAGATCGCGCGACATACGCCCGAAGAACTGGAAGAGTTCCGCCGGCTTCCGTTCACGGAAGTCTGCTTCCGCGTGGTGCGCCCCTTCGCGACGCCGGACGTGCCGGAAGAAATGTTGTGGCAGATCGTGGCGGAGGCCATCAATTTTCCGGTGAAGCTGGTTTCGCTTTCGCCTGCGCTGCACGTACTGGAGTTGTTTCACGGCCCCACGCTGGCTTTCAAGGATTTTGGCGCGCGGTTCCTGGCGCGCCTGATGGGATATTTTGTGCGCGGCGAATCGCGCACGCTGACCGTGCTGGTGGCGACATCGGGTGACACGGGAAGCGCCGTGGCTCACGGATTTCTGCGCGTCGCGGGAATCCGCGTGGTGATTCTTTATCCCTCGAAGCGCATCAGCGAGGCGCAGGAGAAGCAGTTCACAACACTCGGCGAAAACATCACTGCACTTGAAGTTTCCGGCACGTTCGACGATTGCCAGCGGCTGGTGAAGCAGGCGTTTGCGGACGAAGCGCTGAACCAACGCGCGTTTCTGACTTCGGCGAATTCGATCAATGTCGGCCGCCTGCTGCCGCAGATGTTTTATCACGTGGCGGCGTACCGGCAGTTGCCGGTGGCCTCCGTTCCGCTGATTGTCTCCGTGCCAAGCGGGAATTTCGGCAACCTGACGGCGGGAATTTTCGCCAAACGCATCGGCCTGCCAGTGGCGCGATTTATAGCCGCCACGAATGCCAACGACGCAGTGCCGGAATATTTGCGAAGCGGAGAGTATCATCCGCGGCCGGCCGTCGCCACCTATTCAAACGCGATGGACGTAGGCAATCCCAATAATTTTCCGCGGCTGCTCGATTTATGCCGCAATCGCCTGGAAAACGTGCGCAAGGAAATCTGGGGACACCGCGCCACCGACGCGGAGACGCTGAACCAGATGAGTGCGGTCTGGGATCGCTACCGGTATATTTCCGACCCGCACACGGCCGTCGGGCTGCTGGCCTGGGAAGCCTATCGCAAGGAGCATCCGGAGCCGTCACAGGGCCTGGTGCTGGCCACGGCGCATCCCGCGAAATTCGCGGAAATCGTCGAGAAGGGAATTGGCGTCGGGCCGCCACTGCCTTCGCGCCTCGCGGAATACCTCGAGCGCCCCAAACTCTCGCTGCCCGTCAGCAGCAATTACGAAGACTTCAAGCAGTTCCTGCTGGCGCACTGACGACCGGGAGCCAATTCGCTGCTATCGGACCCCAGTCGAAGCTGAAAGTGCCGGGGCAGATTGGGCTGAGCAGATACGCGAGCTCGCTGCTTTAAGGCTCAAGAGGAGCGGCGGAGGCGATCGAGGCCGACGAAAAGGATGACGCCCAGGACGGCATTGACCAGCGAAGCGATAGCGAGGTGCATGTTGAACCACGCCTCGGGCTCGTTCAGGAGCAGGCGGCGGACGACCGTCAGGATGGACTGGTGCACCACGTAGAAGACGGCCACCAAGGCAAATCGTGCCAGCGGATGCTCAGTGTCCAGGCGCGAACCAATTGAGGAAGCCAGGTAGCCGATCACCGTCTTGGCGATCCCATATTCGCCCAGCGGAACCACCGGCCCGCTCAGGCTGTCCTGCATGAGCCCCATCATCGTGCCCAGCAGCAAGCCTGTCGAAGGATTGCGCCGGCTGAGCCCGAAATAAATGGTGGCGAGGAGCGGGAGATCCAGGATTTCGAGCCGCGGAAGATAAACGGGAAGAATGCGCTGCAGCACCAGGGAAAGAACCGCGATTCCGACCACCGCGCCGGGAAAAAATTTGTGGACTTCGATGTGCGATTCACTGCCGCGGAGTTCGAAAGTGTCGTTCATGGCTTCTCTGCCGCAGGCTTCCCCGACGCAGGTGGAGCGGAATTTCCTGCCGCGGGCTGCGCGCTTTCGCCTCCGGCGTCGTTCTTGAAATTCACAGGTTCCTGGGTCAGCAGCACAATCACTTCTTCCAGCCGGTCGAGCCTCGCGGCGGGCCTCACGCGGATCTGCTTGAAGGGGTTGCCCTGTTTCACATCCAGCACTGTGCCGATCGGCACGTCGCGCGGAAAGATCTTGTCCATTCCGCTCGTGACGATTTTTTCGCCGGCGTTGACCGTTTCCTCGGCCGCGACGTAGCTCATCGAAAGCATCGGTTCGCCCGTGCCTTTTACCGGGCTCTGAACGCGGGAACCCACGATCATCGCCCCTGCGCCGCCCTCTTTGTCGCTGAGCAGCAGGACCTGAGCGGTATCGCGATAGATTTCGATGATTTTGCCGACCGCGCCATCGGGCGTGATCACGGCCATGTTGCGGCGTATGCCATCGCGTTCCCCGCGGTCGATCTCGACGGTGTGGCTCGCGGTGCCGGCGCTGGCGCCGATCACGCGCGCCATGACCATGGGTATTCTTTCGTGGGATTGCCGGAAATTCAGCAGCAGGGCGAGCCGGTCGGCCTCGGCAGCTTTGCTTTGCAATTGCGAAATGGTCAGTTTAAGCTCGCCATTTTCGTTGCGGAGCTCTTCGTTCTGGCGGGTAGTTCCTTGCAGCGCGAAGTAGTGGTCCCACACGCCGCGAACCTTGCCGAATCCCCAGGCGCCGCCTTTTTCAAACGGCGTCACCGCGGTCATGCTCCAGACGCGGATCAGCCGGCCGCGGGAATCGCGCTTTACCTCGACCGCCAGCATCAGCACTTGCGCCAGCAGCACGCCGGCAAGCAGCGCGAGCGATTTGTGTCTGGAAGGAATCCCAACCATGGAAAAGTTCTCAGTAAAAAGTTCTTAGTTTTAACTAAAACCCAAACCTTCATCGAGCATCGGTTTCCGCGGCCGGGAGACGTGCGAAATTCCGACGCTGCAATTTCCAAAGGAAAACTCGCAACTTACAACGATCAACCAAAAACTCTCTCAGTCGATGCAAACCTGGCGCAGCAGTTTGAAATCGCTCAGCATCTTGCCGGTGCCCAGCACCACCGAGGCCAGGGGATCATCGGCGATCGAAACTGGCAAGCCGGTCTCTTCGCGGATGCGCTTGTCCAGATTCTTGAGCAAGGCGCCGCCGCCGGTCAGCACGATGCCGCGGTCGCTGATGTCGGCCGAAAGCTCGGGTGGCGTGCGCTCCAGCGCCACGCGCACCGCGTTTAGAATCGTGGCCACGCATTCGCTGAGGGCTTCGCGGATTTCGCTGTCGTCAATCGTTACGGTGCGCGGCACGCCTTCGATCAGGTTGCGACCTTTCACTTCCATCGTCAGCGGCTTTTCGAGCGGGTACGCCGAGCCGATCTCCATCTTGATCTGTTCCGCGGTGCGCTCGCCGACCAGCAGGTTGTACTTGCGCTTCAGATACTGCATCACCGCTTCATCCATTTCGTTGCCGGCCACGCGAACGGAACGCGAATAAACGATGCCGCTCATGGAAATCACCGCGATGTCGGTGGTGCCGCCGCCAATATCAACGACCATGTTTCCGGACGGCTCTTCAATCGGCAGGCCGGCCCCGATGGCCGCCGCCATGGCCTGCTCGACCAGATAAACCTCGCTGGCGCGCGCGCGATACGCGGAGTCCTGTACCGCGCGTTTTTCCACCGGCGTAATTTCGCTGGGCACGCCGATCACGATGCGCGGATGGACCAGAACGCGGCGGTTGTGCGCCTTCTGGATGAAATACGTGAGCATTTTTTCGGTGACTTTGAAATCGGCGATGACGCCGTCTTTCATCGGCTTGATGGCCACGACATTGCCCGGCGTCCGGCCCAGCATGTCTTTCGCCTCGCGGCCGACGGCGACGACTTCGCCACTAGACTTGTTGATGGCCACGATGGACGGCTCGTTGACGACGATGCCTTTGCCGTGCGCGAACACCAGCGTGTTGGCGGTCCCCAGATCGATTGCCAGGTCGGACGAAAAAAGGCTGAACACCGACCTCAGGTTGTAACCATTCTTGTTCATTACTGCTTTCCCCCTGCGGAGAGGATCCTGCCCGGTAGGATTTCCGCTTACGGCCCCCCACGGTCGAACTATCCATTGTCGCCGGATTCCGCGGCCCACGCAAAACCGCGATCCGGTCTCCCACGCTTACTTTGGTATTACGATCGAAATCTGCTGCTTCGCCGTGCCTCCGCGCCGGTTCGAACCAATCACCACAATGTTGTGCTGGCCGGGTTCAAGCGGCTCGGTGAAATGCCGGAAAGTTCCGTCCGGCGAAATATTTGCCACGGCCTGGCCATTGATGATCAGCGCTGCGCCGGGTTCGGTCTTCCCGATCAGTTCCGCGGAGTGGCCCTGGATTCTGGGCGCTTCGATTTCCAGCATCATTTCCTGGGTCTTGCCCTGGGTGAACAGGCTGAATTTGAACGTTTCGCTGAATTCGCTGGTTTCTTTTTTGGCGTCCGAAGCGCTGACATTCCAGAAATAATCGCCGGGATCGAGTCCTGTAACTTCCGTGCTCGTGCTCGAGACTTTCACTTCTTTCACCAGCCGCGTGAACATGTTGGTCGGGCTGACGCGCAGCGTGTAGGCAATCGCCCCGTCCACGGCCTTCCACTCAAAATGGATGGACGCCGTTCTGGGAGTTTCTGAAATCACCGGCGCCTGGTTCAGCGGAGCAATCAAGCCCGGAGGCGCAAGAATGCTGGATTTCTGCGTCGGGCCTCCCGAGGAAAAGCTGAGTTTTTCAGATGGTGTTAACTCGATTCTTTCCTGACCGCGCTGCACTTGCGCGGAACCGCTCGCCACCACGATTTCATGCTCGTTTTCCTTGGGGTCGTTCTTCACGCTCGCGCGGCTGTTCTGTTTGAGGTATGCGGTGGCGTCTTCGACGCTGACCGCCGCACTGGAATCGGGAGAGGAGAATTTTGAGGTAGCCAGGTCCACGGAACCCACGTTGATGCGCACGGCGGTGTTCGAGTGGTCGCGGGCGACGTTGTTTTCTTCCACGGTCACCAGCGTTTCCGACTTGATGGTGTACTCCGTGCCGTCAGCAAAGGTGATGCGGGCCGCTCCATCGCTTGCGGTCTGGATCAGGTCACCCTTGTCGAGCGGGGTGTGGTAGTTCGCCTCCACCCAGGTCACTGAATTCACTTTTTTCACCTGCACGCGGCCATCGAGGTTCACGAACTTGGCTTGCGTCAGTATGGCCGAGGCATTTCCGGTCTCTGGATCGCCCAGCGCGTTTGAAACTTTTTTGGTGATGATGTTGGTCCATTCCGGTTTCACGGCAAACATTCCGGCGATGAGGATGACCAGTACGAGCACACTGTAAATCATCACGGTTTTGTACGTGACCGCGTGCCAATACACTTCCACGCGGTGGATCTTCGGCCCCTGCGGGGGTGCCGAGGTGGGGCGGCGCGGTTCGATTGGCGTTTGTGTTGTCACTTGAGTTGGTGCTCTGATTGCTCCAATTTCCGAATGTAGCACACCGGTCTGCATGGGGCGGAAGTCCCGCGCGCCCCCGTAGTCAATCTACAAATAGCGGCTCGGACGCTTTCCCTGGGAATCTGTGCCTTTTAGATTACTTTCCGGGGTCTGAAGGGCTGCCACGCTTGAAAAACCGGGGCTTGTCGAGCCGGGAGTCCACGGCAACATCGAAGAACCCGACCATCATTTCCTCGTAGGTCTGCTCGCCCCAGCCGACAGCCGCGCCCGGGTCCGGATTGTGAGGATTGTCTTTGGAATTGTCGAACCAGGCGACGCCCTGGAGCTCCGTGCCGGCCTTGAGCGGCAGAGGCTCGGCGAGGCGATAGCTCATCTGCCAGTGAAAGTGGTAATGAACCCGGAGGAGCGGCTCGACCGATTTGTCTCGACCGATAATGTTGTACTCGAAGCGTTTTCCGCGCAGGTGCATGTGCGGGAAAAAACTGAGTAGTAGCGCATCGTTGGGCAGAGTGCCGCGGGCCTCGACCCGGTAATCGGGCGCACCGGGCGGAATCACGAAGTGGTCGTTGGTCAGTTGCAGCGTGAGTACGCGCTTCTCCGGCGGCTCTTTCGCGAAAATCAGACCGATGCGCGTAAGGTCTTTCGCCGGCCTGCCGTTGGTGGTGTAGTGCATTTGAAAAACCAGGTCGGAGCCGGCGGGGACGAATTTCGCCATGCCCCGCGGCCAATTGTCCGGCGTGCTGCCCGGCGCGTAGACGAGCAGGATGTCCGAGTCGGTCCACATCGCGTCTTTTCTGTCTTCGGCGGAACTGAGCGCCTCGGCGGTGAATGGCTTGCCCACCGGCGCATGCCGCAGCCACGGGGAATCGGGCGGCCGGACATAGACGACGCCGTGATGCACATGTTCCGGCAGGCCGGGCAGTATTTCCGAAGCCTGTACCCAACGCCCTTCCTTGAAATGCGTGGGCAGAATTTCGTACGTGTAATCCACTTCGCCTTCCGCCGGGATGTCCACAGCCTCCGCCATCCTTATTTCCAGGTCCGGCGCGGGAATCGTCCAGCGATCCGCCCATTTCTTTTCGGGCGGCCGATCGGCCGCGCTGCCCGCAGGAGCATTCGCCGCCGCCCACGCTCCGAGCAAAGCGATCTCCCGGTCGGTCAGGGAAGGATCATTTGAAAACCTGCCGATTCCTTTTTCCGCGAACCACGGCGGCATGGTGTGGTTCTCGGCCGCGGCCTGAATCCTGTCCGCGTAACTCCGCGTGCCTTCGTAAGTTTCAAACGCCATCGGAGCAATCCCGCCCGAGCGGTGGCAGACCTGGCAGTGCGCCCCGAGAAGCGGCAAGACGTCCCGGTAAAACGTGGGAGTTTTGCCGGCAACGTCGCCTTGCTGGGCGGCCATTGGGTATCCGGCGAGCAGCGCGATCGCCAGCAGCCGCATCCAGAAAAACTCCTTCACGTGAATCGCCTTAGACAAACGGCCATCCCTTCAGCCTCTCTTGTGCCCCCGGAGGAAAGTAATCTCCCCCGGGCTGAGGCCCTTATTGAATATACGTCGAACCAGGCAATCCTGTTTTCTGACCGAAGGAAAAAAGATGGAGCAGTTGCTGCGTCGGAAACTCCGAAGGGAAAGCACCGGCCGTATAGAGAATCACAGTCTTTTCGTGGGCCTGGCCCCGGATTCAGGTCCGCGGGTCTATGAGAGGAACTGGGCTTGGGATCTGGGATTCATGATCCTCACGCCTGAACTCCTGTCGTATCAAGGTGAGGAATCAGAGTT
Organism: Acidobacteriota bacterium; assembly: GCA_013289665.1. Taxonomy (GTDB): domain Bacteria; phylum Acidobacteriota; class Terriglobia; order Acidiferrales; family UBA7541; genus Acidiferrum. The sequence goes on along the minus strand of JABCZN010000005.1, from coordinate 197,923 downwards.
CAGCTTGGCGCGCGGGGACATTTCCTCAATTTATCTAGGTCCAGGCCCGACCGGATGGTTCACGACCCCATCCGTGTATATCGCCTGGCGGGACCGCCGGCCAAGAGGCCGTATTCAATCTACGCCCGCTGGGTGGGAGCTCCATGGCTCAAATGGCGGTCAAGACGCGCCAATTGGCGGACGACCTTCAGAATTGGCAGGCTCTCCGGCCGCCTTCTTCGAATCCGGTTCTGGTTTCCGCCGGATCAGCCGGGCAAAACTGGGGGGTCCCGGAGTTTGATCAGGTTACTTCCACGTCGCCGCGAGCCCTTGTTCGCGGCCAATATCTTGTCCGCGATTTTTTCTCAATACGCTACTTGCCCTGGGCACGATTGTTGTGTTCGGGTTAGGATTTCCGTTCGTCGACGACCTTTTCGGCTCATCTGATTCTGCAAACCTGCGCCCGTCTTTTGGCGGTCTTTACGTTCTTGCTGTTGTCTGGATTGCCCGTGCCTTGGTGTTCCTGCCCTACTGGCGGACACGTGGAAATCCCAGAGGAGACAAGGCTGCCTCGGCCGCACCACAGACTTCCCCGTAAGTGTCTGCGGCCACTCCGGCCCCGGACCCAATTTCGTTCGCTTCTAGCCGCCAGGAACCTCGTTTCACTACACTCGGTGTTCGATCGCTTTCTCTCGACCGCGCGCGGGTTGACAGGGACGCTGCGGCCAGGCCGGGAAACGTTCGTAAAAACGCATATAATCTGGTGGCATGATCCCTACTTCGTATAAAGCCAAAAAGAAGTTCATGGAGCTTGCCATCGCGGAAGCAAAACGCGCCGGCGACCGCGGCGACTATCCGATTGGCGCGGTCATTACGCGCGTGGTCGGCAAGAGCGAGTCGATCATCGCGAGCGCAGGCAACCGGGTGAAGACTTCGGGATCGAGCATCAAGCACGTCGAACTGGAAATGCTTAAATACGTCTCGAGCGGTTATGGCCGCTACCTTCCCGACTTTGTGCTCTACTCCACGCACGAGCCCTGCGCCATGTGCGCCGGCGCCTGCGTCTGGTCTAAAATTGGCGCCGTGGTTTACGGAGTTTCGCAGGAAGACATTGACGCCTACGGCTCGAAGCACGGCAACGAAGTTTATAAATGGCGAGCGTGCCTGATCTCCTGCCGGTTCGTCTTCGAGAGGGGCAATCACCCGATCCCCGTCGTCGGCGGCTTTCTTCGCAAAGAATGCCAAAAGCTGTTCAGTTACAGGGCCAGGTAGTGCCCCCTCACTCCGGGACGCCGGCAGTTCGATTGGGCTTCCTGGACTCTTTCGGAAGGATCTTCGCCGGACGGACAGGCTTCCGTTTTTTAGCCATTTCGTCCTCCAGGCGATAATCGACGACTTCAACCTCCCGGGGCGTGTCCACTCCGCCAACCAATAATAGACACTTTGCCTCTCCGGACTACCGGATGCAGTCTGGGGGCCGGCCTTCCCGCTAACTTCATTTGTGGGTTTTGGCCGCAATCCTCTATAATCTAAAGTTTGGTCACCACCTCAGGAGACATCTGGAATGGCTGGCGTATTTGACAACCAGAAGACCGGCGTCCGAGTACTGTTCGGCGTCTTCATCGCGATTATCGCACTCAGCATGCTGCTCTACCTCGTGCCCCAGGGCACCAATACCACCGAAGGCGCAACCGATGTGCTGGCCAAAGTGGGCGACCAGACCGTAACGATGGCAGAGGTGCGCCAGCAACTTGACGAAATCCGCCGCCGGAATCCCATCCCCAAGCCGCTCGAAGGCCTCTATGCCAGGAACATCCTGAACCAGCTGGTCTTTCAAAAGGAAGTTGCGTTTGAGGCCATGCGCTTGGGCATTGCCGTCAGCGACCAGGAACGCGCCGACCGCATCAAGCAATACGTGCCCACAGCCTTCAATGGCGACTCGTTTGTGGGCCTGGACGCCTACGCCCGCGAAGTACAGTCCCGGTTCCAGTTGACCGTGCCGGTTTTTGAAGATCTGGTGAAGCAAGGCCTGGTGGAGGAAAAGTTCCGTAAGCTGATCACCGACGGCATCAGCGCCAGCCCGGCGGAAATTCAGGAAGAGTTCAAGCTCCAGAACGAAAAGGTGAAGCTGGATTATGCGCTGATCAAGCCTGAGGATCTTGAGTCCAAGATTGTCCCCTCGGACAGCGACATCAAGGCCTACTACGAACAGAACAAGGCCAAGTTCCAGATTCCGGAAAAACGCGTGGTGCGCTACGCTCTGCTGGACCTGGCCCAGCTCCGCCAGAACACTGTCGTTACAGATGACCAGTTGAAGGTGGTCTACCAGCAGAATATTCAGCAGTATCAGGTGCCCAATCGTGTTCACGCCGAGCACATTTTGCTGATGACCGTGGGCGGCAAGACCGACGCGGAAGTCGCCGAAATCAAGAAGAAGGCCGAAGACATCCTGGCCCAGGCTAAAAAGAAGGGCGCCAACTTCGAGGACCTCGCCAAAAAGTATTCCGAAGATCCGGGCTCGAAAGCCAAGGGCGGCGATCTGGGCTGGCTGGTACAGGGCCAGACCGTGCCGGAGTTCGAAAAGGCGGCGTTCAGCTTGTCGAATGGCGAGATTTCCGACCTGATCAAGACCCAGTATGGTTTTCACATCATTAAAGTCCTGGACAAGGAAACGGCCCACACCAAGACTTTCGACGAAGTGAAAGACGCCATGCGCCCCAATTTCCTGCTCAACAAGGTCGACCAGCAGGCCTCCGCGACCGCCGACCAGATCTCCGCCGATATCCGCCAGTCCAACAAGACCACCCTCGATCAACTGGCGCAGAAGTATCACCTGGCCATCGCCGAGACCCACCCGGTGGGCCCGGGCGAGCCGGTTTTGGAATTGGGCAACGGCCAGGAAGTGAAGGACGAGATTTTCCAGCTCCGCCCGGGCGATCTGAGCCTGCCGCTGCGGACCGACCGCGGTTACCTGGTTCTGTCACTCCAACAGTCCCTGCCGGCGCATCAAGGGACATTGGAAGAGGTGCGGGATAAGGTCGTCACGGCTTTGAAGCAACAGAAGTCCAACGAACTTGCCCGGTCGAAGGCGAATGATTTGGCGACGCGGCTGAAGGCGGGCGAAAAGTTTGCCGCAGCCGCCAAAGCGCTCGGGCTTGACCCCAAAACGAGCGATCTGTTCGCGCGGAACGGTTCGATAGCCAATCTCGGCAGCGGAAAACAGCTGGCCCCGGCCTTCTCCCTGAAAGTCGGACAGGTCGGACCGCCTCTCGGCCTCGGCTCAAACTGGGCGGTCTATCAGGTTGTGGAGCACCAAGAAGCGAATCCCGCCGATTTCGAAAAGCAGAAGAAGGAAATCACCGACAATCTGCTCAAACAGAAGCGCGAACTGGCATTCAGTGCCTTCCAAACCTCGCTCAATGACCGCTTGAAGCAGGAAGGCAAGTTGAAGCTTTACCCGGAGAAAATGGCTGTATTCGGAGACTTTGGCAGCTCCAAAAACTTCCCTATCTCACAGTAAATAAATAAGTTAAACTTTAAGGACACACCCCCTTGCCATGCCGGGTCCCGCTCGGTAACCTAACTTGTCCGAATGAGCTGGTTCTAATGGCGGAGTTTGGTCTGCTCACTCCCTCCAGCTTCCTCGGCATTCCAATTGAGGCCGCAGCATATCCGCCGGCAAAGGTTGAATTCCATGGCAGGACGTAGTTCTCAGTCTCGCAACGACTACCGCTGCAGCATCGAAAAGAACCAGAACGGCAAATACTGCATTCGGATGCGGGTCCAATACCCCCGGCACTCCTGGTCGCTGGGCGTATTCTTCCTGGCCTCCTCGTTTGATCGGGCGATGAAGAAGCTCGGCGAGTCGCTGCACTTCCTGCAGCGCAACGAGGAAAAGCTATGGTTCTGGGGCGTGGACCGCGCCGAAGACATGGCTTTTTCCGCTGAATTCCTGAAGGACGCGGGCTTGCAGATCGATCGCCGCAACGAATTCCCCCGAAAGTCGGCAATTCTATCGCTCGAGCCAGAGCGCGACGCACCCGCCTCCGCGTTGGGCTTCATGCGCCGCGGACTGGCGGAATCTGTGGAGTCCGGCCGGGTCCAGCTCGCCGGCGACTGAGTGAAGCCTCTTCGGCAGGGGACACGCGCTCCCTTTCTGCAGGCCAGTCTGACCACGTTAAGCGCTTCGCCGGCCATCGAATGGCATTCCGGGCGCACTGCTCCTGATCGATCGGCCGCCCGAATTTGCTTTCAGCCCGCGCGCTCCGGGCCTGCTCGAATCCCTGCTTGACTTCGCGTCGTCCCTCGCACATCATCTCCCCAATTTCCGGTCAAAAAGAGCCGGGGCTAATTTTTTTTGCTCTTCTGCCACCCGCCCAGAGCACCCGTTATCCTTGCGCCAGCCAGAGAGCCTGGACAGCAGCCGGTGAAGGGAATCTACCTCAAACCGGGCAGCCGCTATTCTGGCAAGACCAAGCAAGGCAGATCGATGACCGAGGCGGACGCCATCAAGGCCGGGTATCGCCCTTCCCCTAAAGCGATGAATTTTCCCAGTCCGAAATGGGCTCAACTTATTAAAAGGAGAAAGCGAAATGAACAAGACTATCGGCCGCGTCCTCGTGTTGGCTCTCTTACTCGCGCTGGGCGTCGGGATCGTTCTGTCCCAGCCTCGGCCCCAGACCCCAAGCACGACCGCGCCCGCAGCAAAGCCTGCGGCCGCCAAGTTGCTGGATATCAACAGCGCCACAAAAGAACAGTTGGATGCCCTGCCGGGAATCGGCGCGGCCTATTCCAAGAAAATCATGGATGGCCGTCCCTATGCCAAGAAAACCGACCTGGTCAAAAGAAACATCATTCCCCAGGCCACCTACGACAAGATCAAGGACCTGATCATCGCCAAACAGAAGTAACTTTCCCTCGTTCTTCTGCCGGCCCCGACCCGGTCGGGGCCCGCCTTTCCCTCGTGAATCTAGAGCGCGATCACTTCGCCGCGTCCCGGTAGCACCGGCTTCAGCCTATGCTCCATTCCTATCGCACGATCACTTCACCGCGCCCGACCATCTGGTCGTTCAGCCACAGCCGGTATTTGAAGCTCCCCGGCTTCGTTCCGGCGATGGCCGGCCCGCTCAGCAAACGCATGCCTGCAGGCACCTGAAACACGTTCGAGGAAAAAGGGCAGCGGTTGGCGTCGAATTCCACGCGCAGGTTGCCCGCATCGGAAAGCCAGCTGACCTGATCCCCTGGATCGAGAACCACAGCCTGCGGAATCAAGCCAACCAGTACGGGACGTTCAGCCATGCGAAGTGACGCTCCTCTCCTGAGTATTCCAAAGGCACGATAGCACAACCCCCGCGAATGTTCCTACCGCGCGTCACCCTGAACCGCCTCCGAGCCTCTTCCCCCGTGATTCAAGGCGTGGGGCCCGTGTGACCTCTCGTCACACCTGTACTTTAGTCAAGTTGACCCCCGCACCCACGCCCCGTAGACTGAAAGTGTAGTTTTTGGCGCCGAGCTCACTCGACTCTTGCGCGCATCAACCACAATCGCGCGGCCGATCCGCGCAGGAGCTCAAGTTCGATGGCCTCTGTTGCAAGACCCCTGTCTATCCCTCTCCCCAATGGGGCGCGTCTCCACCTGATTTCTCTGGTCCCTTTCGGCCTGATCCACGTCGCTGCGCTGGGCATCTTCTTTTTTCCGTTCAAGTGGTCCTATCTCATCACCGCTTTGGCGCTCTACGAAGTCAGAATGTTCTTCGTCACCGCCGGCTATCACCGTTATTTTTCCCACCGGTCGTTCAAAACCAGCCGCTGGTTTCAGTTCGTCATCGCCTGGATGGCCATGTCTTCCACGCAAAAGGGCGTTCTCTGGTGGGCGGCGCACCATCGCCACCATCACCGCTATTCCGATCTCGAAGAGGATCTGCACTCCCCGACCCTTTTCGGCTTCTGGTGGTCGCACATCGGCTGGATCCTTTCTGACCGCTACAACGACACGCGCTATGACTACATCGGCGACTTCGCCAAGTTCCCGGAGCTCCGCTGGCTGAACAAGTACCACATGGTCCCACCGACCGTTCTGGCAGTCACCTTGTGGCTCATCGGTTCCTGGCCTCTGCTGATATGGGGCTTTTTCCTGAGCACCGTCTTGCTCTGGCACGGCACGTTCACCATCAATTCGCTTTCGCACATTTTCGGCAACCGCCGCTTCCCCACCGCCGACACCAGCAAGAACAACTGGCTCCTCGCCCTCGTCACCCTCGGCGAAGGCTGGCACAACAACCACCACTATTTCATGGCCTCCGCCCGCCAGGGCTTCTACTGGTGGGAGATCGATCTCACCTACTACGGCCTGAAGCTCCTCTCCTGGTTCCGCCTCGTCCGCGAACTCCGCCGCGTCCCCGAGCACGTCCTAGCCGAAGGCCAATCCTTCGACACCTCCGCCGCCCTTCCTCATTCCTCAATGTAGCGCTGGTCTTTTGAAGCCAGCCCGCCGCCCCGATAGGCGGGCCTCATGGATTTTGTAGCGGCCGCCTTCTGCTTGCCCGCCAGATGCGGGCCGGTTTGGGAACGAACCACGGTATGACCCGACTACCCTCCCCCTGTGGTCTTGACATGAATTGAAAATGGTCAGGTTCGTTAGGGGTCGCCTCGCGCGCAACTTCACTCGTTCCCCTAACTTCAGAAAAAAGGGGGGGTGCCACCCGCGCACCGGTCCAACCAATTCCTCCAGAGAGCACTTGCCCCATACTCCTCTCTCATTCGGGGCCGCTCCCCCCTTTCCACCCCTCACGCTCCGCTCTCCAGCCAATTTGTCGGTTGCGCCCCCACCGGCCCCTGCGGGACACTGGTAGTTCTCGATCGATCGGTTGCAAGCGAATCTGTTACGAGGTCAAGAAATGACTAATCCCATCGGTGAACTAAAACCCCCCAACCGCCTGATGATGACCCCGGGCCCTTCCTCCATCGACCCCCGGGTCTATCGCGCGCTGGCTACCCAGCTCGTGGGCCACATGGATCCCTGGTTCCGCGGCTGCATGGACGAGACGCAGACCCTGCTGCGCCAGATTTTCCAGACGGAAAATCGCGTGACGTTCCCGCTCTCGGCTTCAGGCTCGGGTGGCATCGAAGCGGCCGTGCTCAATTCGCTCGAACCCGGCGATGAAGCGATCTGCTGCGTCAATGGAACCTTTTCCGAGCGCATGTACGTGATCGCGCAGCACACGCCCGCGACCGTGCACATTGTGCAGGCTCCCTACGGCAAGCCTGTGGACCCCGAAGATGTGCGCAAGGTGGCCAAGGGCCGCAAAATTAAAATGATCGGGCTCGCCCAGGGTGAGACTTCTTCCGGCGTCCTCACGGAGATCGATCCATTCCGCAAAGTGGCGGATGAATTTGGCTCGCTGCTCGTTGTGGACACCGTCGCATCCCTCGCCGCCGTGCCGCTCCATGTGGACAAGCAGAGAATCGATATTTGCTTTAGCGGCTCGCAAAAGGCGATCAGCGCGCCTCCGGGAATGTCGCCCATCACGGTCAGCCCGCGCGCGGAGGAAGCCTTCCGCAATCGCAAATCAAAGGTCCAAAGCTGGTATTTCGATCTTTCAACAGCCATGAACTATTGGGGCAAGGACCGCCTCTATCATCACACTCCGCCGATCTCGCTGATTTATGCGCTGCGCGAGGCGATGCGTATTGTGCTCGAGGAAGGCCTCGAAGCGCGCTGGGCAAAGCACAAGCTCAACCAGCACGCGCTGATTTCTGGCGTCGAGGCGTTGGACCTGAAGCTGCTGGTCGAAAATCCCAAGGACCGCCTCGCGACCGTCACTGCCGTCATGATCCCGTCCGGCGTCAACGATCTGAAGTTCCGCAACCAGCTTCTCGACGAATTCAACATCGAAATCGCCGGCGGCCTCGGCCCCCTCAAGGACAAGATCTGGCGCCTCGGCCTGATGGGCTACTGCAGCCAGAAGCCGTTCGTGCTGCAACTCCTCGCCGCCATGGAAAAATCGCTCAGCGACCAGGGCCACCGCGTCTCGCCGGGAGCCGGCGTCGGCGCCGCCCTGGGCGTCTACATCAAGGCCGAAACTCCGGCCCTCGCCGCCCACTAAGTGAACCAGTTAAGCGCAGCTTCTTTAGAAGAGACTTACCTAATTCATCTAGAATATTAATCTAGCTGTTAGTTAAGGTTGGCACATGCGCAAGGTGGGACTTTTTGAAGCCAAGCAGAAGCTCTCTGAGCTTGTCGAGCGTGCGGCGCGCGGCGAGCGCATCGGCATCACACGCCGCGGCAAACTCATTGCCTCGATAGGCCCGGTTCCTAGCGAAAAGGCCGACCTGCAAAAAATTTTTGCGGAGTTCGAGATGATCCGGAAGCGCTCGAAAAAGATTCCTGGAGTTACCGTCAAGAGCCTGATCGAAGAAGGACGCATGTGAGCAATTTTGTGCTCGATGCTTCTGTCGGGCTGGCTTGGGCCGTGGATGACCCGGAGCCCGACAGCGCCAGGGCAATTCGCGAGTCGTTCCTCACCGGACGGATAGCTATTGTTCCCTCCCTATGGGTTCTTGAAATCGCCAACGGGCTGGTTATGGCGGAGCGTCGCGGCAAGCTCGACCTAGCGGAGGTCGAACGGGCGCGCGACTTGTATGAGAGCATGATGGCCAATTACATAGAAGTTCAGGCGGATTCTCCGCAAGCTGGCTTCCGGGAAATTCAGGAGATTGCGCGTAAGCACCAACTCGCCGCTTATAACGCGGCCTATTTATTTCTGGCGCTTAGACACCGTCTGCCTCTGGCCACCTTGGACGGCTCGCTTAGAGTCGCCGCCCAGAAGTCAGGTGTCGAAATTCTCGCTTAGCGCGGGACGGAGTTCACCTTCCCAGCGGGCGATGACGGCGCTGGCCAGGCAATTGCCAATGACGTTGACCGACGTCCGCGCCATGTCAATCAGCGCATCCACGCCAAGAATGATAAAGATCGGCTCAGTGGGCAGGTGAAAGGTGGACGCAGTGGCAAGCAGAACCACGGGAACCGCACGCGGCACGCCAGCGATCCCTTTGCTCGTGAGCATCAGCGTGAACACCATCAGGAGCTGCTCCGGCCACGACATGTGCATCCCCGCCGTCTGCGCGACGAAGATGGAAGCGAGCGCAAGGTACAGTGTCGAACCGTCCAGATTAAAGCTGTATCCCGCGGGAATGACAAACGCGACGATTTGCCGCGGCACGCCAAACTCTTCCATTGATTCGATTGCTCTCGGCAGAGCGGCTTCTGAAGTGCTCGTGGCGAAAGCAATTGTCGCAGGCTCCGCCACAAACGTCAGGAAGCGAGCCAGCGGAATCCGAGCGAGCAGCGCCACGGGCAGAAGTACGACGAGCAGAAACGCAAGCAGCGCTCCGTATGCGGTCAGCACCAGCTTCCCGAGCGGCAGGAGCACGCTGATCCCCATGTGCCCCACGGTGTAAGCCATCGCCGCGCCAACCCCAATCGGCGCGTAATACATCACGATGTTCGTGAACTTGAACATCGTCTGCGCCAGCGATTCGGCCAGCGCCAGCATCGGCTGCCGCGTTTTCTCCGGCACCAGGGTCAGAGCAATCCCGAAGAGCACCGCAAACACGGCCACCTGCAAAATCTGATTGTCGCCGACTGCCTTGGCGATGTTTTCCGGGAAAACGTGCAGCAGGAAATCGTCCCACTCGAAAGCCGCGGTGGGCGCGGCCGGCTGGTCCTGAGCCGGCCGAGGCAGATGCACTCCTTCGCCCGCCCGCGTCAGGTTGATCGCGCCAATCCCCAGGAACAACGCGATCGTGGTGATCACCTCGAAATAGATCAGGCTCTTCAGCCCGATTCTCCCGACTTTTTTCAGATCGCCGTGGGCTGCGATCCCCGTCACCAGCGTTCCCAGGATCAACGGCGCCACAATCACTTTGATCAAACGCAGAAAAATATCGCCCAGCACGCGGAGGCGCACCGCAAAATCCGGCCGGTCAATCCCCAATTCGAACCCCAGGAGCATCGCCAGGAAAATCCAGTAAGTCAGCGATCGCCCTCGGACGCCCGCAACGGCCAGCAGAAGCAAGCCAGTCCAGCGGAAGACGAGAAATAATTCGCTACCCGGAAGCACCAGCGCCAGCAGTGCTCCAGCCATGAACAGCCCTAAACCAGCCGCCATTGAAATGAATCCCGCGTTCGACGAACTCTTCGGCAAAGCGCCATCCTGCGAAACGTGGATTGAATCAAGAGCGGCGACATCATAACGTGCCGCCACAGAACGGGAGAAGTTCTTTCGCAAGTCACGTCTTCGACAGCGCCGGGTGAAAACTTGCCGCTGCTATTTGCTGCTGCTATCGTTTTAAAATGCCTGAAATAAGCCACCTTGAATGCTCGCGCTGCCGGGCACAACTTTCCGCGGACAAGCCTCAGACCGTCTGCCCAGAGTGCGCCGGAGCACTCTACGTGCGCTACGATCTCACTCCGCTGCGCGGTGCCGCGGCACGCCAGGAAATCGCCCGAGCCGCCGCGGACTCCCCGTGGACCGGTCTCTGGCGGTATCGCAGCGTTTTGCCCGATGTCGCGCCCGTCACCCTCGGCGAAGGCTGGACGCCGATGCTGCACAGCCGCCGCTATCCCGGTGTGTACGTGAAAGAAGAAGGCGCAAATCCCACGGGAAGCTTCAAAGCGCGCGGTTTGGCGCTCGGAGTGAGCATGGCGCGCCACTACGGCTTGAAAAAATTGGCCGTTCCTTCCGCAGGTAATGCCGCCGGCGCACTGGCCGCCTACGCCGCGGCCGCCGGGATCGAGGCCAACATTTTCATGCCCAAGGATGTTCCCTTCGCAAATTACGTGGAAGCCACAATGTACGGCGCAAAAGTTACTCTTGTCGACGGGCTGATTTCCGATTGCGGCCGCATGGTAGCGGAGCAGAAAGAAAAAGAAGGCTGGTTCGATATCTCCACGCTCAAAGAACCCTTCCGCATCGAAGGGAAGAAAACCATGGGCTACGAGCTCGTCGAGCAACTCGGCTGGGCGTATCCGGCGGCCGTCTTCTATCCGACGGGCGGCGGCGTCGGATTGATCGGCATGTGGAAAGCCTTCGGAGAACTCGAGGAACTCGGCTGGGTGAAACCCGGCAAGCGTCCGAAGATGATCGCGGTGCAATCGGCGGGTTGCGCGCCGGTTACCAGGGCGTTTGAAGAAGGTGAAAAAGCCAGCCAGATGTGGACGAACGCTGCGACTTTTGCCTCTGGCCTGCGCGTGCCGAAGCCCTACGGCGATTACATCATGCTGGAGATCCTTCGCGAATCGGGCGGCCTGGCGCTCTCTTTCGCCGACAACCAGATCCTCGCCTCGCTCGAGGATTGGGCGAGGAATGAAGGAATCTTTCTATCTCCTGAAGGCGCCACCGCCACGGTCGCCTATGATCACCTGCTCAAAACCGGCTTCCTCAAGCCTGAAGACCGCGTGGTGCTCTTCAACACCGGCGCGGGACTGAAGTACACCGACGTCACCGCCGAGGCAGTCGGACTGCGCCGGCTCTCGCAGTCGTCGCCGCGGCATTGACACATCGCCCCGGGAATCGGACACTAAAAGCCGGCGTTTTCGCGGCCTTGCTTCCAGAACGCCGCAATGTTTCCGGAAAAAAGAGGATCCCGTGCCTTCTCTCCCCGTTCTAGCGAATACCGGTGCCATGAACCAGTTCATCGGCGCCTTCGAAGTGACTTCGAAGTTGAGCGGCCAAGTCTACGATTGCCGTTTTTCTCATATCTGGAACGCCATCGCCACGCGCCACAGCGACACCATCGACGCAAAGTTTGAGGTGGATGGAGTAGGCCGCATCGTCGGCCTCGCCCACAACGCCTTTGTCGAATTTCGCGAAAAGAGCGGCCGCGACCTGACCGACCGCGAAGCAAGCTTTATCGCCGCGGAATATCTTCGTGAACGCCTGGAAGAGGAAGACGAACGCCTGCTCTACGACGTAGCAAAAGAGGAAGTGCTGCGCCTCATCAAAATGATCGGCATTCAGTAATCACCTGCTTCAGAGAGGGTTATTCTTCCCTCTGTGTGCTCCGGGCACATCCTCTGCGTCTTCTGCTGTGAAATCTTATCCTTCCTGTGAAGTTCTAATCCCCCTTTACCGGGTGTGCCACCGAATAAGCGTCATCCTCCGCACGGAACGCCGCCAGCCGCGGATGGTGCATCCCGTCACGCCTTACAAAATAGATCGCCACCAGCATCAGAAGTGCGCCGAACACCATCACCCCGGTCGCCGCCTGGAGGGCCACCAGCAGGTCCGAGGCATCCGAAATCCGGCCGATCAGCAGCGGCCCCAGCGCTCCCACGATCTGGGTCACAAACATATACACGCCAATGGCCGTGGCGTGCGCCCGCTGCGGCGTCAAATCGTGCAGCACGGCCGTGGTGGGTCCGTGATACCACGACATGAAAAAACTGGCGACAAAAAATCCCGCCAGCACGATCCACTTTTCATCCGATTGAAGAGCCAGCAGCAAGAACGGCGCCGCCACCAGGAATGCCGCCGCAATCACCAGGATGCGCCCGTATGGGAAACGTTTCTGCAAGAGGTCCGCGAAATATCCGCCGGCCAAAGCTCCCATCACCAGCGAAAGCAGCGCAATCACGGCAAGGGAAAGCGCCGCCTCCTTCAGGCTGAAATCCTTATAGCTGGTGGCGTAATCTACGCCCCAGGTCACAAAAGAAACCGTGGAAAATGTGATGCACGTTCCTGCGATCATCATGGCCACATAGGCCGGCACGCTCAACAGGCACACGATAGAAACCACTTCCGAGCGCGGGCGTTTCGGCGGCTCTTTCAGCTTAAACGCCGAAAGACCTGGAATAACACCGATGGCCCCCACAATCAGGAACGCGTATTGCCAACCGTGGCGCTCTCCCATAATCCCGCCGAGTGCCAGTCCGCCCGCGCCGCCCAGCAACATCCCCGAAGCAAAGATCGACTGGGTTAGCGCGCGATGCTCCACAGGAAATGAGTCGGAAATCATGGCCTGGGCCGCTGGCGCGTAGGCTGCCTCACCAATTCCCACAAGGCCGCGGCACAGAAAAAGCATGGCAAAACTCGGCGCCAGTCCGCTGCACATGGATGCCAAGCTCCAGAAGAGCACTCCGGCCGCGATGATGGTGTGCTGGCTGAAACGGTCGGCAAGATATCCAGACGGAATGCTCGCCACCGCGAGAACGATCAGAAGGACCGTCTGCAGCGATCCGAGCTGCGAGTCAGTCACATTAAAATGCTGCCGCAGCAGTGGGAGCAGGGGGTTCAGCACCTGACGGTCGGCAAAGTTGACAAAATTGATCAAAGCCAGTACAGCAAGAAGACGCACTTGCCCGGAATTGAACGGCATGAGGCGTGCCATCATGGATAAAATCAGTTCCCCTGGCGCGTGCGACCTGGTGACCGGCGGTTCGTACACTCTCCCGGAGTTTCCGGGACCGAAAGGGATTATATACCGCGGATGACCCAAGCCAATCGGAACCCTTCGACGAATGACCGTTTGACCACGGTCCTGTCCTACGGCATCCTGCTCCTGCTGGGCTACCTGGTTTTCAGAGTCACCGAACCATTTCTTGTGCCGCTCGCGTGGTCCGCGGTCCTGGCAATTTTCTTCTTCCCTGCATTTTTGTTGCTGAACAAACGCTTCTCCGTTACCACGGCGGCCTTGCTGTCGACCCTTGGCGTCACGCTGGTCTTGATCGTGCCGGTCCTCTTTGTGCTGGTGTTCGCGGCACGTGAGGCGGTCGAAATCACGGCGCGCATCCGCGGCTTGATCAACAATGGCGGCGTTGTCGTGCCGGCCAGCCTCGCCGACGCCATCCGCCATCACCTGCCACAATCCTTCCAGGACCTCGATTTCATGGGTCCCCTTCAGCAAGGCATGGAAAAAGTGGCGTCCTACCTCGCCGGCAGCCTGGCCGGCATGCTGAAAAACCTTCTCGCTTTTCTCGTCGACCTTTTCATACTTTTGTTCGCGTTGTTTTTTGTGTTCCGCGACGGTGAATCGATTCTGCGCGCGCTTCGCCACCTGATTCCGTTCGAGAAATCTCTCCAGGACGAGATGCTCGCCGAATCGCGTGACCTGATCTTCGCCAGTGTTGCCGTCGCTCTGCTCATCGCTGCCATTCAGGGCGTCCTGGGCGGCACAGCCTTTGCCCTCACGCGTCTTCCGGCGCCCGTTTTCATGGGCGTGCTGATCGCTTTTTTTTCGATTGTGCCGGTGGTTGGCTCGGCGCTCATCTGGGTTCCGGCTGCGCTTTGGCTGGGCTTCAACGGCAGCTGGGGAAAGGCCGCGCTGGTGGTGATTATTTGCGGCGGCGTGGCGGGGTTGGCGGACAATCTGGTGCGTCCGCTGCTGCTTCGCAATCGCACCCGCTTGAATGATTTGCTGCTGTTCATCAGCATTTTGGGCGGGCTAGAAGTGTTCGGGCTGCTTGGATTGGTGGCCGGCCCGATCATTGTGGCGGCGGCTTTAGGAGTTTTCCGCGTTTATATGGAGCACCGGGACGAGCTGGACGGAGCGGATGCGTAACTTCTTGCCATCCGCAGGGCCTAAATTCAACGCTTCCGGCTTCGCTGTGTGCTAGAGTACGCGCTCGAATGGCGAAATCTATCGAAATGACTATGAGCAAGCCGAAAGAACTCGGACTGGAGAAACTTCGCTGGCGCTGCGAGCTCTCTCGCATTCCGTTCGAGACCACCGCGCAGGCGCAAAAGCGCGAGGGTTTTATCGGACAAGAGCGCGCCCTGCGGGCCCTGAAAATGGGCGTGGAACTTTCGGCGCCTGGATACAACGTTTTCGTCTGCGGGCTTGCCGGCACCAGCCGCGGCGGCACCATCGCGCAGATGATCGAGGAGCTTCATCCGGCCACCAAGCCTTCCTTGGACCGCTGTTACGTCAATAATTTCAAGATTACCGACCGTCCCCGCCTGCTCGTTCTGCCGCGAGGCTCGGCCAACACATTCAAGAAAGATGTTCAAGCCGGGATCGATTTCCTGCGCCGCCGCATCCCGCAAGTATTCGAAGGCGAACCGTTCCAGCGGCAGAAAGGGCGAATCGTCGAGCGCTTTTCCGTGCGCGAAAAAGAATTGATGGACGATTTCACCCGCCGCATCGCCCGCGACCAGTTTGCCCTCGGCCACATGCAGGTCGGCGCCGTTGCCCTGCCGGAAATTTTTCCGGTTCTCGAGGGCCAGATGGTGCCCATCGAAGATATCTCCAAGATGGTGCACGAGGGAAAGCTGGAGACCGGCGTTGCCGAAGAGATCGAGCGTAAGTACGAACAGTTCCGCCAGGAATTTACGGTCGTTTACCGCAAAACGCTGACCCTCTCCCGGGAATTGGCCAGCGAGCTCAGTTACCTCGAGCAGGAAGCAGCCTCGGTCCTCGTCGATGGTGTCATCGAGGAGTTAAAGGAAAAGTATCCAGGAACTGGCGTGACCGAATACCTCGAAGAAGTGCGCCACCACATCCTCGACAACCTCGGTCCGTTCAAGGAACGCGAAGGGGAAGAAGAGCAAACCCCGGAATCTCCTGAAATCCAGCAGCAGAAATCCCCCGGGCCCGAGCGCGACCCGTTCCGCGTTTACGGCGTGAACGTCATTCTCGCCCACAACTCCGAAGACAATTCGCCGGTCATCTTTGAGACCACGCCCAGCTATGCCAACCTCTTCGGCACCATTCAGCGCGCTTACGACTCGCGGGGCGGCTGGTCCAGCGATTTTATGGACCTTCGCGGCGGTTCGCTGCTTCGCGCCGACGGCGGCTTCCTGATCATGTACGCCATCGAAGCGCTTTCCGAGGCTGGCGTCTGGCGCGCCCTGAAACGCACGCTCAATCACAATCGCCTGGAAATTCAACCGCTCGAAGTTTTCTATCCCTTCACAGCCACGGCGCTCAAGCCCGAGCCGGTGGAAATCAACGTAAAGGTCATTCTGATAGGCGATCGCGACCTGTATGAAGTTCTCTACGAATACGAAGAAGATTTCCAGAAAATCTTCAAGGTCCGTGTGGAGTTCGATGAAGAGATGCCGATGACCGATGGCGTCATCGAGGAATACGCTGGCCGCCTGCGCGCACTGAGCGAAAAGGAAAATCTCTTTCCCTTCGATCGCGGAGCCTTCGCTGCCATTTTGGAATACGGCGTTCGAAGAGCCGGCCGCCGCAACAAAGTGACCGCCCGCTTCGTGGATATCGCCGACCTGGCCCGCGAAGCGCACTATGCCTCCGCCGCCGCCGGAGAAAATGTGGTTCGCGCGGCGCATGTGCGCTCCGCAATCGCCTCCAAGATGGAGCGCCACAATCTGGTGGAAACCCGCATCCGCGAAATGATCGAGGAAAAAACGCTGCTTGTGGACGTTTCGGGCGACTGTGTCGGCCAGGTCAACGGCTTGAGCGTGCTCGAAATCGGTGGATACTCCTTCGGGAAACCTGTCCGAATCACTGCCAGCGCCGCCCTCGGAAAAGCCGGCCTCATCAATATCGAGCGGGAATCGAATCTAAGTGGCAGGTTTCACGACAAGGGCGTGCACATCATCGCCGGCTACTTGCGCAGTTGCTTCGCCAAGGACAAGCCGCTTTCCTTGGCTGCGAGCATTTGCTTTGAACAGTCGTATTCCGGCGTGGATGGCGACAGCGCAAGCTCCACCGAAGTCTACGCGCTGCTCTCCGCACTCTCCGAGCTACCGCTGCGCCAGGACGTTGCCGTAACGGGATCCCTCAATCAAAAAGGCGACATCCAGGCGATCGGCGGGGTGAACGAAAAAATCGAGGGCTTCTTCGACGTCTGCAGCATTCTTGGTTTGACCGGCTCGCAGGGTGTCCTCATTCCCGCCTCGAACGTCGATGACCTGATGCTTCGCGAAGACGTGCTCGACGCCGTCAGCAGCGGAAAATTTCACATCTGGCCGGTGTCGCGCATCGAACAGGGAATTGAACTCCTCACCGGCCGTGCCGCCGGACACCGGAACGGCGACGGCTCCTTCGAAGACAACACCGTCTTTGGCAAGGTTGACCGCCGCCTCGTCGAAATGGCCCGCATGATGAAGGAATTCGACTAGCGATTCCTCTCCCGCTTATTCCTTTGGCGCCTGATATCCCCGCCGGTGATCCACGCGATAGGCAGCTGCCGCGGATTTTCCCCCCGCGCCGGACCGGTCCACCCTCACCTCAATCGAATGCAACGCCCCGTCGGAAGCGGGCAACGCGAACGCCAGGCTGTATTCATGACGCACGATCTCCGCAACCTCTTTGTAGGTCTCCTGAAACGCTTTGCCGTTCATTGGAAAATAAGCGCGCCCGCCGGTAAGCTCCGCGATCGCCTTCAACCGGCGATCCGCAGCCTGAAATTCATCCTGCATCTGCTCGATCTTCACCTTGCTGCCCTGCTTGCCGTTGCGCAGCGGCCCGCTGGTTGAAACGCAGAGGATGCGCACGTCGCCAGTACGCAGCCGTGCCTCGAGCGCCGCCGCCGCGAGCGCCGGAGACGTATCCACTCCGGTCGAAATCAAGACAATCGTTTTCTTCCCCGGGATCTGTTCGAGCCAACCCAGCACGCTCGTCAGGCTGCTCGAAAGGTTCAGGTCGGCGAATCCCAGGTTAAATTGTATGCTGCTGAACGCCGCTTGCGCCGCTCCCTTGTCGGTCGTGAAATCCAGCAGCCCAAGCGGCGCGTCCGCATATCTGGCCACCGCCACGCGATCTCCTTCAGCGAGTCCCTTCATCATCGCGTCGGCCGCAAAGAGATTCGCGTCTTGCAGGAAATAAGCCGCCGGGCCGGCTTCGACAAGCAGCAGCACCTGCCCAGGATCTTCGACGGGCGCAAACTCTGTGATACGTTGTTCCGCGCCGTTGTCGAACACGTGAAAAGCGTCCCGCACGAGACCTTCGACAAACTTCCCCTTATCGTCGGTCACGACCACGCCGACGTTTACTCTCGTGACATTCACCCGGATGGTTTGGCCACTGCTGGCCGCACTTTCCTGAGCATTTCCGCAGCAAGCAAACAGCGCGGATACCAACAGGAACGCCACCATGTGGGAACCGCCGCGGCGCAAGAACATCGGAGGGAACTCCCCAGACAACACGATTCAGAGCCACGCAAAATCGTAGCTGTCAGCCCGGAAACACCAAAGCCCTGTCCCGGCCTGAGTTTCCAGAAGTAAGGTCTCAGTCGGCGGAGCAGGGCCCGGAGTCCGGTTTATTACTTTAACCGGGCGGCGGCGAAATACCGGCCCGGCGAAAGTTCCTCAGGGTTTTGCTGGCGCTGCCGCCGCGGGAGCGGCTGCTGCTGGTGCGCTGCCGGCATCCTTCGGCGTCGACAGATACCCCGTGATCGCATTCTTGCCGACGTCAAACACCACAACCTCATACGGCGCCGTGCGGGCGCTGCCTTTCACGTAAAACTGCACCGGCTCACCCGCAGTCTTGTCCTTCTTCTCGATGGCTTTGTCGTCGACCAGCACCGTCACTGTGTACTTGGATTTCTTCGGGTCCGTCTTGTTGAGCGCCATCTGCACGGGGCCCACGCGCTGCGGCGTCTTGGCTTTTTGCACCGTGAATTCGAAGTAATTCCGGTCCCCGCGCCGCCTCAGCTCTTCCAGATCGTCATGGTTGTGCGCAATCAGTCCGCTCATCACCCCCATGTCCCCGGTGGCGCGATCCAGTTTGGATTTCGTGGCCTCCAGGTCCGTACGGGTGGATTCAATATCTTTCTTGGCGCCCGTGACGTCTGTTGCCACGGCCCCGATCTGGGCTTCGCTTTCTTTCTGCGCTTGCGCAATCTTTTCCGTCAGCTTTTGATCAGAAGCCGTCTGCTGCTTGCGGATCGCTTCCGCCCGGCTCCGGGCGTCCGCGAGTTCCGCCTGCGTCATGCCGATCTTCTGCGAGGTGACGTCCATCCGCCCTTTCAACTCGGCCAGCCGGGTATTGGCTGCATCGAGCTGCGCGGTCAGGATTTTGTTCTGATCCTGGGCTTTGGTCACTTCCTGCTGCAGGTGGGTCTGCGCCGAATAACCCGCATAGGCCATGGCCCCAACTCCGGCAATCAGCACTGCGAACAAGATGGTGATCCACCTTGGCGTTCCGCCGCCCTCGTAGTGGTACGACTCCTGGGGGCTCGGAACATTTGGAGAAATGCTCATTCTTCCTCCTCGGAAAATTTCAATTCGCGTGGAATTCGCTCTTTGGGATTATCCAACGAGATTCCGCCTAAGTCTAATGCCCTTCACCGCGAGTTGGCCACTTTTTTACCGCTCGACGGACCCCGGCGTTCGGGCCACCGCGCGAAGATGGAGGTGTTCAGCCCGCCCCGTGGCGTAAATTCGCCCTTCACCACGCACCACTCGGGCCTGGTCGCTTCGACGATGTCGCGCAGCATTTTGTTGACAGCGTTTTCGTAAAAAATGCCCAGATTGCGGTACGCCAGCAGATACATCTTCAGGGACTTCAGCTCAATACAAGCCTTCCGCGGCTTGTATTGAATGGTGACCGTTCCGTAATCAGGCAGCCCGGTCTTCGGGCAGACGGAAGAGTACTCGGGGAATCGCGTGGTAATGACGTATCCCGGGTATTGATTCGGCCAGGTTTCCAGCTGCGGCAGCTTTGCGGCAATCCCGGCCTGGGCGTGATCATCGGTATAATTCGGCATAGCATCCTCTCGAGAAACTATTGTACCCGCGAAGCTGGTACCTCCGCCCCTTGCCACCCCTTGGCTTCTGTCCTATGCTGTGGGCACTCGGAGGGGAATCCAGCCACTCAGATGAAGTGTCCCATCTGCAAGCAGGAAGGTGCACGCCGGTCGCGCCGCCAAACCAAGGCCGATTACATTCTGAGCGTAATTGGTGTCTACCCCTGGCGTTGTCAGAGTTGCAGAGCCCGTTTCCACTCCCGGCTGATGTCCTGGACGAATTCGCTCCACGCCCATTGCCCGATCTGCGGGAATCTTGCCCTGAAGCGTATTTCGCCTGAACACGTCGACGCGGTGTTCGGATTCGTGTGGCGAAATCTGCGCATTCCGGCGTTTCGCTGCGAACCCTGCCGCCATAAATATTTCTCGGTTTTGCCCAAGCAACAGCATGCGAAGCAGGGAGTTGAACTCTCCTCCCGCGCCTGACAACGGATCGGGTTTCACCCGATCCTGACGTGGCCCTAGAGAGCGCAGTCGACCGACTTCGCCTGCCTGACGAAGCCCCGTTCGTCGGTTAGGACGGCATACCCGCATTTGGGGTCGGTTACATCTTCCAGAAGCAAATCGTAGGCTTTTCCGCTCCTGGAAAGATCGAGCCGCAGCCGCCAGCCCGGTACGATCTCCGCTCCATTCCCGTACAGGGCATGCGCCACCGTCGGAAACTCGGCCGGCGCCCACTTGGTTCCGTTCGATGAGAAATCGCCGATTCCCACGAGCGTGTCCCAATTGGCATAAACGTCGTGTTTCTTCAGGTAGTCCGCTTCCGCGGCGTTGATTGCCTTCACCAGATTGTGCGCAAAACTTCGCCGCTCGCGTTCCCGGTCGGCAACGGCTGGGGATCCCTTCTGCGCCCAACTCACCTGGCAGCTCAGAATCAGGATCAGCAGCAAACCGGTCTTTTGAATTTTTCCATCCATTGCTTTTCCTTTACGGGTTTTCCCCCGGGAAAACGAACCGTGCCTAGTGTAAACGACGTCCCCCGGTTTCACCCAAACACCTGCTCCCTCTGTAGGGGGTCAATTTCCGGTTTGCGCGACTCGGGCAGAATCGCCAGAGATAACGCGAAAGCATTCTTTGGGTAGTCAGCTCAATTGAACTTCTTCAACTTCGGCCAGAGGTCCTGCAGATTCTGATTCAGCCCACGGCAAAACCAGACAGTGAAATGTTCGTCGCGCCGCGAGTAGGGATGCTCCACGCGCCCAGCGGCTTCCACGCTCTGGAAGTGCTCACGGTCGCCCTGACCATCGCTCCCTAGGACGATTACGATGTCACCTGTGTAGTCACGCGGCCCCCAATACCAGTAGTTGTTGTGCATGCTGATCGCTCGCGGGAGGCCGTACCTCGGCCCGAAGAAATCGATCGCCGCTGCTTCCCCCCAGCTGTTAGAGAAGATGGCTGTCCGTCGGCGCTCCTCTGCCGACAGGCCGTTATAGACGCGAGCGACCTGCTGCACCATCTCCTCCCAGCCGAACTCGTCGGCGAAGTATTGCGGCAGCGGACCGTTGTTCTGCCGCTCCGCCACTGGTGGCTCGATGTGTAGCGCCGCCTGGTAGCGGAGGAAGTTCTCTGGCGAAAGGATGGGGCATAAAATTGGCGTCAGCAGCGCACCAACGGCGACGATCACCGCGATGTATGCGGGCCGTCCCCAGGTAAAACGGTGGCTCGTGATCCGCTCAAACCCCACGGCGCCTGCGGCAAAAAGCACAGGGTAGATCGGCGCAACATAATAGTTCTTGCCCTTGAGGACAATGAACAACGTCACCACCACCACGCTGGCCCAGCCGAGCGAGCGATACCGACGGCCTTCGCGCCCGAAAAAAAGCCAGAGCAACCCTCCCGCCCACAGCGGCAAAAGGATGGGATTGATGATGGCTGCCTGGTCGGCGAGGAAGCTCAGAGGGCCCCGGACGATGTCTCGATTGCCCATGCGAATGTTGTGCAGGAGTTGCAGGAAAGGAAAGTCGTGTTCGAGTTGCCACACGAAGTTGGGTAGGGCGATGGCTGCCGCCACCAGCACCCCCAACCCCAACCAGCCGCTCTTGAGAAATCGACGCTCGGGACCGAGAAGGACTCCGACAAGTACACCGGACACAAGAAAAGCGATGGAGTACTTGGTCTCGAGCCCAACCCCTGTGAGCACGCCGAACCAGAACCAGTATCGAGGCTCGCCGCTGTTGATCGCCCGCACCACGCACCACAGGCAGCCCATCCAGAGAAGCGGCTCAAAGGCGTTCATGGTCAGCCAGTGGTGCATGATCAGGTAGATCGGGACCGGGATCACGGCCAATGCGGCCAGAGACTGGGCAAAGCGCCCCCCGCCCATCTCGCGCGCCAACTGTCCCGCCATCCAGACGAGCGCCGCTCCCGCGATGGCCGGCAACAGGCGCAACCCCAGCAATGAATCGCCGAACGCGTGCCGGGCGAACCAGGCGATGAATACATTCGCGGGCGGGTGGTCAACATAGCCCCAGGCAAGGTGCTGAGAGCACGCCAGGTAATACATCTCGTCACGGAAGATACCGTAACGGGTTGCGGTGAGCAGATGGAGCAGAAGTTTGGCCAACGCCAAGTAAAGAACAATTGCAGGGCCCGAGGTGAACCGGCGATGAGGCTTCACCCGTTCCGAGGCAGCAGGCACAACAGCAGAGACCATGGTCACCTCTTTGCCGGCGTGAAGTTCGGAGCCACTATAAGCTATAGGAAAAAGTCAGAGGACAGTTCCCAGTTCCCGGAATCTCAGACTAAACCCGCCTGAGCCCGCTGGGGCGCCGGAGCCAGAATCCCCCCGCGCTGAGCGAACCAGCTTCAGGTAGAAAAGAATCTGTTGAACTCCGTGCTCCGGTCGATGGCTGCCTGCACTCGTCGGGCTAGTTCCGGGCAGATGGCGAGTCGGAAGCCGACCTGCCTTTGTCCCCTGAGGTGGCCTTGTCGGCCTTGTGCTGTGCAGCAAGCCTGCGGCTGGAGTATGATGCCTTTCCCAATCCTGCCCTTCCCACCCCGGGCGGGTACACGGACGGAGGCGGCCATGGATGCACCTGCTCCCTCCCAGGAAGCCGCCCGAGTCGCGGCCCTGGATCGCTACGCGATTCTCGATACCGAACCTGAGCAGACCTTTGATGACCTGGTGACTCTTGCGGCCTACATCTGCAAGACCCCGATCGCCATGCTTTCTCTCGTCGACGAACACCGACAATGGTTCAAATCGAGAGTCGGTGTCCAGATCCGTGAAACTCCAAAAGACACTTCTTTTTGCGCTCATGCCATCCAGCAAGAGGATCTCTTCATCGTTCCCGACACCTTGAAGGACCCCCGCTTCAAGGACAATCCCATGGTCTTGGGTGAGCCCCACATCCGCTTTTATACGGGTGCGCCCATCGTCAATGAAGACGGCTTTGCCCTGGGCACTCTCTGCGTCATTGACCGGCAGCCGCGCGAACTGGACTCCGAACAGAAAGAAGCCTTGTGGGCCTTGAGCCGCCTGGCTCTCGGACAAATGGAACTCCGGCAAAATCTGCAACTCCTCAAGGAAGCCCTCAACGACCGCACCCGCGAAGAGCACGCGCGGGAACAGGAATTGAAACGCCTGGAGGAAAAGCTCGTCCGCGTGCTGGGCCTGAAAATCTAGCTCTGCTTCCCTACGATCGGTAGCCAGAAATAAAAGCGTCCTCAGAATTAGATTGGAACCGGTTCGCTCGCGGAACATCTTCTTTACTCTCTGCCCGCACCGGCCGCGGATTTTTCTGCTGCTTCGGCCACATGGCCGCATAATCTTCCATATGCCAGCCTGGCGCGGCCAACACATCTCCATGGAGACGACTGAATTGAAGAGAGTAATCCGCTTGCTGATATCTGGCTGCCTCCTGGCATGGCCGGTTCATGGCAAGCAGCCGGTCCAGGCGCCCGTCCGGAAAACCTGCGGCTCGGGAATCGTCCTCAAGTTGAGTTCCGCCACCGCCTCGCAGGGCGGCCTTCTGCTCGCCGAAATTTCCGGCGCCAAAACTTCTCAGGAATTCACTGCGGAGTGGGATGGCAGGCCGATCCCTGTCTGGCGCGAGACTCCTTCCTCCGCCCGGCTCCACGCGCTTCTCGGCGTGGACCTGGAAAAGCCACCGGGCCGCTACGAGTGGAAAATCTCCTGGTCGGCCGCAGATGGCAAACCCCTCGCCTGCAGCTTCCCCGTCACCGTACGAGCCGGAATATTTCCCATCGAACGCCTCACGGTCGAAGAGCAGTTTGTCCACCCGGATCCGGAGCAGCAGAAGCGCGTCGAGGAAGACCAGAAAAAAATGAAGGCCATCTACGACACGGTTACGCCCGAGGTATTGTGGAAAGGGAAGTTCGTTCTGCCCTTGAAGGGTGTCAGCACCGGCCGGAATTTCGGCCGCCGCCGCGTCCTGAACGGCGAAGCCCGCTCACCGCACACGGGTGTTGATTTCGCCGCCACCGCCGGTACGCCTGTGTATGCGGCGCAATCCGGCAGAGTCGTCCTCGCTGAGGATCTCTACTATTCCGGGAACACCGTGGTGATCGACCACGGCTACGGGATCTACACGCTTTACGCGCATCTCTCGGAAATCGAGGCGCATACAGGCGATGCCGTTCAAACGTCGGCCGAAATCGGCAAAGTCGGCTCGACCGGCCGGGTCACCGGCCCGCATCTCCACTGGGGTCTCACCATTGACCACGCCCGCGTCAACGCCCTCGAGCTCGTGCAGCGCCTGCCTTGACGCTCCGCAGCCTGTTTGTTACGGCCTGTTCACGCATTTCAAGCCGTTGCTGGGGCATTCTCCTCAGACGGGGTAGCCGATGCAGGCCGGGCAAAGCCAGGAGAATCGGACCGGGCGAAGCGAAGCCGCCCGGGATCCGGGTACCCGTGCTTGACAACGGCGCTTATTAATCATACTTTATGAAATTAGTTCACTATAGTTAAGATGCCTGCACCTTCTCCAACTCGCCGCTCGAGGCACCTGCTCCTGGCTTCGCTTTGCCTGCTTCCCATCCACGCCGTGGTGGCGCAGCAACCGGATTCTTCGCTCGGGACTCCCCCGGTGTCCGACGACACTGCCGCCCCGCAAGCGGACGATCCTCCCCCTACGATGATTCCTCACGGCGAGTGGGATCGCTTATGGCTCTCCGGCCAGGCCAATTTTATTTCCCAATGGCATCCCGCGTTTCATTCGCCCTATCAGGGGAAAAACAGCCTCACTCCCGAAGCGCAGGATGCCAGTTCCCGCGTGTTCACCCTGTATACCGGGTTGCGCGTGACGAAAACGACGGAATTCCTCTGTGATGTCCAGGAAACCGGCGGCCACGGCTTGGCCGAAGCCCTTGGCGTCGCGGGATTCTTCAACCTTGACGTCGTCCGCAACCCCACGCTCAGCAAAGCTCCCTATGTTGCCCGTCTCATGTGGCACCAGATCATTCCCCTCGGCGGCAAGAAAATCGCTTCCGAACGCACCCCTTTTTCACTCTTCCGCGAACTCCCCGAACGCCGCTTGGAGTTCCGTTTCGGAAAAATGGGCCTCGCCGATTTCTTCGATTTCAACACCTATGGCACCGACAGCAACCTGCAGTTCATGAACTGGGCCGTCGACAACAATGGGGCCTACGACTACGCCGCGGATACCCGGGGTTACACTTTTGCGGCTCTGCTGGAATATCACGACAAAAATTACGTCATCCGGTTTGCCGAAGCGCTCATGCCCAAAGTCGCCAACGGGATCCATCTCGATGCGGACGTCGGCCGGGCACACTCGGAAAACATCGAACTCGAACTCCACGGCAAAGTTCTAAAGCACCGCCCCGCGGGCGTCCTCCGCTTGCTCAGCTACGCAAATCACGCCAACATGGGCGACTATCGCGATGCAGTGAATTCCTGGCTGGCGAATCCCACCTCGCCGGTTCCTGAAATCACCAATCATCCTCTCGAGACCACCGTGAAATACGGCTTCGGCGCCAATTTTGAACAACCCCTCGCCGATTGGCTCGGCTTGTTCGGACGTTGGGGATGGAACGAAGGCCGGCACGAATCCTATGCTTACACCGAAGTGGACCAGACCTGGCAGTTTGGCGCGGCCGGCAACGGCGGCCGCTGGGGCCGCAAGTACGACCGTATTGGTCTCGTCTTTGTCACGAATGGTATCAGCCACGACCACGCCCGTTACCTTAGCCTTGGCGGGTTGGGATTTCTGTTGGGTGACGGGAGATTAAATTATTCGCGGGAAAACATTCTGGAAGGTTTTTACACGCTGCATGCCTGGCGTGGGATTTTCCCTGCTCTCGGCCTCGAGTACATGGTCAATCCCGGATACAACGCCGACCGCGGCCCTGTGATTGTTCCCACCCTGCGGCTGCACGTCGAATTCTAGGCAGGCTCGGCTCACCGGAAACCCGCCACCTGTGCCTGGGCTTCGGCAAGCCGTGCCCGGGTCGTGCGCACAATGGTGGCAAAGCGCTTCGTCAATTCCCGGATGCGGTCCGGCTTGTGCAGCAGCATGGACTCCCGCGGGATCAATTCTTTTCCCACGCTGATCGCCGAGACGCCCGCCAGGATATAGTGCGCCGCATTCTGCTGATTCACACCGCCGCCGGCGACGAGGGGGATGTCCGGGAACGGCCTCTTCAGAGTGCGGATGTAGTTATCCGCGCCAACGAGCGAGCATGGAAAAATCTTCACGAAATCCGCGCCTGCTTTCCACGCCGCAAGCACCTCGGTCGGCGTCAGCGCGCCGGAAATCATGATCACCTGGGGATTTTTTGCCACCAGTTCGACGGTTGGCAGGTCCAGCGCGGGGTTACTGATGAATTGTGCCCCCGCATCCACGCACTCCCGGGCTGTCTCGGCGTCGACGACCGTCCCCGCGCCCAGAATCACACCGGCAACCTTGTTCGCCAGTTCCCGAATCACCTCGATTGCACCGGGGACCGTCATGGTCACCTCGATGATCGGTATTCCTCCCTGGGCGATCTCTTCCACGCAGAAACGCGCATCGTCCGCGGACGACGTCCGGATCACCGGCACAATGCCGACCTCTTCTACCCGGGCGCGGAGTTCCTCTTTTTTCATGTCGACTTTGGTCCCCGGGCACCAGCCGCGTGTCCCGCGGTCTGCTGCCGATCCCCCAATTGTCTCTGCATTATAGTCGGGCCCGCGGGAAATTCCACTACGCTGCCCGTAATCGCAACGCGGCGAAGTCAGTGGTAGACTCGTGGCGGGAGCACAATCCGATGGCCAAGAAAAAGAAGTCGACCAGGAAAGCAAAAAAGAAAACGGCACCGCGTAAGAGGAAAAAGCAGGCGAAGAAGGTAAAGCCCCGTCCGAAGCTGGCACTGAAGAAAATCTCCAAAAAGGAAGTCGTGAAGAAACGCCCGCGCGGCAAGGCGGATTCCGCCGAACTCGTCGGTTACCAGCCCAAGGGACTCGGCTCACCGGCTGGTGGCCAATCCGGTGACATCCAGGGCCTCTCCGGCCGAGCTGGAATTGACTCAGAAAGCGTCACGGAACTCCTTGAAGAAGGGCAAGCTTTCGAAGCCGAAGCCGTCGCTGGCGTTGAGAATGCCGCCGATCCCGACGTTTCTGAAGTCGTCACCCATGAAGTTCCCGAAGACGATGTTCCCGGGGAATACGAGGACAAGGACTGACCGCTACTCCGGACACCATGCGGATCGGCATCATTTCCGATACCCACGGCCTGCTCCGCCCTGAAGCACAGCGCGCTTTGCTCGGTGTGCAGCTCATCATTCACGCCGGAGACGTGGGTGCCCCGGAAATTCTCACAGAACTCAAACTCGCAGCGCCCGTGTTTGCCGTGCGCGGCAACGTGGACACCCAACCGTGGGCGCGGGCGCTTCCGCCGACCGTGGTGGTAGAAACCGCAGGGCTCCATCTTTACGTGCTCCACAATCTCCAGGATCTCCGTCTCAAACCGCAAGCCGCCGGTATCGACGTGGTGATCAGCGGCCATACCCACGAGCCCAGGGAACGCCACGAAGCCGGAGTCCTCTACCTGAACCCGGGCAGCGCGGGACCACACCGCTTCCGACTGCCCGTGACCCTGGCCCTGCTGGAGCTTGCCAAGAAGCCCTGGAAGGTGGAATTCGTTGAATTGCTGAGCCCCTGAGGAAAAGCGGTCCGACGGTATTGCCTGGACCGCCAAGGGCCGCACAGGAGGCCTGCCGCCGCTACCCGCGGAGGCGTCCAGACGACATCGTCCTAATCCGAGGCCCGCCAATGATTGGCAGCCATGACGGGAACTGGGACCGGAACTATGTAAATCGCTGATTATATTGACCGTTATTCGCTGCGCAGGGATCGCCAGTGACCGAGTTCTGATTACCCGGCTCTCCTATTTCACCCCAGTTTGGTTGCCCGGAAACCAAATTTCAGACAGTTTTCCGCTCATCCGCCTTTTCCGGGACCTGGAGTTGCGCTCGGTTCCTGTGGCAGCTGCTTTGGCGGAGACGCGGCGGCCCGCTGCCAGAAAAAAATCTGCGAAAACCGAACAGAAGTACTGGCGTACTGGAAGGGTGAGGTGTATTTTAGTACCGCCCAGCTATTGTCCTGGAAACGAGCTGCAGGACAGAATCATCCGCAGAGTCAGCCGCGTCCGAGTTGTTTCCTGAAATCCGCCCGGGGCCTTTGGTTCGGAGCTCGCGCTGGTTTCCCTGGAATAGATTCAAGGTCGCGGTCTCGAGCGGACGGATGTACTCCGCAGCGGGAAGGTCCCCGTGAGTGTTCTACACTTTCGTTATCGCGAGCGCAGGCGCACATTGCGCGTCACTCTCACCCTCCCGGTGATCGCACATGGCGTGAACGATCAGGGCGAGAAATTTTGTGTGCGCTGTGCGACGCGTTCGATCAACAAGCAGGGGGCCCAGCTGGTGATGGATGAACCGCTCGTCGCAGGCCAGGATCTATTGCTGGTGAACGAAAACACCAACCGCTCCACCGAATCCCGCGTCGTCTATGCCAAGAAAGAGCGCGACGGCCATTTCTATGTCGGTGTGGAATTTGTGAACGCCGAAAATAATTTCTGGAAGATGACTTTTCCCCTTCCCGGCGCCCGCCCGCTCAGGCGTCCTCTGGGCTCCAAGGCCATGGCCTGATTCGATTTTTTCCCTTTGCCTCATTTCCTGCTTTTTGTTTTGCCCGTCGGCTTACCCCTTGCGCGTGGTTTTACCGCTGGCCCCCTCAGGATGGTGTCGCGTGTTTTCCGCGGCAGTTTGCCGAGCACCAGTTCGTAGGACTCGCGAAGCAGGCCAGCAACCACATCCGCAGGCAGAGCGTCCGGTGACTCAAGAGCAATCCATTTCGCTCGCGCCAGATACGGCGCCGGCAGAACTCCGGGCCTCTCGGTAAGCTCCGCGAAGTTTTCCGGGTTGACTTTGAGCGAAATCCAGAGCTTCGCGGGCTCGAGCGGCGTCACGGCAAACATCTTGCCGCCTACCTTGAACAGGAGATCATCGCCCCATTGAATCTGCTCTGTCGCGCCGGGAAACGACAGGCAGAGCTTTCTCAACTGGTCGATGTTCATGGAATTTTCGCCTGCTTAGGGGATTCAGTCCGCGGCGTAGCGCCGGAAAAACGAATCCGGCTTCCATGCCGGTTTCCTGGGATCGTTGGCCGTTAAAATCAGCAGGCGGCGGGTGAATTCCTCATACGTCGCCGCGGCCTCCAGGTCCACGGGCTGGTTCACGTCATCGGAAGGCGCGTGGTAACGGTTCGTCAGCCATTCCTTGAAGACCTTCTGTTCCGGTGTGCCCAGTTCGAAGCCCACGTCAACCTTCACCGCCGGCACTCCCTTTTTGATGAAGCTGTACTGGTCGCTGCGGATAAACGCGTTGCGCAGCGGTTCCGGGTCCGCGATGGGCTTTATTCCCATTGTCTGCGCGATCTTCGCGGCGTTCGTGCCGAGGTCTGATTCTTCAATCCCTTCGATCTTCAAAATCTTCAGCGGCACGATCGGCAGAAACATGTCCACGTTGATATCGGCAACGATCGATTTTGCCGGCACCGTTGGATGCGCCGCGAAATATTTCGAGCCCAGCAGGCCTTTTTCTTCCGCGGTCACCAGCAGAAAAACGACCGATCGGCCCAATTTCTCCGGGTGCGCCTTCAGGCTCGCGGCAATGTCCATCACCAGCGCGCTTCCCGAGCCGTCATCCATCGCGCCGTTGTAAATTTTGTCGCCGTTGATGGGCGCGCCAATCCCGATGTGATCAATGTGCGCGGACAGCACCACAAATTCGTTCTCGAGCGCGGGATCCGAACCCGGCAGCTTGCCCACCAGATTCGCGGATTCCACTTTTTTCGACAGCACCGTGGCGTCGGCCTTCAGCGACGTCGCCAGAGCAAAATGCGGCAGCGGTTTGCGCTCCTTGCCGAGCGCCGCAATTTCCGCGAACGTGTGTCCCGATCCCGTAAACAGGCTCTCCGCCGCCGCCGGATTGAATACGACGCCGAGCTGCTGACCGGGAGTTTCGTTGAATTCCGCGCCGGCCAGATCCATCGCCGGGTGATTGCGGTTCAGGGAAATCCGCGACCAGGGAATATCCATCGAAGCCGGGTTCATCACTGCCACGACTCCAATTGCTCCTGCAGCCTTGAGGGATTTCCAGCGCTCACCCGCGGTCTGATAATGCGAAGCCAGCGCCGTTGGGATATCGGAAGGCGAACCCGCGAGATACACGACGATTTTCCCTTTCAGGTCCAAACCCGCCAGTTCGTCCAGATTCTTCTCCGGGATTTTCAAGCCATAGCCGGCGAAGACGAGCGGCGCCGTCACTTGGACGGATTCGTGTGTCGCTCTGGTGCTGAGGAACGCGTCGTCCGCGAAGGAAAGCGGTTTCAGCTCGCCGTTCGCCACCAGCGCCAGCGAAGATTTTGCTTCGTCCAGTTCGTATTGCATGAACGACACCGGCTGGTAGAAGCCGTCGGCGCCGGCGGGCTCAAGGCCCGCTTTCCTGAACTGCTCCACCGCGTAAGCCTGGGCTTTTCGCAATCCTTCGCTGCCGGTGTCGCGCCCTTCGAGCGAATCGTCCGCCAGATATTTCACGTGCGACCACCACGAGTTGCCATCAAAGTGGGAAACGCCGCCTTGCTGCGCAGCCGCAGCGGCGCCAAGCGCGACGAACAGACCAACGGTGCCAATGATTCTCAAAGGATTTTTCAAAGTTTTCACCCCGGGAGCGATTTGGAACGCATCGAGAATAGCAAGGAAGCCCGCAGCGAGTCACGCCGTCGTCAACTTGCGCCTCTGGTCTGAGAAGTAGGACTGAGTCAGTGTGGCTGGATCAGAGTGGCCTGGGCGGAAACGCACTGCCATGTGCCATCGAGCTTGGCCCAGGTATCTACGTATCTTCCGCGCAGCGTGGTCGTCTTGCCGGCTTTGCTCCATCTGCCGCGGAAGATTCCCGTGACCACGGCGAATTCACCGTATGAGTGGATACTCAGATCTTCGCTGGCCAGTTGCTCTGGCGCCGAAGTGTCGTTCTTCACGTAGGTCAGGAACTGATCCCGCGACCGCAGCGTGCCGTCGTAATCCACGTAAACCATGGTCGGCGCGAAGATCTGCGAGAGCGCCGTTGTGTCCTTGGCTTGCTCGGCGCGGTTCCAGAGATTCTCGAGCGCCAGAATCTTGCCTTCATCCTCGCTGTATTGCGGCCTTTCCTCGGCCAGCGCGATCCAGCCAAACACAATTGCAAAGGCGATCGGCACACACCATTTCCGCATGGGAAGCCTCCCGGAAAAATAACCCCGGAACGCATGGTAACCTGGGCGCCAGTTTTGATGGAGTAATGAGGCCGGCGGGGCGGCCCAAAAAGTTAACAGGAACAGTAAACGTCAACGGGTTCGGGACCTGGCGTTCGATCGCGAACAGTTCGGTTTAATTTCCTTTGTCGTAGGGGAAGCCTTTCGCCGCCCAGTCCGTTGCGAAATCCTGGGGGAGGATCAGCACCCGGAGATTCTTGAATCCCAGACCGTCGAGCGCCTTGAAGGCAGGCCGGATGTTCGGGCAGCGCTCCAGAGGGCAGCAACCGCAATAAATCACCAGATTGGTAGAGCGCGGAAGTCCGGCGGCCCACGCCGTCAGTTCTTTCACGCCTTCTTCGCTTCCGGCCGTGCCGTGAAATTGCGCGCCCTTGATGTGGCCCGCGCTAAAGAGCCGCTTGAAACCCACAAAGACGACGGTCGGCGCGGTCTTGGAGTTGCCGAGTTCCTTCTCGAGGTCTGCGGGCTGAACGGTCTGAGCTTCTGTCCACGGACCCGAATCGGCCCGGAGGGGAGCCGGAGAGGTCCGGGCGAGCAAGCAAGCGATTAGAAGCAGGGTAGCGAGGCTCAATGACCACGCGACCAGTCTGGGCGACATTCGCGTAAACCTCCTTGGCAATCAATCTGCCGGCGCAGGAATGGACGGAACCCAATTTCATGGGCGCACGCGCTTACTTCTGGGTGGAAGCGCGGGTGCGTTGCAGCTTGAGCGCCGAAGTGCGCAACGTTTCCGGGACATTTTTGTTCATGCCCAATTTCTTCAAGTCGGCGGGAGTCAGCACCGGCAGCATATGCAGGGTCACGTCCAGCGGGGTCTTGGGATTGTTGAGCAGATTTCTGACGACGACGTAGTTCTTGCGGAAATTGCGGTTGCCCGCAATCTGACGGAGTATTTCATCGGTCAGGTTCGGCATGCCGGCAAACGATTCCACTTCCTGATCGGTCAGGCGCGGCGATTGCAGCACGGAGCGCTGCACCACTTTGTTGGAGTCGCGGATCAGGGTTCGCCGGGCTTCGGAACTCCCCTTCATGGCGAATTGCACGCGCTGCGCGACGGTCATGCGGCCGATCTGCTGAAGCAACGTCTGGCGCCTGCCAGGATCAGGCACCGCTTCGGCGGCCGCGTCGGCGAGGTGCCCATGGTCAACGTGGGTGCTGCGAAAATCCTCCAGGATCTTCTTCTGTTCGGGTGTGACGAATGCGGAATGCTCGAGCGTCAGCGCAAGGTGAGGATTCGCGGTGACGCGGTCCAGTTCCTCGAGCAAGCGCTGCACCAGGGCGGGCGAGAAATAAGGAACCATGGGAAGCAGGCATTCCGGCGGGCAATGCTTGTTGGCGACCATCGCTTCCGCCATTCCCGGGGCGCGCGGGATTTTCTTGGCGACATAGGAAAACAGCGCGGGGACCGCCGTTTCGCGCTTTACCGCATCCAGGAAAACTTCCGATGCGATCGAGAGCATCGCATCCTGGGCGCGCGTGGAGACCACTTCATCAGGGTCATCGGAGAGGACGCATAAAATTTCCGCGCGATCAACGGCGGAGAGATGCGCGCCCGCGGTGCAGACGGCTATTTTTCTTTCGCGCGGCGCTCGGCCGTGCCGCAGATCGTCGAGGACTTCAGGGCTGAGAGTTTCCACCGGATGCCTGCCTCAAATTCTTCCTTGTCAGGATTATTGTACCGGAGGTGCCGGGTGCGCCGACGTGCGGCATTGCTTCGCCGTTCAATTCCAGCAACACTGCGCTCGGGCGGGCCGTGGAGACCACGAACCCGGTTTTGGCGGGGGAATGGCGATTCTCTCCCGGACCGATGGCAGCACCCATGACCACAACGCCCACGGCTTCTATGCGGACATGAGTGACGGCGCCGGCCTGAGCGGAAAGATCCCTAGGGGTTTCCGGCGCGCCGCGCTGGACTTTTGCCAGCAGGGAAGCGTTGCCGGGGGAGGAAAGTGTGGAAGCGGCCGTGTGCCCGGATGAGCGCGGGGCGGGGGTGGCGACGGTTGCCGCCGATTTTGCCGGGGAATGCCTGAGGAATCTCCGCCAGCCGTAGATGCCGCCAAAGATTATCGCGGCGGCCAGAAGCAGAATCCCCAGCACCAGAGCCACGGGAATCCAGAGCGGTGTCGGGGGAATGCGGTCTTCGATTCTGAGCGCGTGCTTCTGCGCCTGCTGGTCCGCGTGCGCGGCGTGCGCCAGGTCGTATTCGGCCAGAAACGATTCCTCATCGAGGCCCAGGTAGTGGGCGATCGAGCGGACGAAGCCGCGGTTGAAGACGCCGCCCGGAAGCTTGTCCCAATCTTCGTTTTCGAGCGCTTCCAGAAAACGAGAGCCGATGCGCGTGGCCTGGGTGATTTCCTCCAGCGGCACCTCGCGCAGTTCCCGTTCGCGTTTTAGGCGTTCTCCGAAATTTCCCCTGGCCATGCCCCTATCCGTAGACTTGAGTCTATCAGTGGCTAGCGACCAGTGGCCAGTGACCGGTGAAGTGTGTGAAGTGTGACTGGAGACGGGTGACCCGTTCGATCAAAAAGACAGTTGCCGCTCAAAGGCGGTAGCGAGTTCAAGACCCAGACTTCAAATCCGGTCCGCGGCATCCCGCGGCTATCGAGGGAAGTCTCACGGCTGTGGTAGTTTGGGAGGGCGGGAGATTCCACATGCGGCGGGATGGCGTTTCGGTGACACTTGCGGTGGGATCGGCGCCGTGGCAGAAGACCTTGGCGTTGAGCTTGCTCCGGGCGGGGATGCTGCGGCGGGTCTTGGGGGCGGGGCCGTATCTGGAGGTTCTAGATCCCAATGGCAGCGGCTCGCTCGATGTGGTGAAGCGATTTCCGATCTACCATGTTGTGAATCGCGTCTTATGGGGAACGTGGAAGCGCCTGCCAAGAAAATGGCGTCCACCGTCCCCGGTGATGCTAACGGTGCTGCTCCAGGAGCAGCTCTGCTCGCCGTGGATACCGCCGTGC
Source organism: Acidobacteriota bacterium (assembly GCA_013289665.1). GTDB lineage: Bacteria > Acidobacteriota > Terriglobia > Acidiferrales > UBA7541 > Acidiferrum. Next base: position 163,501 of record JABCZN010000005.1, on the reverse strand, counting down.
GATGTATTTCACGGCTGGATGGGGCAGTCGCTGGCGAGCCTGCCCCTGGCGAAGGCCCAAGGGGCGTCCACGCTGATTGAAAACGCGGGGCGTCATCCGGGTGATTTTCACCGCGCACCCGATGAGGAGTGCGATCGTTTCAACATCAGGAAAAGTGAGCGCAGCCCGCTGCTTCCGATAGCGCTCGTCCGCCGGATGGAACGCGAATACGAACTTTCTGACCGCATCGTGGTGCCTTCAACCGTGGCGCACGGGAGTTTTGCCAAGTTTGGTTATGCCGCCAAGGCGGTGGCGGTTTTTCCGGGAGTGGACGAGCAGTTCTTTTCGCCGCTTTCACAACCCGCGCGCCGAACGAAATTCCGGGTGTGCTTCACGGGGCGAGTAGAGCTCGCCAAGGGAGCGGGCTATCTGTTGCAGGCATGGAAGCAGCTTCGGCTGCCGAACGCAGAACTGGTGCTGGCGGGAGAGATCCGTCCGGAGATGCGGGGGTTGCTGGCAACTTACGCAGACACGAGCGTGCGCATGGCCGGCTTTTTACCGGCGAGCGAGTTGCTGCGGCACTACCGCGAATCGGATCTGTTCGTTTTTCCTTCCGTGAATGAAGGATTGGCGCAGGTGCTGCTGGAAACGATGGCTTCCGGACTGCCCGTGGTGGCCACCGACCTTTCCGGCGCCGGTGATTGCGTAACAGAAGGAGTGGAAGGATTCCTGACTCCGGCGCGGGACGTTCCCCGGATAGCGGAAGCGATCCTGTGGTGTTACGAGCATCGGGAGGAAACCCGGGCCATGGGCCAGGCGGCGCGTGCCAGGATTGAAAGCCAATTTACGCTCTCGCACTACAATCAACGGATGATTGCGCTCTATCGGAGCGTTGCGGGTGGGCCCGCTTGAGGGCAGCCCCCCTTCCGGAGCGAGCCATCTGGAACTTCCGCGAGGGCGCGGCGGATTCGGCAGGATAGTAAGATATTCCGATGCCGATGGACCCTCTTGGCGTGACAGTTCAGATCAGCGCCGCCTCCTACCAGAAGACCCTGGCAGAGAGCCTGCATTCGGCAGGGATGCTGCGACAAGCGATTGATCTGGTTCCCTACCTGGAGATCCGGGAACCGGACGGCGACCGACACCTGGAGAAAGTGAAGGATTTCCCGGCTTACACACTGGCGAAGCGCATCGTGTGGGGGCTGTGGCGCCGGTTGCCCGGAAGGATGCGGCCACGGCCTCCGGCGTCGGCGACGGTGTGGCTTGCCGACCGGCTGGTGGCCAACTGGATTGCTCCGGCAAGAATTTTCCACGGCTGCACAGCCCTGTGCCTTTCCAGTTTGCGCGAGGCCAAGCGACTGGGCGCTATCACCTTGGTGGAACACGCGGCGTCTCATCCGCGCGAGTGGAAGCGGGTGGAGAAGCAGGAGTGCCGGCGATTTGGGGTGAAGAGGCTGGACGGGAGCGGAAACCAGCCGGAACGGCTGCTGCGGCGAATGGAGCAGGAATTTGAAGCGTGCGACCGGATCGTGGTGCCGTCCGGCGTGGCGCAGGAGAGCTTCGCGGGGTATGGCTATGGAAAGAAGACGGTGGTGGTGCCGACAGGAGTTGACGCGGAATTTTTTTCACCCGGGCCAGCGGCCGAGCGGCCGGCGACGTTTCGTGTTTGCTATGTAGGCCGCCTGGAGCTTGCTAAGGGCGTGGGGTATCTGCTCGAAGCGTGGAAGAGACTCGGTCTCGGGCGCGCGGAACTGCTGCTGGTGGGGGAAGTGAAGCCGCAGGTGAAATCGCTTTTGAAGCAGTATCGGGATTCCGGGATCCGGCTGGCAGGAGTTCTGCCGCCGGGCGAGGTCGCCAGTTGCTACCGCGAGTCGAACCTTCTTGTTCTGCCTTCGCCGATCGAGGGTCTGGCTCAGGTGCTTCTGGAAGCGATGGCTTCGGGGCTGGCGGTAGTGGCGACCGATAGAACGGGAGCAAAGGATTGCATGAGGAACGGGAAAGAGGGATTGCAGGTGCCGGCGCGCAACGTGGATGCTTTGGCGGAAGCGATCTTGTGGTGCTACCAGCAACCCGAGGAAACTCGGGCGATGGGCAAAGCGGCGAGGGTGCGGATCGAGAGCGAGTTCACGCTGAAGGATTACAACCAGCGCGTGATTCGGCTGTACCGCTCGCTGGCCGGCGGCTCGGCAGGCGAAGTTGCCGGGTAGCCGTTCGCGCCTGTCCACCTGGCGCAGCTCGCCCAACACACGACCAGAGCAGAGCGGGCGGGCAAAAACCGGCAAATGGCAGGCCGGGCGAGGATCAATAGCGCACAGGCGGTGCGCCACGCCGCGTTCAGAGGGTGACAGTTCGGCTACACTTTGGTTGTGGAGCTTATTCTGAAGCTGGTGGCGGGGCTGGTGGCAGGGCTGCGGGAGTATTTTCTGATCGCTGCCGGCCTGGTGGTTGTTCCCTGCATGGTTCTGTTTGTGGTCTTTATTGTTGGTCTCTTCAGGCCATCGCGGTCAAACCCGGCCGCCCGTAAGAAATCCTGACCACGCGGGTTCCCTCACTTCCATCAAGCACACGCGATCCCGTCAGTCGACGGGATCTTTCTGACGAGTTGCTTTTACTCCGGTCAGGATCCCCAGTCCCAGCAGCACGACCGCCCCAACCAGAATCCAGTGCGCGGGCATGTGCAGCAGGTAGGCGGCATAGATCAGGCCGGCGATCACAATCGCGAAGCCCAGTGAATAAAGGCCAAATGACATGGCGTCCTCAGGAGCCATGGTAATTGGGTCCCGCTAACGCTTCTGTACCGAAAGAAACAACCCACCCTCCGAAAGCGGGGCGCAAACGGCGCACAGCCTCAGAACCGGAGCCCGCGGCACCCAGGCCCCTCAGGATGGCGAGATGGGAACGCCTGTACCACGGGTGGCTTGCGCGTTATTTTGCCAGACGCCTATACTGACCGAGATTGGGTCGTACAGGTGTCGAAACTGGATGCCCCGGTGGGACATCGAAGCTGGACTGTTTCGACACCACCCGGAGAAACCGAGTTCTGTGAGCGTAGAGGAAATCAAGCAGTTCCCGACCGTGGACCGCCGCCGGAATCCGGGTGTTCCCTCCGAGCAGCGCGAGGCGGGGGAAGTCGCCGTGTTCCAGGAATTGGGCAAAGCGCTCACTTCTTCGCTGCAACTCGACCAGGTACTGCGGACGATCATGGAGAAGATTGACGAATTTCTCCGCCCGGACAACTGGTCGTTGCTGCTGCTCGATGAGCCAAAGCAGGAATTATATTTTGAATTGGCGGTGGGGAAGGCTTCGCAGGCGCTGAAGGACGTGCGCGTGAAGGTGGGGCAGGGAATCGCCGGGTGGGTGGCGCAGCACGGCGAAATCGTGATTGTGCCGGACACTTCGAAGGATACGCGGTTTTTCGGCAAGGTGGACGAGAAGACGAAGATGGAGACCCGCTCGATCGTGGCGGTGCCGGTGAAATTCCGCGATACCTGCCTCGGAGTGATCGAGCTGATCAATTGCGTGGGCCCGGAAGGATTTGACCCGAGAGACCTGAAGCTGCTCGAAGCGCTCTCGGACTTCGCGGCGATTGCTCTTGAAAACGCACGGCACGTGAAGCGGATTCATGAGCTGACGATCAAGGACGACTGTACTTCGCTTTACAATGCCCGGCACATGGGATTCATCCTGGATACGGAGATATACCGCTCGCAGCGCTACAATTACGAATTTTCGATCGTGTTCATCGACCTCGACCATTTCAAGCAGGTGAACGATACGCACGGGCACCTGGTGGGGTCGCGGCTGCTCGGGGAGATTGGCGAGGCGTTGAAAACCAATTGCCGGCTGATTGATTTTGCGTTCCGGTATGGCGGCGATGAATTTGTGCTGCTGCTGCCGCAGACCTCGAAAGATAACGCGATCAACGTGGCGCGACGGTTGCACAAGCTGATTCGGGAAACCGTGTGGCTAAAAGCGGAAGGTCTGAATGTCCGGTTGACGCCGAGCCTGGGGCTGGCGGCGTATCCCTCGGATTCGAAGTCGAAAGAAGGGCTGTTGCACCTGGCGGATGAGGCGATGTACCTGGTGAAGAATACGGACCGCGACCGGGTGGCGGCGGCGAACATGGGCATCCTGCCGATGGAAGGATCCGCTACGGGCGAGGCTGCGGGCTGAGATTCCGGTGTTCCGCGGTTCGTCTATACACTCCAGTGAAATTCTGATTAACTGAAAATATGAAGCGACGCGACGCGTCCCGATACGCACGATGGTCCGCGCTGCTGGCGTTCGCGCTTGCCGGGACGACCGGCGGCATTTACCTCGACCGGCTGTGGGTGGCGCACCGTGAAAAGCAGAATGCCCCGGCGCCACTGCCGCAGAACGAAGAGAAACAGTTCACCACGCTGCATTTCAAGAAAGTGGAAGGCGACCGGACGATTTTCGACCTGGAAGCGTCGAAATCCACGGATTTGCGCGGGCAGGACATCAGCGTGCTCGAAGACGTCAAGATCAAGGTGTACGGGAAGAATGGGGATCGCAATGACGTGATCCACACCGAAAGCTGCCGCTATGCGAAGACCGACGGCAGCATCCAGTGCGACGGGAAAGTGCAATTCGAACTGGAGAGCGCGGAGGACGCGGCGCGCGCGGCCGCAAATGCCGGTCGGAGGCCGAACCTCATTCATATTGATACGACCGGAGTGACGTTTGAACGCGCCACGGGGCGGGCGCAGACGGTCGAACCGGTGAAATTCTCGTTTCCGAACGGCAGCGGCGACGGAGTCGGGGCGGTTTATCAATCCGAAGCCGGGCAAGTGCGGCTGATCCGCGACGTGCACATCCAGATTCAGCCCGAGTCCGGTTCGACCGCGAAAAAAGGGGCCGCGCTGCCGGCGCAGGTGGAGATGAGCGGCAGCAGCATGGAGATTGACAAGGCCGGGCGTACCGTGGAGCTTTTTGGACCGGCGACCGCGGTGAGTTCCGGCGAGCAGGTTACCGCGGGAGAATTCACGCTTTTGCTGGACAGGGAGTTCCATGCGCAGGCGCTGGTCGCGGCGCCGGGGTCGCCCAACCAGCAGCCCGAGGTGAGGAATCACGGGCCCAAGGGAGATTCGACGTTGCGCGCGGAGAAATTGACCGCGCATCTTTCGCCGCAGGGATGGACGAGCCGCATTGTGGCGGAAGGCAGGGTGGAAGGAACCTCGCCCAGCGGCAATCTGCAGGCGGAAACCGGTGAGATGGAGATGTGGCCGGGGATGAACCAGGCCAAGCTTCTGACTTTGCACGGGAATGTGCATGTGAACGCACGCGACCGGAAGACGGCGACGACGCGCAGTCTGACGAGCAACGCACTCGAGCTGACATTTGCGGGGGGCAAAGCGGGCGCGGTGAATCGCGTCGAGCACGCCGAAACACTGGAACGCGGGGCGATGGAATGGCTGGATGCGGCAGCGGTGCGTTCCAGGCTGGCGGCGGACAAGCTGGCGCTGGATTTCAGCGCGCAGGGCAAGCCGCAACGATTGAACGCCACGGGAAGAGTGGAGTCAGAACGCGAAATGCCGGGGCGACCGACACAGACTGCGAACTCGGCCACGGGTGTGGCGCAGCTTTCAGGGACGGGCGACTGGTCCGAAATCACGCTGCGCGGAAATGTGCGGCTCGAAGAGGCGGAGCGCAACGCGGAGGCGCAGCAAGCGGTGTTTGCCCGGGCGGCACAGACTACGGTGCTAACCGGGCAAGCGATGGTGCGCGACGCGGGCAGCGAAACCCATGCGCCAGAAATTACTTTTTTCCAGTCCAGCGGCGAAATCGAGGCTGAGGGGCCTGTACGCTCAACCGACTTTCGTTCGAAATCTTCGTCGTTCGAGATGAGTCCCGCGCCGGCGAATCTTTCGGCGGACCACATGCGGGCGAATTCGAAAACGGGGCGAGCGGTCTACACCGGACACGCACGGTTGTGGCAAGGGGCGTCGGTGCTCGAAGCGGAGACGATTGAACTTCTTCGGCCTTCGCGGATACTGAACGCCACGGGCAATGTTCGAGCCGTTTTTCCGCAGGCGCCCGAGCCCGGCGCAGGCCCTCAATCGGCACCGGTGTGGCATATTTCGTCGCGATTGCTGACGTATTGGGATGCGGAGAACCGGGCGCACCTCGAGAAGGACGTTTTTGTGGAATCGGCGGACCAGAAGATGCGGGCTCCGCAGCTCGAATTATTCTTCACGCGAACCGGGGCGGACAAGCAGGGGAGCGGGGGAACATCGCAAATCAGCCGGGCGGTGGGGACGGGCGGGGTGGTCGTGGAGCAAGGCGAGCGGCGGGGCACGGCGGAGCGCGGCCTCTACACCGCGGCGGAGGAGAAATTCGTTCTGACCGGGGGAACGCCGACGCTTTTCGATCCTGTCGAAGGTACTACAACCGGGCGTGAATTGACCTTCTACAGAGCGGATGATACCATCGTCGTGGATTCGGGGAACGGCTTGCGTACACTTACGAAGCACCGAGTCCAAAGATAGGGGACCGCCCAGCGATCCCGCGTGATGCGGAATGCCCACACTCCATGGCGTCGATCTGAGTAAGTCCTACCGCGGACGCAAAGTCGTTGACAACGTAGAACTGGAAATTGCTCAAGGCGAAGTAGTTGGCCTGTTGGGGCCAAATGGCGCGGGCAAGACGACTACCTTTTACATGATCGTGGGGCTGGCGCGGCCGGATTCAGGTCGCGTGCTCCTGAACGAAGAAGAAATCACCGACCTGCCCATGTTTCAGCGAGCGCGCAGCGGCATAAGCTACCTGCCCCAGGAACCCTCGGTTTTTCGGCAGCTGACCACGGAAGACAATCTGCTCGCGATTCTGGAAACCCTGCCGCTCACGCCCGAGCAGCAGCGCGACCGGCTGGAAGAATTGCTGGCGCAGATGGGCCTGGAAACTGTCCGGCACAGCAAGGCCTACATGCTCTCGGGCGGCGAGCGGCGGCGGCTGGAGATTGCGCGTTCGCTCACGCTGCAACCGTCGTTCATCCTGCTGGACGAGCCGTTTTCGGGCATTGACCCATTGACGGTGAAGGACTTGCAGGATTTGATCCGGGAATTGAGCCGCTCTGGAATTGGCATTCTGATCACCGACCATAACGTGCGGGAAACTCTCACCGTAACCGACCGGGCCTACATCGTGAATCATGGGAAAATCATGAAGAAAGGCACACCGGAGGAGTTGAGCAGCGATCCGGAAGTGCGGCGAGTCTACCTTGGAGACAATTTCCGCTTGAATTAGGGCTATCCTAGAGGACAGAGCGAGCAACCATGGCCTGGCAAGGACTCAAACTAAACCTCAGGGTGACGCAGAAGCAGATTCTGACGCCCGGCCTTGTGCAGATGGTTAGCGTGCTGGCGCTGAACCGGCTGGAGCTGCGCGAGATGATCAACCAGGAGATGATCGCGAATCCGGTTTTGGAAGAGCTCTCCGAAGAGCCGACCGTCAGCGACAACTACAGCGACGAAACTTTCCTGAAGGCCGAGACGGAGAAGGTTCCGGAAAAGCCGGAGGCGAATCCCTTTGATGAGTTTGATGTCGGAAGCTTCTTTAACCAGTATCTGGACACGGGCGGAGACGGCGGGCAGTCGCAGGAGCGCGAAGTCAGCGAGCGGCCTTCGTTTGAAAAGTTTCTTTCCTCTCCCGCAGGGCTCACCGACCATCTCAACTGGCAACTGAGCGTCACCATCTGCAACGATGCGGTGCGCGAAATCGTGGAAAACATCATCGGGAACCTGGACGAGAACGGTTACCTGACCGCTTCGAATGAGGAATTGGCGCAGGACGGCCAGTATACGCAAGACGACATCGAGGATGCGGTGGCGGTGGTGCAGGACTTCGATCCGATTGGCGTTGGCGCGCGTGATTTGCGGGAATGCCTGCTGCTGCAGATCAAGGCATTCGATCCGACCAATACTCTGGCGCAGCAGATCGTTTCCGAGTATTTGAAGCAGGTGCAATCGAATCAGTTGAAGGAAATTGCGCGGGCGCTGAACCGCCCGACGGACATCGTGAAGCACGCCATCGACACGATCAAGAAGCTCGATCCGCGGCCGGGGCTGCGCTACAACAAGACGGAACCACGGCTGGTTGAGCCGGACGTGTATTTCCGCAAGGTGGATGATGCCTGGCAGGTTTTCCTGAACGAAGACGACATGCCGCAGCTTCGTCTGAGCCCCACCTACCGCCGCTTGCTCGTCCGCGACGCGGCCGATAAGGAAGTGCGGAATTACGTGAAAGAGCGCTTCACCGCGGCGATCCAGTTGATGAAGAACATCGAGCAGCGGAAGCACACGATCCTGCGGGTTTGCCAGTCCATCATTGCGCGGCAGCCGGAGTTTTTGGATAAGGGGCAAGACGAGCTGAAACCGATGATGATCAAGGAAGTCGCAGAGGAAGTGGGCGTGCACCCCTCGACGGTGAGCCGCGCCGTTGCCAACAAGTATGCGCACACGCCGCAGGGCGTGATCGAGCTGCGCTCGTTTTTCAGCGAAGCCGTGAATGGCCCCGAGGGCGGAGGGATGTCGCTGCTGACGCTGAAGCGGCTGGTGAAGAAAATGATTGATGAAGAAACGCCGACCAAGCCCCTGACCGACGACCAGATCGCGAAGAAACTGGAAGAAACCGGGATCCAGGTGACGCGGCGCACGGTCGCCAAATACCGCGAGGATATGCGCATTCCGAGCACCCACCAGCGCCGGGTCAAGGGCTAGGCCCTTGCCATCGTGAAGCGCTCCGCTCGCAAACCCGGGCCTCGCCAGGCTGCCGGCCGGCAGCTTGTCATCCTCACCGGGCTTTCGGGCTCCGGGAAAAGCACGGTCCTCAGGGCGTTTGAGGATATGGGCTACTACTGCGTGGACAATCTTCCCGTTGAGCTGATTCCGATCTTTGCGGAGTTGCACGCTGCGGGCGAAGGAGATTTCGCGCGTGCTGCGCTGCTGGTGGATGCGCGCGAGGGGCAGCAACTGGAGAAGTTGCCCGGCCTGCTGCGCCACCTGCGGCACGAGCACCCCATCATCCTGGTTTTTATTGAGGCGCATGAAGACGCGCTGCTGCGGCGCTACAGCGAGACGCGCCGCCCGCATCCGCTGGGCCGCGCTTTTTCCGTGCGCGAAAACCTGGAGCACGAGCGCGCGCTGATGGAGCCGATCCGGAAGCTCGCCGACGTGGTGATTGATACTTCGCAGTTCAATGTCCATGAGCTGCGGCATTTCGTGGATGAACGCTTCCGTTCGGAAAGCAAACGGCCGCTGCTGGTTTCGCTGGTGAGTTTCGGCTACAAGTACGGCGTTCCAACGGACGCTGACCTGATGTTCGACGTGCGGTTTCTGCCCAATCCGCATTTTGTGCCGAACTTGCGCGCATTTAACGGCAAGGACCCGAAGGTCCGGCGGTACATCCAGTCGTTTCCGCAGACCGGAGAATTTCTGCGGCGAATGCAGGGGCTGCTCGCCTACCTGATTCCCCACTACATTGACGAGGGGAAAAGCTACCTGACGATCGCCTTCGGCTGCACCGGCGGAAAGCACCGCTCGGTGATGATGGCCGAATGGCTGAAGAAGGCGCTCGAGAAGCGCAAGTTCGCGACGCGCGTCACTCACCGAGACATCGACAAGTAGCTGACTTCCCCCTGACACGGAAGCCGCAAGTGAGAATTTTGGGCAGCTGGTCAGTTTCCGATTACTGCTACTTGCCACGCATTGGCATGTTATCCCCCGAACAATCGCCGGGAAGGGTGGTCTTACTCACCCCAGAAACAAATAAGGTCCACATTCCCTGAGCACGAAAATGCTGGCTAATGCGTGACGAGCGGGGTTTCGGAAACCGGACCACTGCCAACTTCTCCGAAAACTTGACACGCTGCGCACTGCCGCATAGCGTACAAAGTGGGTGTTCCGTGAATTTCTGAGGAGCAGGGGAGTGGGTTCCTTTCTGTCGCCACAACTGAAACGTCTGTTGAGCTACTCCGCGCCTTATCGGTTTTCGATGGGCCTGGGTGTGGCGCTGCTGCTGGTTTTGGGCGTTGCGGAGGCGGTGATTGGCTTGATGATCAAGCCGATCATTGACCGGGTGCTCAATCCCGCGGCGCCGGATTCAAACGTGGTTCTGTTCGCGATTCCGCACGGACCGACTTTCTATCTGAATCACCTTTTTCCGCACAGCATTCATAACGTCTGGGCGGTGGTTTCCATTTCGCTGCTAGTGGTGTTTGTGGTCAAGTCGCTGGCGGAAGTTGGAGGCAGCACGCTGGTGCAGTTTGCGGGGCTGCGAGCGCTGACTGATTTTCGGAATGAGGTGTACGCCAAAATCATTCGCCAGCCGATCGGATTCTTCCAACAACAGTCGGCCGGACGGGTTATGTCCGCCGTGATCAATGATGTCGAACGCGCGCGCCCTGCGCTTTCTGAATATCTCGCCGAAGTGTTTCGCCAGACATTTTCCTTCTTCGCTTTTCTTTCTGTGCTCCTCTATGTGGACTGGAGAATGGCTCTGTGCTGTGCCATTTTTCTGCCGCTGATCGCATGGCCTATCGGCAGGCTCGGGCGGCGCATCCGGCAGTCGGTGGAGAGCAGCCAGAACAAGCTCGGCGAACTGAATCAGATCTTGCAGGAAACCGTGGCCGGCAACCGCGTGGTGAAGGCTTTTGGCATGGAAGACTTCGAAATCGGAAAGTTTCGCGCTGCGGCGAGACGCCTGCTGCGCGAGACGATGCGATGGGTTCGCGCACAGGTGATCAGCTCGCCGCTGATGGATTTGCTGCTCCCGGTGGTCATCTCGCTGCTCCTCCTCTATGCCCGTGACAAAATCCGCCACGAGCAACTCACCATCGGCTTGTTCTTCACCTTTCTTTATGCGCTGCTTAAGTCGTACGAACCCGTGAAGCGCATGGGCGCGGTCTACCAGCAGCTTCAGCAGGCCCAGGGCGCCACAACTCAGGTCTTCGCCTATCTCGACATGAAGGAAGAAGAGCACGACGCGCCCGACGCGGTCGAGTTGCCGGCATTTTCGCGCGAAATTGGATTCGATAATGTCAGTTTTTCCTATGACACCGCGCCCGTGCTGCGGGACATCAGCTTCTTGGCCCGCAAAGGTGAGCTGGTCGCGTTCGTCGGTTCGAGCGGCGCGGGGAAAACCACGCTGGTGAATCTGATCCCGCGTTTCTATGAGGTGACCGGCGGGGCGATTCGCATGGATGGCGCGGATTTGCGCAAAGTGACGCTGCGTTCGCTGCGCGGGCAGATCGCCATGGTGACGCAGGAAAACATTCTTTTCTACGACACGGTGTGGAACAACATCTGCTACGGCCAATCCGATGTGAGCCGCGAACGTGTGGTGCAAGCGGCGCAGGCGGCGCTGGCGCACGATTTCATTCAGGAGTTGCCGCAGGGGTACGACACGCTGATCGGTGAGCGTGGTACGCGCTTGAGCGGGGGTCAGCGGCAGCGCATCGCGATTGCACGCGCGATTCTGAAAGATTCTCCGATTCTCATCCTGGACGAGGCGACTTCAGAGCTGGATTCTGAATCCGAACTCTACGTGCAAAAGGCTCTGAGCAATCTGATGGTCGGCCGGACCACGTTTGTCATTGCCCACCGCTTGGGAACTATCCGCAAAGCCGATAAAATTCTAGTGCTGGAGGATGGGCAGATTAAGGAGAGCGGCACGCACGCCGAATTGCTTGCCCGGGGTGGAAGCTACGCGCGGCTGCATGATTTGCAGTTCGCCGATCAGGACGCAGTCACCCCGGCAGGCGCCGCCCCGTCTGAGCCCATAAAATCGAGCAATCCCACATGACCCCAAAGACCGGAACCGAACTACGACAGGAAGTCCCCGCAAAACTCGAATGCCGCTCCATGACGGGCTACGCCATGGTGCGCGGCGAACACGCCGGGTGGGCGATTCGCATCAGCGTGAAAAGCGTGAATCACCGCTTTCTGGACATCAAGCTGCGGATGCCGGATTCGCTGGAGCCGTATGAGTTGCGGTTACGCCAGGCGGTGAAGAATCGGATTCATCGCGGGCACATTGATATTCACGTGAACGTGGAACCAGGCGAAGCCGCGCCCGTGCATGTGAATCGCGAGCTGCTGCAAGCCTACCTGCGTGCCGCGGATGAACTGCGGCAGCAGACTGGCGCGAAATCCGAGCTGGATCTGGTTTCGCTGCTGCGATTGCCTGGGGTGATCGGCGGGTTGGCACCGACGCTGCCGGATTCCGACGAAGAGCAGGAGGCGCTGGGCAAAGTGCTCGAGTCGCTGCTGGCCGACGCGGTTTCGAAAATGGATGAGATGCGCCGCACGGAAGGGCGCCATTTGACGGAAGAGCTTCGCTCGCGTCTGGAGCGCATTTCGGAACAAACCGAACAGGTTCGCGGACTGGTGGAAACGCTGCGGCCGGCGTTTTCGCGGCGGCTGGAATCGCGCCTGAAAGAATTGCTGAATGGAGCGCAGATTGACTCCGGGAGGCTGGCACAGGAAGCGGCGCTGCTGGCCGAGCGGAGCGACATCAGCGAAGAACTCGACCGCCTGCGGAGCCACCTGCAGCAATTCACGAAATTGCTGGATGGGGCGGGAGAACTGGGCAAGAAACTGGATTTCCTGCTGCAGGAAATGCACCGCGAAGCCAACACCATGCTTTCAAAGACGCCGGGTGTGGAGAGTGAAGCACTGGCCATCACCGGCATCTCACTGGAAATTAAATCAGAGATTGAAAAGTTGCGCGAACAGGTCCAGAACATCGAATGAGCGAGATCAAGCGAGTTGAGCCGCTGGTTCTGATTTTTTCCGGGCCTTCAGGGTCCGGCAAATCCACGCTGGTGCAGAAAGTTCTGGAGCTGCCGGGGACGATGCCCAGCGTGTCATGTACCACCAGGCCACGCCGGGCGACTGAGGCCACTGGAAAATGTTATGATTTCGTTACGTCGGAGCAGTTCGACGCCATGGTCGCCCGGGGTGAGTTTCTCGAGTTCGCACGCGTCTTTGGCAAGCATTCCTATGGCACGCCCAAGAAGTGGCTCGAACAATCCCGCAGCAAAGGACTTGACCTGGTCCTGGAGATTGATGTCCAGGGTGCCGCGCTGGTGAAGGAAAAGTTGCCGGAGTCGGTGGCAATCTTTATACTTCCTCCCTCGCGCCAGGAGCTGGAGCGGAGGCTGCGCAGCCGCGGAATGGATGCGGACGAAGAAATCTCCCGGCGGCTGGCGAAGGCCAAGGGCGAGATCGAGTTAGCAGAAAAGTTTTACGATTTTTGTGTGGTGAACGACGAGGTGGAACGCGCGGGACGGGAAGCACAGGCCATTGTGGTGGCGCTGCGCTGCTCGAGCCTGCGGCGCCGCGAAGTGGTGAAGCAAGTTCTGGGATCGTTTGGAGGGTAACAGACTCATGACCGTGCAAACCAAAGCTCCCGAGAGCCAGTTTGCGTATGTTGTCCTGGCAGCACGACGCGCCCGTCAGATCATGGCAGGCGCACCGCCGATGCTGGAAAACCCGCGCACTCAAAAGGCCACGCGAATTGCGTGTGACGAAGTGAACCACGGATTAATCGAATACGAATTCACCGAAGCGTTCCCCAGTGAAGAGGAAAGGGAGAACGCGAAGCGGCGCAAGTAGAGCGCCCGCGAGGTCTCCATGCGCATCACCCTCGGCGTTACCGGCGGAGTTGCGGCTTACAAGTCCGCGGAACTCGTGCGCCGCCTGCAGACCGAGGGGCATACCGTGCAGGTGGTGATGACGCGGGCCGCACGCGAGTTCGTGACCCCGCTTACCTTCGCCGCGCTCAGCGGTCAAAAAGTGATCACGGATCTTTTTACGGGTGGGGAATCCGGCGACGCGAATCTGGAATCCGCGATTGAGCATGTTGCTGTTGCTCAGCGGACGGATCTGCTACTGGTGGCTCCCGCGACCGCCGATACGCTGGCGAAATTCGCGCGCGGGTTGGCGGATGATTTTCTCTCCACGCTTTATCTGGCTTCCACGGCGCCGGTGGTTTTGGCTCCGGCCATGAACGTGAATATGTGGCAGCATCCAGCCACGCAGGAAAATCTTTTCTCGTTGCGGAAGCGCGGGGTGCGGATTGTGGAGCCGGGGGAAGGGTATCTGGCTTGCGGGATGACGGGGCCGGGGCGGCTGGCGGCGCAGGAAGAGATCCTGAAGGCGGTGCGCGAGATTGTGGAGGCGCAGCAGGATTTGGCGGCGGAGACGGTGCTAGTGACAGCCGGGCCGACTTGCGAGGATCTCGATCCCGTTCGGTTCATTACCAATCGCTCTTCGGGGAAGATGGGCTATGCGGTTGCCGAGGCGGCGGCGCGCCGCGGCGCGAAAGTTATTTTGATTGCCGGGCCGACTTCGCTGGAGACTCCAGTGGGCGTGGAGCGGATTGACGTGCGCACCGCAGAAGAGATGTTGCGCGCGGTGCAGGCGCAATTCCCGGCGGCTACGATTGCGGTTTTTGTGGCGGCGGTGTCGGATTATCGTCCGGCCGAGCTTGCTCTGACCAAGATCAAGCGAAAGGACGGGGCCTTGACGATCCGGCTGGAGCCGAATCCGGATATTCTGGCCACGATGGCGAGGGACAAGGGCGACCGCCTGGTGGTGGGCTTTGCCGCGGAGACAGATCATGTTGCTGAAAACGCGCGGAAGAAACTGGCAGAGAAGAATGCCGATCTGATCGTCGCCAACGACGTGACCGCCGAAGGGGCGGGCTTTGATGTGGATACGAACATTGTTACGATTTTTTCGCGTGACGCCCGTGACCTGCCGCTGCCGCGGATGAGGAAAGCGGAAGTGGCGCAAAGGATTCTCGACGAAGCCTTGCGGTTGCGCAGTGCCCTGCGCAGCAAACCGGCCACCCACCGCGCTGGCGACTGAACCCACCATGCCCGAACGTTTCCCCGTATCATTGCAGCAGAAAATCGAAGACCGTCTCCGCTACTACGAAGACCTGGGCATCCGGCTGTTCTACACGGACCGCGTCCCGAGCGGCGTTCGTCTCCGAGTCAGAGAGGGTGTTGCCTCCCCGTCCCTGCCTCTACCCGCTTTTGAGGAGATCAGATTGCCCAAGCCAACGCCGAAACCCGCGCCCGCGAAAGTTCCACCCGTCCCTGCGCTTTCTCGATTGGTCGTGCCACCTGCCCGGCCTTCGCTTTTCGACGCTACCAGCAAGGTGGCGGACGACACGCTGCTGAAGATTCGCGAAGACCTGGGCGAGTGCACGCGCTGCAAGCTGCACCAGGGACGAAATAAAATTGTGTTTGGCGATGGAAACCCCAAGGCGCAACTCGTTTTCGTTGGTGAAGGACCGGGCGCGGATGAAGATATGCAGGGCCTGCCGTTTGTGGGGCGCGCCGGAAAATTGCTGACGCAGATGATTGAAGCGATGGGCCTCGAACGCAAGGATGTTTACATTTGCAACGTAGTGAAATGCCGGCCGCCGGAGAATCGCGCGCCGGAGCCCGATGAGGTCGCTGCCTGTTCGCCATTTCTGATGCGCCAGATTGACTCGATTCATCCCAGGGTGATCGTGTGTCTTGGCGCCACCGCTGCCAAAACGATTCTCAACACCACGCGCGGCATCTCGCAATTTCGCGGCGAATGGCTCGAATGGCGCGGCCACAAGCTGATGGCCACCTATCACCCGGCGTATCTGCTGCGGAATCCGCCCGCGAAGGCCGACGTTTGGAAAGACCTGCAGAAAGTCATGGCCGAGCTCGGCTTGCCGTTGCCCAAGAAGTCCAAGTCCTGAACCACATTTCTGGAGAAGCATCGGTCATCACTTCGGAACTTCTGTCCAGGGCCAGTCAGCAAGGCCTATCGGGCTGTGGAAATTGAGGCACCGGCCGAGGAAAGGGCCGGAAACAGATAGGCCGCACCTAAACCACCGCACGACATCTCGACTCCACACGTTGGCTTCTTGCACGTGGTTTAAGTTGCGCGTCCCAGGACGCGCAAGAAGCGCGCGTCAGAGGATGACAATCGTTTTTTTGAGCGCCAATTGCGGATAAATTATAATCTGGGAGAAAGGCAGCAAAACATCCCGCATGGGAATTCTTCTTGGCCTGGTCACCGCGCTGTGCTGGGGTTCCGCGGATCTGTTCGCGCGATTTGCCACACGCCGGATCGGCACGTTTCGCACGATGTTGTATATGCAGCTGTGCGGTTTTTGCCTGCTTACGCTGGTGATGCCGCGGCTTGGCGGCTGGGGGCACCTCTTCGACGGGTCCGGCTGGCATCCGTGGGCGTGGGGCATTCTCGCCGGCGCACTGAACACGTCTTCGACGCTGGCGCTCTATCGCTCGTTTGAAATAGGAAAGCTGTCGATCGTCGCTCCGATTTCGGCTTGCTATCCGGTGCTAACAATGCTGCTTTCGGCGCTCTCGGGAGAGCGGCTCACGCCGTTGCGGTTATTCGGGCTGGCGTTGACCATCGTTGGAGTGACTGTGGTTGCGCACGGCGAGCAGGTGCCCGGTGAGGCGAATTCCGCAGAGCAGATGACGCAACCGGGGAAGAAGCACCTGGGAGCGGGTTGGGCTTTTTTTTCTGCGTTTGGATTTGGCATCATGTTCTGGTTGCTCGGACTGAGGGTCGTCCCGCTGCTCGGTGGTCCGCCTTCAGTTTGGGTGATCCGTCTTACCAGTGTTCTGGCCACGGCACTGGTCATACTGGTGGCGCGACAATCGGTGGCACTTCCGCTGCGGCGAGACGCGCCGTTGCTCTTGGGAGTGGGCTTGCTGGACACCAGCGCCTATGTTTTCAATAACTACGGCATGCTGCGCGAACAGACTTCGGTCGTGAGCGTGCTTGCTTCGCTCTACGGGGCTGTGACGGTTGCGCTGGCCGCGGTGATTTTGAAGGAAAAGGTTTCTGCGTCCCAGTGGCTTGGCATCACGGCCATTTTCATCGGGATTATTCTGATCAGCCGCTGAACCTGCCTTGGCTGGGTGATTTTTTCCGTTCCTCGCCCTGCTGCTACACTACACACGGCATGTCCGCTTCCTTTTGCAATGTCGCGCTTCCGGTTCCGCTCCGCAATAGTTTTACCTACGCCATACCGGAAGCTTTGCGGTCACAGGCGCAGCCTGGCTCCCGGGTGCTGGTCCCCTTCAGAAAGAAATCCCTCGTCGGAGTTGTGGTTGAGATTGTCGAAACGCCGCCTGCGGATAGGAAAATCCGCGAAATTGTCAAAGTGCTCGACCTGGTTCCGGCGCTGACACCGAAACTCATCGAACTCGCTCACTGGATCGCCGGCTACTATCTGGCGCCCGTCGGCGAGGTGTTTCGCGCGATGCTGCCTCCGGTCACAGAACTTACCGCGAAACGGCAGATTGTGCTGACGGACGCCGGAAAAGCGCTCGCCTTCGATCTCGAGCAGGGGAAATTTCTCACCGGGCTTTCGGGGAACGATGCGGAATTCCTCGAAAAACTGCTGGAGAAGAGAGGTGTCCTGCAATTGTCTTCCTCCGCCAAGCTAGGCATCGGAGTGGACTCCCTCCAGCGGCTCCAGAGGCGCGGTTACGTGCAGGTCCAGGAGACCGTGCATGGTCGAAAACGCAAAGTCCATAACGTAATTGCCTGGAAGGGCAGAGAAGTTGCCGCTGAGAAACCGCTGGCAGAAAAGGAAAAGCGGATTCACAAGCTGCTTGAAACCGAGCGCGGGCCGTTGCCGCTGCCGCAGTTGCTGAAACTTGCCGGCGTCTCGCGCGCGCTCGTTGAACGCATGCTGCGCGACGGGTTCCTGGAAAGTTGGGAAGAGCCCATTGATCCCGCCGAAGACCCGTTTGACGTTGGCTATTCGCCGCTGGCGCACTCGCTGAACGAATCGCAGGAGCGCGCTTTCGGCTCCATCCGCGCGCGATTCGAGCTGGGCGAATTCGGGGTGCAACTGATTCACGGAGTTACTGGCAGCGGGAAGACCGAGGTATATCTCCGCAGCGTGCAGGAGACATTGGCGCGCGGGAAAACCGCGATTGTGCTCGTGCCAGAGATTGCGCTGACGCTTTGGATTGGCCGCCAGTGCCGCGCGTGGTTCGGGGCCCATTTTGAGGGCGTTGCGGTGCTGCATTCGGCGCTGAGCGACGTCGAGAGAGCGCGCGAATGGTGGAAGGTTCGAAACGGGCAGGCGCGCGTGGTGGTTGGCACGCGCTCCGCGGTCTTCGCGCCTCTTGAGCATTTGGGCCTGGTCATCGTGGATGAAGAGCAGGAGAACAGCTTCAAGCAGGAGGAGACGCCGCGGTATCACGGCCGCGACGTCGCCATCGTCCGCGCGAAACTGGAAAATGCCGTTGCGCTGCTTGGTTCGGCGACACCGGCGCTTGAAACCTATCATCATGCCGCGAACGGCAAATATGAGCTGCTGAGGATGGCTTCAAGGGTGGAAAACCGCTCGCTTGCGGCGGTAGAGATTGTGGATCTGCGCACGGAATTCCAGCAGACGCACCAGACCAGCCCCATTTCGAAAATTCTGCACGAGGGGATCGCCGAGTGCCTTTCGTCTAACACCCAGGCGCTTATTCTGATCAATCGGCGCGGCTATTCCTGGTCGGTGCTGTGCCGGAGTTGTGGCGCTTCCGTGCAGTGCGCCAACTGCAGCATTTCGATGACGCACCACAAGAGCCGCAACCGGCTGGAGTGCCACTATTGTGGGTTCGTGCAGGCGGTGCCGAAGACTTGTCCGAAGTGCGATTCGAAGTATGTTTATTTTTTTGGCGAAGGCTCGGAGCACCTCGAAGAGCGCCTGCGCAAGGAATTTCCGGGCGCGCGGATCGCGCGGCTTGACCGCGACGCGGTGCGCACCAAGCAGCAATACCAGGAGACGCTGGGCGCGTTTGCAGGCGGCGCGCTGGACATTCTTGTGGGCACACAGATGCTCGCGAAGGGTCACGACTTCCAGCGCGTCACGCTGGTGGGTGTCATTTCCGCGGATTCTTTGCTGACGCTTCCCGACTTCCGCGCTGCCGAGCGGACGTTCCAGCTTCTGACACAGGTTGCCGGGCGCGCCGGGCGCGGCGGACTCCCCGGGCGGGTGCTCATACAGACTTACTATCCGGAGCACTATGCGATCCAGGACGCCGTCCGGCAGGATTATCTTTCGTTTTACGAGCGCGAACTGCACTTTCGCCGGATGATGGTCTATCCGCCGTTCACTTCGCTGGCCAACGTGATCGTGCGCGACACGAATCTGGAGAATGCCATTCGCTGGTCGCGGCGCCTCTCGGAATACTTTTCGCCTTCCGATGGAAAGGGCGTTCGGATTCTCGGGCCCGCTTCGGCGCCGCTTGCACGGTTGAAGAAAGAGCATCGGTTCCAATTTCTGCTCAAATCGCCAAAGCGATCCGTTATCACGAAACTGCTCAGCGGCGCGCTCTCCTTCTCTGAAGCGAACGAGATTCCCCAGACGGCAGTCGTTGTGGATATGGATCCGCTTTCGCTGCTGTAGTTTGAATGGTTCATGAAGGACAATTCGCTCCACCTCACGCCAGGCAAAAGTGTGGCGTTCGGGTCCCTCGGCTATCTCCCGTAGAAACCAACGCAGTCCAAACACCGGATCCGGCCGTATCGCCACCCTCCTTCGGGCGGGCAGGCAGGATCCGCAAACTCGGCGGAAATTGAGGCATGGAGCTGGGGCCAAAATGGCTCCAGATACCACCGTAGTTGCGAGCGACCCGGGTGGGGCAAGGCCGATAGAATTAGAGGGTCGGAAATTCACGGCCTGTGGATTGAGGGATATGATGGAACAAAACTTGCAGCAGACTATCGCTCTCCTTGCTCGCACGCCCGCCACTCTCAACGCGCTTCTGCGTGACCTGCCGGAAGAATGGACGCACCGGAATGAGGGCGGGGACACGTGGAGCGTCTGCGATGTGGTTGCCCACCTGATTTACGGCGAAGGTACGGATTGGATTCCGAGGGCGCGAATCATTTTCGAACATGGCGAGAGTCGGGTATTTGAGCCATTTGATCGCAAGGGACATATACAAGCGAGCTTTGGAAAGACGCTGGCGGCGTTGCTGGATGAATTTTCCGACGCGCGCGCCCAAAGCCTGCGGCAACTTCGCGCATTGAATCTGCAACCAATGGATCTCGAACGAAGCGGCAGACACCCTGCGTTCGGGCCGGTAAACATGTCTCAGCTTTTGGCGAGTTGGGTCTCGCATGACTTGACCCACTTACATCAGATTTCGCGGATTATGGCCCACCAGTACCGCGAGGCGGTCGGGCCGTGGAGCGCTTATCTTGGCGTATTGAATTGCGCCGGACACAGCTCCTAGGGAGCTAGTGAGTTTCTACCCGGCTCCAGAAAAAATAGCCGGGCAAGCCGAGGAGCATCAGAACGATAGCAACGCGGAGATGGGTGAATTCGTGCGGATCTTTTGCCGCAGCATAGATTGCATTACCGACGATCGCGAGCGCGGCCAGCACAAATACGAGCGGCGTCAGGGGATAGCCGGGGACGCGGTAGGGAATAGGTGCTCCGGCATTTGCCCGGCGAATCGGGAAGATGCTGGCGGCGCCGAGGCCGTAGAAAATCCAGCCGACGAAGACCGCGCCGCTGGCCAGCTTCGCGAATCCGGCGGCCGAGGCGAGCACGCAGGACCACGCGCCTAAAGCCAGGATCGCCGCTGCCGGAGTGCCGAATCGCGGATCGACCTCGGCGAGTTTTTTGAAAAATAAATTGTCGTTGGCCATGGCGAAGAAAACGCGCGGCGCGGTTAGCATCACGCTGTTGGTGGAGCTGAACGTGGAAATCAGAATCATCGCCGCAACGAGTTTTCCTGCCCAGGGGCCGAGCACCGCGCGCGCGGCCGTGGCTGCGATCGCGTCACTGGCCGCGGCCTGCGCTGGTCCGAGCGCTACCAGATAGGCCACCACCGCAAAAAGATACAAGCCGATTAGAATGAGAGAGCCAATCAGGAAGGTTCGCGGGAAACACCGCTGCGGGTCCATCACTTCGCCGGCGCTGTAGGTTCCAAACTGCCAGCCTTCGTATGCCCAGAGGACGGTGATCATGGCGAAACCGATTCCGGAGACCAGCGCATAGCCGCTTTCTGACGTTCCAAGAGCCGCGGGAAGTTCTCCTGCGTGCGTACCTTTCAAAAAGCCGAGGAATAGCAGGACGCTGCCGAGGACGACGATGAGCCCGACCTTGATGATCGTGGTGACATTCTGCACGTCCGAACTTTTTCGTGTTCCCCACACATTCACCGCGGTGACCACAGCGATCATCAAAATGGTTACGAGCGACGCGCCGGCAGGCGAGAGAGGAACGATCTCCTCGAGATAGGTTGTGAACGCGTGGGCCAGGGCCGCAATCGTGGCGCTGGCAATCACAAGAAACAAACACCAGCCGTATAGAAATGCGGGCAGGCGGCCGAAGCCGTCGCGGATGTAGCAGTACAGACCGCCCGCCTCGGGATTCGCCGCCGCGAGTTCCGCATACGTCAGTGCTCCCAACAGCGACAAGACGCCGCCAAAAAGCCACACCAGCAGCGACCATCCGACCGAGCCACCTACTTGCCGCTCAATCAATCCAGGCGTGAGAAAAATTCCCGAGCCAATCACCGAGCCGACAAACAGCAAAAGCAAATCCCGCTCCCGCAAGCTGCGGGTCAATTCTGCTTTCGTTGTGGTTGGCATCCCCGCTACTTTACAACAATTTTTCGACGGGATACGGCATGAAGCAGAGGAGAAACACCGCGAAGGAAACCACAGCCGCGAATCGGCGATTGGGATCGAGCGGCGTGGGATCATAAATCGGCGCCATACGCACGAATTGCAGGCCGAAGAGAATCACCGCCCATATCCACCAGCCCTGCCATTGAAAATAGCCGAGCGGAACGAGCGCAAGCGGCAAAGTGAGCGAAATCCAGCGGTGGAGCTGCGGGCTGACCGAGCGCACAATGTGGCCGCCATCGAGCTGGCCGACGGGCAAAAGGTTCAGCGCTGTGGCGAACATGCCGACCCAGGCCGCGCGCCCAACGGGATGCAACAGCAGATCCGAAGCGTGCGCGTTCGGCTGGAGCGTTGCAGTCACGAGACGGAGAACGAGGGGCACCCCGAACACCAGGTCGGCATTGCCGTCGGCGGCCAACGCGGGAATTATTTTTGCGTGCAGCACACCATAACCCATCGCGGGCAGCGCCACCAGAAAACCGACCAGCGGCCCGGAGGCGCCGACATCAAAGAGCGCGCGCATCGAACGGATGGGCGAGCGAATCAGGATGAAGGCGCCAAAGGTGCCTATTAAAGTAGGCGCGGGAATGAAATACGGATAACTGGCGCGGATGTGATGATAGCGGCAGGCGAAGTAGTGTCCCAGTTCATGCGCCAACAGGATGCCCAGAAGCGTCAGCGCGAAGGGAAATCCCGCCAGCAGCGCCGCCGGATTCCGATACACCAGACGGAAAGTTTGCCCAAATGCATCAAGCGAAGCGGCCTGGTTGTGGGCGTAGGCGGCGGCAAAATGCGTGCCGGCAATCAGCGAAGTGACCAGCGTCAAAACAAACAAACCACAGGACTGCACCAGCGAGCGTGCGGAAGGATGCGGCTGGTCCGCGGCGTAGTACCTGTTTTCGGGCGGGCGGCCGTGCCAGGAAGGGACTTCCAGAAAAGAGGGAGCGCTCGGTTCTGATTCCGGTGGGGTCACAATGGCTTACTTGGCTTGGCTGGCGGCGGTGTCTTCAAGTCCCTGGAGTTCTTTCCCGGGCTTGAAGCGCACCGCTTTTCCTGGGGGGATGCTCACTTCTTCGCCGGTGCGGGGATTGCGCCCGATGCCGGTCTTCCGCGGCTTCACGCTGAATACGCCGAACTTGCGCAGCTCGATGCGCTGCCCACGCCCCATGGCGTTCTTCAGGGACTCAAAAACAGTCTCCACGGCCTGCTCCGCTTTTGTGCGGCTGATGTTCGTCTTCCCTACGACGGCATTCACAATATCTAGCTTAATCACACCGTCCTCCCGCTCTATGTGGCCCGATGCTAGAGGCTAAGGCCCGGGTTGTCAAGAAGTTCCGCCTCATCTACACTTTAACCTTTTGCGAGCCTACTTTCTAAGTTTTCTGTGGAGGAGGATCGGATGTCCGTCAAGCCAGACCGTTGGATCCGCCGCATGGCGCTGGAGCACAAGATGATCGAACCGTTCACCGACCGGCAGGTTCGGGAAGGAGTGATCAGCTACGGCGTGTCCTCGTATGGATACGACATCCGGGTGGCCGACGAATTCCGCATCTTCACCAACGTCAATTCTACCATCGTGGATCCGAAGAACTTTGATCCGCGGTCGCTGGTGGAATTCAAGGGCGACGTTTGTTTGGTGCCACCGAACTCGTTTGCGCTGGCGCGCTCGATTGAATATTTTCGCATCCCGCGGAATGTGCTGACGATTTGCCTTGGCAAGTCCACCTACGCGCGCTGCGGGATCATCGTCAATGTGACGCCGTTTGAGCCGGAGTGGGAAGGGTTCGTGACGCTGGAAATCAGCAACACCACGCCGCTGCCCGCGCGGATTTATGCGAATGAGGGATTGTGCCAGGTGCTGTTTTTTGAAAGCGACGAGGATTGCGAAGTCAGCTACAAGGACAAAAAAGGGAAGTATCAGGCGCAGGGCGGGATTGTTCTTCCGCGCCTCTAATCCCGGCGCACTCTCCTGCTTCTAGCTAGGGGCCGGGCTTGCCCGGCCTTCTTTCATTCCGCGCGAAAACACGCAATAGGCGGCAGGCGGAGGAGGAGCTGGCTGCAAGCCCTAGCGGAAGAGTTTGCCGGCGATTTCGGTGACGTGCTTCCCCTGGTAGCGGGCGATTTTGAGTTCGTTTTCGCTGGGTTGGCGCGAGCCGTCGGGACCGGCGAGTGTGGTGGCGCCATACGGCGTGCCGCCCGAGATATCACCCATGTGCGTCAGGCCTGATTCGCTGTAGGGCACGCCGACGATGACCATGCCGTGATGCAGCAGCGTGGAGTGAAAACTGGTAATCGTGGTCTCCTGACCGCCGTGCTGGGTGCCCGTTGAGGCGAACACGCTGCCTACTTTTCCAATCAGCGAGCCTTTGGCCCACAACCCGCCGGTCTGATCCAGGAAATTCCGCATTTGCGCGGCCATGTTGCCAAAGCGCGTGGGAGTTCCGAAAATAATGGCGTGGGCTTCTGGCAGTTGGTCCACTTTGGCGACCGGTACTTGGGCAAGCGCCGCCTTTGCGGCTTTGGCGCCGTATTTCTCCAGCACGTCGTCGGGCACAAGTTCCTGCACCTGATAGAGCGAGACTTCAGCGCCGGGAACCTGCTTTGCACCTTCCGCGACGGCCTGCGCCATTTTGTAGACGTGGCCGTACATGCTGTAGAAAATCACTTGAACCTTGATGGCCATTGGGTGGCTCCTCCGTGTTTCAGGTTTTTGAGATCGGATCCGTCTCCGTGCCCACTTGCATCATCTGCAAGGGGTAGCCCAGTTCACGCCAGGCGTCGAGTCCGCCCTGGAGCGGGCGGATATGCCTTATGCCTTTGTTTCTGAGGAGCAGCGCCACACGGGCGCTGGTGGCTTCGTTTGGTCAAGTACAGTAGAGGATAACTTCGCGGTCGCGCGGCAGCCGCTCATCGGTTTGCTGGAGTTCGCTTGCGTCCATGCGAAAAGCGCCGGGGATCGTTTCCGGGTCGGCTTCAAAGTCCACCGAATGCCGCAGGTCCACGATCGTGAGCGGCTCGCCCGCGTCCAGTTTTTCTTTCAACTCTGCCGGGCTGATGCGCGAAATTCTCAATTCGCGCAGGAATTTCTGGCGTGCCACGAACTTGTAGCCCACGTAGAAGATCAGGGCGCCAACCACCAGCACCATCAGGCCGCCGCCAAGCTGTTGGGCTTTCATCGCGATGAGCTCAATCTGCCCGCTGAAGATGTATCCAAGGCCCAGATACGTTCCGGCCCAAAGAACCGCACCCATCGCATCGAAGGCCAGAAATCTCCGGAACTTCATGTGGAAGATGCCGGCGAGCGGCGTGGCCACGGTGTTCAGGCCAGGGAGAAACTTGGCAACCAGCAGGGATTTTGCGCCCTGCTTTTCAAAGAGCCCTTCTGTGCGGCGCACGCAGGAATCCGGCTCCAGTGAAATTTTGCACAGCCAGTGGAGAATCCGGATGCCCCTCCTTCGGCCGAGTTCGTACCAGATCGTGTCGGCGGAAACCGCCGCCACCATGCAGATCAACAGCGCGACGCCGAAATTCAGCCGGTTCATTCCGCCAAGCGCTCCAGCAGCCAGGAGCAACGGAATCGAAGGAAGAGGTAGGCCCGCCTGTTCGAGGAACACCCAGATCAACAGAACCAGGTAACCGTGGTTCACCAGGAATTCGAGCGTGCTGTGCATGCCGGGTTATTTCCTCTGTAAAAGCATAACTCATGCGGGTTACTTCTGGATGAAGGATGCGGGCTTGCCCCAGCGCCCGCCCATGACAAATGAGTCCAGCGGCTTTCGCTCGCGCGGCGCCAGTTCGCGCTGGCGCAGCGTCTCGGGCAAGGATTCTGGATTGCCCGGGTAGCCGATGGTGAAAGCCGCGATCGGATCCCACCCACTGGGAATCTCGAGAAGCTCGATGGCTTTCTGCGCATCGAACCCCGCCATTTGATGCACGAACAGGCCCCGAGAGGTAGCTTCGAGCGAAAGATTCGCCACGGCCGCCCCGGTATCGTAAAAGGCGTTGCGGTTGGGTTTACCGGTCTGGGCGAAGGCCAGTCGGGAGACGGCAATCGCCAGCACCGGGGCGTGTTTCGCCCAACCCTGGTTGAACTCCACCAGCGTGCTCAGCATCTTCGCGTGGTTTTCCTTGTCGCCGGCCGTGGTAACGAGGAAAGCCCATGGCTGTTCGTTGCTGCTCGATGGCGCCCAGCGCGCGGCTTCAAACAAGCTGCGCAATACGTCCGCCGGAACGGATTGCTCTGAAAACGCGCGTGGGCTCCAGCGGTGCTCGATCAATTCGTGGACTTGATGCTCGGTTGGCGCCGGCTTGTGCATGACGATTTCCTTATTTTCGCTTAGTTGGCCCTCAGGAAGCTGCAGGCGGCAGGATCGCCGCCCGCAACGCACCACTCCATCGTAACAACGCTCAAGGAAACTACTTTGACTGTGGAGGAATGATCATTTCCACATCGAGCGTGACGTTCACATCATCGCCGACAACAACGCCGCCACTGTCGAGCTTCTGGTTCCAGGCCACGCCGAAGTCCTGCCGGTTGATTTTTGTGGAAGCAGAAACCGCAGTGCGCTCGAGGCCCCAGGGATCCTTGATGGGAGCCTTGGGCAGCGTCGCGGTAAGAATCGCGGCCTTGGTCACGCCCCGGATGGTCAGGTCGCCGGTGACCTTGAGATTGCCGTCGGCACTGCGCTCGACCTTGGTGGATTGAAAGGTGATGGTGGGATACCTGGCGACGTCAAAGAAGGCCTCGCTTTTCAGGTGCTTGTCGCGATCGGGTTCGCGGGTATCGACAGTCGTGGCGTCAATGGTGACGTTCACGCTGGATCTGGAAATATCCGAGTCGTCCACAACCACGGTTCCGGTGACACCGTGAAATTCGCCGCGCACGGTCGAAATCATCAGGTGGGTCACGCCGAATCCGGCGCTCGAGTGCCGCGGATCGATCTGGTACGTAGTTGTCCCCGCGCTTGCGGGCAGCGCGAGTGCCGCCGCCAGCCCTGCCAACATTCCTGCTTTTGAGAATGGCCCGTTCATCGTTGCTTCTCCTTTATATTTCTCTCGCCTGGTTCACTTGCCGAATTTTTGAGTATTGGATGCCCAAGCTCCTATTTCGGCGCTTCGGCCGCCACTTCGGCAAGAAGATCCATCAGAGTCTTCAAACGCGCGGAAGTCATGTGGGCGAACTGGCTCTTGTGGAGTTCCCGGATGGGAGCGTCCATCTTCTTGAGCAGCTTCAGACCGTCATCCGTGATTCGCGCCTTCACCACGCGCCGGTCTTCTTTCTGGCGTTCGCGGGTGATCAGGGCGCGTTTCTCCATGCGGTCGAGGAGGCGAGTCATGTCCGGGTCGCGGGAGATCATGCGTTCGGCGACGGTGTTGCAGGGGAGGCCCTCGGGGCCGGCGCCGCGCAGGATGCGGAGGACGTTGTATTGGGCCGAAGTCAGACCGTTGGCTTTCATCAATTGATCGCCTCGAGAAGCCAGGGAATCGGACGCCCTGAGGAGGGCGACGAAGATCTGGTCCTCGAGAGGGAGGGCGCCGGGGGAGCCGGCTTTGGATCGGGAATTCATGGAGTGATGATAGTCGTGTAAACGACTATTGTCAAGAGGAAAATATGCCCCTTGTCGCTTCGCTACGGCTTGGCCACGGGCCGCAACTGCACTTCGCTGATGAAACTCTGCGGGCCCTGGGTCGCTATCATGCACACGGCGTGGGCCACGTCATCCGCCGTCAGCACCTTGCTGGGGTCCTTTGGCCCGCGCCCCCGGAAATCCGTTGCCACGCTTCCAGGACAAATCACGCTTACACGGATTCCGTGCGCGCGCAGGTCCTCGGCCATGCAGCCGGAGAGCCCCTGAAGCCCCCATTTCGAGGCGCAATAGATTCCTCCACCGGCAAAAGTATTTTTTCCGGCGAGCGAGCTGATATTAATGATGTCGCCGCCGCGGCGCTCGATCATTCCCGGAATCACGGCGCGCGAGAGAAAAAACACGCTCTTTAAATTCGTGTTCATCACCAGGTCCCACTCGGCTTCACTTTTATCCTGGATGGCACCGAAGCCGCCGCCTCCCGTCCCCGCGTTGTTGACCAGGATCGTGATGCCGCCGAGTTCCTTTTCCGTCGCCTGGGCGAACGCGCGGATCTCGGCCTCGTTCGTTACATCGGCGCGGCGCGCCAGAATCCTGGTTCCTGCGGATTCCAATTCACGCGCCGCGAGCATTAATTTTTCTTCATCCCGGCCGCAAATGCTCACGGCCGCTCCGATTGCGGCAAGTTCCCTGGCGATCGCTTTGCCGATGCCGCGGCTGCCGCCGGTGACCAGGGCCACGCCGCCCAGCAGCGGTTTTCCCGCCGCATTTCTTGTATTTGCCCCGCTTATGTTGGCCATTTGTATTCCTCCTCGCCGAAGCCACTCTTTTTGTGCGAAACTCATCTTATCTCGTTAGGATGACACCCCAATGAGAATGCCTCGGTGGTGTGCCGGGGCCAAGGTTTTCGGCGTGCTCCGCGCAAGGCCCCGGCCCTCCGGGTTTTGAAATTTCAGATCCCGGCTTGCGATTGGAGAGCGGCTGAACCTATAATTCCAACGTTTCCGATAGGGCACTTCTGGACCGCAGGGAATGGCAGCAGTTCCGTCAGCGGCATGACCTCTGGCGATTTACGCAATTTTACTTTCATGTATGCAGCGAGGAGATAAGGAATGAGAGCAATTCGTTGGATGGCAAGCCTTCTGCTTCTTGCGGCGCTTGGCCTGAGCAGCAGCCCGAATGCCGCGGCCCAGGACGCGTCTGCCGCAGGCGCAACCAAGCAGCAGCCCTACACGATGGCGGAGTATAACTCCTACCAGGCTGCCGCCGCTGAAAAGAATCCCGCCGCCCAGATCAAGCTGCTCGACGATTTTGTCGCCAAGTATCCGAATTCCGCGCTTCTGAATTACATCTACCCTCTGTATTACAAGAATTACTACGCACAAAAGAATTATCCGAAGGCCATCGAATACGCGGACAAGATGAGCGCGCTCGGCGACAAGATCAATCCCGCAGAAAAGTATGACGCCTACTATGTGCGCGCGTATGCCTTCAACGCGATTCAGAATCCCGATCCGGAAACCGCCAAGACCGCGCGCACTGCGGCCCTCGCCGCATTGAAGGTTCTGGACCAGTTGCCGAAGCCGGAAGGAGAGGACGATGCCAAGTTTGCCGGGGAAAAAAAGCAGTCGCTGATCGTATTCAACGGTACCGCGGCGACGGCGGCGATGGCAGCGAAGGATTACGCCGGCGCCATAGAGTCCTACAAGGCGGTGCTGGCCCTCGCTCCGGACGATCTGGTCTCCAACTACAAGTTGGGCCAGGCCTACATGGCCATGACTCCCGCGCAGTCGCTTGATGCGATTTGGTACTTTGCGCGTGCGGCCACGTCCAAGAGCGCCACCGAGCAGCAGTCGAAGTCGGTGAAGAGTTATATCCGCAAGGTGATCGCGAATTACCAGGGCGGGACGGTTTGCGACCCGCTGATAGACGCGGAGATGAACGAGCTCCTGCAACTTGCGCCCAATTCGGTCGATCGTCCAGCGAGCTACAAACTCGTCAGCTCCGCCGATCTCGACGCGGCGCGTAAGGACATGACCATTGCCACCGTCGTTACCGACCTGAAAGCGGGCGGGGACAAGGCGAAGCTCACATGGACGGCGGCGTGCGGCCTGGAATTTCCCGACGTACCCGGCAAGCTGATCGAAATCACGGCTGGGACGGATACAATCGAGCTCAAGACGGCTTTCGTCACCAGCGACGCGGAGTTTGAAGCGGCCACGACGCCGAACATGGACGTGATCATCAAGAAGACCGATCAGCCGGAAGCGGCGAAACTGGAGAAGGGCAATCCCGTTCGATTCACAGGCACGCTGGAATCCTATGATCCCGATCCTGCGTTTATGCTGCATTGGGACAAGGCCAAGGTAAATGCGGAAGATTTGCCGAAGGCGGGCCCGGCGAAAAAGCCGGCGCCCAGGAAGCCTGCTCCGAAGAAACCGGGAAACTAGCCTGCACAATTTAGGAAAACCAACGGCCCCGAATTCACCATTCGGGGCCGTTGCTATTTCAGAGTGCGGCCGCTTCCGCTGCCCGCCCTGCTTGCCGCAGGCAGGCATCCGCTTTTACGGATCGAGCGGGTGCGCGTCAAACTTAGGCGCGAAGGCTCCGCTGTCCCCGTCTACCGCCCCTTCCGTCTCCGGTGATCCAGCTTGTATACCGTCATCTTCCTGCTGAGAGTATTGCGGTGAATTCCCAAAAGTTCGGCGGCCCGGCACTGATTGCCGTTGGTTCGCTCCAGAACCCGCTTGATGAAGCGTTTTTCGAATTCACCGACGGCTTCATCAAACAGAATTCCGCGTTCCACCATCTGTCCCACAAGGCCTTCCAGTTGATCTCTCACGTCCGCACTCTCCGCGCCTGCGAATTTTTTTAGGGGGCCGGCTTACGAGTCCAGTTCGCGCCCGGCCAGGATGCGATAGGCTTCCCGGTACTTGGCGCGCGTTCGGGCAACCACTTCGGGGGACAGGGCGGGTCCCGGCGGCGTCTTTGGCCACCGGATCCGTTCGAGATAGTCGCGCACAAACTGCTTGTCAAAAGAAGGCTGGGGGCCGCCGGGCTTGTATTCGGCGGCTGGCCAGAAGCGCGAAGAGTCGGGGGTCAGCGCTTCGTCAATCCAGATCATTTCGCCGTTCAACAGCCCAAATTCAAACTTGGTGTCCGCCAACAGGATTCCGCGCGGTCTGGCATAGGCTGCGGCACGGCGGTAAATTTCGAGCGTGGTGTCGCGGACCTTTTCCGCCAGTTCTTTTCCGAGAATCCCGGCGGCGCGGGCGAAGGGAATATTTTCGTCGTGGCCTGTGACGGCCTTGGTGGCCGGGGTGAAGATCACTTCGGGGAGTTTGTCGGACTCGCGCAATCCGGCGGGAAGCGCGATGCCCGAAACTGTTCCGCTGGCCTGGTATTCCTTCCATCCGGAGCCCGAGAGATACCCGCGCGCCACGCATTCGATGGGAAGGGGCGCCGTTTTTTTCACGACCATCGAGCGGCCGGCCAATTCGTCCTGGAACTGGTCAAACGGGGCGGGGAATTCCGTTGCGCTTAAAACGTGATTGGGGAGGACATCTTTGAACAGATCGAACCAGAACAGGGAGAGTTGCGTGAGGACGCGGCCCTTGTCGGGGATCGGCGTCGGCATGACGACGTCAAAGGCGGAAAGGCGGTCTGTCGCCACAATGAGCAGGCGGTCGCCCAAATCATAGATGTCGCGCACCTTGCCGCGCGCCAGCGGCGCGATGCCCGGAAAATTTGTCTCTCGAATGACTTTTGTTGCAGGACTCGCGTTCACGACAGTGTTGCCCCTGACAAAGTGCTCAGCATTCTATCCCACCGTTCGCCGATGTCAATGTGACAGAAGGAGAATTCGGAGCGAAGAAAACCTTGTGTCGGCCATTGTTTCTTTTAATGAACGAAAGATGGGGCGAAAGATTTTTCGCCCCGCGAGACGGAATTTTGTTTTCGTTAGGCTGCGCTTGCGGCTCTGCGTTTGGCTGCGGGTTGGGCGTCGCCTTCCCAGCGAACGCTGACGAGCTTTGAGACGCCGGGTTCCTGCATGGTTACCCCATAAAGTACGCTGCCGGTCTCCATGGTTTTGCGGTTGTGCGTGACGACGATGAACTGGGTTTGCGCGCTCATGTCGGCGATTAGCCTTGTGAAGCGGCCCACGTTGGCTTCGTCGAGTGGCGCGTCCACTTCGTCGAGGATGCAGAACGGGCTCGGCTGATATCTGAAGATGGCGATCAGCAGCGCGAGGGCGGTCATCGCTTTTTCGCCGCCGGAAAGCAGCAGCACGTTCTGCAGTCGCTTGCCCGGAGGCGATGCCACGATGTCGATGCCCGCGTCGCCGGAGCTGTCCACTTCCGTGAGGCGCATTTCCGCCGTGCCGCCACCGAAAATGGTATGGAAGGCGGTGGTGAAGTTCGTGTTAATTGCGGCGAACGCCTGTTCGAAACGATCCTTTGTGATCAAGTCGAGTTCCTTGATGGCCTGTTGGGTGTCGGTGATTGATTGAAGCAGGTCGTCGCGCTCGCGGGTCAGGAAGGTGAACCGCTGCTCGCATTCGTTGAATTCTTCGAGGGCCATCATGTTGACCGCGCCCATGTTTTCGATCTTCTCTTTCATTTCCCGGTAGTTCGCCTCGGCGATTGCAAGTTCTTCGCCGGACATAAACGCGGTCTCGGAGGCGATGAGATCCTCCGGCTGGGCGTTGACTTCGGCGAGGCAGGTTTCGCGCAGGTGGGCGCGGTCGGAATCGTTGCGGGCTTTTTCGATTTCGAATTTGCCGCGGGTGTCGCGCATTTCCTGGAGCGCCTGGCGGGCCATTCGCAGGTGATCTTCGGCCTGGGTCACGCGAGTGCGGCCCGCATCCCATTCCTGCTCAAGTTCCTTCTGTTTTTCTTCGAAGCGGATTTTCTCGGCGCGCAGGACGCTCAGTTGTTGTGCGAGCTCCTCGGACTGCCGGGCCATCGCCAGAGTCTCTTCGTTGATGGAAGCTTCCTGCTGGTGGAGCGCAAGTTCGCGGCGTTCGAGGTCCGAGCGCTCTTCCGCCAGGCGCTCGGCCATCGCTTCGGCCAGGCCCAATCGCTCGTGCATGGCGGCGAATTCGGCTTTTGCTGCGGAGAGTTCATCCTGCTCGGCCTGTACGGCGCCGCGCAATTGCGCGACTTCCCTGGTGAGCCGGGCGCTTTCCGCATCGGCTTCGGAGCGCGATTTTGCCGCCGCTTCGTGCTGGAATTTCGCCCGCGCCGCGCGCTGCTCTACGGATTCGATTTCGCGGCGCACGCGCGCGAGTTCATTCTGGCAAACGGTAAGGTCCAGTCCGAGGCGGGCCAGTTCGCTTTGCGACTGTTCGTGGCGATGTTTGGTCGCGAAAAGATGGCGTTCGGCTTCGCGCTGCTGCGCGGTGAGTTCTTCCTGGGCTTGCTCGCCAGCGCGGAGTTCCGCTGCCAGCGTTTCAAGTTCCGCGTGGCTGGCTGCCGAGCGGTGCTCAAGCTGCATTACTTCGGCATCCAGCGCACGGAGTTCGCGTTTCATGCCGAGCGGGCCGGCTTCATCCGGGCGGCCGCCGGTGACCATGCGTCCCTGGTAACACGTGCCTTCGGTCGTTACGAAGGCATATTGCGGATATTCGCGCGCGAGCTTCTCCGCCGCTACGGCGCCGTCGGTCAAATAGCCTGAGCGGAGGCGGGGCAAAAACTGTTTCGCGGCCGGACCGAGGGGGTCTCGGAATTCCACGAGCCTGTCGAGACGGGAGATTACGCCATCTTCGGAGCGGAAATGGACGATTGGCTCGTATTCATCGAGTTTCAGGTTGCGGAGCGAGTCCACAAAGAAAGTGGCGCGGCCGCCGACTTCATTGCGCAAGAGTGAAACGCCGGCGCGCGCGTGGTCATACGTCTCCACGACGACGTATTCCAATTCGTCTCGAAGGTACTGTTCGACTGCGGCTTCGTGCTGCTCCTGGACTTCCGCGTAATCCGCGAGCACGCCCACGGCGCGAAATTCCTGGCCGCCGTGGCGTTCGTTTGCGGCGAACAGTTTCTGGACCGCCTCGCCCGTATAGGAGCGGTCGTTCAGAATTTGCGTCAGCGTGGAATGCCGGGCGCGGACCGCGGCCAAATTGTCGCGAAGGGAATCGGCGTCTTTTTGTGTTTTCTCGCGGACCTGCTTCAGTTCGGCGACGCGAGCCTGGATCTCGGTTGCTCTCTTCTGGAGTTCCCCGGCTTGCATGATGGCGTTCTGCCAATCCTGTGCCGCGCACTCCGCGTCGTCGCGCACATGGATGGAGCTTTCGAGCAGGGCGGTTTCGCGCTCTTCCTGCTTGCGCATCGAATCCGTCTGGTGAACCAACGCTTCTTCGGCTTGCTTCTGTTCGCCGTGCAGGCGCAGCAGACTTTCGCCGGCCTGGGTCGCTACGCGGCGCAGCGCGTCCATGCGCGCTTCGGCTTCAGAAATTTGCGCCGCACGTTGCGCGGCTTGGGCGGTAAGTTCTTCCACGCGAGCGCTGACGGTGATGGAGTCGCGGCGCGCGTTCTCGACGGCCTGGAGTTGCGCCGAATTGCGCCTCTCCCATTCCGCGTGCTGACCGGACAGCGCGTTCCGCTCCAAGCGGATCTGTTCATTGCGCCCGGCCAGCTCGGAACTGCGGGTCTGATTGAAGGTGATGCGATTTTCGATGCGGTCCACTTCAAGCGCCGTATGATTCAGCACGTTCTGGTTTTGGCGGATTTCGGCGTCCAGCGCGTAGATGCGCTGGCTCAGGCGATCCTGCTCTGCTTCCTGCTCGTGGATCATCTGCGCGTGCCGCGTTTCGGTCGCAGCCAGTTCGGCCAGGCGCGTTTCGACGCGGTCGGCTTCGGCGTCGAGTTCGCGGGCTTTTCCGGCCAGCATCTGGCGAACAATGCCGCGCATCTGGTCACGAATTTCCGCGTAACGCCGCGCTTTGGCGGCTTGCCGTTTCAACGAGCCGAGTTGCTTTTCGACTTCGACGACGATGTCGTTTACGCGAGACAAATTAACTTTCGACGATTCGAGCTTTGCCTCGCTCAATCTTTTCTTGGTTTTGAATTTCGTAACGCCAGCGGCTTCTTCGATGATGGCGCGGCGCTCCATCGGCTTGGTCGCAAGGATCTGGCCGATGCGCCCCTGCTCGATGATGGCGTAGGAGTCCGGGCCGAGGCCGACGCCCATGAACATTTCCTGGATGTCGCGCAAGCGGCCGACGCGCCCATTGATCAGGTATTCGCTCTGCCCGCTGCGGTACAGGCGGCGGCAGACCACCACTTCTCCGGGCTTGGTAACCAGCGCTGGTTTCTCCACTTTTTTCCTGCGCTTCAGTTTGAATCCGGATTCGGTCTGACCCCCGGCCGTCAGGCTGGCATCGCCCGGGTTTTCGCCAGTGACTTCGGTAGCCGCGATCGCGCCATCAATCATCGCATCCAGATTCTCCGAGGCACTCTGCGGATCCTCTTTGCTCTCTGCGGTAAATTCTCTCGTTTCCTCTTCCGCTGCGCTCTCCAACACAAAACGCGCAGCTTCGGCAAGCTCCGGATCTTCCATGGTGATCGTCACTTCGGCCAGGCCCATCGGCGGGCGCTTGGTGGTGCCGTTGAAAATGCAATCGGCCATCCGCTCGGCGCGCAGAGACTTGTGGCTCTGCTCTCCGAGCACCCAACTGATGGCGTCGACCACGTTCGATTTTCCGCAGCCGTTCGGCCCGACGATGCAGGTGGTGCCGGTGCCGCTGAACGTCACCACGGTGCGTTCGCAAAACGACTTGAAGCCCACGATTTCGACTTTGCGCAGCTTGAGCAAGGTGTCCCCTCTTGTCGTAGCCTACTGCTCCGCGGCCCGGGGTCAATGGAACTGAACCCGGAATCCAGTCCCGGATGACAGAGTACCGGCCTAATACTCCCAGAACCCGGCCTCTGCACTCACGTTGCTGTTAAACACACCACCAGCGTGAACAAATTCACCCAGGTTTTTGGCGCGAAGAGAGACGACTTTCCTTTCCTCGGGAGGAGGAGTCTTCACGCAACGCTTCTGCCTGTAACAGACAGAAAGCACAAACGTTTGGCAGGTTCTCGGTCAGAGGCCCAGCCGCCTGGCGCTAAGATGGCGGTACGGGAGAAAAGCGTATCACGCGATTGGGGGCCTGTAAAGCCCTACTCTACCTGTTGTGGCCTATTTCTCTCGACCACAATTTTCGGGCTGCTGGGGGGGCTAGTCAATACGCTTTGCTACCACGCGGAGGCGCCGGTAATCCACGACCCAGTGGCCGTCGCGGAAGAGCTTCGGCCGCGACGCGCGCTCGATTTCCTCAACCAGGCGCTCCCGGGTGGCTTCCGGCAGGCCTTCCAGAAATGCGCCGCCGAACATCTTCAGCCAGTTGGGCAGGCCGCGTTCGCCGTCGCCCAGCGGCGTTGGACGGTCAACGAGAGTCGCGTGGGTAACTTCGAAGCCGTGCTGCTCGAGCAAGCCCGCGTACTGGGCGAGGCTTGGGTAATACCAGGGGTCGGGCGCGGTGCCGGCCAGACCTGATTTCAGCCAGGCACGCCGAACGGCACTGAGTAGTTCACCGGTGTTGCCTTTGCCGCCGAATTCAGCGACGAACCGTCCGCCGGGGCAGAGCGACTTCCTGATTCCGGCAACCACGCGCTCGGGTTCCCTGATCCAGTGCAGCGTGGCGTTGGAAAAGACCGCGTCAAAGATGCCATCCAGTGCGATTTCGCGAGCGTCCATCACTTCAAACCGCAGGGCTGGGTATCGTTGTTTGGCCTGGCGGATCATTTCCGGTGAGCGATCGACGCCCACCACGTGCGCGCCGGCTTCCGCGATTCTGGCTGTCAGGTGGCCCGTGCCACAACCCAGATCCAGGATCCGTTCTCCGGGCTTGGCGTCGAGCAAGTCGAGCACTTTGGCGGCGAGCTTCCAGACAAAGGAATGCTTGTCATCATAGAGTCCCGCGTCCCACAATTCATTTCCCGCCACGCTAAGCTCCCCCCATTTCAAGGACCGCTCCCGTTTCCGCTTCCAAAGTTTCGCTTGGCCCCAATTTTACGATCGCATGGGCCAGGCTCGCGTTGGACACCTGAAAAGTTCCTGAGCCATCCGTCTTCGCATAGGGCAATTCATGAATTCCTGGTGCTACGCCACGAACGGAAGCTTCGATCAAGTCGCCGTCGGGCAATTTGCCCGCGAATCTCCACTGTAATCTTTCCTTGGAACGCTCGATCTCCAATTCCTTGATCGCTCGAATGGCACTTGCTCGCCCGCGATGCCACAAGACGGCGTTCCGGAAGACCATACCGAGCGGCAGGTCATAGACGAGCGTCTCGAGCGTGCTCGCTCCGTTGGGCTGCGGAAAATAGGCATGCATCCAGCGCCAGTAGCTTCTGTGGCGGTATCCGCAGTTATGGCCCTGTACGCCGAAGCCCAGCGGTTCGCCGCTGACTTTCTTGCCGTCGCAGTGAATCTCGCCGGAGAAGGCGGCATCGGAATGTGGCGAGCGCGAAAAACCGATCCAGCCTTTATCGCTCAGCTTCGCGCCAAAGAGCGACTGGATACGCAGGTTCCAGGAAATGTGATGGCCGTCGGAGTGAAGATTTCCCCAGCAGCAGCCCTCCCGAATCCCGCTTCCCGCGGCGCGGCAATGAAACGGAGCATACCCCCGCGGGCTCAACTCCAGCTGTTCAATGGGGAAATCCACGATGAAACTCTGGGCCGCGCGTGCGCGAGGAAACCACACCGCCCAAACCTGAAAATGCCGGCGCGCCGATGTCTCCGGCGAAATCCTGAGGTTGTTCACCAGCAAATAACGGAACCACCAAGCGCCGCTACTGTCCGCCAAGCCGCAGCGCACAAACCAGACTTCGTAGCGCCGTCGCATCTTCAGTGTGGAGTAGGCGGAGTTGAGTTTGGCGTGGTTCAGGAGGGCTCCTCGTGGGGACGGTTGCTGTAATCGGATCGCTGGTCGCCGTTATCCGGTGAGGGACAGCCGCGATCAAAGAACAGCGAAGAGGAAGCAAGAGTGGGCAGCAACTTCACCTCGCGCTCTTCAGATACTTATCAAACCACGCTACCATGCGCGTTTGCATGTCCACGCGATGCGCGGCTTCCTCAAGGCCGTGCGGCTCGCGCGGGTAAACCACGAAATCGGTCGCGACGCCGTAGCGCTTCAGGCCGCGGTAGAGTTCCTGGCTCTGGCCAAGGGGATCGATCGGGTCGGCTTCACCTTCGAGAATCAGCGTAGGCGTCTTGGCATTTTTTATGTACAGGAACGGTGAGCTATTAAGAAATCTCTCGGGATGTTCGTAGGGAGTTCCGAAGAACCATTCATCCGGCGCCGAGTGGTTCTCCGTGCCGAATTCGGAGATCAGGTTGGCCATGCCGGCGCCAGCCACCGCAGCCTTGAAATGGTCCGTCTGCGTCACGGCCCACTCCGCCATGTATCCGCCGTAGGACCAGCCGCCGATGCCCAGCCGCTTGGGATCCGCAATTCCCCTGGTGACCAGGTCTCCCACACCGGCCATGACGTCCTTGAAATCACCGCCGCCCCAATCGGCGCGGTTCATCTCCATGAATTTTTCGCCGTAGCCAACCGAACCGCGCACGTTGGGGTACAGTACCGCGTAGCCGCGGGCCACCAGCAGCTGGCCCCAGATCTCCACGGCATCGCGCCAGTTTCCCGTGGGCCCGCCGTGCACCAGGACGATGGCGGGGAGTTTGGACTTGCCGTCATAACCGGCTGGTTTGAGCAACGCCGCTTCAATTTCCACGCCATCGAACGATTTGTATTTGTAAAACTCCGGCGCAATCAGTCCGTACGTCTCGAGCGAGTCGTTCAGGTGAGTCACCTGCCGCGCTTCGCCTGCCGTATCGCGCAGCCAGAGTTCCGGCGGAGCGACACTGGTCTGCCCGACGAAGCCAATCTCGCCCGTCGGTGACACGTCAAATTCGCCGGGGTTCGCGGGCAAATCAGGCCAATCTTCTCTTTCTCCCGTGCGGGAATAGACCGCAAATTTATTGCGAAAGCCCTCGGCAAACTCAAGCGCCAGCGAACCGTCTTTCGCCCAGTGATAGTTTCCGACCGGGCGGTCGAGGCTGGCTCCGGTCAGGTTGCGCGCCACACCGCCTTCTGAGCCGATGAGCCAGAGATCGTGGGGAGTGGGCCCGTCGTCGCGTGCGGCCGCGAAGCTGAGCAGTTTGCCATCGGGCGAAATTTTCAAATCATTGATAGGCCCATGCGGCGCGCGAAGTTCGTCCATGCCGCCGCGCAGCCAGACGGAGTACAGACCGTCGGTGAAAAGATCGGACGCGGGCTTGTTCGTCGCTTGCACCACGATGCTCTGGCCGTCGGGCATCCACTTCAAGTCCTCGATTTTCCAGGTTGCGGGGGTGACGGCGTGGGCCTCATTTTTGGCGAGGTCCAGGATGCGCAGGCGGGGTTGCTTATCGTCCTTGTCAACCACGCGCGCGTCGTCTTTATCTTTTATCTTTTTTTGTTCTACTTCAGACTTGGGGTCGGGCGCAAGATAGGCAATCGATTGGCCGTCGGGCGACCAGGCCAAAGCGCTGACGCTCGTCTTGTCCCTGGTTACCGGCGCGGCCTCGCCGCCACTCATGTTCAGGATGTAGATTTGCTGTTCTTCGCCGCCGCGATTTGAAAGAAACGCCAGCTTTTTCCCGTCAGGCGACCATCGCGGCCAGATCTCGGACTTTTCCGAGAAGGTTAACTGCCGCACGGCGGCGGTCTTTCTATCGTATAGCCAGATGTGGCGGATGCGCTTTTCGCCCTTCCGCGGTTCGCCGACCACGAAGGCCACGCGCAGGCCATCGGGCGAAAATTGCGGATCCTGCACGCTGCGCAGTTCGAGGAAGGTTTCCGGGCTGAGAGTTTTCTTCTGGTCCGTTGCCGGAGTTGCGGCGGGTCGTGCGGGTTTTTCCTGCGCGCACAGCGAACCGGCCACCATCACGGTAAACACCATCCAAGCCGCCACATGCTTTTGCATCTGCAATTTCCCCCGATTCTGCGCTTCAGAAAAAGGAATCTTTCGACTGTATTCGCCACGGCTCGAAGCTGTCAATCGCCGACGATTGCGTCTGGCATCAATTTTTTGCGGGTGTAACCGGTGGGATTGGGTATACGATGAAACTCCTTAGAGGAGGAACATCATGGCGAAGAAAAACAGACTTACCGAAGTCGGGAAAAAGGTCGGGGCCGCGCTGGGCAAGGCCAACCGCGAAGCGCACCTCCAGGCGCGCAAGGTGTCGGCGGCCAGCAAAATCGCGAAAGAGGAATTAAAGGACATCTCCAAGCAGGTCGAAGCGATGAAGAAACAGCTGGAGAAAACCGCCAAGCGCCTGAAGTCCGCGCTGGACTGATTTGGCGCGAGACTCGTTCCTGATTTTCCACACGAGGTCCGAACCTTGGCGCTGACGGCGAGAGAACTCCTCCAGGAACTTCAACGCTATGCCGTGGCCGCTCCCACGGAGCGGGCCGTCATGGGGCAGATTGCCAAGCGGCTGCACGAAAACATGGCGCGCTACAACTGGGTCGGTTTTTACCTCGTCGATCCGGCGGACGCGGGCTACCTGATCGTGGGGCCGTACGCCGGCAGCTTCACGCCCAACGCGCGCATTCCGCTGAACAAGGGACTCTGCGGCGCGGCGGCCAGTAGCGGCCAGGTGGTCGTCGTGCAGGACGTAAGCAAGGATCCACGCTACCTTGCGGGATCGTCCCTGGTGAAGTCTGAGATCGTCGTCCCCATTTACGCGAAAAAGAAGCTTGCGGCCGAACTCGATATCGAAAGCTATTTCGCCGACACCTTCGGCAAATCGGATCAGGATTTTATAGAGGGCTGCGCCAGGGTGATGGCCGAGTACCTGGGAAGAGAGTAGGGGCCGTGACGGGTGTCGGGAGCAGGCGGGATCGCCAGGAAAGAATCAAAGGGCAACTCCCTACAACCCGAGGCAGGCGGCGAGCGCACGGGAGTGAACCAGCAGGCATCACAGGCTACGCTGGACGAGCTGCAGGAAATCAACTCCGGATCGGTGAAGACACCCTGAGCGCCAGATTGCCGCTTAGTTTTGGCGATTTGGGGTTTCGGGAGTTTCGTCCACCAGCTTATAACCGGGGGGAACTTTAAACCTCGACTCGTCCGGCTCCGTGCGCACCAGTCGAGTGACACTGACGGTTTGTTGCCCGCTTCGCGGGTCGTCATGCTTGACGAGCATGTTCAGGTGCAACTCGTCCGAGTACCAGTATTCATCCGTTACAATCACGGGCTTGCCTGTGCCGCTGGCGGTTGCCGGCACCGTTGTGGTTTTCCGAACGCCGTGGGCCACAACATTTTCCATCACCTGGGTGCCTAAATCCTCCCCATCGACGGGCGGCTTGCCGGCGGAATAAAGCGGATCCGGATTGGAATCCGCAGCCGGTGCTGGCGCGGGCAAGGTGGATTGCCGCGCTATTTTTGTGGCGGGATTCACGAAGATGCTGAACCTGGTTTCCGGATCAAAGATGTGAAAGGAAAGGAGCGGGGGCTGGCCGCTGAAGGGCGGGCTTACCAACTGCCGGCGCTCATTATAAATTCGGCCCTGCGAATCGCGTGCAATATTGGCAATGCTTTTCCTTGCCAGGGTCGAACCATCCGCCAGAGTCTGCCTACTTTCCACTTCTACGACCGCGGTAAGCGGCGCGCCCGGAACCGGAGTAACAAAAATCCCGTCGACAACCGCGGTAACGCCGCGATATTGCGGCGGTTTCAAATCAGGGGGTTCCTGGGAAAAGCCTAGCGGGGACGCGAGCCCGGCAACTGCTGCCAGACACGCGATCATTCGGATGCTTCGTCGAAACACGGCCGGATTCACCACGTCTACCGACAAAATCCTAAAACACGGAAGAACGGAGTGTCAACTATCTTGCGCCTCTCCCTCCCGTAAACGACTATCGCTTTGCCCGTCGAGTTAACGCGAAGCTTCCCGAAGGTCGCGTCTGACCACCTCCGTGATTCTCTCAGATTCACCGACGGCCCTGGGCCGCGTCATTGCGGCATTGGCGGAGGCTCGGATACAATCGCTTATTTGCTTGTTGCCAGAAAGGCCTAGCCGGGACGCGATGCACCAAATCCAGCTGCACAACACCCTTTCAGGAAAAGTTGAACCGTTTGCGCCGCTCAGACCGGGACACGTGGGGATGTACACCTGCGGGCCGACCGTGTACGACTACGCGCACATCGGCAACTACCGGACATTTGTGTTTCAGGACATCTTGCGGCGTTTCCTCAAACTGCGCGGTTTGAAGCTGAATCATGTGATGAACCTGACCGACGTGGACGACCGCATCATCGCGAATGCGGCGGCGGCCGGAGTGGGCATCCGGGAGTACACCGAAAAGTTTGTGCAGGCGTTTTTTGCAGATTGCAGGACGCTGAGCATCGAGTCGCCGGAACACTGGATCCGGGCGACAGATCACATCGACGACATGGTCGTGCTGATCCGGAAGCTGCAGGAGAACACCTACACCTACGCGAGCGAAGGCTCGATCTATTACCGCATCACGAAATTCAGGGATTACGGCAAGCTTTCGAAGGTGGATCTTTCTGGCATTCAGGCTGGCGCGCGCGTGGACAACGATCGCTACGAAAAAGAGAGCGCGCGGGATTTCGCGTTGTGGAAAGCGCCGAAGCCGGGCGAGCATTTCTGGGAGACGCCAATCGGCGTCGGGCGACCGGGCTGGCACATCGAATGTTCGGCGATGGCGATGAAGTACCTGGGCGAAACGCTGGACATCCATACGGGTGGCATCGATCTGGCCTTCCCGCACCATGAAAACGAAATTGCGCAGAGCGAAGCGGCAACGGGGAAACAATTTGTGCGCTACTGGCTGCACGCCGAGCATTTACTGGTGGAAGGCGAGAAGATGTCCAAGTCGCTAGGGAACTTTTTCACCCTGCGGGATCTTTTCGCGAAGGGGTACAAGCCGTCGGCGCTCCGATTTGCGCTGGCGAGTGTTCCCTATCGCAGGCAGCTGAATTTCACGTTTGATGGATTGCAGCAGGCGACGAGCTCGGTGGAGCGGCTGCGGAATTTTACGGCGCGATTGAAGAATGAAAAATTCCCGGCGGGCAACCAACCGGGAATGGCGGAGCGCGTCAAGAACGCGGCGGATGAGTTCGACGCCGGGCTTTCCGACGATCTGAACACGGCGCAGGCGTTGGCGGCGGTGTTCGATTTTGTGCGTGAAGCCAACACCGTGATGGACAAGGGCGAGTTCCGGCAAGGCGACGTGGCGGCGGCCGCCGAGTTCCTGGGCAATTTTGACAAGGTGTTCGCCGTGCTGGAAGACAACGACGGCGAAAAGCTGAAAGTGATTGGTTTTGGCGGCGGCGACGCCGGATTGGGCGATGCGGAAATCGAAAAACTGGTGGCGGAGCGCCAGGCGGCGCGCGCGCGGCGCGACTTCGCGGCCTCCGATCGGGTGCGGAAAGAGCTCTTGGACCGTGGTATAATTCTGGAAGACACGAAGGATGGAAAAGTACGCTGGAAACGAAAATGAAGCACTTTCACTTCCTCAAGCATGATCGCGTAGCTGTGGGTCCTCGTGTGCCCCGCAAGTTTCGCCCGGCCAATTTGCGCCCCGGGCTTTACAGCGTCGATTAAGCAGCGTTTCGCGCAGGT
Organism: Acidobacteriota bacterium; assembly: GCA_013289665.1. GTDB lineage: Bacteria > Acidobacteriota > Terriglobia > Acidiferrales > UBA7541 > Acidiferrum. Next base: position 120,570 of record JABCZN010000005.1, on the reverse strand, counting down.
TTCGGCAAATCAACGCCGGTCCACAAGCCTGCAATTTCCCGCCCGTCCGCGACAACACTTTTCCTGCGAATCCCCGGCGAAACGCACATCTGGAGAGATCATGATTACAGCCACGGAAACCAAACTACCCAAAATCAAGACGGCATTGCCCGGGCCCAGGGCGAAGGAAGTGATCGCGTTCGACGCGAAATTCATGTCCCCTTCGTTGACGCGCGATTACCCCCTAGTGGCCGAGCGCGCTTCGGGTGCTATCGTGGAAGACCCGGATGGAAACACTTTCCTCGATTTTGCGGCGGGCATCGCGGTCTGCTCGACGGGGCACTGCCACCCGAAAGTGGTTGCGGCCATTCAGAAGCAGGCGGCAGACCTGATTCACATCGCCGGAACGGACTTTTATCACCGACACATGCCGGAGTTCGCGGAAAAACTGGTTTCGACGATGCCGAAATCGGAAAAGTGGAAAGTGTTTTTCGGCAATTCCGGAACGGAAGTGGTGGAAGGCGCGATAAAGCTGGCGCGGTATCACACCAAGCGCGACAAACTGATTGCGTTTTACGGCTGCTTCCACGGGCGCACGCTGGGATCGCTTTCGCTGACCGCTTCAAAGAGCACGCAGCGCAAGAACTTTGGCACGCTGCTCGGCGGCGTCGAGCACATCCCGTATCCCTACGCCTATCGCTGCGCTCTGGGTCATACGAAAGAAACCTGCGGCGGCGAAATCATCGAAATGCTCGAACAGCAGGTCTTCAAACGGCTGTTCGCTCCGGAAGAGATTGCGGCGATTATTGTCGAGCCGGTGCAGGGCGAAGGCGGGTTCATCCCGGCACCGCTGTTTTTCCTGCAGGAACTGCAGCGCATCTCGAACAAGCACGGCATCATGCTGATCCTGGATGAAGTGCAGGCGGGCATGGGGCGCACCGGGAAATGGTGGGCTTACGATCACGCCGGCATCACGCCGGACATCGTGCTGACCGCGAAGGGAATTGCGAGCGGCATGCCGATGGCGGCGTTCATCGCGAAGGAAAGCGTGATGAACTGGAAGACTGGCTCGCACGGCACGACCTACGGTGGCAATCCCGTCTGCCTGGCCGCCGCGAGCGCAACGTTCGACCTGATTGAAGGCGGGTTGATGGCCAATGCCGAGAAGGTTGGGAATTACATCTTCAGCAAGATCAGCGACTGGCCGAACCGCTTCAAGATTGTGGGCGATGTCCGCGGCAAGGGTCTGATGATCGGCGTGGAGATCGTGCGCGATCAACGGACCAAGGAACGCGCGGCGGATCTGCGCGATGCCGTGGTGGACAACGCGTTTCACCGGGGGTTGCTGACGCTCGGCTCGGGCGAGAACTCGATCCGGATTTCGCCGCCGCTGATCATTGACGAAGAGCAGGCGGATTGCGCGATCCGGATTATGGAGGAATCGATCCGGGAGGCGGAGAAGAAGATTTAACAGAAATCGATCCGATCACAGCGATCAGAGAACAGGCGGCCCGAGCCAGATCCCGCCCGAAAGCCTCCGGTCGTCGGGCTTCACAAGGGCGCCCTCAGCGCGCGAGCCTGAGGGCTTGCCTGGGCCGTCGGTTTTCCTGCAGCTCACCCCCGTTTAGGGTGAGGCTGTTCCGAGTTCCGGCACGATCTCGCCATCGCCGCGAAAACCCTTCGGCCTGGAGGCCTGAACTACAGGTCGAAGAACCATTCAGGGTACAATACCTGACTAGCTTGGAGTGCTTCCAAGCAGCATCCTGAGAGAATCCGTTTGGGGGAAATGCATTGCCGGAGTTACGCAAGGATCCAATCACAGGCCGTTGGGTGATTATTTCGACCGACCGCGGAAAACGGCCCAATGATTTTCTGCGCGAAAGCGTGTTTCCCAAGCCGCCGCAGAATTGCCCGTTCTGCCCGGGAAATGAAGCGAAGACACCGCCGGAGATTCTGGCCTACGGGCGGAATGGTACCGGTGCAAACACGCCGGGATGGAATATTCGCGTGGTGCCCAACCGTTTTCCGGCGCTCGGGATCGAAGGCGAACTGGACCGCGAGGGTGAAGGCCTGTTCGACAAGATGAACGGCATCGGCGCGCACGAAGTCGTCATCGAAACTCCGCAACACCAGACGACGCTGGCGCAATTGCCGCAGAAATCAATCGAAGATGTGCTGTGGGCCTACCGCGACCGGATGCTGGACCTGAAAAACGACAAGCGCTTCCGCTACGTGCTGATTTTCAAGAATCACGGGGAAGCTGCAGGCGCTTCGGTGGAGCACCCGCACTCGCAGCTGATTGCCCTGCCGATCGTGCCGCGCCGCGTGCGCGAAGAAGTGGACAACTGCTGGCACTATTACGACGAAAAAGAACGCTGCATTTTCTGCGACATCATCCGGCAGGAACGCGACACCGGCGAGCGGGTGATCGGCGAAAACGATCACTTCATCACGCTGGCCCCCTATGCGCCGCGGTTTCCGTTTGAAATGTGGCTGCTGCCGAAGGTGCATAGTTCGGCATACGAGAACAACCAGAGCAGCATGTACAGTGCGCTGGCCAACATGCTGAAAGACACGCTGATGCGCATGGACGCGGTTCTCGACCGGCCCGCTTTCAATTTCATGATTCACACCTCTCCGATCGGGGAGGAGATCAACGATCACTATCACTGGCACATCGAAATTATTCCCAAGCTGACCAAGGTGGCGGGCTTTGAGTGGGGCACGGGCTTCTATATCAACCCGACGCCGCCGGAAGAGTCGGCGCGATTCCTGCGGGAAGCGCAGATTGAAGAAAGCGTTAAAAAGTGAGTCCGAGCGAAAGCGTTTTCCGGCCGGGAGAAAGGCGTTTCGGGCATCTATCCTGCAAAAGCGGGCCGATCGGCCTGACATGTGGCAAAGCTTTCGATATAATTAAGGATTGAGGCGCGGTACCCAAGTGGTAAGGGAGAGGTCTGCAAAACCTTTATGCGTGGGTTCGATTCCCACCCGCGCCTCCAAAATATCCGCTTAAGATTGTTTCAGTTATACCTTTCATTTTCTCCGCGTACCTCTGGCGTACCCTTCGTTTCAAGAAGCACGATGGGGTCGCGGTCCCAAGCCCGCTGTAAGTCTGCCTCTACTTGCTGCTGCCGGGAGCGAGTCCACGGACTGTAATGCCGTAAGAAAGACCAAACAGGAAGAACTGCTGAAACATCCGGCAATGTTTCCCGAGTCCCTCGCGACACGCCTAATCAAGCCGTTTACCAAGAGTTCGGAGATAAACATTCTTGACCCGTTCATGGGGTCAGGGGCAACCATTAGCGCGGCTCATAAACTTGGCCGGCGTGGAATTGGTGTCGAGATATATCCAGAGCAGTTTGAAAAGGCTAAATCAAGATTCGATCAGAGTAGTCTTCAAATCGGACCTGTCAATCTGTTAGAACCAGTAATGATTCTGTCCCCGGTTTTCCGTACGATTTGCTCCTCTCTGGTTCTTTTACCCCAGACGAGCTAAATTCCGGGGAGCAGGTCATTTCTATCCACAAAACTGCAAAGGTTTGCATACCCGCTTTACGTGCGCAGTTCTGTATTCTGTAATTCACTGATCCAATTGCGCTTATCGCTGCGGTCGGCGCCTCAAAGTGGCCTCTGGATTGCCCGTTCTTTGTAACAACCCTTTCTTCGGGGGCTTTTATGCTCCACTTGCTGTGCCTGCCGTGTCGGTTGAGAGCTCGGGACTTCTTCAGCCTGGTGATGGCCTTGCTTCTGTGCTCGGCGGCTCATTCCCAGCAGATCTCTTGCCCAGTCACCAACAGTCTTACCATCTCGAATCTCGCGAGCAATAACTCGAATCCGTGCGAGGTTCAGGCGGGCTCCAGCGTCGCAACCGCTCCTGGCGCTGCATTCACCAATACTCCCGGCGCTCTGCTGATCAACGACTTCGGTGCCTCGCTGATCAACAACGGCACACTCATCAACAACGGCGGGATAACCAACAATGGCTCCCTGACCAGCGGGGGCTCAATCGACAACAATGCCGGCGCGTCGCTCACGGTCATGGGCGCGGGCATACTCACGCTCAACGGCAACGGCTCGCTGAGCAACGGCGGCGGTATCTTCAACGGCGGTTCGCTCGACATCAACGGAACGCTCACCAATAACGGCGGAGGCACGCTGGCCACCATCTCCGGCGGCTCGCTGAGCCTCGGCGGCGCGATTTTCAACAACGGCTCGCTCACCACTGGCACCGGCGGTTCGCTTACGATTACCGCCACGGGCACGCTCAACAATAACTCGACGAATGTCATAGGCGGGAGCCTCACCAACGGGGGTGCGATCGACAACAATGCCGGCGCGTCGCTCACGGTCATGGGCACGGGCATACTCACGCTCAACGGCAACGGCTCGCTGAGCAACGGCGGCGGTATCTTCAACGGCGGTTCGCTCGACATCAACGGAACGCTCACCAATAACGGCGGAGGCACGCTGGCCACCATCTCCGGCGGCTCGCTGAGCCTCGGCGGCGCGATCTTTAACAACGGCTCGCTCACCACCGCCTCCGGCGGCTCGCTCACGGTCCTGGGCACCGGCACGCTCAACAATTCTGGATCGCTTGCTAACGCAGGCGCCCTTACCATTAACGGCACATTGAACAATTGTGCGGGGAGCAGTTTCGTCCAAACAGCTGGGCAGCTTACCTTGAGCGGCAACGGTGTGATCAATTCGCTTCCCGCGGTGCAGTTACAGGGAGGTGGGTTGCTGGGCGACGGCAGCATCACCGGAAACGTTAACAACAGCGGCGGCAACATAGAGCCCACTTTCCTCCCGGGCGCCCCGCTCGCCCTCACGATCAATGGGAGCTATGCGCAAGGATCTGGCGGAACCCTGATCATTGACCTGGGTGGAACCGGTGGCGGCCAGTTCGGGGCGCTGGATGTGAGCGGCGGCGTGACGCTGGATGGCACGGTGGACTTCACCACCGTCAACGGGTTTACACCCGGCGCGGGCGATACTTTCACTTTCTTGCAGTTCGGCTCCCTTGCTGGCGACTCCGCGAAGATTGACTTCACCAACTGGACCTGCCCGGTGGGTGATACGTGCACAGAGGTTGCCGGAGCAAACCGTTTGACTCTGGAGATTGAACCGGCCGCTCCAACTCCGGAACCCTCCACCGTGCTCTTGCTCGGGACTGGAATATTCGCTCTGGCCTGTCGCTTTAAGAAGAGAGCCCACGCAAAAACCTGAGTCGGAGTGCCAAGAAGCAAGCGGTGCAACCAGCGGCCGCCGTCAGGACCGTGTAGAATCCCTCCCACCAGCATATTCGGACCTCGGCTTTGAGGTCGGAGGACCGTCCATGACCAACCATCATCGGGGCAGTGGCTTGGTTCAAGGAGTGTGGATTCTCGCGGGGTTGCTCGTAATCGTTGCCGCCGCTTGGCACATCACCCGCCAGGCGCGGGGTTCCGCCACCCGTTTTACGACGCCGTTCCAGGCCGTGCTGCTCGCGAACGGTTCGGTTTATTTTGGCCATCTCGAGGGATACGGTGGACGCCAGCCGGTTCTTACTGATGTGTACTACATCGCAAGCCAAACGAATCCCGAGACGAAGCAAGTCAATAACGTGCTCGTCAAACGCGGTAAAGAATTGCACGAGCCGGACCGTATGTACCTGAATCCGAATCAGATTGTGTTTGTGGAACCGGTGGGCCCCAATTCCAAAGTAGCCCACCTTATCGCAGAGGCAAACCATATTAGTTAGTCTTCAGACTGCTGCCGACGAGCGCGCTCGCCTCGCACCACGCGCTCCAAGTCCCCATCCCCTACGGAAACCTGGGGATGGAACTTGGGATGGGAGGGTCTTTTTAGCGTTTTTGGCGTTACATAGAATGAATAACTTACAATGTTTCAACGGTAGCCTCGGGTTCGATTCCCACCCGCGCCTCCAATTTTCGCCTTCTCTTTTCAAAGACCAACCTGCAACGACTGTTTTTCGCGTGTACCTGCGGTGTACCCCGTACTTTGGATTTGCGCGGCAATTACAGGGTCGAGGCTCCACGCACGGGTAAGGTCTGCTTCGAGTTGTTCCTGGCGTGAGCGAACCCACGGAGCGTAATTCTTTTCGGTGGTCTTTACGCCAGCCCGTTCAAGAACTGAAAGAAGGCCATTAAAAGCAAGGCGCGATTGACGCGTTAAAGGCCATCATTCTGCCGGACCCGAATTCACCGATCCACGCCGCCGCAAGACACATGGTCGTAGATTCCTTGAGCAACGAGTACGCCTCGTTGAAGGAGCGTGCAGAAGCCATCGAGCGAATCGTCAGCGGAGATACGGAAGGCGCGAAGAAATCAGCCGCTTTCTACACATCCCGATAAATTACTCTTCCGAAGACATAGAGAAAGGCAGCTTGCTGCGATACCGCTTGGAAATCCTCCCAATTCAATATGGCGTCTGGCGCGAGAAATGTTATGCAATGCTCCGCAGCTTCCGGGACAAGCGGCAGGTCGTTCATAAGAGTGGTCGGAAGATTGCCGGAGATTAGTCTCCGAAGAACTGTTTCTTAACGGTCTTGCGATCCTGTTCCGGCGCAACTTCATCGGCGGCAAGATACCGCTGCGTCGTGGCGACACCGATTCGAGAACCTGTAACGCCTGGTCACAGCGATCCGCCAGTCCACCTATAAATCTTCATTGAATCATAGGAGGGTCGGTAGTATGGTCTCACGTAGCTGCCAGTCAAATAGGAATTAAGAATCAGGCGGATCGACAAGTAAGTTTCGAGAGCATGCGGTATGCTCAACGCGTTCAACAACATCAATGTGCTTGAGATACTTCGCGTGGGCCTTGCGGGACTCTGCTTCCTGCTTTCCTTGCTGGCCTTCTGGCTGATTCATCGGGAGCAACAACGTGCCGCCAATCCTCGGAAAGGCATTCTTCGGGCCATTTACACGTTTATGGGGGTCAACTTCCTGACGGCGGTGCTGGTGGCCGCAGCGGGTTATCTGACGCCGCAGCAGCGTGCGACCGCATCAGAAGAATTGAGCGCGACCACGTATATGACGGACAAATTGTCCTACACCGTAGACCTTACGAAATGGCGGGAAGAGACACGCGGGCCGGTGGAGATTACACGCGTGGACAACATTAAAAAAGTGTCGAACACGCCGGATGATTACGTGATTCCCTATTTCACGACGGCAAGTAACCCCGATGCCCTAACGGCGAAGTTTCTGAGTTCTTCCAGACCCGTGGATTTCGTTCCGGACCAGCAGCCTGGGTTCGCCGGACAGCATTTTCTATACAAGATTCATCTGGGAGACCAGCCCAAGGATGCCTCGGAATCGGCGGCCACGATGTTTACTTTTATCGGAGGATTCAAGGACCCGAAGAAGGAAGTTTGGGAGGCCTCTATTTCCTACCCTTCGAGAATCGTCTCTGTGGTGATGCTGTTTTCGGAGAATAAACCGTGCAAGAAAATCGAGGTTTCCCAGGTTCAGGGAATCCGGGGCGACAAACTGCCGCTCACGAAAAACAAAGCGACGACATCGCAAGATGGCCTGATTGTTCAATGGACCGGGCTGAACATTGCCGAGCGGACACGCATCCACTTCGAATGGGAGTGGTGAACAAGCGATTTTCGCCGGGTGGCCGAGCATTTGATAACGCACGGAATTGATGAATTCCTTGCCGGATTTTAGGAACGGCCCCGTGTACCTGCCGTGTACCTCGATCCCCCAAATCTGCCCATTCTGACGTTTTTGGCGTGCTGGAAAATCAGTAAGTTACGTGTCTTCAATCAGACTTGGGTGGTTCGACGCCGACGTCGCTCCTTTGATTCGGATGGTGCTCTTGAGAGCACATTAGCGACCGTAATCTGTCCTCAAGGGCATTTTTCTTGCTCCCCGACCATTTCGGAGCGAGCGCCGCGGATATTGATCCGGGCAGGTCGGCCAACACCGGTTGGTCCAAAAGCGAAGTGGACAGGAAGGGTGGCGGATTCGACGTGTATGTCTGTCCCCTCGGATATATAGCCGTTGACGCCGCTACCGGCGAAGCCATAGACAAAACAAACGTGAAGTTTGTCTGCAAGAAACTCTAGCTTGGTTCAGGGCCATTGAAGTCGAAGCCTTCGGCCGCTTCAATGCACCTCTAAAACCCGAGGGAGTTCGCCTGGAATATTCGCGCGGCGATGTGCAGTCGCGTCAATCATGCCCCGTCGTACGGGCTATGGCTCCGGATCATCCCAAGCGAGGCACCAAAGCTCTCACCTTCCGGAGCGTGCTATTCCCCAATATGGAACTACCGCATTCCCGCGACCGGTAGCCTCCTTGCCCCCTGGCTCTCTGGCGAGAGAGTTCGACAACTCGCCGTCGGGAGCAGATGCGCGGATGTGAATCCTCCTGCCCTGGAATGTTTCGTGGTGAAACTGTTTTACTGGCCTAGAAACCTCTAACCTCGCAAGTTGTTCAATCTGCGCGAAAAATCACCCGATTCAACAAGAAAGATGGCGCGCCCCGTGCATATATCCTTCCGGGGCTTCTCGCTGCGCGTGCTGGCACGCGGTAGAAAGAGCTGTCCTGGAAGGAGGTGGCGATCTGGTGAGGCAAGAAGCGAATCAAGGCGGTAGGTCGACAAGCATGGCTGGCAGCCGGGTCGTGCTGCTCTTGGCGCTGCTTGGCGGATTGATTCCCGGCCGACTGGACGCCCAGACGGATGCGGGGGCCGAACGAGCCGAAGCAATTTATCTGAAAAAAATGTTGAGCTTTGTACAGTGGCCCATCAGTCCGGGAGTTTCAGACGAGGCATTCCAGGTTTGCGTCGTCGGGGGCCACCGAAACTCCTACGTTTTTGCGGAGGAAATGCGGGGAACCAAGGTGCAAGGCCGAAAAATCGAAGTGCGCTCGGTACGGAACGAGGAAAGTCTAAAGAATTGTAAAGTGCTGTTTATTGGTTCGCCGGAGCCAAAATCGCGAGCAAAACTTCTGGAGTCCGTGAAGGGCGCGCAAATGCTGACCGTTGGCGACGATCCGGGCTTCCTCGAAGCCGGCGGAATTCTGGAGTTCTCCTACGCGGGAAACACCATTCAATTTACAGTCAACCTGCAAGCTGCCAGGAACGCGAGCCTGAAGATTGATGCGAGGCTGCTGACCCTTGCGCGGAGGGTAGTGACGGAAAAAGAGGCGGCGGGAACCTGAAATGTTGCGCTGGAGCAATATCTCGTTGCATTGGCGGCTGATGCTGCTGACGATGGCCAGCAGCGCTGTTGGCATGATCGCGGCCATGACGCTGCTGTTCATTTACAACGATCGCCGGATTCGCGAGGACAAAGTAGAGGAGCTCCGGTCCGTAGCCGACCTGATTGGCACCAACAGCGCAGCGGCATTGGTTTTCGAGGATGAAGCGGAGGGCTCACGGGTTCTCCAGGCACTCTACACGCGGCGGGACATCGTTCAGGGTGTGCTGTACCGCGCAGATGGAAAAATGGTGGCTCGCTATCAGAGAGCAAGGTTCCAGGGCGAGCCGCCCGAGGCGAACAAGGGGGAGGCCGAAGTGATCCGGTGGACCAAGGACCACCTGGAACTTTCCAGGCCTCTCGAACTCGAAGATCAGAGGATAGGCGCGGTATATCTCGAGGCCTCAATCGAGGACCTTCAGCAGGCAAGACGAGAGTCCCTTCTGTTGAGGATTCCCGCGTTCTTGCTGGCGCTCCTGGTCGTCTACCTGCTGACTCTCCTCTTGAGAGGTTCTCTGACCGGGCCGATTCAGCAGCTGGCAGGCGTCGCGCGAGAGGTAGCGGACGGGAAAAATTATTCGCGTCGTGCGCCCGACCTGGGAGGCGCGGAGCTTGGGCAGCTCGGGAGAGACTTCAATCACATGCTGACGGTGATTGAGCAAGGGAACCTTGAACTCCAGAAGGCGCGAACCTCACTGGAAGCGGGGGTAGCGGAGAGGACCAGGGATCTGGAGAAAGAAATCACGGAGCGCCAGCGGACGGCGGCGATGCTCAAAGAGAGCGAGGACTTGTTCCGGGCGCTCAATGAAGCCGCGCCAGTGGGGATTGTTTCAGAAGCGCAGGATGGGAAGATCCGCATGAGCAATCCGGCGTTCCGGAAGATTTTCGGGTATTCGGAGGAAGATACCCGCGGCAAGTCCATCGACGAACTTTTGAATGGGGAAGAAACCTATCAGGAAGCCGTTTCCTATACCAGGCAAGTGCTGTCTGGCAATGTGGTTCGAAAAATCGTCAGGCGGAGACAGAAGAACGGCGAATTGCTTGACGTTGAAGCATTCGGGGCACCCATTCTGAGGGAAGGCCAGACAATCGGGCAATTAGGTATTTACCTGGACATCTCCAGGCGGCTGAAGGCGGAGAAATCGATTCGCGAAAGCGAAGAATTGTTCCGGCTGCTGAGTTCGGCAGCGCCGATCGGCATCGTGCGTTACGACCGCGACGGGCGAATCGTCTACGCGAACCACCGGTGGGGCGAAATGACGGGCCGCGACCCCGAGAGCGCGCTGGGATTTGGATGGATGGAAGCGATCCATCCGGAAGACCGTGGACATGTGGAGAGGAAGTGGAAGACCGCAGTCGAAGTGGGCACGGAACTGAAGGATGAAACACGGTTCCTCACTCCCGATGGAACGATTGTATGGATCCAGTGGCAATCACGGGTGCTGCGCGCGCCCGATGGCATTCCGATCGGCTTTGTTGCGGTTCTCGAGGACGTGACCATCCGCCGGGCCGCAGCGACAAAATTGCTGGAGGCAAAACAAGCGGCGGAAGCGGCCAATGAGGCGAAAAGCCAGTTTCTGGCGAATGTAAGTCACGAAATCCGAACGCCGATGAACGGAATCCTGGGAATGACGGAATTGGCGCTGGAGACGCCGCTCAGCACGGAACAGCGCGAATATCTGGACATGGTGCAAGGCTGCGCGGTGTCGCTGCTGGAGATCATAGACGATGTGCTCGATTTCTCGAAGATTGAGAACGGGAAGATTGAGCTGGAGGAGACTCCATTTTCAATCCTGGACTGTGCAGAGAGCGCCCTCCAGCCCGTGGCGGTACGCGCGCAGCAAAAGGGCCTGGAACTGGAGTGGTACATCCGGGGAGAGTTGCCGGAATGGGTGGAGGGCGACCCGACTCGCTTGCGCCAGGTGCTGATCAATCTCCTGGGCAACGCCGTCAAGTTCACGGAGAAAGGCGAAGTAACGTTGGGAATCGAGTATGCGCGGAGCGACGGCGAGAGTGTTACCGCCAAATTCAGCGTGACCGATACGGGAATCGGCATTCCCGCAGAAAATCGCGCGAAGATTTTCGAGGCATTTCAACAATCCGACAACAGCGTAACCCGGCAGTACGGTGGAACGGGGCTGGGACTGTCCATCTCCGCAAGGCTTATCGAACTGATGGGCGGAAAGCTGCATCTGGAAAGCGAAGCCGGCAAGGGCAGCACGTTTTTCTTTGAACTCCACTGGAAGCGCGCAAAAGAAGAGGGAAGGAATCGCACGCAGGAATTGCAGCAGCAGAAATTGTCCTCCGCGCGGATTCTGGTCGCGGACGACAGGCTAGCCGTGCGGGAACTGGTTAGCTGGCTGACCAGCCGATGGGGACTGGAAACGCACACTGCGGCATCGGTGGAAGAAGCGGCAGCACTGTACAAGAAATCGGCCGAAGAAGGCAGGCCGTACGCGGTGGCGCTGATCGATCTGAACCTCCAGGAGAGAGACGGCGGGGAAGTGGCGAAGGAAATCCGCCGCTGCGCGCCAGACGGTCGGACGGCGATACTAATGATGTCGTCGGCCCCTTTCTTTGTGGAGGACGCGCGGACAAATTGCGACCGGGCTTTCCCGCGCCTCACCAAGCCGTTGCGGCGCCGGGTTTTGTGGGACAGCCTGCGCTCGGCGCTGCGCGGGGATGAACGCACGGCCGGACCGGGAAAAGAGAAGCCAAAGCAAACTCCGGGGCCATGTCGCCGGATCTTGGTGGTCGAAGACAACCTGGTGAATCAGAAGCTCGCCCAGAAACTGCTGGAAAGATTCGGGCACGAAGTCCTTCTAGCGGGAAACGGCGCGGAAGCCTGCCAGGCGATCCAGCGTCAAAAGTTTGACCTGGTGCTGATGGATTTGCAGATGCCCGTGATGGGCGGGCTGGACGCCACCCATGCAATCCGGGAAAGCGAGATCGGCACGGGAGTTCACATCCCGATCGTGGCCATGACCGCCCATGCGGCGGCGCAAGATCAGCGGCGGTGCGAGGAAGCAGGCATGGACGGATACGTGAGCAAGCCAATCCGGCCGGATTTTCTGAGAAACGAAATTGAGCGCGTGATCGGAGGCGAGATGGAGAAGCAAACCAGGGAAACGGCGGTTGACCAGCCGCGGCAAAAAGACTGGGACCTGAAGGAACTGATGGAGCGGCTCGGGGGCGACCAGGAATTTCTCCGCGAACTGCTGGTGATGTTCCGGGAGGATGTGCGGATGAATTTGGAAAAGTCCAGGACAGCGATTGCAGAGGGTGACTATGAAGGACTCTCGCGCGTCGCACACACGTTGAAGGGCATGCTGAGAAATCTTTCGATGGGCACGGCCGCGGAAACGGCGGCTGCGCTCGAACAGTCCTCTCAAGAAAAGCAGCAAACGGGCTCCAAGGAGTTGCTGGAAGCATTAGCGAAGGAACTCGAAGGGATTCTGCCGGAAGTGGAAGCACAACTGGCGGAGACGAAGCCATGATAATACTTATTGCCGAAGATGATGCCATCTCGCGAACGCTCCTGGAAAGAACGTTGCAGCGCGCGGGCTACGAAGTGATCGCCGTCGAAGACGGAGAGAAGGCGATCGCGGAGCTGGTCAAGCAGGATGCGCCGCGGCTGGCGTTGCTGGACTGGGTGATGCCTGGGAAGGATGGAGTGGAGGTATGCCGCGAAGTGCGGCGGCGCAAGGAGCTGGCGTACAAGTACCTGATCCTGCTGTCATCCAGGGAATCGAAGCAAGATATCGTGGCGGGGCTGGAATCCGGAGCCGACGATTACCTGACGAAGCCGTTTGACGCGGACGAGTTGAAGGCCAGGCTGCGGACCGGGCATCGCATTCTGGAGCTGGAAGACCACCTGGTGGAAGCCCGGGAAAGCATGCGGTTCCAGGCCACGCATGATTTGCTGACGTCGCTATGGAACCGCGCCGTGATCGTGGAGTTGATGTCTCACGAAGTCATGCGCTCGCGCAGGGAACGAAGCTGCTCGGCGGTGATGATGTGCGACATCGATCATTTCAAGAGCGTCAACGACGAGTACGGCCACGCAATCGGGGATGATGTGTTGCGGGAGGTGGCGCGGCGACTGCACAATTCGGTCCGGTCGTACGACATGGTCGGCCGCTACGGGGGAGAGGAATTTCTGGTTGCCCTGAACAAGTGCAACCCTGAGAGCGCAGTGTCGCGCGCGGAAAATCTGCGGGCCAAAATCGGGGGCCAGCCGATCCAGGCGGCGAACGTACGCATAACCGTGACAATCAGCATCGGGCTGGCGCTTTCGTCAGAATTTACCCAGTGCACCGTAGAGGAAATCATGCACCAGGCCGACATGGCCCTCTATGAGGCGAAAGCTGCGGGCCGCAACTGCGTGCGAGTGGCGCGGCCTTCGGGCGTCGCCAAACCGATCGAGGAATTTCCAAGGGAAACACCAGTGCTGGCGCCATGAATCTGAGGACGGATCGGTACTCTCCCGGACAGCCCGGAGTCACTTCATCTTGCCTCGAGAAAGGTCCATCATCTGCCTCATGGCCACGGAAGAACCTGGGGCGCGGCGCTCCCGCCAGGCCTCCAGCCGCTTGCAGGTTTCTTCGATTCCGGAAAACAATGTGGGATTCTTGAACGCGGCGCGCCAGGTGGGCACAATGGTCCGCATCCGGTCCCACACCACCCAGACTTCCCCGTTGCTCTCGAAAAACAGCTCGTCGTTGATCAGGCCGCGATTCACGATGCTGGCCACCATCTCCCAGTAGCTGATCACCATCCGGATGTAGGTATTTTCCTGGCTGCCCTGCGGATATTTCTGCATCACTTCTTCGGGAGTGCCGGCGTGGAAATGGTCCACGAACCACGCGCGCGCTTCTCTCAGGCGGGGTTCCCGCCGGAGATCATAGAGCCGCAGCATAAGGTTTACTTCTTCATAGCTGATCTGAGACATGCGTGACACTCCTTTTCCTATCCACGCGGAAGTTCATGTCAAGGGTGGGGGCAGAGCATCACCCTGGAAAACGGGAGCGGAGTTGAATTCCACGCGTTGCACCCCGCTGATAGGAATATCGCGGCGCTGGAACTCCAGCTGGATGCGGCGGCGCAGTTCGCGCGCCACATCGTCCTGGCGGGAGGGAGCGGTGCGGACCTGCAGGCGCACAGTGGAGGAGTTCTGGTCAAAATTCTGCAGCCCCAGAATGCGTGGGCCATCCACAATCGCCTGCGACCAGGAGGGATCGCCGCGCAACTCGGCGGCCGCGGCTTCCAGCGCCTGCAAGGCTTTTTCCTGAGAGAGCTGAGGGGAGAGAGCGACGTCTACGAAAGCCTGCGACCAGTCGCGGCTGAGGTTCGCGACGGTGCGGATGTCGCCGTTTGAAACAGTGACCAGCGCTCCGCGGGAATCGCGAACCACGGTGCGGCGCAGGGTGACGTGCTCGACGCGTCCGATGGTGTCCCCGACCTGGATGGTGTCGCCGACGACGAACTGATCCTCTAGGATGATGTAGAAACCCGTGATGATATCGCGGACCAGGTTTTGCGCGCCGAACCCAACCGCCAGGCTGGCCAGGCCGGCGAGCGTGGCGATGGGCGTCACGTTAATCCCAAACTGTCCGGCGGCGGTCAGCAGCGCCACCGCCCAGACGATTTTACTTCCGGCGCTGTAGAGCACCACGGCGACCGTGCGCGTTTGCTGCTCGCGAGCTTTTGCGGCGCGCGCCTCGGAGCCGGCTGGTTTGATCAGCAGGTTGGTGATCAGGCGCAGCAGGCGGTTGACCACTAGCACCACGATAAGTATGGCGACGAGACGGAAGAAGATGGCCACGCTGGTATCCGGAAAATAAGAGAGGAGACTGGACATAGAATTGGTTGAGGGGCGAGTATAACATTGGTGGCGGTGCGGCGCAGCGTCCCGGGGCACCACGTGAATGGCGAAGGAGGGTTGCGGTGGGGAACAGGCGAACATTCCTGGGCGGCTTGCTGACCGCCGGATTGGCTACCCGGTTTGCCGGGGCACAGGCGCAGGGGCAAAATCCGAAACTTCCTCAGGACCAGAAAGGGGGGCAGGACACCACACCAGAAAATCCATTGGCGCCTTCCGCGGACAAGCGGATTCTGGAAGAGAACCAGAAGGACATCAAGAAAAAGGTGGAGAAACTTTACGACCTCGCGACGGAGCTGAAGGCCGAAGTGGATAAGACAGATTCGAGCAAGGTGCTGAGCCTGAACCTGGTGCGCAAGGCAGAAGAGATCGAAAAGCTCGCCCGCGACATCAAGAACCGCTCCAAAGGATGAGCACAGCCCCGGCCGCAGCGCCTCCCCAATGTAGCGGCCACTTTCAGCTGGCCCCGAGTGCCGGTGGCAATGAACAAACTCCTCCCGCCTCCCGGCCCGAACGGCACAAGAACCACTCTAGCGGCAAAGAGAAGGACAGGATAAACTATTCAAGTTGTTTGCTCGTTTTGTGCGCCCGTAGCTCAGCTGGATAGAGCGCTTGCCTCCGAAGCAAGAGGTCGCGTGTTCGAATCACGCCGGGCGCACCACTTTAATCAAAACAGTTTGTTGCAGTTACGCAACTCGCCTGCTTTTGAGTTGAACTACGTTTTGTAACCCAAATAACCCATCCAACACAAAGCCCAGGCCAACGCGGTTCGCCCATTCCATACGCCAGGCGACATCGTTGGCAAGTCCCTTCGCATAGGTATCGGTCATACTGGTTCCCGCGTGCCCCAACCATAGCCGAACCAAATCTTCGGGCACACGGTCACGTCTCAGTGTCTCCGTCCTAAATCGCCGCAAGGCGTGAAACCCGCACATTGCGCCTGCGGTGTAGAAGGCACGAAGCACATTTCGGTGCGACAGCGCCCCGCCAGTGCGCGTAGCGAATAGGAGTCCGCTTTTCCCTGCGGTGTATTCCCGCAAAACCTTTGCAAGCGGTTCTGCTATGTCCACGACGCGGTAGGCGTTCGCTGTTTTAGGTGTTTGCTCTTTTCGGTTCCAGACGCTTCGGCGCACGTGAAGTACGCGGCACTCTGGTCCCAGGTCGTCGGTCTTTACACCGAGGGCTTCACCGATGCGAAGTCCCGTCCCGGCGAGGAGCGCCACAAGAACTTTGTAGCGTGGGATTATCCCTGTGATGATGGCCTCGACTTCCGCCTTCGTAAGGCTCGGCCTGTTTTGCTGCATCGGGTCAATGATTGGCATCTCGCAAAATTCGTGGTTCCACTTGCGAGGGTAGATTTGGTCGCCGTCTTTTGTTACCGCCGACGCGAGCACGACCCGGAATTAGTGAAGCATGCCGAGAAGATATCCAAGCGGAAGTGGAACTCACTGAAAAACTATATGTCTGTCGCCTACAAGGTCAAACCGTCTCTACGTAGAGACGGTATCGACTATAGCGTTCACCGTTTGGTCTCGCCGTTTAGCCCGGAGGACCAGATTTGGCTGTTAGACCGAGCGAGCCAGTGTGCAGGGATTAGAGGCGGCGTCCATGACCACATGAAACGCATCATTAAGGATTACCAAGAGATTGGAAGGCTGCCAAAGACAGCAAAGACAAAGTTTGCGGAGCCCCCTCAGTCGGACCACAAGAATCCCAGGGAGTGCCGCAAGGTTATTCCCGTGAAATTTACCCTTACTCACGAACAATTCCTCTACGCAGTAGTGGAAGGACGAGGCGGGTACGGTCCGCACGGCGCGAGGCGTTTAGTTTGCAAAATCGTTTGTGATTACATTCAGCAAAACCTGCCGACACTGATGGAAGACGCTAAGAAGCACGACGCTAGGTGGGGCACACTTAGACCGGAACTGAGCCGGATTCTGTCGCAGGAGAAATCTCCTGAGGTAGCACCGCCTCCGCCAAGCCCGGCAGAACTAAAGCGTCAGGCCAAGAAGAAATCAGAATTGTTGGCCGCGCAGGCCGCTAAGGCCGAAGAAGACCGCATCGCCGAGGAAGCCGGGCGACCAACGCGCTTACAGTTCCAGAGTTACACCGGCCAGTGCGCCAAACTGTGCCGAGAGGTCCTGCCGAGAGCGGGCAAAGAGGCGCCTGGGAAGCTCATGCCCTATATGCGCAAGATTTTTGGCGTTCATGACCTAATGCCCGAGACAACGTCCGCTGCTTTGTGGGAGTCCACGCTTGCGAAACTTGAAAGCGCCAGCAGCCCAGAGGCTGTAGTCGAAATCCTCAAATCCTAACTTTCCCGTTCCACGCCTCGCATATCGGCCGATTTTTCTTGATGGGCCTACCGTGCTGCTTGGACACTAACACTGTGCAGGTTTTCCGTAAGCGTCAACCACAGACCGTCTTGACAGCCTGGTTGGTCGAAATCCTGCCTAGGGTTCTTGGCTATCACCTCTAAACCAAGTCGGGTAGCTCGTTCCGCGGGATCAGGGCAGTCCGCAGGGTAAATCCTCACTAGCACAAATTATTTTCGCCATATCCTCGCAGTTTCGTGGAGCCAAGGCGGCTTTGTGTAGCACAAACTAGAAGAGTGCAGATTTCTTGAAGAGGTGAACGGTGAACCCAAAACTGCTGAAGGAACTGCAAGAGATTTTCGCCGAGGCTGCCCGCACGGAAATGTGGGGCACGGTCGAAATCGACTTGCAGCGCGGCGTCCCTGTCGTCATCCGGCAGACCCGCTCGAAAAAACTTGAGGTGGAGAACAACTCCCGTGCGCAAACCTACCGCTAAGACCGGCATCCCAATTGACCCCGAGAAGTGCCGCGCTGTACGACACCTAAAGGGTAACGAATACATCGTGTACGACACGATGCTTGGCTTCGCTATCTATGGCCGCACGACCCGCGAAGGCAAGGACGGCACAGGTCCGCTCCTGTTCAATGCGTCCCTCAAACCGACGCTGTGTAATGCCCTGGCCATGTCCATCAACCAAACCGTTTTGATGCCGTTGACACCGCGAAGAGAACCGAGAAGGGCGCCAAAGTGACCGTCTACTACACGGAAAGCGCCGGAAAGAAAGTGGCTCACTTCTTCGAGAAGCTGTAGGGCTTAAGAGGAGAGAAGGAAGAAGAGGGCCGGAGGGAGACCTCCCGCCCTTTTTTGTTTTTGCGCGGGGAGGGGCGGCGAGTTTGTGTCGCGTGACCCGAAGAGTGGAGAGGAAAGAGAAGAGTAGAAAGAAAAGATTAGAAAGAAAAGATTAGAAAGAAAAGATCCACCCTTAAAAACCAAGGGTGGGCATCCTCCGCAATCCATGACCCGACGAGTTTTGCATGACGTATAAAAAAAGAGGGCACGACTGAAGTCGTGCCCTTGGAGATGGATTAGGTTGTGTCAACTCAGAAGCTGTACTTGAGCGAAAACTGAATGAACCGCGGATTGCCAACCGTCGAGACGATCTTTGCCAGTGAACCTGGGTTTTGGATGTCCGTCGCTGGCGGATTGGCGAACGAAGGATGGTTGGCCACGTTGAGAAAATCGGTCCTGAACAGCACGCTTTGGCGTTCGCCGATCCGAATGGTTTTTCCAACCGACAAGTCCATGTTCGCCTGATGTGGCCCTATGAAGCAATTGCGAGGGACGTCGCCAAAACCCGTCGAGCCATCCGAGCCGAATGCCGGCGCCGGCACGAAGGCGGCGGGTTGGACGAAGCCTTTTAGCCGCGCCTCATTGCTCCCAGGTGTGACCGCGTTGTGGCAACTGAATCCGGCGGCGAAACCGGGCGTGAATGGCGAACCGCCGTCCGAGGCAAAGACGCTCCCTCCGGAGGAATCTAGAACCGAGAAAGGCGCACCCGATTGCACCGTGAGCACGCCGGTGGTCTGCCAGCCACCCAACGCCCGTCCCTTGATTCCGCCTGCGTTTTTGTAAAAAGGCAGGTCATATACGAAACTGGTGATGGAGCGATGCCGGTGATCGAAATCCGAGAGGCCGCGGGAGCCGCGCGGATTGTTCTGATCGTTGAAAATGCTGACAAATGCCACACTGACCGTTGAGGCGTTGTCGATCGATCTGGAATAGGTGTAGGCGCTCTGCAGATAAAGGCCTCCGGCGAAGTGATGCGCAACAGTGAGCTGCATGGAATGGTAGATGGAGTTGGCAAGGGGGGAGAAATCCTCGAACCCAGAAGGCACAAGGGGTTGGAAAGGCGCTCTTGCCGGGGCGTTGGCGACCGTATTTTGCGTAATCGTGAATGTCTGTCCGTCCTGGGCGGTTATCTTAATAGGATTCTGAGGGCTGGCCAGGTTGGCCTGGTTGGGATTGTAGGTGACGCGCAGATGCGTGCCCTTGGTTCCCACGTAGCCTGCCGAGACGAACCAGTTTTTCCCGAGGTCGCGCTCCACGGACAGATTCCACTGCTGGGTCGTTGCCGCGATCCAGTGGGGCGGCACCGCCAGACCACTGAACGCGGGGACGTTGCCCGAGAAGCACGGTGTTTGTGTCGAGTCCCTGGTCGGCGTGCTCGGTAGTCCCCCCGCACCGCATCCCGTGCCGTTTACTGTGAAACCCTGGAAGAAGGAGGGGACGGGCACAAACGCTGGGCTCACCACGCCCGGGCCTGGGATCAACGCTGGGTTGCTACAATTCTGGCCTTGAAAAAAGAGGCAGGACAAACTTCCAGGTGCCGCCCCGACCGGGACGGCGACAGGCAAGAAGGGGGGATCAAAGGACAGGTTGTCTACGGCGCCTATGTCCTCACGATTGGCGTAAATGCCGTAGCCGCCACGGACCACTGTCTTGTGATTGCCGAAGATGTCGTAAGCGAAGCCGATACGCGGCTCCGGGACAGTGGCGTAATTGTTACGCAGGACCGTACGATCAAGGTTCCCGGTGAAACCGGGGATCTTGAACCTGCTGACGCAGGAGCCATACACGAAAGGCTGCCCGGTTGACGCCAAGGTTGTGTCTATATTGGCGATCTGGCAGAGCGTATCATAGGGCGCGCCGACGAATTCAACGCGGAAGCCGAAATTTAGCGTCAAGCGCCCGGTGACTTTGTAGTCATCCTGGGCGAACACGGCATAAGCGGGGAGGCGGTAGTCATGGTTGGCTGCGCCCCCACTGCCCAAAGCAAAGGTAGGGGAGCCCACTAGGAAATTCTGAAAGTCTGTCAGGGCGATGTTGGAAGGGGGTGTGAAGAAGACCAGAGGATTGCCGATCACGTTAAGGGTTCGGCGCATGCTGGTGTGGTCCAGTTCGCCGCCGAAGCGGAATGTGTGCGCCCCGCGTGTCCAACTCACCGTGTCTTCCACGATGAAGGAATCCGAGAGCTCGAATTGGCCGCTGCCAGGAAACGGGCCAAGCGCAAAACTCCCAAACTGGAAGCGGTCGATTCCCAAACCACCGCCGGGCTGGACAATGCCCGCTTGCGCGGCGGTAATCGGGTTTTGGCCCAGCAGGTCGGCACGAATGATGTTGACGCCGAAGCGGAACTCGTTCGCCAGACGATTGTTGAAGACGTGGGTCTCCGTAACGCTACCGAAACGTCCGCGGAGCGGAATCGTGAGCGGGAAATTCAGATTGTTCACGGCCGCCGGGCCGCCGGTTTGAACCTGGAAGGAATCAGCGCCGAAAGGCTGGAACCTCTCAGAGTCGGACCAGAAGAAGCGAAACGCCAGGCTATCCTTATCGCCGCGGAAATGGCGGTCCCAGTTGATCAGGAACTGATTCTCTGTGAATTTTCCGACTGTATTCACGATAAAGGAAACCGGAGTCAGGCAGGCGGTGTTTGCGGGCACATTGGTAGGCAACGGGTAGAGATAGCCCCCCGCGCCGCCGCCGAACTGGTCACTTTTTGCCTGTAATATATTGAAGGCCACCGGGTCGACGCTGGGTACACCGCAGGCGGCAGCCAGCGCCGAGGCTGATTGACGAGCAGCCAAGGGAACGTAAGGAATCGTGGCATTGGTGAGCGTTCCCGGGGAGCCGCCTGCGCGCTGGCGGGAGCCCTGGTAGTTCACGTAGAAGTAACCGAGTTTTGCGTCGGGTGTGACGGGACCGCCGAAGTCTCCGCCGAAGATGTTCTGTTTGATGACGGGCCGTCCTTGCCTGACTCCAGTGGCGGCGCCGTTGAGAAAGAAGTCGTTCGCATCGAGCACCGTGTTGCGAAAAAACTCCCAGGCATCGGCATGATACTTGTTTGTTCCGCTTTTCAAGACGGCGTCGATGTTGCCGCCTCCATTACGGCCAAGCGTGGCGTCGTAGAGGCTTGTGGAGACCTTGAATTCCTCAATGGCGTTGGCATTCGGAATCGGGGTGAAGGTCAACTCTCCACTGGCGAAATCGGCGGAAGAGACTCCTTCGATTGAGTAATTATTATTGGTCTCTCGCTGGCCATTCACCACGATCCTCGCGGAGCCGCGGCCCAAGTCCCCGCCATTGTTGATATCTGAAGACGCGCCCGTCGAAAGCGCGAGCAACTGCTGGAAATTTTGAGTCGGGAGAGGCAGCGTGGAAACCGTTGTAGAATCGAGGGCTTGCCCCGTTGCTGCATTCGTCGTATTGATCGTGGTGACTTCGGCCGAAACGGTCACTGTCTCGGTCGCTTGGGTTACTTTTAGTGCTGCCGTCATCCGGGTGGTTTCCGTCACGCGCACCAGGACGCCAGTAAACTTCGTCGTAGCAAAGCCGCGTGCACTCACCTCAACGGAGTAAGAACCTACCGGGAGAAGAGTAGCAGTGAAGGAGCCCGAAGAGTCCGTTGTTAGATCCCGGACGACTTGGCCTGTCGCTTCGCTCACGACGGAGACTTGAGCGCCGGCAATCAAACCGCCGGATTGATCCTGCACGGTGCCACTGATGGCGCCAGTGGCTCCGCCTTGGGCGAGGAGCGCGGGCGCCCAGGAAACGAACATAAGAAAAATTGCGAGCTTGCGGAAGGTAGACATGCTGGTCCTCTCAGTAGGGTAGGGAATACACCAAGAGACGAATGGCGTATTGAAGAGCAGCCAAGTTGAACCACACCCCATGGGACGGTATATAGCACTATGCCCTAATATGGGTCAATCGAAAGACCGGTGCGGAACGATTTGGAAAAGTAATGCTGACAAAAAGCTGGACGAAGAGTCCCTAGCGCAAAGGAAAGCCCGGCCCGGCGCCTAGGGTTCCCTTTGCCGCCTTTATTTCAGCGTAGGTTCTCATCACCTTGCGACAATATACGCACGTCTTATCCCGTGCCCGAAGCTCTTTCTCATCTTGAGGGGAAATACCAAATCTATTGGACATTTTGGCGCAAGCTCGTCCTGCAAAGACAAAGGAATCAGCCTGCTCAAAAACTACTATATTTTTACTACTTTAGTATCTCTTGGCCCGAATGAAATTAATCGGTTTGAGTTTTTTCGAGGCGTGCATCTGCCAATTGTTCAAGTCTTCGTAGGATGGGGAATCCGTTGACAGATTTCTTGTGCCAATTTCGGGGGGGGTGATAAGAACGTGATAATTCTTGGTTCATATCCAGTCAAAACTATTCAAAGCCCCTCAACTCCTGGTCGTTGTATCTGGATGAGAAATATAATAAAGTCTAAAATTTTCATAACGGGTCAGAGCAATCCCGTGTTCTCCGAAGCAAGAGGTCGCGTGTTCGAATCACGCCGGGCGCTCCCGATCGCTGGAAACAAGCTCACGCTGCCAGGTGCGAGGCTTCGGAAATACCTCCTCTCGATTCCTGAAAACTGATTAAGAGGGTCGCTCAGGCTGCTTACTAGCGATAGATTTCCTTGCGATGGCCGACGCGAAGGACAAGAACGATCAAGCGGTCGTCTTCGATCTTGCAGATGAGCCGATAATCGCCTACACGGTATTTCCAGAACTCTCCAAGCCGCGAGCCGTGCAACGCCTCTCCGATGCTGCGCGGATCGTCTAGTTTGGCGACTCGTTGATTCAGGAACTTCAGGATGCGCTTGGCCTGCGACGTGTCGAGTTTGCCGAGTTCCCGCTCCGCTGACTCAGACAGCTCAACGTTGTAAGCCATGTCGCTTCATGACTTGCTTCAAGGGGATGGTCCGCTCTTCACCGCTGCGGATGCGTTCCATGGCGCCTTCAGCCAGATACAAGTCCTCGATCTCTTCCAGGTGCTCTAGGATGGCTTCCCGGACATAGTAGGTCTTGGTGCGCCCAGTACGCCGGGCAAGCTTCTCCAGGCGCTTTTCGATGGACTGCGGAAGTCGAATGGCCAGCATAACTACCTCGCTATACAAGTATATCACAACGTCCACTGTGAGGCGCGAACAACGCTGCGCACGCTGATTGACGAGAATCGGCTCGTGATAAGGCCCATAGTATTTCGTGCCAACGACTCGCCCCTTCAACGCGGATGGATTACCTTTGGCAAAACTGCAGCACAAGCCGGATAGCCGAACATCATGTGCCCAGGAGCGCCCGAATGCCCGACAGGTTCAATCCGTGAGGAAGCTCCACCTGCCCGATCCCGTGGAGGTGCAGCCGAGATACAAGGGAAAAGGCAGCAACCTTACTTTACTCGTTTAACGTGGCCCATCGCGGCGCGAAACAGTTATAATCGCGCAGATTCACTGCGAAGGAGGGTCCCGCCCTATGTTGGCTGGCCTCACTCACCAGGATTTTGCAAAATGTGTCCGTCAAAAATGCCAGGTACATCAAGGTCCTATAAGCCTGGAAATGGAACTGATTGAATGTCGTAAGCTCGGCCCCCTTGGCCGAGAAGAGTCGAAGCGCGAGCCCTTCGCGCTACTCTTCCGCGGGCCCCAGGCTCCGGTTTTGTCCCAGCGAATGTATCGTATGGAATTCCAGGAACTGGGAACCCTCGAAATCTTCATCGTCCCGGTCGGTCCAGACGGATCGGGAATGCAATACGAAGCAATCTTCACATAAGGAACAGGATCTCATCGCGGCGGCTGAGCGAGGTGCGACGGCGAGGCTGGTGCAATGTTCCCTTCGTGCTTCCCTTTGTGTGCAGGACTTTGCGCATTTCGAAGAACGAGCGCAGCGGCAGCCGGAATCCAGTTGAAGGGAATAGCTCTCTAATATCAGTAGAATGAAGAAGTTGAAGAATCATGTTCTATTTGAGGAAAACCCTCTGTTGCTGGACTGCGGATTGCTATGCATTCTGTTGCCTCCTTGGGGTATAGCAGGATCTGGGGCATATCTAGGACAGTTTTTTTTCAAATTGCGGGCTCATTCTGGGAGATAACATGGCCGACACAGGGTCCTCTTTGAGTCGACGGTCCTTACTAGGCTTGAGTTGGCGGGGTCTAGTTGCGGCTGGAGTGATGCACGCGGCGCGGCTCGGTACGTTCGCAATGCCCGCAAAGCGCGGACTTGAGACTGCGACGGCGGAATCATTTGATTCCAGCATTGGCAAGACCTTCGAATTTCTCAAACCAGCGGACGAAAGCGGCCTTTTTTCTCCGACGGTTGCTCTGAAACTCACCGCTGTCACACGGCATGAAAATATCGCTCGGGCCGAGGCGAGGAATCCATCGCTGCGTGGAAAACGGAAGCGCCAATCTTTTTCGCTCTTGCTCGAGTTGCAAGGGCGCGAGCCTCTGGGCCCTGGTTTGCACGAGTTTGCGCGGGGCGAGTTCCGGCGCTGCCCGATATTTTTGTCGCGCGTCGGGGGCTCCGATAACCATCTTCCCATTCGATACGAGGCAGTGTTCGGTTGATCTGACCCGATCCGCTCGATAAGCGGGAGAAGGCGGCACTCTATGTCTCAGCCATACATAGGTGAAATCAGAATGTTTGCGGGGAATTTCGCCCCCGCAGGTTGGATGCTCTGTGAGGGGCAACTCCTTGCGATCTCGGAATTCGAAGCCCTGTTCAATTTGCTCGGCACAACCTACGGAGGTGACGGGCAGAGCACGTTTGCGCTCCCGGACCTAAGGGGACGGTTGCCGATGCACATGGGGCAAGGTTTTACGTTAGCCGAGAACGGCGGAGTCGAGGTGGTAACTCTGACCGTGCAACAGATACCCTCCCACTCCCACGTCCCTCTATGTTCCGTAGCCGGTAATTCAGGAACTCCGGTAAGGAACTATTGGGCCACCGATCCCTTCGGAAATACGGCGGCTTACAACGAAAGTGACGGGTCCATGATGTCCGTCGGCAACGGCCACGGCGTGCCGGGAGCAATCGGATCCGCGGGCGGGAGCCAGCCGCACAACAACCTTTCTCCTTATTTGTGCGTTGATTTCATTATTTCCTTGTTTGGAATTTTTCCGAGCCAGACGTAGGAACAATTCCGGGCCAAACAAGCGGAGGCGGATGAAATGTCTAACCCTTTTGTGGCTGAAATTCGTATTTTCCCCTTTAATTTTCCCCCGAAGGGCTGGGCTTTTTGCAACGGCCAGATTTTACCCCTCGCCCAAAATACCGCGCTCTTTTCACTCCTGGGGACGACCTACGGTGGCAACGGCATATCAAACTTTGCTCTACCCAATATGCAAGGGTCGACTCCCATGCACCCTGGGCAGGGGCCGGGTCTTTCACTCCACGATCTGGGGGAGAGCGGGGGCACTGACAGTGTTGCATTGCTTCTTTCCGAAATCCCCGCGCATGCCCATACGGCAAACTGCAACTCGGGCATGGGCGATCAGTACGCCCCCCCTAAAAACTTCTGGGCCACCGACGCCGGTGGCAACAACGAATACGCATCGTCCTCGAATATGGTAATGGCCTCTGATGCCGTAAGTCCGACCGGCGGCAGCCAGCCGCACAACAATCTGCAGCCGTACCTGGTGCTCAATTTTTGTATCGCCCTGCAGGGAGTCTTTCCCCCCCGGACGTAAAGCCTTGTTGCGGAGCAGCCAGAGTCGCGCAACTTGGGAAGGAGATGATAAGACATGAGTGAGCCATTCTTGTCCGAAATTAAGATCTTCAGCTTCGGCTTCCCGCCGAAGGGTTGGGCGCTTTGCGACGGCCAATTAATGCCGATCAATCAGAACCAGGCGCTTTTTTCACTCCTGGGTACGACTTACGGCGGAGACGGCAGGACTAACTTTGGCCTCCCGAACTTGCAAGGGCGGATTCCCCTCCACATGGGCAATGGTCAAGTGCTCGGACAAAATGCAGGCGAGCAGGTCCATACCTTAAGCATTTCGGAATTGCCCGGCCACGTACACCCGGCTTTTTGCGACTCCGCCCTTGGCACGCGAGCGAGTCCCGCCGGAAATTTCTGGGCCCAGGACAACAATGGCAACACGCCTTACAGCAGCTCGCCCGGAGCGGCGATGAATGGCGGAGCCTTGAGCGTGGTGGGTGGAAGCCAGGCGCACCTGAACATGGCGCCTTTCCTGACGCTGAACTTTTGCATCGCGCTCCAGGGGATTTTCCCGAGTCAGAACTAAGCGTTTCTTCGCCCTGCGGATTCCTGGTAAGCGCTCAAGGGTGGGTGGAAAAAGCCGACTGGACCATGAACACGGGGATACCTATTAGCTTGCGCCCGGAAGCGCCTAAGGACGCGGATTTTCTGTTTCGTCTCTACGCCAGCACCCGCGCCGAGGAAATGAACCTTGTGCCCTGGGATGAAACCCAGAAGGAAGCCTTCCTTCGGATGCAGTTCCAGGCGCAGTCCGTGCACTACCGCCGGTATTACCCCGATGCTTCCTATGATGTGATTCTCCGCGAGGGAAACGCCGTCGGCCGACTATATGTTCACCGCACCGAGTACGCAATCCTGCTGATTGACATCGCTCTGCTGCCCGAACATCGGGGGAGCGGAATCGGCAGCCGGTTGTTGAACGAGATACTCTCGCAAGCTTCCACGTTGGGGAGGCGCGTCCAAATTCACGTGGAAAGGAATAATCCCGCTCTCCGTCTTTACACGCGGTTGGGGTTCCGAATTGCCGAGGATAAAGGTGTTTACTACTTCATGGAATGGGCACCATCCCGGAAGCAGGAAATAAAATGGCGCGGCAACTGACCGCCGCGTGCCAATTGCCGCTCCGGGTTTTGTGAGAGCTACTTCCTGAAAACTGCCGCCGCCAGGCCCAGCAGGCCGATTCCGAGCAAACTGAAGGTAGCCGGCTCGGGGACGGTGCCTCCACTTTGTGGTGTCGCGGTGATGTCTAGAGTGGAGGATTCCAGCCCCACACCGAGGAATTTGGTATTTCCCAGAATTCCGAATCCCGGGCCCTGGGTCGTGAGCGCAAAGGTAGCAGTGCCGCCGCTTAGGTCAGTCAGAAATGTGTCCGGGATGGCAATCGTGAGGACATCATACTCGTTGTGCTTCGAGCCTGCTCCGCTGTCCAGTCCGTCTGCGGCCAAATTCATGAGCAACGTTAGATCGTCCGTCCCGTTGAGAGTAAAAGAAGCGAAAGGGTTCGGGTTAAGGGAGGAATCGAGATTATAGATTCCGAGCGTAAAGGTAGCGCCAGTGAGCGTATCTCCCGCAGGGATCACGTAGCTGCTGAATACCCAGCTGGTATTGCAGTTGGTGGTGGCATTGCTACCACATGGACCAGTGAACGGGGCAGGTTGACTGGAGGTGGCCCCGAAAAAAGTAGCGGAGGTAATGATTTTTCCATTCGTGAAGTGTTGAGAGCCGATAGTGGCTGGGATGTCGTCCGCAAGAACAGGCAGAGTGCAGCAGAGCAAGGCTGCCAAACCAACGAGGACCACCAGTTGAACTTTTCGCACGGCTCCCCCCCATCCGATGCCTTATCGGGATCTCCAAACCCGCAAGTATCGCTAAGGGTTGCGAGCACTTTGCATGCCAGGCACTTGTGAAATGAACAAAAACAAACAGTTTAGGATGAAGGGATTACAGTGAACCCGTCACCCAAACCATCTGGACTGTGCAAAACATTGCGAACTTTCGGAAGCCACCGCACCCAGCGCTACTCTCCCTGACGGTAGAACAACCCTCGACTTCCTCAGGGATTCACGCACCTAATCATGATTGACGCCGACTCTGTTTTCAACGCAACCGACAACGTGAAAATGCTTGAAGCGATACCTCTGGGTTCGGTTTAGGAACTCGGGTCTTCGGTTTGAATTCTCCCCAATTGGCGGTTCAAACTAGGAGGGAAGCTAGCGCCGAATTCTGTAAGTCTGAATTCGGACCTTCCGAAGAAAGTCCTAAAATCGTCCCTGGGATGCACCACTAAGAACTTTTGTTTATAAACGGTTTAGCTGTTTTGCGGGAGCGACTCTTGAAACGTCCGCCTTGCTACAAGCGCGACAGCTCTGGGACTCTCCTTAGGACCTCAGGGAGTCCAAAATGTTGCGAGTCCGCCACAAATTGATTCAGAAAAGTTCTAAAATCGTCCCCTTGGGCGCACCCCTTTCTTGACGATTGTTTTCAGCGACTTCCGCCGATGCCCTTTTGATCGTTTCGAACACAAATTGTGGGACGGGACGTGATCTCACTGCGCGAAATGATATGTTTAGCCCGTTCGTGGTGCTGGTTGCGCGTAAAGCTCCTCCGACGCTCTTATTTCCCGGACAGGCGCTGAATGGACATCGGAAGGCGAAAAGGAGCTCGTCTCACGCCGGGTACTTAGGCACCAACGAGCAAAGGACTCGAACGAGGCCGTGTAGACTTGAGTGGCTCAACATTTCATGCGTCCAAACAACAACGTCCGCCTTTGCCAGTTCCTTCTTTTATTCGCACTCGTCGCGTTCTTGTCTTGCAGTCTGTGTCTGGCAAAACAGACGGACAAAGAGGTCTCTCCGCTGCCGGACGCTCCCAAACCGAGCATTCCCGAGACGAAGGGCTTCTTTGCTCGCTGGGCGGAGTTTTACCACCGAGACTGGTCGGGGACGACTGCTTCCTCGCCGGCCCCAGCGCGGCGTGGCCTTCCTTCGCCGCTGGATTCGCCGCCGTTCCCAAATGCCGATTGGTCGTATGGTGGTTCGCCGGCTATTGGGGAGCCAGACACGAACAACTATCCACTGATGACCGCCATCAACCAGGCCAGGAGCCGGACGAAGGTGTATGGATGGGTCGATCCGACGCTAAACTTCAGCACCTCCACACATCGCAACGAGCCTGAGGCGAACGATGTCTACTCGAATCGTCTTGAAATGAACCAACTTGTGCTCTATGCCGAGCGGTTGCCGGACTCAGTGCAACGCGATCATGTCGACTGGGGCTACCACCTCACGGCCCTCTATGGCACGGATTATCGTTTTACGATCGCGAAGGGATACCTGAGCGGCCAATTATTGAACGATCATCGTCAATATGGCTTCGATCCTACGCTTGAATATGTCGATCTTTACGTTCCGCAGGTTGCGCAGGGAATGAATCTGAGGCTGGGTCGCTTCATCTCCGTGCCTGGGATCGAGGCCCAATTGGCGCCCAACAACTACATCTTCAGCCACTCGCTCCTTTATGCGATTGACCCGTTTACCGACACGGGGCTGATTGCGACGGTTAAGCTGAGCGACCAGTGGCTGATGCAATTCGGGATCACCGGCGGCCATGATGTAGCCTTGTGGACGCCGGATGCGAAGCCTTCCGGTACGGGCTGCCTGAGCTATACAACAGCGTCGGTGAATGACAATGTTTACATCTGCGCGAATGGGATCAATGACGGCAAGTACGCGTACAACAATCTTCAGCAGTATGACGTTACCTGGTATCACGAGTTCTCGAAGACGGTGCATATGGCAACGGAAGCCTGGTATATGTATGAGCGCGACGTGCCTGCCTTAAGAGGCACGATTCGCCCGGAAACGGGCGCCAATGGCGCGTACTGCCTGACAGGGGAACAGCGTTGCACCGCTCCCGAATATGCCATGGTCAATTTTCTGCAGAAGGAACTCTCACCACATGACTTCCTGTCGTTTCGCAGTGACTTTCTCGACGACAAGAAAGGCCAGCGTACGGGCTACGCGACCAGATATTCAGAGAACACGGTCATGTGGTGTCATTGGATCGGCGCAACGGTCCAAATTCGTCCGGAATTACGTTTCGAGCGTGCCTGGGATCAGAAGGCTTACGACCAGGGGCGACGCCAGAATCAGCTTACCGTCGCCAGCGATCTGATTTTCCACTTTTGACCCGGCCGTTTCTGATCGCTGCAGTGTCATCGCGTGACGGCGATGCGCGTCCCCTTCCTCGATACCTGATAGGTTCGACAGCAGAGAACTCCACCTTCACAGAATGTTGAGATAGGTATCGACGAGTTCCAAAAGCGTCGCGCAACTGGCTCGATTCAAGTTGTTGATGAGAAGATCAAGCGGGCGATTTGAGCCCAGAAATTCGCGGGCGAAACGATCGATCGAAGCTCTACTGGCAAGATCAAGCTCGCCAATTTCAACGTTCTTCATTCTCGCGACCGCCATTTGAGCCTTTCCCGGGGTCGCGGGAGCCTACAACCACGGTAGCCCCTGCGTTTGAAAGCACTCGCGTCGTCTCGAGGCCAAGACCTCGATGACCACCGGTTACGATCGCGACCTTCCCTCCAAGATCGGCCCCGCCAAGAGCTTCTTCGGCCGTGGTCCGTGCTCCCAACCCGGATGGCAGCGGTTTTTGTTCAGTTGCCATTGATTCGCTTGCCTTTCCTTAGAAATGTGATTACTCACTCATTTATACGGTGCACCGAGTCATCGCCGGGTTATACCGGCCCACAACATCTGAAAACCGCTCTCCCGGTATCTGTCTGCTTTCGATGGGTTCGCGACCGTCAGGTCTATCGTTGCCTCGACCAAGGCTCCCAACGACTTCGAGATAAGCTCGACCGGGAGGTCATTTCGAAACACACGCCCCTCAATCCCGTCGCGAATCATGGTTTGGAACTCCACAAACGGCGCGCTGCCGGCTTCTCTGCTCTGTTTGGTCAGCACCTCCGACACCAGCAGTTGCCCCAGCACCTTGCGCTGCCTCGGATTCGCAATCCCCCAGCGGACGTCGCGATCCCAAACATGCCGCATCCTGGTGCGAACATTCTTTTTTCGCGGAAAATCCGACATCATGGCGTCAGCGAGTCCCAGCTTGATCTCCCGGTAAAGCGAGTTGATTAATTCATCCTTGGTCCCGAAATACGTGAAAAGAGTTCCCTCGGCGACGCCGGCCAACTTGGATATCTCAGATGTCGGGGCGGCCGCAAGCCCGCGCTCCGCAAATAAGCGGGTCGCGGCATCGAGAATTGCATTTCTCTTGTCTTCGCTCTTGGGGCGCGCCACGGAGATCCTCTGTGGATGAGTATTCACTCAATTATACACGACGGCGCTCCAATGGCAACCGGCGCCGATCGATGAGAGGGGAGCTCTTTCTCCGGCCGGGCGGATCTTCATCAGCGCGAGAGCCACTGGCGCATCTGCTCGGCCGTCACGTTGCCGCCTGTAAGGATGGTGGCGATCAACTGCCCTTTGAACCGCTCGCGGTAAGTTGCCAACGCCGCCAGGCCGGCAGCGCCCGAAGGCTCCAGCACTACGCCCAGTTCCCGGTGGGCCTTCTGCATCGCCGACACCAGCGAGTCGTCTTCGACGAGGAGAATGTCATCCGCGAGGCCGACAAGATCGGCAACCGCCTCCGCGTAGGGGCTCTGAACCGCGATCCCGTCCGCGATCGTTTCGGTTTGCCCGTGTTCCTGCGCCTCCCGGGCCCGCCAGGAGCGTTCCATGGCGGGCGCACCGCTGGCGCAAATGCCAATCATCTTCGTGGCCGGCTGATGTGTTTTAACCCACCGAGCGACGCCGGCCAGCAAAGCACCATCACCGAGCGGCACGAGGATTGCATCGAAATGTTCCGGCCATCGCAATAGCTCCAGCCCGATCGAGCCTGCGCCCTCAGAGATGGCCGGGACACGCCCGTCCTCAATTAGCCTCGCCCCGGCCTGCTGTGCAAACGATTTCGCGGCCGAGTGAGCCGCCTTGAAATCCTCGCCGACAAGCCGGACCTCCGCCCCAAGCGCGCGCATGCGTTCGACCTTCATCGGATTGGCGGTGACGCTGGCGAAGATCGTGAGCGGCAATCCACGCTTGCGTGCAGCAAAGGCCATGCCCTGGCCAAAATTGCCCGCCGTTGCGCACACCAGATGGGGGCGTCCGTCGAGCGTCGCGGCGAAATATTCCGCGCCGCGCCCCTTGAACGAGCGAATCGGGTTCAAGGTTTCGACCTTGACGACCACGCGGCAACCCAAATGTTGTTCGAACGGCTCCGTCTGAAACTGCGGCGAGTTGAGAAACGCCGGGTCAATCATCCCCGCAGCCTGCTCAATGCGTTCGAGAGACAAACGATGAGGCCCGTTCACCCGCGCGCCCGTTGTTGTCATTTTAGCTTCCTGACCTCAGCTTGCTGCAGACCAAGAGTCAGCGCCCGGGCGGGTTGCGCGCGCGGCGCTTGGGCAGCTCACCACCGTTTACGTGGCCGGATTATATCTAACCGAATGAAGGTTCGCCTTCTCTAATTTGATGTACACCACTTGGAAGGACATTCGATGTCTCAGACGGTTTTGGTAACGGGCGGTTCCGGGTTTATCGGCAGCCACATCATTCTGCACCTTCTGGCTGCCGGCCATCAGGTGCGCACGACGATTCGAAACCTGGACAGCGAAGGCAACGTGCGCGCCATGCTGAAAGCAGGCGGCGCGGAGCCGGGCAACCGCTTGTCGTTTTTCGCTGCCCGTCTTGAAAACGACGCGGGCTGGCCGGAAGCCATCACCGGCTGTGACTATGTGCTCCACGTGGCTTCACCCTTGCCACCAAACGTCCCCAAGCACGAGGACGATCTGATCGTGCCGGCGCGGGAGGGAACTCTTCGCGTGCTGCGCGCCTCGCGCAACGCCGGCGTCAAACGAGTCGTGTTGACTTCCTCCTTCGCTGCGATCGGCTATGGTCACACGGTCCGGGACACGCCGTTCACGGAAACAGACTGGACGGACCCGGATGGGGACGACATTGCTCCGTACGCGAAATCGAAAACCTTGGCCGAACGCGCGGCTTGGGATTTCCTCGGCCGGGAAGGCGGCAGCCTGGAACTTTCCGTCATCAATCCGGTGGGCGTGTTCGGTCCAGTCCTGGGGCCCGATTATTCGGCATCCATCCTCCTGGTGCAGCGAATGATGGACGGCGCTATGCCCGGCGCGCCGCAACTCTATTTCGGGGCGGTGGACGTGCGCGACGTTGCCGACTTGCACCTTCGCGCCATGACGCATCCCGCCGCCAAGGGAGAACGCTTCCTCGCCGTAGCCGGCGATTTCTTGTCCATGCTCGATATCGCGAAAATATTGAAATCCCGCATGGGCGCGTCCGCCAAGCGAGTGCCAACCCGTCAATTGCCCAACTGGGTAGTGCGCCTTGCCTCGTTGCGTGATCCCGCGATCAAGCTTATCCTGCCCGAGCTCGGCAAGCGGAAAAACGCCACCAATGAAAAGGCCAGGCGCCTGCTCGCCTGGTCGCCGCGTTCGAATGAGGAGTCGCTGGTCGCCACCGCCCAAAGCCTGGTCGGCCTCGGCCTTCTGAAAGACAGCCCCAAAAAGGCCGCATAAACAGCGCATGGTAACCGCTTAGTTCCCGGGAGCGAGTCGGTTGGGCAGGTGCGCTTCTGATTAAAGAAGCTTGCGGAGGCCTTCACCTCCTGCAGGTGGGCAGAAACATCCGCATCAGGGAGTCACGGGGGCGTTACTCGGCACATGCGAGGACAGCTTTCGGATAACAAATTCCTGCAGGATATTTGAGGCGGCGCTGGCTGCAATTCCGATGGCCTCATTTTCAAACGTTAGTCCTGCGCCCCGGTCGCTCGCCGGATAGTAGAGGTTGGAGATACCGCCCGCTGCGAGGCCTCCAAGGATGGTCGAGTAATTTGTCTGCCAGTGTCCGTTGTCGCCCTTGCAGATCACGGAATTGGCAATGGCATAGAGAACTCGGGAGCGCTTGCTGCCGGTTCCCTTGTAGAAATATCGCGGATCCTGCTTGAGGAGCGAGGGCAGGATCGCTCCTCCGATAAACGTGTTGGTAACCACGTCGGTGTAGGAAGCGCCGTAACGTTTTGCGTAGCCCTGCGCGCCCTGCCCGTACCCGCTGAACTGGTTGTTCGCCTGCTGAATTCCCGCGATGGCGCCGGTGATTCCGAACGTCACCGGATCGAGCGTGGATTTCCATGCCAGCTCGAACTTTTGCCTGGTATTGAGCGGCGCCGCGTTCGGAATGTAGCTGACGTAGAAATTCGGAATGAAACCGAGCACGCGCTGCTTTTCTTCATCCCTGATCTGTTCCTGCGCCAGTTCGACCGGCGTGAATTCGACGCGCACTTCGGTGACCTCGGTCGTCAGCGCCAACGTGACTTGCGGGAAGACAAGGTTTTCTCCGGAATGCAGGACACCGGAGGCAGTCTTCGTCGCGAAACCCTCCGCCGCAATCGAAAGTTGGAACGCCCCGGGAGCGATGTTTGCAAACGAATATTGCCCGGCGTCGCCGGTTTGCGCTTCCGGGTTGGCGGATTGCTCCTGCCGGGCCAGCTTCACCCTGGCTCCGGCAACAGCGGTTCCATTCGGGTCGACGATTGTGCCGTGGATGGTTCCCGGGACGGGTGAATCCGGAAGTTGCCTACTTGCGGAGGCAGTCTCGTTTGGAGCGGTTGCGGATTGGCCCTGCCCGGTGCCAGCGCCGGGAGCAGCCTGCGGATCCTGGGCCCGAGCTGGCAACGCGCAAACCAAGGCAAGCAGGCTCAACCAGACTGGGATCCCCGGGCCCATGGAAGAAATGCGGAAGATTCCGCCAGGAGATTTCCCGCAGGGGACGTTTCTTGTGGAAATCACGCTTCCTATTTTACAGCCTTCCCGCTGACTTCCAGCAAGTTTTCACTGTTACTCACCGCTCCGGGCAAAAGTCACTGCCAGAGGGCTGAGATTTTCTGGCAAAGTGCGCGTCTAAGCGGGTACAGTGCCAAGGGTCTCGGAACCGATGGGATGCTGCACGCGGAGGCTCGGGTTGCCCGGGAAGGGAAACATGAAAACTTCGAAGTTGTTGTTCTCGGTGATGATTCTGACAACAGCGGGGCTGGCCGAGGGGAAGCCGGCGGCGGTAAACAGCGGTGAAACGCTGGTGAAGGAAATGCACGGGCGCTACGCCACGTCCTGGTATCCAACGGTGACCTTCACGCAGAAGAGCACCACCTACAATCCCGACGGCACGACCAGAGTGGAAACGTGGTACGAAGCGGCGCTGCTGCCGGGAAGACTCCGCATTGATATCGGGCCGCCGAGCGCAGGCAACGGATACCTGCTGGTGGATGGAAATGTGACGGTGTTCAAGGAAGGGCAGGTCAAGGCGAACCTGCCGCAAGTAAACATGCTGCTGGTACTGGGTTTTGACGTGTACAAACAAACCCCGGAGGCGACGCTGGCGATTGCCAAAAAGGAAGGCTTCGACGCCGGCAAGTTTCACGAAGATACCTGGGAAGGGAAGCCCGTCTATGTTTTCGGCGCGGAAAAGGGCGATCTGAAATCGAAGCAGTTCTGGGTGGAGAAGGACCGCATGCTGTTTGTGCGCCTGCTGGAGCCTGACCAGAGCGATCCCGACAAGACCCAGGACATTCGTTTCGCCGATTACCGCAAGCTGAGCGGCGGCTGGATCGCGGCGCTCGTGGAAGTTTACCTCGACGGGAAAAAAGTCTTCAGCGAGGAATACACGGACATCAATGGTGACGCGAAACTCGACCCGGCGCTCTTCGATCCCAAGCAATTCACCTCAGCGCATTGGGAAAAACCATGAATCACCGGCACCAAGCGGGCGGAGCGGGAACCATCTTCATTTGGAAGTTTTATCCGGGGTCGGGACTTCCCGCGCCCGGGCGAGAAGTTTTTTGAGCTTGCCTTCAATCGAAGCGTCGCCAACGTGTTCCTCCTGTAGGACGCCGTCAGCGTCAATCGTGAAGGTGTGGGGGATTGCCGTCACGCCAAACATTTTTGCGACCGGGCCCGTGAATCCGCCATCGCGATATTGGGGCCAGGTCATTTCATTCTTGCCAATAAATTCCTTCCATTTCCGTTCGTCGGCATCCAGACTCACGCTCAGAATCACCAGCGGCTGGCCCTGGAATTTTTTGGCGATGTTGCGGATGTGCGGCAGCGCCTCGCGGCAGGGCTCGCACCAGGTGGCCCAAAAATCGAGGAGCACGACCTTGCCTTCTAAATCATCCATGGCAATGACCTTGCCGTCGGTGGTGGTAACAGCGAAGGGCGGCGCCATGCGCGCGCGGGCAAGTTCCGGACGGGTGACGTAGCGGGCGACCCGCTGGTGATTGGGATCGTCCTCGGGCTTCATCTTCAGAAACTGTTCAAAGCGATCCCTGGCCGCATCGTCTTGATGCAGTTGAGCGAGGGCCCTGCCGTCCAGCAGGACGGCGTCTGGAAACTTCAAACTGGGGGGCAGCGCTTTGAGGCACTCCTCATGGCTCCGGGTGAGGTATTCATCCTTGTGCTTTTGCAGCCCTTCGTTCATGAGCACGAGTGCAAGATCGTAATGCGCGAGTGCAATTTCCCGGTCGTCTTTTGCCGATGCGATCAATTCTTCCGCGCCAAGCTCGGCGGTTTTCCAGTCGCCCAGATCCATCCCGTACTTGACCATCTGCTTCTGGCAAACCGTGCAATGCCCGCCGTCTTGCTTATCCGCTTTCTTAAAGCTGTCAAGAGCCCATTGTTGTTTCCGTTGGTTCAGGTATTCCCATGCTTCCTTGAAGGATTTTTGGGCTTTTTCGCTGCTGGGCTCGCCTGCTTTTTCCTGGGCCGCAGCAGGGAGCAGCAGAAAGGGAACAATCAGACAAATCCAGGCACGAAGCATGGAAGGTCTCCGGTACCTCGGGGATTGAGCCGCTCGTTGCACCACGGCAATTCTCTATCGCCGGATGGGGCCCCAGACGGTATTACTGGGAATCGCACGTGCGGTACATCTTAATATCGGTTGCTCGGATTGGGAATCTAAAATAGACAGGTGGATGCCCAAGCCACACCACCAGGAGGAAAGTGCCGCGAGCCGGAGCCTGAGATTCGGCGAGTTGTGGCGCACCCTGCCGTTTTCCGCGGGGAAACTCCGCGGGAGCTTTCCGTGAAGATTTTCGGGCAGGCGTGTATTGTTAGAGAGTAAGAATCTGTCGGATGAGGCCATGGGGAACCTGCGGATACTGATTTCTCTCACCACGAACGACAACGACTATCAAGTCGAACAGGCGAATGCCGCCGAGCAGGCAGCGCACAAGCACGGCATCGATCTCAAGATCATCTATTCGGACAACGACGCGATCAATCAAAGCACCCAGATTCTGAAAGTCATCCAGGAAGCGGAGGAAGCCGACCGCCCCAACGCGATTATTTTTGAGCCCGTGGGCGGCACGGCGTTGCCGCAGGTGGCGCGCGCGGCCGTAAATCAGGGCATCGCCTGGGTGGTGCTGAATCGCGAAGCGACCTATGTGCCGGAGCTGCGCGGGTTGGGCAAAGCACCGGTGTTCGTAGTCACCGTGGATCACGTCGAGATCGGCCGCATCCAGGCGCAGCAGTGCGCGGCGCTGCTTCCGAGAGGCGGCACAGTCCTTTACATGCAAGGCCCATCGGAAAATTCCGCCGCGAAGGACCGGTCCCGAGGGATGCTGGAATTGAAGCCCGCAAACATGCACCTGATCACGTTGAAGGGCCAGTGGACGGAAGAGAGCGCGCAACGCGCGGTGCGTTCGTGGCTGAAGCTGACGACTACAAGAAAAACTCAGATCGACCTGGTTGCCGCGCAGGACGACGCCATGGCCATCGGCATTCGCAAAGCGTTTCAGGAAGTGCTCAATGAAGTGGAACGCGAGCGCTGGCTTTCCGTGCCGTTCCTGGGGATTGACGGCCTGCCGAAAACGGGCCAGGCATGGCTGCGCAGCGGCCTGCTGCGCGCCACCATTTTCAGCCCCCCAAACACCGGCCAGGCAATCGACATGCTGGTGGACGCGCTCGAACACCACAAGAACCAGCCCGAGAAGGCCCTCACGATTCCTGTGTCCATGCCAACCCTCGAAGCCCTTCGCGCCCAGAAGTAAAAGGTGGGAAGGCTTCGCAAGGTCGTATCCTAGAGACTCATTTGGCACCCATGCCTGGGGGGGTAAATATTGCCAATGGTGGGGCTGGGGAGGTTCGAACTCCCGACCTACGGTTTAGGAAACCGACGCTCTATCCATCTGAGCTACAGCCCCACGGTTTGTAAGCGATTCTATCACGGAGAGTTATGCTCGGTCAGTTGCTGTGCCTGTTCCTGGCCGTTGCAAGGTTGTTGCCAGTTTCCTTTTCCAGTCTCGCGTTTGCCTACGTCCATTACGTTGATCTGCGATTCCTTTACGCTCTTGATGTACGCATTCTGCGTTACTGCCTGAACGACTCAGGGAGATACGATGTGCCAGGGCGTCCCCACTTGCGGCACTTGCAGCGGACCTGGCGGCAAACGCCGCGATTGTGTGCGTTCCGCTTGCTGCTGCCGCGAATTCTGAACAGGTTTCACACTAGGCCACATTCGAAACCAGTGCGCCGCCTGGAGCGCTTGTCGGTATATACTTCCCTCAATCAGGCCGTTGTTTTCTCGCAATCGCGGGCTACGTGTTTTGTGTTACGTAGAAAAGCAGTAATCGTATGGACGATGCCAAACCAAAAAAGGCTAGCCCCGAAGGCGCAACTATCGGAGGACCTTCCGGACTGCGCGTCCCCGTCAAGGGCGAAAGTTCGGGCAGCGATATCTCGCTCCCGGACGACGCCACAATAGTCGATCGACCGCGCGATTCCTCGATCGCCCGAAAGCGCGACCACCTCCGCCCCGGCGACGTGCTCGGCGGCCGCTACGAAATCCTAAGCCTGCTCGGCGAAGGTGGCATGGGCGCCGTCTACAAAGCGCGCGACCTCGAAGTCGATCACCTTGTAGCCTTAAAAGTGATTCGCCCAGAGATGGCCGATCATCCGGTGATTTTGGGGCGCTTCAAGCAAGAGCTGCTCACTGCGCGCCGGGTGACTCACCGCAACGCCGTTCGCATCTACGATCTAGCTGAAGTCGACGGCGTCAGATTTATCACCATGGAGTTTGTCGAAGGCTGCGATCTGCGCAAGCTGCTGCTCGACAACGGAAAGCTCTCCCCCGAGCAGGCCGTCGGCACCATTCGCCAGGTACTCTTTGCACTGGAAGCCGCGCACGGCGCCGATGTAATCCACCGCGATTTGAAACCGCAAAACATCATGCAGGAAAAAACCGGCCGCATCCTGGTGATGGATTTTGGTCTGGCCCGTTCGCTCGAGTCCGACGGAATGACCCAATCCGGCGCGCTGCTCGGCACCATCGAGTACATGTCGCCGGAGCAAGCTATGGGCAAGCATCTCGATGCGCGCTCCGACCTGTTTACCGTGGGCTTGATCTTCTACGAATTGCTCACCGGAAAAATTCCCTACCGAGCGGACACCGCGATGGCCAGTCTGCTGAAGCGCAATCAGGAGCGCGCGCTGCCCGCTGCAGAAATCGACGCATCCGTTCCGAAGGGGCTCAGCGACATTGTGAGCAAATGCCTGGAGCGCGATCTTGAATTGCGCTATCAGAGCGCCAAGGAAATTCTCGCCGATCTGGACGCCTGGGAAGGCAAACGCCCGATCGCTGCGTCCGTGGTGATTCCGGCGCCGCTGCCCCCACGCGCGGTTCCTTGGAAGTGGGTCGCTGCAGGGACGCTGGCTGCCGCGATCGCCATTGTCGGTTGGGCCCTAAAAGGCAAACTCACCTCCACGACCACCGGCAAAACTCCGGCGGGCCCCGAGGTTTCTCTGGCCATCCTTCCGTTCCGCAACGGCTCCGGCGACGCCAAGCTCGATTGGCTCGGTTCCAGTTTGGCCGACATGCTGAGCACCGACGTCGGCCAGTCTGCGCAGTTGCGCACTATTTCGCCCGATCGGTTGCACCAAGTGCTTTCCGATTTGCAGATTTCTCCTGGGACAGACATCGATCCTGCCACCATGGGCCGCATTGCTCAATTCAGCAATGCCGATACCGTAGTCTCCGGGCAATACGCAAAATTCGGTGAACTCATTCGAATCGACGCAACGCTTCGCGACCTGAAACACCAGCGTACCATCCCCATCAAAGCCGAAGCAGCGAACGAAAAGGCATTGCTCCCGGCGATTGCGCAACTCGCCCAATCCATTCAGCAGAATCTGTCGCTTTCTTCCGACGTCCTCTCGGAGTTGCGGGCCAAGTCTTTCCAGCCATCGTCCAGTTCCTTGCCTGCTCTGCGCAGCTATAACGAGGGGATGGAGCTGGAGCGTCAGGGAAATCACCTGGAGGCCGCAAAGCGTTTTCAGGCTTCCGTTCAGGCCGACCCTAACTTTGCTCTGGCGTTTTCTAGGCTAGGCCAAACCTACAGCAATCTCAGAAATGACGACAAGGCCAAGGAGTATTCGCAGAAAGCGGTCGATCTCAGCGAGAAACTTCCGCCGCCCGAACGCTATTTAATCCAAGCGAATTACGCTCAAGTCTCCAACGACTTCCGCAAAGCGATCGAGTCCTACGAAAATCTTGAAAAGGTTTCTCCCGAAGATGCCGATGTCCGTTTTCATCTGGGCGAACTCTACGAATCGACTGGCGCATACGACAAAGCGCGTACCGAACTCGCCAAGGTCCTGTCCATCGATCCGAAGCACGTCGATGCGTTGCTGGCAGCGGGCCGGGTGGAAATTCGCAGCAACAACGCCCAGGGTTCGCTCGATTTCCTGAACCGCGGGCTCACTCTGGCCGTGCAGCTTGACAACACCGACGGCAAAGCCTCGATTTTGAATGCCATCGGCAACGCCTACGAACAGCTGGACAAGCCACAGGAGGCGCTGCGAAATTTCCAGGAATCCTTGACCATCAAGCAGAGTCTCGGGCAAAAGGCGGGTGTTGCGCAGACCCTCGGCAATATCGCCCGTGTGCAAGCGACTCTCGGTAAGCCGGACGACTCGAACAAGAGCTATCAGCAAGCTGTGAAGTTGCAGCGCGAAATCGGCGACAAGAAGGGCCTTGGCTCCACCTTGGTTAACCTCGGAGCCTTGTACAGCGAGCGCGGCAAATACGACGATGGGCTGAACGCATATAAGGAAGCGCTGCAAATTCAGCGCGATTTGGGCAACGAGAGTTATCAGGCGGTCTGCTTGAATAATATTGGCGATATTTATCTATCGAAGGGCCAGCCCAGCGATGCTCTCACTTACTATGAACGCGCACTGGAACTCCGCAAGAAGGCCAACATTCCCAGCGAAGTCGGGGAAACCCTGCACAATCTTGGCGAAGCCTCGCTCAAGGCGGGCGATTACGGCCAAAGCCTGGATTACCACATGAAAGCTCTCGACCTTTTCCGCAGTTCATCCGACAAGAGCGGTGCCGCGATTCAGTCCTATAGCATCGGCACGATATTTGAGTATCAGGGACGTTACGGAGCGGCTCTTA
The DNA here is from genome assembly GCA_013289665.1 of Acidobacteriota bacterium. Taxonomy (GTDB): domain Bacteria; phylum Acidobacteriota; class Terriglobia; order Acidiferrales; family UBA7541; genus Acidiferrum. The sequence continues at coordinate 79,079 of JABCZN010000005.1, read as the reverse complement.
AATCAAAGGAAGAGGCACTCAAGGCTTTCCGCGAACTGAACGATCGTAGCTTCTGGATGGGTGAGATTTTAAGCGGCTACGGTAACTCCCTCAGCGAAGTCGGACGCTACGATGAAGCACAAAAAAACTTGACCGAGGCCATGAGCCTTGCCAAGGAATTGCAGAACAAGACGTTGGTCGCGCAGATTCTGAACTTTCAGGGCGACTCTTTCTACTATCGCGGTGACCGTAAGTCCGCTTCAGATTTGTTCGCGCAGGCAGTTGCGGCAAGTTCGGGTGATGTTGAGAAGGATGTTGTACTACTTTCGAAATACAATGCTGCAAAGTGCCTCGTGGAAGAAAAGCGCTACCAGGCAGCAGTGGCTCCGCTGAAGGCTGTGGTCACCGAGGCCGAGGCCATCGGGTTGAAAAATATCTCCACGGAAGCAACACTAGCGCTGGCCGAGGCGCTTCTCAACACGCGGCAATATCCGGCGGCGAAAAAGGAATTGCAGACGGCGCAATCTACCAGCGAAAAGCTGGGCCTGCAGGTATTGCAGGCCCGGAGCCAGTATCTGCTTGCTCGTACCCTCGAGCTTTCCGGAAGCACTACGGATGCGCCGCCACACTTCGCCGCAGCCAAACGCATCCTCGAGTCGATTCGCCAGGAATCAGGCAGCGACGCAATCCTCAAACGTCAGGACCTGAGCGCCATCTCCGCGCAATCGACTGGGAACCCCTAGTATGTCGAGATTCGGCTGCGAGCCAAGCCGTCTTCGGCCTGGCTCGTTACCCAACTTTCTGTCCGCCCTGGGGCCTAGGGGCAGGCACCTATGGTCGCATTGCCACTGGACATGCAGAATAGACCACTTTGCGGCGGAATCTGATTGGAAAATACCGTAACTGTATACGTTCCATCCGCTAACCCGTCCGTGCTGATGTCGTACTCGTTGAGCCCGCTTTTGGCATCCCAGTGGAATTTGTTCGCTTCAACGTTCTTGAGCGCAGGAAAACCGGCAAAGTTCCCGTTACTATCCTGCGCTGACACCGAAATACTCGCCGTCTTGTCACGCAAGCCCGCTCCACCGCACGCGCCGGTGGCTTCGGCGAGCGTAACTTCGACCTGGGGCTTCTGGCCGGATGCGACATTGGTCGTGGTCAGCGTCAGGCTGCAGAATAAGTCGTTGCCGTTGTTGGCCAAACGCTCGTTGAGGGCAATTAAACTTGAAGGCGTCGGAATCTTGCCGTGCATGGTTGGATCTTCGCAAAGTGGACAAATGGTGTCGTCAGAATACGCGTCCAAGATGTTCACCGTGAAAGCGGGAGGGGTGGTGTCGCCCGGCGCGTGGGCGAACGCCGGGGTTTGGACCACGAAGCCGCCCGCAGTAAAGTAGCTTAGCGTAAGGTTAATTAACCCCTTGTAGTCTACGTTTTTGACAGGTAAAGCCGGAGATCCAGATAGATCGTATTGAACGCAATTATTGGCGCCCTGACTGGGATACTGGACGCACACCGTGCCCGCTGGAAATTCGGTTGGATCGAGCTCGGGCCCAAGGACAGTATTGGTCGTAAAGTCAAGCGTCACGGTGAGAGTGAAGTTTGTCAGCACTGTATCGAATTGAACTATGAGATAACCGTCACTTACTTGGGTAAAATCATAGATGCCGGTCGTGACTCCCGGGCTGAAGTTCTGTGAAATTGAGCAGGAAATCTGTTCCTCCCCACCACAGTTTTGTTGCGCCCAACTTGGAGCAACGAACAACAGTAACGTCAATACAAAAAGTGCCAGGATCCGGATATGCATGGCTGGATCTCCTGTCTTGTCGAAAATTGTCTGAAATGGCTGGTCGCGTTCTAAGAACTACGGGGGTCCTCTGAGTAATGGAGCAATCTTTCCTTTGAACCGACTTGCAGGCATCGCGGGGGAATGCCTCGGCCATTTAGCTCTGGACTTTTACCCTCCCCGGTGCTTGCTGTCAAGCGAAAAAGTAGCAAAGATGGAACAAAAATCGGAAAAATCGCGGTCGCTCGAGGCGGAAAGTATTATCACTACTTGTTATTATCGCATATATTATCATGCGAAAGGGCGTAGCGCGCGCCGATAAACGGAAAAGGTCACCCGAGGACGTTCTGCGCGAGATAAGCGCTCTGAATCTTGATCAGCGCGTAAGCTGGATCCTTTTTGTCCGGTGCGTCAGGATTCTTGTGAAGCATCGTTTCGATCATCGGCGCAAGAAATCTTCACCACGTTTTAGGGCATCAGACCTGTTGTTCCGCTCCTGGCCAGAGGACTTAGTAGGATTGCGCCATATTGCAGGCCATGCCCTCATTCCAGCGCGACGGAAATGGAAAACGCGATTGAGGGCAAACGTTGCGTTCCTGCCCCCCGGGCCTGTGGGCAATTGCCAATGCACAGGCAGACAGTTGAAGCGACCAGCAGCCCGCTCACATTTCGTTCCAAGTCACGTTTGAAACCGTGCCCGGATTAGCCCAAATCAGCACCGATGATGGGTATGGAGAAGGTCAAAAAAATGAAGAGAGCTACAGCCCCATCGAGCACATTGTAATAGGAGAGGGCGCGGCGACTTCTTCGCGCCCTGTCCGAATCCCCGTTATCACCCGCGCTCTGTGATATTATCCCCCCAGCATTCAATTTCGGCGCCCGCCTACGCCCTTCCAGGCTCCCTTTGGAGGTTTCCATGAACAGCAAGCTAAAATGGATTGGTATCGCCGTTGTGGCGATACTCGTGATTTTGCTCGTCGTGCCGTTCCTGATCCCGATCAACAAGTTCAAGCCCACCATCGAGTCCAAGGCGTCCGATGCGCTGGGCCGCAAGGTGCAGCTTGGCAATTTAAGCTTGTCGCTCATCACCGGGTCGGTTGGAATCGATGACGTCTCCGTCAGCGACGACCCCAAGTTTAATGCCGCCCCGTTTCTCACCGCCAAGACTGTGAAAGTTGGCGTGGAGTTGATCCCGCTGATTTTCTCCCAGCAATTGAATGTCACCGAAATCACCGTCGTCAATCCGCAGGTGACCATGCTCAAGGATCCCGGCGGCCGCTGGAATTTTTCCTCCATTGGCGGAGCTCCCAGCAAGGCCGCTCCCAAAGCCGCCCCCGCCGGCAATTCGGCCGAGTCGCTTTCCATCGGCAAATTGCGCCTGGAAGACGGCCAAATCACACTGGGCAACACGAATTCGCGCAAGCGCACCGTCTACACCAAAGTGAACCTGACCGCCAGCGACGTGGCGATGAAGAACAATTTCCCGGTCCTGTTTTCCATGGAGTTGCCGGGCGGCGGCAGCATGAAGATTGACGGCAAAATCGGCCCCGTGGATGCCGAAGACGCCGCGCTCACGCCACAGAACGTGAAGCTTACAATCAGCGGACTGAATCTCTCGAGCACCGGCTTTCTGGATCCATCGCTGGGGCTTGGCGGCGTAGCGGACATGGACGCGAACCTGGTCAGCGAAAAGGGCGAGATGGCCACCAAAGGCCAATTGAAGCTCTCGAAGGCTGTGCTCGTCGCGGGAGGAAGCGCGGCGGGCGTCCCGGCGGTCATAAATTTCGATACCAAGTACGATCTCGTGAAGGGCACCGGCATCTTGCACCCTTCGACGCTCAGTATCGGGAATGCCAAGTCCAACTTGAGCGGCACCTATAAATCCGAAGGCGATGCCTTCACTATGGATGTGAAGATCACCGGCGAAGGCCTTCCCGCAACCGACCTCGAATCCTTCCTTCCCGCTCTCGGCATCAACTTGCCGGACAAGTCCCGGCTGAGCGCGGGCACCATGAACACCAACCTCCACGTCTCAGGCCCGACCGACAAGCTGGTAACCGACGGCACGATCGGTTTGTTCAACGGAAAACTGGCGGGCTTCGACTTGGGCAAGAAATTGTCCGGCATCGGCACGCTTGCGGGAATCAAGTCGGGCAGTGACCTGATCATTGAAAAGTTCACCACGAACTTGCACATGGCCACCACCGGACTCCGCGCGGACAATCTGGACGCCGTGGTTCCCGCCCTGGGCTCCATGGTTGGCAACGGCACCGTGGACGCAAAGAACAATCTGGACTTCAAACTCGTCGCCACGGTGAACAATACCGTCGCTACGGCTGCGGCGGGTTCCATGGCCGGAGGCATGGGTGGCACCGTCGGCAAAATGCTCGGCGGCGGCGCCGCGGCCTGCAAAAACGGCGGCATCAAGGTGCCGTTGCAGATTCACGGGACGACCTCGAGCCCGCAATTTGTGCCCGACATCGGCGGCGCGGCCGCCAGCCTGCTCAAGTCCGAATTTTCCTGCGCGGGTAGCGGAGGAGCCGGCGGCCTGACCAGCGCCGCCGGCGCCCTCGCCGGCGGCAGCAAAGGCACCGCCGGGGACACCATCAACCAGCTCGGCGGTCTCTTCGGCAAGAAAAAACCCTAGATCGTTATCCCAAACCACGCTTGCATCAAACCAATCGCTGCCGCGTAGCGGCCCCGACCGGGTCGGGGCCCAGCTCCTGTAGCTCACCCCTTTAGGCGGGAGAGTTTTCCATACGCCGGCTCGATCCTTCAGCCCCTGTGAAACTCTCGGGCAAAAACAAACCGTAAGCCCGAAACCAGGCACTCCTCAAGAAAGGAAAAAGCGCAGTTCCGGTAGCTCTTTTTATTCGCGCCGGCTCTTGACGTTCTCTGACGTTGCCACTAGCCTCAATATTCTGCGAGGGATGCAATTCCCGCGGGGACTTCAGAAAGCAATAACGCCAGCAAGACGAGGAGCCAGAGATGAGTTGGAGGAGCGTTCAACTGCGCCCGTGGGCATTTCTGCTTCTTGGAGTTTGGCTTGGGTTGTTGGCGACCCCTGCCGCACAGGGGCAGGGAGGCGAGCCGCGCACATTCGCAATCCGCGGTGCGAAGGTCGTGCCGGTGTCCTCGACGCCGGTCGAAAACGCAACCGTCGTCGTTTCGCGCGGGATCATCACTGCGGTCGGAACCAACGTAACCATCCCACCGGATGCGTGGGTGATTGATGGCAAAGGACTCATCGTCTATCCCGGGCTGATCGACGGCTTCACCGATGTTGGCCTTGCTCCCGCGACTCCCTCCGCTCCCACAGGAGACGGAGCCCCCCGGCCGCAGCAAATCGTTTCGCGCGGGCCCGAAGATCGTCCCGCAACCACGCCGTGGCGCAGCGCCGCGGACGAAGTGAATCCCGGCGACCCGCGTGTGGAAACCTGGCGGTCGGCCGGATTTACCACGGTGATCGCCGCGCCCAAAGGCGGCATGTTTCCCGGCCAGGCCGCCGTCTTGGACTTGGGCGGCGAGCGCGCCGGCGATTTGGTGGTCAAAGCGCCGGTGGCTGTGCCGGTTTCATTCGAAGCCCCTGGGGGATTCCGCAATTTTCCCGGCTCGGTGATGGGCGGGATCGCCTATCTGCGCCAGGTGTGGCTGGACACGAACTGGGACACGCAAGCAGACGCCATCTACGAGAAAAATCCGCGCGGTATGGAGCGGCCGAAGTACGACCGCAGCGACCGAGCGCTCACGGCGGCGCTGGGAAAACACGCGGTCGTGCTGATTCCCGGAAACACTTCGCTGCAAATTCGCCGGGCGCTCAGGCTGATTGACGAATGGAAATTGAATGCGGTCCTCTACGGCGCACAAATGGGCTACGAAGTCGCGCCCGAAATTGCCGCCAAGAAATTGCCGGTGCTGGTGGATCTCAAATGGCCGGAAGCGGTAAAGGACGGCGACCCGGAGGCGACGCCTTCGCTCCGCGCGCTTCGTTTCCGCGACCGCGCCCCCTCTTCCCCGGCCGCGCTCGGCAAGGCCGGCGTGAAATTCGCGTTTTATTCGGGCGGCATCACCACTCCGAAGGACATTCTGTCTGCGGTGAAAAGGTCGATTGATGCGGGCCTCAGTCCCGAAGCGGCGCTGCGTGCGCTGACGCTTGCGCCGGCCGAGATATTCGGAGCGGCGGAAACCCTCGGCTCGATCGAGAACGGGAAGATCGCCAATCTCATCGTTACCGATGGCGATCTTTTCGATAAGAAAACAAAAGTCAAAATGGTTTTCGTCGACGGCCGCAAGTACGAAGTGCGGGAAACCCTGCGGCCCAGCGAGCCGCCCAAGGGCGACCTGACCGGCAAGTGGAAATTGACTTTCACGACCCCGCAAGGCCAGGAAGAAGCCACGGCCGATCTCGCCATGCTGCCAGACGGCACCTTGACTGGCAGCGTCACCAGCGATCACGGCACCGGCAGCGTGTTTAGCGGGTGGCTCAGCGGCGACAAATTCAGCTTCGCGATCAACATCTCGCTCGAGGGCAGCTCGAGCGATGTTGTTTTCACCGGCACATTCGAGGGGACTTCCATCAAGGGTTCGATTCAGGCGATGGGGTACACCTTTGAGTTCAGCGGCACCAAGCCCACGCGAATGGCGGAAGTCAAGGCGGGGGGTGCGCAATGAAACTCAACGCAAACATTCTCCGCTTCCTCGCTGCGTTTCTGCTCGCAACCACGGGGCTCTTGGGCGCCAAGGAAAAACCGGCCGGCGGCCCCGCAATGGATGCGGCCGCGCCGGTGATCCTGATTCAGAACGCCACAATCCTTACGGTCTCTCACGGCGCCATCGAGAAGGGCGACATCCTGATCAAGGACGGAAAGATCGCCGCTCTTGGCGGCTCTCTGAAGGCTCCCGCGGGTGCCGTTGTGATTGACGCGACCGGCCAGTTCGTCATGCCGGGCATCATTGATTGCCATTCGCACATCGCCGTCGACGGCAGCGTCAACGAAGGATCCGTCTCCGTCTCCTCGATGGTGAATATCGCCGACGTCCTGAACTCCGACGACATCTCGATCTTCCGCGATCTGGCCGGCGGCGTCACCACGGCAAACATTCTGCACGGTTCTGCAAACTCGATCGGCGGCCAGACCATCGTCATCAAGCTTCGCTGGGGACAACCTGCCGCGAAGCTGCCGTTTGAAGGCGCGCTCCCCGGCATAAAGTTTGCCCTCGGTGAAAATCCCAAGCGTTCGAATTTCCGTGCCAGCGGCGCGCCGGAACGTTATCCCACCACGCGCATGGGCGTTGAGGAGACGATTCGCAGCGCCTTCACCGAAGCGCGCGACTACAAAAAATCCTGGGACGACTACAACAAGCGCGCAGCGGCGGGCGAGAGGAATATAATTCTCCCGCGCCGCAATCTGAAACTCGATCCGCTCGTCGAAGTGCTCGAAGGAAAGCGCTACGTCCACGCGCACTGCTACCGCGAAGACGAAATCCTGATGCTGCTGCGTGTGGCCAGGGAATTTGGCTTCCACGTTCAAACCTTTCAACACGTTCTGGAGGGCTACAAGGTCGCCGACGAAATCGCCGCGGCGGGCAGCGGAGCCTCCACGTTTTCCGACTGGTGGGCCTATAAGGCCGAAGCCTACGAGGCGATTCCCTATAACGCGGCGCTGATGACCAGGCGCGGCGTGCTCGTTTCGGTCAACTCGGACGATGCGGCGGAAGCCACGCACCTCAATCAGGAAGCGGCAAAATCCATCCGCTATGGCGGACTGACCCGCGACGAAGCGCTGAAACTCGTCACCCTGAATCCCGCCATCCAGTTGGGGATCGAAAAGCGCGTGGGCACGATTGACGTCGGCAAGGACGCGGACCTGGCCATCTACAATCACGATCCGCTCAGCGCCTACGCCGTCGTCGAGAAGACGCTGATCGACGGCCGCGTCTATTTTGACCGGGATAGGGAACAAGCGGGGCGCGCTGCGCTCGAAACGGAAAAGAAAGATCTCCTCGAAAAGGCCAGGAAGAAACAAGACGAAGAAAAGAAGGAAGGCGCCAAGACACCTGAGGAGAAGAAGTCCGTAGAGAAAAAACCGGACGATAACAAGCCCGAAGAAAAGAAGCCGGAAGGCAAATCAAAGCCTCCGCAAGATGACGCGGGTCAGGGAGGCGCGCTGTGAAACGTCGTCACCTGAATTTCCTCGGCACGATTCTTATCCTCGCATTATTCAATGCGCGCCCCAGCACTGCGCAAACCGCCGGAACAGCCGACTTCGCGATCACCCACGCAAAAATCTTTACTCTGGCCGGACCGCCCGTCGAAGACGGCACGGTGGTGATTCGTGCCGGAAAAATCGCGGCCGTCGGCGCGGGCGTTCCGATTCCCGAGGGAGCGCAGGTCATCGATGCGAAGGGCCTCCAGGTGTATCCCGGCCTGTTCGATTCCGTCACGCAAATGGGCTTGAGCGAAATCGGCGCCGTGAGCGCTACCGTGGACACTACCGAAACCGGTTCGTTCAATCCCGATGTGACCGCGGCGACCGCGATTCTTCCTTCCAGCGCGCACATTCCCGTGACCCGCGCATCAGGCATCACGGAAGTGATCGCGGCGCCGGCCAGCGGCGGCTTCGACAGCCGCGGCCCCGCCAATCTGGTTGGCGGCCGGGCCTCGGCGATACACCTTGCCGGTTGGACCGCCGAAGAGATGCTCATCAACAAGCATGCGGCCATGGTAGTCGATTGGCCCGGTATCGAGACGCGTTCCTTCGATTTCTCGGCTCTCTCGACCAGGGAAAAGTCCTTCACGGACGTGAAAAAAGAATATGACAAGCAGATCAACGAACTCGCGGACTATGTCGAGCAGGCCCGCCACTATGCGCAAGCCCTCGAAAACCCCGGTGGCGCCGGGTTCGAGCGCGACCTTAAACTCGAAGCGATGGCTCCCGTAATTCGCGGCGAGATGCCTCTGCTGGTTTTTGCGGATCAGGCGCGGCAAATTCGCGATGCGGTCGAGTTCTGCGACAAGCAAAAATTGAAAATCATCCTCGCGGGAGCCACCGAAGCCTGGAAAGAGAAAGGCCTGCTGCGCTCAAAAGGCGTGCCGGTCATTCTGCGGCCCACGCTCGGCGAGCCTCCCGAAGAGGACGACGCCTACGACCGTTTGCTCACCCAGCCCGAAGAGCTTCGCGCCGCCGGCATAAAAATTGCCTTTGGCAGCTTTGACAACAGCTTCGCGCGCCGCCTCGGCCAAAACGCGGCGAATGCCGTGGCCCACGGCCTGCCCTACGAGGAAGGGCTGAAGGCGGTCACGCTCTATCCCGCGCAAATGTTCGGTCTCGACGCCCAATTGGGCACCGTGGAAACCGGGAAGACCGCCAACCTGATCGTCACGAGCGGCGACCCGCTCGACGTCACCACCGACGTGCGCTACCTTTTCATTAAGGGACAGCTCATATCCACGGACAACAAGCAAAAGTCCTTGTATGAAAAATATTTGAACCGCCCCAAGGCCGCGCAGTAAAGCTCGTAAACGCTTGCCACGAGCGGGCGACAGCGCGAGACGCAACGATGAACGAAGATTTTCCAGGGATTCCGCCTCGTGCGCCTTTCCGACGCTCGAAACTCCAATATCCGGGGGCCAAAGGGCTGCTGAATCTGCTGCTCCAGTTGCTGTGCCTTTCTCTTCTCGCTCACGCCGCACCGAGCTTCACTCCCGCGCAGTCCCAGGCGACCGCTCGAGACGCCTCCAAACTGCGCGCCCTCATCGAAGCGTCCCCGAAACTTCCCCTCCAACCAACCGAACTGGCGGTAAAACTCCCCGAGGGCTCTGAACTCGGCTTCATCTCGTGGCTGGCGCGCGACGCGACGACCGGCGAAATCTGGCTGATTCAGCGCGGGGACAAAGCAGATCCAGTGATTGCGATTGACAAGGATGGCCGCGTAATCCATTCCTTTGGGAAAGGACTCTACAAAATTCCCCATGCAATCCGGCTCGACCCCGATGGCAATCCTTGGACCGTTGACGCGGGCAGTTCCAGGGTCATCAAATTCAGCCCGGGGGGCGAAAAGCTGCTTCAAATCAATGTGGGTGGGCCGCCGGAACTCGCTGTCAGCAAGTTCGAGGGAGCGACCGATATTGCCTTTGCCCCGAAAGGGCGGATTTTCATCAGCGACGGATACGCCAATGCCCGCATACTTGAGTACACTGCCGATGGAAGAAAGGTGCGCGAGTGGGGCAGCGCGGGCCCCGGTCCCGGCCAGTTCCGTCTGCCGCACTCCATCGTGGCGGATGAGAACAATATCCTCTACATTGCCGATCGCGAGAACGGGCGCATCGAGAAATTCGACCTCGACGGAAAATTTCTGGGCGAGATTCCTGGCTTGGGAAGAATCTACTCGCTCAAGCTGGGCGCGGATGGGACGCTGTGGGCAGGATTGCAACCGCTCAATGAACCGGCCGGATCTCCCGGCTGGGTCGTCAAGCTCGATCCGAAGACGGGCAAGATTCTGGGCCATGTGCCGGTAACGGAGAAGGCGGGCCTTCACACCATGGAAGAAGCCGGCAATGGCCAGCCCATGACGAGCGTGGGCAACAAACTGGTCTGGTTCAAGGCTCAACCGTAGAGCAGGCGTCTTTCAAAGCTGATCGCCAGTTCCAGGCACTCGCTTTCATGCTGGAGTGCCAGTCCAGGATGTTAAATTAATGGTGCCGCCCGCAACTTTTTATATGATTCCGCGTATCTAAGAGTGAATGCCCATGCGCAAGTCCCTCCTCATCGCCCTCGCTCTAGCTCCGTTAACTCTATCCGGCGTTCCGGTGCGGGCCGACGAAGCGCAGAAAATAATTGACCAGTATCTGAAAGCCGTCGGGGGTAGCAAGGCCGTGTCCCGTTTGCAGACCCTCGCCATTGATGGCAGCGTCGCCGTCATCGGCGATGCTCCCCCCGGAACCTACACTCTCAAGGTAAAACGTCCGAACCGGTTTTACACCGAACTGCGCGCCAGCGGCGACACGCTGATCGAGTCCTACAACGGCAAATCCGCCTGGCATCAGTCGGCGGATAATGAAATCAACACGCTCCTTGGGCCTGACGCGGTCGAGATGGAGGTCGCCGCCCAATACTACAACGCGCGCCTAGAATCGCTGGGCAAGCGAAAAGTCGGCGCCGCGTACAAGGGAGAAGCTCAGGTCCATGGCCGCCCCGCGCAGCAAGTGGAATTGACTTACCCGACAGGCGTGAAGTGGCAGGTTTTTTTCGACGCCCAAACCCACCTGATCCTGGAGGAGAAGTCAGAAATCGCGGGAATTCCGCGGGAAAGCTTCTACGACGACTACCGCGCGGTCAATGGCGTCAAAGTTCCCTACAAAATCGAGCTGACTCGTGGAACAGAAAACTACTCGGTCAGCGTTACCCGTGTCGGCGTCAACGAAATCATCGGCGAGCGCGTCTTCGATTTTCCGATGAAGTCGCAGGTGAAACTCCCCGATCTGAAAAAACTTTTCGAACAACTCGACGCCAACCAGAAGCAGATCGACAAAATCAAGGAAAACTACGCCGGAACGCGACTGGAGGAAGAGACCGAGTACGACAAATCCGGCAAAGTGACCAAGCGGGAAGCCAAGGAATTCACCTTTTTCTATCTCGATGGCGAAGAGATTTCGACGCTGGTGAAGAAGGACGGCAAGGACCTCGGCGATAGCGAACGGAAAAAGGAAAACGAGCAGACCCAAAAGCGCATCGAGGAAGTCCAGAAACAAAGCAAGAAAAAAGAAGCAAAAGAGGAGAAAGCCAAGGAGCAGGGAAAAGACCAGAAAGACAAGGACGAGCCCGGCATCGAGGTCTTCCTGCGGACTTCCCAGTTCGTAAACCCGCGCCGCGAGCGCTTCCGCGGTCAAGACGTTCTGGTTTTTGACTTCGAGCCCAATCCCGAATACAAACCGAAAAATCTGGTCGAACGCCTGGTGACGGAATTGGCTGGTGTGGTCTGGGTGGATGAAAAGGCCAACGATGTCGCGCGCCTCGAAGCGTATTTCGTCGGCGACTTTCACCTCGGCGGCGGGATCCTGGCAAGCGTTCAGAAAGGCACCAGCTTTGTCTTCGAGCAAGCTTACCTGAATAACGAAGTGTGGCTGCCGACCTATGAAGAAGCCCACGTCGGCGCGCGAGTGTTCCTGGTCAAGGGATTCAAGCTCAACGCCATCACGCGCTATTCGGACTACAAGCGCTTTAACGTCGAAACCCTGAACAGCATCGGCAAGCCAAAGGAAGCCCCGCCGGCAACAACGCCAGCAACAACGCCCAACCCAACACCGGCGCCGGCACCAACGCCAACAAATCCTCAGTGAATTGCATTTTTTCTTTCTTCGCTGCCCAGACGAAGAACTAAACCGCCGGAGTCTGGCTAAGCACTTCGCGCACTTTCTCTACCAGCGCCGCCGGCGAAAACGGTTTCTGCAGGAACGCCAGCCCCTCTTCCAGCATTCCGCCGCTGGTAATCACGTTGTCCGTGTACCCGGACATGAAGAGCACCCGCATGTCCCTGCGTTTCGCGGAAATGCGCTCCGCCAATTCGCGCCCGCTAGTGCCGGGCATCACCATATCCGTCAGGAGCAGGTGAATTTCCCCATCGAAACGCGCGGCAATCTGTTCTGCATGCGGCGGGTCAAGCGACGGAATAACGTGGTAGCCCTTTTCTGCAAGCACCGTCTGGATCAACTCCCGCACCGCTTCCTCATCTTCGACAATCAAAATCGTTTCCGTGCCGCCCTTGCCCCGCGGCGCGGCCAGGGCAGTTGCCGCGGCCTCGGGAACCTCATCGACGCGCGGGAGATAAACCTTGAACGTGCTGCCCTTGCCCGGCTCGCTGTACACCCAGATGTAGCCGCCGCTCTGCTTCACGATGCCGTATACCGTCGAAAGGCCAAGCCCGGTTCCGCGGCCGCTCTCCTTCGTCGTGAAAAACGGTTCGAATATGTGCGCCACCGTCTGGCGATCCATTCCGACGCCCGTGTCGGAAACGGCCAGCATCACGTAGCGCCCGGGTCGCACGGAAACGTGGTCCACCGCATAGTTTGCATCCAGGTCGGCATTGCAGGTTTCCACCACCAGCCGTCCGCCTTCGGGCATGGCGTCGCGCGCATTCACGACCAGGTTCATGATCACCTGCTCCACCTGCGCAGGGTCCGCCTTAACTTTGCCCAGATCATCCTTCACGCGGGTGATCATTTCGATCCGCTCATCCATCAATCGCCGTAGCAGCGAATCCAGATTCAGCACAATCTTATTCAGATCCAGAATCTTCGGCTGCAACACCTGCTTGCGGCTGAACGCCAGCAACTGCCGGACCAGGGCCGCCGCGCGCCCCGAAGCATTCTCGATCCGCTCGATATCGGCGTGCGCTTCGCCGGGAAGGTGCGGCCGGCTCAAGGCCAGTTCGGTGTAACCCGAAATAATGGTCAGGAGATTGTTGAAGTCGTGGGCGATGCCACCGGCCAGCCGGCCCACCGCCTCCATCTTGCGCGATTGCTGCAGTTGCGTCTCGAGCGCCTTTCGCTCCGTGATGTCCACCATGATGCCTTCCATCACCGGGTGCGAATCGCTTCCCTGAACGATCACCGCCGTGTCGCTCAGCCACACTTCGCGTCCGTCCTTTCGCCGCACGCGGAATTCTGCCTGGAAGGGAAATCCATTCCGGCTCTGCTCTTCCGCGGCAATCACCACCGCGAGATCGTCCGGATGGATGTGTTGATCCCAGTCGGAGGAAAGTGCCAGCCATTCATCCGGAGTGTAACCCAGAATGTTTTCCACCTGCGGGCTGATGTAGAACCACTTCCCGTTGATGCCAATTTCGGCGATGTAGGTGATCGCATTGACGTGTTCGACGAGCATCTGGTATTTGGTTTCCGCGTCCGCTCGCGCTTTCTCCGCCTGCTCATGCTGCGAAAGATCGCGGCAGCCGCACACGGTGCCGCCGTCCGGCAGCCGCCCCACGTGAAACTCCACCGGGATTCGGCTGCCATCCGGCCGTCGCAACTGCAGACTGCCCGACCACTTGCCGGTTTCCGATAGCCCTTTGCGAACCTGGGATTCGATTTCGGCAATCGGCTGGAACGCGTAAACCACTTTCCAGGGCTGGCCGACGATACGCTCGGGAGAATCAAACCCGAGCATCGAGGCGAGGGCGGAGTTCGCGTAGCTGTGCACTCCCTTTTCATTCAGAATTCCGATTCCCTCAATCGAGGAGTCCATCGCCAGCGATTGGCGGCGCACGGTTTCTTCGTTCTGCTGCTGGCGGTACTGCGTCCAGCCGATGCGCACGGCATAGCAGCTGAAGGAAATGCCCAGCAGGGTGAACCGAATCGCTCTGAGGCCTGGGCCGAGCTGCGCCACCTGGATCAGGATGACCATCGGCGCGAAGAAAAACATCGCGTTGCTGACAAGGATCTCCACCAAAGTTTGGTTACGCTTCGGTGTCTGCGCCTGCGCTTCAGGGGCCGCTTGCCAGGTAGCCGCCCAGACAGCGCCAGCTAGAAGGGGGATCGTCCATCCGAGGTCGCGCCAACTTCCGGTTGGCGCTTCATGATCTACCTGCAGCCCGGAAACGATGGTCGCAAGCGTCCCATAGACCAGAATATAGCTGGCCAGTCCGCCATAAAGCCTCCGGGCCTCGCGCGTGGCGCTTCGTCTCCACTGAAGCAGGGCGAGAAGGAATATCCCGGACATTGCGGCCGTCATCACCTGAAATTCCCGCTCCAGCGCTCCGTGATACTCCAGATTGATGGCGGGCAGATAATAAGCGCCGAAATAAATCAGGAAGAATAGAATGCCGATCTGCAGGAAATCGAGCACTTCCGGCAGATCCACTCGCGAGTCCTCTTTATCCTGGTTCAGAAAAATGGCCATCACGAAGAACATGCCGTGCGTGTCGAACAGAAAGCGGATCAGCGAGCCGGGCGGCGGCTCCCGGTGAAGAACGAGCTCATAGTAGGTCCAGCCAAAGTCAGCCAATCCCCACACGCCCATGCCAAACCCGACCAGAACCCAGAACGACCGGCCAAAGCCCGCCGCTCGCCGGGCCGCCTGAAAACACATCGCCGCAGCCAGGAAACTGGAAAAGATCTGCAGCGCATTCCCAAGCAGGGAACCCAGGGAGGAGGTGCCAAAAAACACCACGACCACCAGGTGCAGAAATACCACGCAGACGGCCACCACGGCCAGGGACCGGGGAGAACGACGAAACGTCAAAATGTAGTCCTAGTACTGCCCAGGTAACCAGTTTAGGGGATTTTCACTTTGGGGAAAAATGCGATCGCGCTAGCTGTGCCCGGTTCGTCATCCATTGTTCGGAACGCATTGGGCAAGTCTTTTAAACCGGCCGGCCAGGCCTGCGATCGGGGGCGGAGGGAGGGTATCGATTTCGCCCGGATTCCTCAGCGCCCCTCGAATGGGTAGCGGTCCTGCGACTGCACGGCTGCGGCGACCCGGCGACGCAGTGCGATCGTATCCACGGCCGGGCGCTTGCCGAAGCGCTTCAGCACGGCCATCTGTGTCGTCAGCATGTCGCCTTCCTGGACCGCGGCGATGGCGCGCTTCGCTTCGTGATCCACGCGCTCGGCTGCATCCGCGATGAAAACCCGTGCGGCATCAATCATCACGGAAGAGGCAGCTTCGCCCCTGTTCAGGGCGGCCTTCTGCGCGCGAAGCAAGCTCGATTCCATCGCGTAGACCTCCATAACGATGTTGGCCAGCGCTCCGATCAGTTCCTGTTCCTCCGCCAGCTTTTCGCGGAATTTCCCGACGGCGCCGCCGGCCGCTTGCAGGAACATCTTCTTGCAGTTCGCGATGGTGCGCCCTTCCTCGGCAAGCACTCCTTCGGGCGATTCTTCGAACGAAGGCCCGGCGAGAATCTCATCGGCCAGCTTCATGGCCGCGGGGATCAGCGCCAGTTGGCCGCCCATCGCACGTTTCATGAGCATCTGGATGATCAGCATGCGGTTGATTTCGTTGGTGCCCTCAAAGATGCGGTTCACGCGCGAATCGCGGTACGCGCGGCACACCGGATAGTCTTCGTGGAATCCGTAGCCGCCAAAAATCTGCACGCCCTCGTCCACCACATAATCCAGCATTTCGCTGCCGTACACTTTCGAAATAGAGCTCTCGATCGCGTATTCCTCCAGCACCTTCATCGTGTTCTCTGCTTTGTCGCCGGAACCTGACGCCGCGTGCATCGCCGCTTCGATGTTGCCCGCCGTGCGATAAATCATCGATTCGACGGCGAAAATCTGGATCGCCATCTCCGCCAGCTTTTCCCGCATCAGCCCAAACTCGCCGATCTGCTTGCCGAACGCCTTGCGCTCCTTCGCGTATTTCGCGGCGGTCATCAGCACGTGTTTCGATCCGCCAACCCCCGATGCCCCCAGCGTAAACCGCCCCGCATTCAGCACGTTGAACGCCACGATGTGCCCGCGCCCGATTTCATGCAGCACGTTTTCCTT
Organism: Acidobacteriota bacterium; assembly: GCA_013289665.1. Taxonomy (GTDB): domain Bacteria; phylum Acidobacteriota; class Terriglobia; order Acidiferrales; family UBA7541; genus Acidiferrum. The sequence continues at coordinate 62,829 of JABCZN010000005.1, read as the reverse complement.
CGGCACCATGCAGTTTTCCAGGAAAATCGGCGTCGTCGAGCTGCCGTGAATTCCCATCTTGTGCTCTTCGTTGCCGGGTTTGCAGCCGGGAAATTTCCGCTCCACGATGAACGCGGTGAACTTTTCTCCATCCACCTTGGCGAACACCACGTAAAGATCCGCGAAGCCCCCGTTGGTGATCCACATCTTTTGCCCGTTCAGGATGTAGTGCGTGCCTTCCTTGTTCAGTTCCGCGCGCGTCAGCGAATTCTGCGCGTCGCTGCCGGCCTGCGGCTCAGATAAGCAATACGCCCCGATCAACTCGGCGCTCGCCAGTTTGGGCAGGTATTTTTTCTTCTGCTCTTCCGTCCCGAAATAGACGATTGGCAGCGTCCCGATGCCCGCGTGTGCGCCGTGCGTGACGGCGAAGCCGCCATAGATGGAAATTTTTTCCGTGAGCACCGTAGTGGCAATCTTATCCAGGCCCGCCCCGCCATACTCCTCCGGCGTGCCGCCGCTCATCAATCCAAGTTCCGCCGCCTTGCGAACCAGTTCCGGCATCAGCCCCGGTTTCTTGTTCTCGAGGTCCTTCGCCAGCGGCAGCACTTCCTTGATCACAAACTCTTCCGCGGTCTGCCCGATCAGCTTCTGGTCGTCAGAAAGGTCCGCCGGGGTGAAGATATCGGCGGGCGCTGCGGATTCCAGCAGAAAGCTCCCGCCCTTTGCCGCGGGTTTGGTCAAAACGGAGGTGGCCATTGGTGATGCTCCTTGCCGGCACAAGGCCGCTTGCCGGATTCAAACAACTGTTTGAAAATTCCAGACAAGAAATTTTACCCATAGCGCCATGATTTTCGCAATAGTCCTTTCGGCCGGGGTAGCGGATCGGGCGTGGCTGCCAGCCCGGGCCGTCTGGGCCCAGGTCAGGAAAAATTGGGCGACGCCTGGCGGGCGTTTGTGGCAGATTTCGGCCTGCCGCCCGAACCTCGAACCGGTCAGGAGGAGGAACCATGGGACCCCCCGTCGTGCATTTTGAAATCGGCTGCCGCAACTCGCACAAGACGCAGGAGTTTTACTCCCGGATGCTCGATGGGACCGGCGGCGATGATTGCGGCCGAAACCGGCGGCATCGGCAGATGACGTGGCCGCTTACCTGAAAAAGACCGAATCGCTCGGAGGCAAAACCCTCGTCCCGCCTGTGAAGATTCCCACCTGCACCTTCGCCTGGATGCAGGATCCTGAAGGCAACACCGTCGGCCTCTCTCCGGAAGCCCCAATCCTGGTTGTACTTCGTGCCGACGGGGACAAAGACCCTTGCAGCTTTTTGGCCGGTTTGCCGCCTGAGGAAGGCCATCGAAGATTGGCGGAAGCCGCCGATCGCGAAAGAGTTCTCTCTTTTCTCGCTTTCAGCAAATGTCGGGAATCGTCATTTCATCGCAAATCATCGCAAACCTCAAAGGTTCTTCCCTTGAGCTCGAAAAAGTCGCTATTATCGCAACGATTTTGCCCCACCTAGGCCACGCGTTCGAAGATTCCGGCTGCGCCCATGCCGCCGCCGATGCACATGGTCACCATGCCATAGCGCGCGTTCCGGCGCGCGAGTTCGCGCACGAGCGAAACCGTGAGTTTTGCACCTGTGCAGCCCAGCGGATGTCCAAGTGCAATCGCGCCGCCGTTCGGATTGACGCGCGCGCGATCAAGGTTCGCCTGCTCGATCACGGCCAGCGACTGCGCGGCAAACGCTTCATTCAGTTCGATCACCGCCACATCGCCCAGTGACAATCCCGCCAGCTTCAGCGCCTTCGGAATCGCATACACCGGGCCGATGCCAAACTCCTCGGGCGGGCATCCCGCCGTGGCATAGGAAACAAAGCGCACTTGCGGCTTCAGGCCAAGCTGCGCGGCTTTGGCATCGCTCATGAGCACCACCGCCGCCGCGCCATCGCTCATCGGCGAACTGTTCCCCGCGGTCACCGTGCCTTTCACATGAAACGCGGGCTTCAGCCCGGCCAGTGCTTCCATCGAAGTCTCCGGGCGCGGCATTTCATCCTTTTCAAAGAAAAAAGTCTGCGTCGCTGTCTTCGCCGGCGCTTTGCTCTTCAAGCCATTTCCATTTGGCAGGGAAGTGATCTTCACCTCGACCGCGACGGTCTCATCCTTGAACTTGTCCGCCGCAAGCGCCTCGACGGCCTTCCTGTGCGAATCCACCGCAAACTGATCCGCGTGCTCGCGCGAGATGCCGAATTTCCGCGCAATGTTTTCCGTTCCGAGCCCCATATTGATGTACGCGTCTGGATAATGGTCCACTAGCCAGGGATTCGGTGAAACCTTGTTGCCGCCCATTGGCACCAGCGACATCGACTCCGTGCCGCCCGCCACAATCACTTGCGCTCCTCCGCCACGGATGCGCTCCGCGCCCAGGGCGATCGCCTGCAGCCCGCTGGAGCAGAAGCGATTCACGGTCATCGCGGAAGTCTCGACAGGAAGTCCCGCACGCAAAGCGGCGATCCGCGCCACATTCATGCCCTGTTCGCCTTCCGGCATTGCGCAGCCCAGAATCACATCATCAATGTCTTTGGGATCAAGCCCCGGCACGCGCGCCAGCGCCTCTTGAATCACAAGCGCGGCAAGATCATCCGGTCGAGTCGTGCGCAGTGAACCCTTGAAACCGCGCCCTACGGGAGTGCGAACGGAAGAAACAATAACGGCATCAGCCATGGCCAACCTCTTTCCGGCGTAATTCTCCCGATTGTCGGCCCCTGCGCCCCAAAAAGCAAATCAGCCGAAAAAGACACGGAGGGGTCATAGTAGGATCCGCCGGCATCGGTTTGGCGCCGGCAATCGCCCGGCAACAGGCTTATACGACATTTATGGTGTCAATTTTGTGCGATCCCTCGGATATAACGCTGCCTGTCGCACGTTCGAGAGGTTCAGCACTTGCGCCGTCAGCCGCTCCAGCCCAATCGCCAACCCTCCGTGAGGAGGCATTCCCATCTCAAACATCTTCAAATGGCTTTCGAAGTTTGCCGGGTCCATTCCGCGGCTCCTCAAGGCATGCTCCAGGTCTTCACGCCGATGGAGCCTCTGCCCTCCGGTGGTGATCTCGATCCCTCGAAACAAGAGATCGAAGCTGCTCGCTGCCCCCGCCGGTCCACGCGGTGCCGTGTAGAAGGGGCGCCCGGAGAGCGGGAAACCAAGCACGAAGACTGCGGGGACACCTGTCTCCCTGGCTGCCAGCTGGCACAATTGCCGCTCGGCTTCCGGGTCCAGATCGTCGGTCAGGTCCGTTCGATTGAAATGTTCCTTCAGGAGTTCAAGGCACCGCGCAAATTCCCAGCAGGGAACCTCAAGCATCGAGGGCAGCGGCCGTTCCCGGTAGGAAAGGAGGATGTCGCCGTACCATTCATTCAAGGACGCAAAAATAGAGGTCAGCAACTCGCGCTCAAGTTGAATTACGTCCTCTGGGCCATCCACAAACCCGAACTCCAAATCGAGCGAATAGTATTCGGTTAAGTGCCGGCTAGTGGCGTGAGGCTCGGCTCGATACACGTGGCCCGTTTCGAAGACGCGTTCAAATCCCGCTACGCCATGCTCCTTATAGAACTGCGGACTCTGCGCCAGATAGGCGATGCGATCGAAGTACTTGACTTCGAAAAGATTCGTTCCGCCCTCCGTTCCCGATGCCACCAGCTTGGACGTCACAATCTCCGTGAAGTGTCGCTGGGTCAGAAATTCGCGGAAATATTTCAGCAGGGCGGCCTGAACTCGAAATATGTTGCCGATAGCTTCGTGGCGGATCGCCAATGGGCGATACTCCACAAGCGTCTCGGGGCTGACCGACTCCAGATTGGAATACGAGGTGAATGGAAGATGCTGTCCTGAACGCCCAAGGACATGAACCCGAACGATATCCAGTTCGTAGCCCAGTTTTGCGCGAGGCTCCGCTCGTATGCGTCCCACGATCTCGACGGTATCCTCCAGCTTGAGGTGATGCTCCTTGATGGACTCCGGCTCGGCAACACATTGCAACTCCCCGGTGCAATCCTTCAGGACGACAAAAACTGTCTTTCCGAGCACACGAATGCGGCATACCCAGCCACGGAGGGTGATTTCTTGATTGATTAAATGGGGAATTGCCTCAACGAGTACGCGCTCACGGTAAGTGGTCATTCCGCAAAAACCTCCTCGGACGGAGAGTTCTTGCTGGAGCCACAAATGCGGCGGTGCCATCCAGCTTCCGGTTGAAACCGGCGCTCAATTAACCGCCGTTTCGTGGCGTTACGTTTCCCCCTACTGAGGCCAACTGAATCCCAGTTTCCATTTCAGGGGAACCTCTCAGAGGGGTCTGTCCTCTTCAACGAGTTATGTCATTTCTATCATCCGCATCTGCGCAAAAGCAAACAATGTTTACCGCGGGGTTTACCGCGGGAAGTGTCGCCCTCGGCCGCTAGAACTGCAATCGCAGCCCGAACTGCACCACGCGCGGTCCGCCACCGCCCAGTCCCGGATTCCCCTGCGCCACGTCCGGCGTCTGCGTGATCGCCCCGGCAGGGCCCGAACCCGGAGTGATTACGTTGGTCGGCAACGCAAAATTCGGATGGTTGAAGATGTTGAAGAATTCCGAACGAAACTGAAGCTGCAACCGCTCCCACAACTGGAAATTCTTGCTAAGGGAGAAATCCAGGTTCCAGAAGCCAGGTCCAAAAATCTCGTCGCGGCCCAGGTTGCCGAAGTAGCCGTTCGGATCGCTGGCTGTGATAGCCGGAAACGCGAAGGCATCAGGGTTCAAGTAGCCGGTTGTTGGCGTCCAGTGCGGCAGAATCGGATTCACTCCCGGAACAATGTCCGGACGCTCCACGAAATTGGAGTTCACACCGCCCGCGCTTGTGACGATGTTGATCGGCCGGCCCGATTGCACGGTGATGATGGAATTCAGCTGCCAGCCCGCAGCAAGAATGTGCGGCAGGAATTTCGCTTCAGGCACCGCGTAATTGATCGCCGTCGTCCAGCGATGCCGCGTGTCGAAAGTGGACGGCCCTTTCTCCGCCCGCAAATTGGTCGAGTCCTGCGGGAACGCGGCGTTGGCGAAGTTGAAATTGATGCCGTCAGACGCACCGTCCAGAGACTTCGACCAGGTGTAAGTCGAGAAGCCCGAGAAGCCATGAAACTGTTCGAGCCTCACGGTTGTCTGTAAACCGTTATATGTGGAATTTGCCCCGCCGGAAAAAACATCCACGGCCGCGTACTGAGGGAAGGCGGGATTATTGATTCCGGAGTCGCGGCCCTGGTTGGCGTCGTAGAGGCGCGTCAGTTTCGTTCCCTTGGTACCTACGTAGCCCACTTCGAATGCCAGTGCGTGGCTGATCTCCTGCTGAATGTTCAGGCTCCAGCTTTGCACATACGGTGTGCGCAGATTGTGGTCTGTAATAAAGATGGATTGCGGAAACACCGTTGGCGTGAACACCGGGCCCGCGGCGGTTCCATTAAACGCACCGGAGTTGAAATCGACCGCGCCCACAAAAAACGGGCTGTTCGAAAGCGAGGCAACCGGGTTCGTGGCGATACCCGCCGAGTTTGTGAAGTTGGCGATGAGATTATTCTGCGGGGTGTAATCGTAATAAAATCCGTAGCCCGCCCGAACCACAGTCGTCCGGCGCGGGCTCCAGGAAATGCCAAGCCGCGGCGCAAAGTTGTTCAGATCGCGGTTGTATACATTTGGGAGGGTCGGCGACCCGACCTGGACAAGATTGTTGCTCGCGTCAAAATTGGAGAGTAGGTTGTGTTTTTCGCCAAGCGGACCGATGTATTCCCAGCGCAGCCCCGCGGTGACGGTCAGGTGGGGACGCAGCCGGAATTCATCCTGGCCGAAGAAGCCGAAATTATTGTTGAAAGTAAACCGCTGCGTGTTGCCGCTGTCGCCCTCGGCAAAAATATTACCGATGTAGAAGTTCGCGAGCTCGTTCACGATGGGATCGGCGGACAAGGTGGGGGTAGTGTTAACGTCGAGCAAACCCCGTTCCAGATTGTCGTTGAAGCTCTGCACGTCATATCGGTGATATTCGCCGCCGAACTTGAAGGTATGGTGCCCGCGAATCCAGGTGTAATTGTCCAGTATCTGGAACGTTTCGCTCAATCGTCCGCGCGGCACGCTGAAGGCCGTCGCGCCAAGGTTCTCCAGGTCTCCGTTGAAATCAATTTCCGGCAAACCGACATGCGCCGTGCCCATATCCAGGCCAAGCGAGTTCGGATCGATGAAATTCGGATTGCCCGGCGTCGCGTCGGCGGAGTTAAAACCGGTGCGGAAGCGCGAATACCCGAAACGAACTTCGTTGTACTTGGTGGTCGAAAAAGTCGTCAGCCAGTTCACAGAGACCACCTGCACGCGCGTTGGTGAAATCTGCTCAAAGTTCGCCAGCCGGGAACCACTCCCGAATCCGCCAAGGGAACCGAGTGGGAACACCTGATCGCTTTGTCCAAAGGCATAGCGCCCGCTCAGGGTGTTGTTTGCGTTTAACTGGTAGTCGATTTTGCCGATCAGATTGTTGCTGTCGTTTTTGTCGCGCACAGAATAGGCCAGCGAATTCGTGTCGCTGGTAGGAAACAGGTCGGTAATCTTGATGAGAGCCTGGCTGACACTGGGCACCGTCTGAACAGGGTTGTTTACGGCCACAGCCTGCGCGGCGGCAATCTGTGCCGTGGAGGGAACCGACAGCGTAAAGTCCGAGCCCACGCGTTCGCGCTGCCCCTCATAAGCAAAGAAAAAGAACACGCGATCCCGGATCACCGGGCCGCCGAGCGATCCGCCAAAATTGTTATTGTTGAATCGCGACTGCGGGTTGGGCGTCCCGTCCTGCTGCAGCGCGGTGTTGAAATAGTTGCGAGCATCAAACGCGGAGTTCCGGTTGTATTCATAGAGCGAGCCGTGCAAGACGTTTGTGCCCGACCGCGTGATGATATTCACCACCGCGCCCGAATTGCGCCCGTACTCCGAGCCGAATCCTGACTGAATGCTGAACTCCTGAATCGCATCGAGCGGCAGCAGCGTCGCCGGCGCGCCCGTGATGCCCACCTGGTTCAACGCCGAGTTGTTGAAAAAGGGATCGTTGTTGTCCGTGCCGTCAAGATTGTAATTATTCGAGCGGTCGCGGTTGCCGTTGATATTGAACTGTCCAAATCCCTTTTCGCTGCCCGCCACACCGGAGCCTTCGACAGTCACCCCGGGGGTCAGGGCAACGAGCTTCCCGAAATCGCGGCCATTGAGCGGCAGTTCCTCTACCAGTTGCCGGTCCACCACCTGCGACAGCGTGGTGCTTGAAGTCTCAACCAGCGGCACCGTCTCGACAACGGTCACCGTGTCCTGGCGATCTTTCACCTGGCTCAGCTTCACGCCAATGATCGTTTCCGCACCGACTTCCACCCGAACGCGCGAAACCCGCGCCTCTGCCAACCCTGGCGCCAAAGCCGAAACCTCATATTCTCCCGCGGGAAGTTCGAGAAAACGATACTCGCCATCCGGGTCGGCCGTCACCTCGCGCGTTTCGCTGGTACCCAGATTCCGCGCGGTCACTTTTGCTCCAGCAACTGGCAGCCCGTGCGCGTCCGTAATTTCCCCGCGAATTCCGCCGCGGAAAGATTGCGCCGCCACATTCCCCAAAGTTCCGTTCACGATGAGGGCAAAAAGAAGCACCACTCCCAACCGCAATCCCAAAGAGACTTCCGTCCGTAAGTTCATGACCTGTTCCTTTATCCCCCGGGAGCCACCGTTGGTCTGGTGGAATCCATGCAGGGGCGCGAAGCCCCTGCAGCCTGAGTTGACCTTTGATGAGCAAACTGCCGGCGGAAGCGATCTAGCCGCTCTGACCCGTGCGGCGACACCACCCGAATCCAGTCCGTCGCCCGGTTAGACGAACAGGTCGTCCGAGTGACAGCAAAACCCCGCGACGGATGTGCCGAGCTTCCCGCATCACTTCCCCCCGAGCAGCGCCCTTTTTTTCGGAATGAAAATGGGTGCTGGAGGCGTGATCTTGTTCACCGCGGAAAAACTGCGCTCGTTCAGCGCCAGCCCGACCCGTCCGCGCGAATCAACGTAGAGCAGCGGCTCGCCAACAGGCACGTCCATAAACGTCTTCGTGTAGGGCGCCGTGAACGGTTTCTTGTTCAGCAGGACCGTGACCCGGTCTCCCAGCTTGTAGCCAAGACTCTTGAAGTCGTCGCCGGTAACGTCGGTAACCAGCGAGCCGAACGGATCATCGAGGGCAATCACTTCGCCTTCAATACCCTTGTCGGTTAGACTGGCCGCCCTTGGCGTCAGCCGGATCAGTTGCTGCACCTCGGGGCCGACCAGCGTGTAATCCCAGCCTGCGGCCAGATGCGCTCCAACCGGCGAGAAAATGTCCCGCCCGTGGAAAGTCGACGAAATCTTGTCGCCAATCATCCAGCTGGTATTGGTAATTTCCCGCGCGGAGTCCAGCCCGTCGCGGTCAATTACTGGCGACACCAGGCCGTTATCGGGCACCACAAAATACTGGCCCTTCTTCGATTTCACCACCACCGCCTTGCGGTTGGTGCCCACCCCCGGATCAATCACCCCCACAAACACCGTCCCGGCAGGGTAGTAAGGCGTCACTCCCGCTAGAAACCGCGCCCCTTCTTCGATCGAAAACGGCGTCACCTGGTGGGTGATATCCATTATCCGGAGACCGGGTGCAATCCCGACCATCACGGCTTTGCAGATAGCCACCGCATCGTTGGCAGTCCCGAAGTCGGTCATGAAGACTACGGCGGGACGCGAACTCGCCCCTTGGCCGCCAGCAGCTTGGCCATTGGGCGTCGGTTCCGTTTTAGAACATGCCCCGAGCCCCAGCGATAAGGCAAGGATCAATACTCGATGGAATACTCCGTAGCGGCGAAGCTTCATCAACGACATCTCCGGACTTGGATTAGCCCTAAGGCTGAAAGATTCCGAGACTTACTCATTTTGTTGGAGTTGGGAAGCCCGCGTCCCCCGGACGTGGAAACCAAACCCGCGCGAGAAATCTGCGCCCCGGACTCACCCCGAAACTCCGAATAGTATAAGGGATAGGCCAAACGGCTGGCCAGTACTGCTTTGCGATCCGGCTGATTGCAGCGTGCCAGCAATTTCGCTAGACTTCCGGCACCCTCCCAATTTGAATCGAAATAAGCCAGTTTAGGCCGCCCGCGTGAAGCCCATCGCGTTTATTGAAAATCGGATCACCGAGGAGGACGCTCATGCGCCGAGCTCTGATGACTGTCTTAGGCTTTTCGCTAATAGCCGTGGGGACACCCGCGGACCAGGTGGTTCTGAAAAATGGCGACCGCCTCTCGGGGAAAATTGTCGCCGGCGATGGCAAAACTCTACTATTGAAATCGGACTTCGCAGGTGACGTCACCATCCGATGGGATGCCATCACCCAAATCGAATCTTCCGGCAACATCAACATCACGCTCAGGGATGGCACCCGCCTCTCCGGCAAAATCACCACGGAAGACGGCAAATTCGTGGTCGCGGGCGCGCCGGCCGCCAGGACGCCTGCCATCGCGGCCAAGGAAGCCATCATCGCCGTCCGCAATGATGCCGAACAGCATTCCTTCGACGTCAGAACCGAAAGGATGGCCCACCCCCGCTTCAACTATTTCTGGAGCGGCACTCTGGACACCGGCCTGGCCCTCACTCGGGGTAACTCCGAGACCGCAAACTTCACCCTGGCCGCCAGAGCCGTCCGCGAAACGCCCCGCGACAAGCTGACCGTCTACGGCGATTACATCTTTGCCGACAACAGTTCCGTGCCGCCAACCGTTACGACCGCCAACGCCCTCGATGCCGGCCTCCGCGGCGACCTGAACATCCGCCCGCGGGTTTTCGTCTTTGCCCTCACCGATTTCCAAACCAATCAGCTCCAGCACCTCGATCTTCGCAGTGTCTTTGGCGGCGGCTTCGGATATCACCTCGTCAAAACCGCCAGCACGACTTTCGATATCTTTGCTGGTATCACTTACGACCGGGATTCCTTCGGCGCCTACAACGTGGCCAACCCGGCTCCTCCGCCCGTCCTGCTCCTGATCCCATCGTCGGTTCAAAACAGCGCCGAGGTCGTCGTCGGCGAGGAATACGACACCAAACTGTCCAGCCGCACCAGCGTGACCGAGCGATTCTCTTTCTACCCGAATCTTTCCCACACCGGCGACTACCGCTTCCAACTTGATTCGACCATCAGCACCGAGATGAAGAAATGGCTCAGCTGGCAGGCCACCCTGAGCGACCGCTACATCAGCTACCCGCCGGTCGGGCTGAAGGCAAACGATTTGTTGCTCTCCACGGGCTTGCGTGTTATCTGGGGTAAAGGAAAACAGTAGGCCCAACCCCTGTTCTGGAACTATCGCGTCGCTCTAGTCGAGAGCCAAGGAGGAATTCGGTATGAGCTTTCTGGCATGGATTATCACCGGCCTCATCGCCGGTTGGCTGGCAGGTACAGTAATGAAGGGCGGTGGCTACGGCATTCTCGTCGACATCATCCTCGGCATACTGGGCGGCATTGTAGGCGGGTGGCTTTTTGGGTTAATCGGCATCTGGCCGGGCGGCGGGATGATCGGAGCGATCATCGTCGCTTTTGTGGGCGCCGTCATCCTCGTCTGGATCACCCGCCTCATCAAGAAGGCGTAGTCCCCGAACTCATGGTTTCCGGGCCACCCCGGCCGCCCGATTCGGGCCTCCGGGGCGTTTCCCGGTGTGACTGCATCTCTACTAGGAAGGCGAGAGCCGAAGGCATATCCCGGTCAGCGGAGGCGCCTGTCCCCTGTCCTAAAGGTCAGGTCTTCTCACAGGGCAGTACCCGAAGAGGAAGCGAAAATGAAGACATTTCTAGGCTCCCACTTAAGGCATGTAGAATCTGTTGATTATGTGAGCTCTGGCCCGACGTATGGCCGTACTAGGAGATTCGTTTGCAGTCAATTTTGGTGCTACTGTACCATTTCCCTCTAGCCCCCTCTCCTGTCTAATGGGACAGGTCAGCAGATTGGACCCTTTGGTCAAGGGAAGTCATCCAAGCTGCGTAGGTCGCGTCAAAGACGTGGGTCGATCGAACTGGGGTTCGTAAGGAAGAGGGGCGGGTCAGGATGAGCAAACTGGACAAGGGTCGCAAATGGATTTGGTGGTTTCTGGGGACAATCGCCGCGATGCAGCTTTATTTCGTGCGCGAACTGCTGGCGGCTTTCGCGATTTTCATTCTCGGTTTTGCAGTGATTGGAGTCTGCATCGCAACGCTTTATATGGCCCAGAAGACTTGGGAAGCGGGAGTTGCGCAAGCGGCAGCCAGCCGGAACCCGGTGCTTCTCGCGGTGCGGCGCAGTGTTGCCTCGGTTGAAGACCTGGCGCGCCGGCCGATCCGGCGCCCGGACTCACAACCAGTTTCCTGAGAAGTTGTTTCTGCTTCTGCTTGGTTGAGCACACAGATTCGGGATCTGCAGCTCGTCTTGGGCGGTTCCCAAATCTGTTTCGTGAGCCAAAGGGCCAGCCGTCCTGAGAGAGCGGCTGGCCCGCTCCTTTTCTACTCTGTTCGTTCCCTCCTGCCCGCCGGAACGCCCGCCTTTTTTCTTTCCTCCAATTCTGATATCGTTGCGCGCTCTGGAGGATTGGATGAATCCCTTTTTCACTCGGCTCGTTCGTGTGACACTCGTTGCAACAACTCTGTCGACCGCAGTTTCGCGCGCTCAGGAAAAACCCGCGCCTGCTCCAAAAAAACTGGCGATCCGCGCCGGGCATCTGATTGACGGCAAGAGCGACACGCCCATCGCCAACGCATTGATTGTCATCGAAGGCGCCAAAATTGTCAGCGTGACGCCGGGCGGCTCCGCTCCCGCGGGCGTCGAACTGATCGATCTTTCAAAAGCCACCGTGCTCCCCGGCTTCGTCGACGCCCACACCCACCTGCTGCTGCAGGGCGACATCACCCAGGCAGACTACGACGCGCAACTCCTCAAGCAATCCATCCCGTACCGCGCCATTCTGGGCGCCCGCAACGCCCAGATCGCTCTCGGCCACGGCTTCACCGCCATGCGCGACCTTGAAACCGAAGGCGCCATGTATGCCGATGTGGACGTGAAGCGTGCCATCAACAACGGCGAAGTCCCCGGGCCCCACATGCAGGTCTCGACGCGCGCCATGACTCCCACCGGGATGTACGGCCCTTACGGCTATTCCTGGGAAATCACCATTCCCCAAGGCGTTCAGTATGTGGATGGAGTGGAGGAAGCCCGCAAAGCCGTGCGCGAACAAATCCGCTACGGCGCCGACTGGATCAAGTATTACTCCGACCACGGCTATTTCTACGGCCCGGACGGCGTCGTGCTGCACAGCCACGTAAACTTCACGGACGAAGAAGCCAAAGCGATCGTGGAGGAAACGCATCGCTTGGGCCACAAGGTCGCGGCCCACGCCATCGGCAGCGACGGCATCGCCGCCGCTTTGAAGGCCGGCGTGGACTCGATCGAGCACGGCGACGGCCTCACCGAACCCGAAATGGAAGAAATGGCCCACCGCGGCATCTATTGGGTGCCGACGATCATGGTCGGCGCATACGTCGCTCCCGGCCGGGCAGGGAACTGGACGAAAATGGTCGAGACGGAGAAGGCCGCGTTCCAACTGGCGCTGAAGAAAGGCGTGAAAATCGTCCTCGGCACCGACGCCGGCGGCTTCGATTGGCGCGAACTCAACCAGGCAATGGAGTTCGACTATTACGTGAAATACGGCATGACGCCCATGGAGGCCATCCGCACCGCCACCACGACCGCCGCCGAACTACTCGGCTGGTCCGACAAAATGGGCACCATCGAACCCGGCAAGTGGGCCGACCTCGTCGCCGTCTCCGGCGACCCTCTCAAAGACATCACCGAACTCCAGCGCGTAAAATTCGTTCTGAAGGGCGGCAGCGTCTATAAGAACGACCTGCACTGAGCGCTAGCGCGGCGGAGGATAACCAGATCAGAAAAACGCGGCTCCGCCGTCGACATTGATTGACTGCCCGACCATCGCGCTCGACATATCCGAGCAAAGGAACAGCGCCGCTTGCGCAATTTCCATCGCCGTCTGTCCGCGGCCCTGCAAAATCGAAGCCAGGAATCCCTTCAGTTGGTCCTCCGGGCTGACATTCAACTTATTCGCCAGCGTGTTGCCAAGCTCCTTGCTCATCACCGTCTCGGTCACCGGGCCAGGGCAGATTGCGTTCACCCGCACGCCATTGCGCGCAGCCTCCGCCGCCATATAGCGCGTCAGCCCCAGCAGTCCGGCCTTTGCCGCTGCATAAGCCGATCCCCAGGAAAACGCCGCCTTCGCCGAAAGGCTCGAAACATTCAGGATCACGCCGGACGCGCGCGCGTACATTCCCGGCAGAGCCAGCTTGCTCAGGACAAACGCCGCGCGAAGGTGCACGTTGATCACCTTCTCAAATTCCTCGAGCGGATAGTCTTCGACCGGCACCACCGGGCCGTAGTGGCCTGCATTATTGACAAGAATATCCACGCGGCCGAACTGTTCCTCGGCCGCCCTGAACACTCGGCTGCAATCCGTCACCTGTGTCAGATCGGCGGTAGCAAAGCCTGCCTTGCCGCCCTCAGCCGCAATTTCCCCGGCAACGGCCTCAAGCTGCTTCTCGGTTCGCGCCGTCAGAAAAACCGCCGCACCCTCTTTTGCAAACAACTTCGCCATCGCGCGTCCAATGCCGCGCCCCGAGCCCGTAATCAATGCAACTTTATTTTCAAGCAGCATCACTGAGCCCCGCCTCCGCAAGTCTTGGTTTTCAGCGCTGGCAGCAGCCGCTGAAAAAGCTCCTTATCGGCCGGAGGATCGCCAGTAATATCCCATCCCGTGAATGTCACGATCATTCCTTCCTGCGGAAACACCATCATCCGCTGCCCGCCGAACCCCCGCGCCATCCACACGTAGCCCGCGCGATCGGTCCGCTTCAGCAGCCACCACTTGTATCCATACCGATAATCGCCCTCGGCATCGATATAGCCCTTCAACGAATCCCTGACCCAATCCCTAGAGACAATCTGCTTCCCATCCCAAATTCCGTCGTGCAGGTAGAAATAGCCAATCTTCGCGAGGTCGCTGCCGTTTAAATACAACCCGCCTTCCGTGTCGGTCACGTCCATGTACGTCCGCTTCCAGTGATGCTTGATTCCGAGCGGCGCAAACAAGTATTTCTCGCCGTAGTCGTCAATGTCCTGCCCGGTCTCTTTCTTGAAAATGTAAGCCAGCAGTTCGGTGACGCCGCTGCTGTAGTTGAAAACTTTTCCAGGCTCTGCGGCCATCGGCTTGTCGATCACGTACTCGACCCAATCGTCTGTCGCCTCCATCAGGCTCGAATCACTCCGCGGATCGTCGTAAGGCACATCCTCAATCCACGCTAGCCCCGCCGTCATGGTCAGCACATCGCGCAACGTCATCCGTCGCTTGCGCTCATCCACATTCCTCACCTTGGTGACATCAAAGTATTCGAGCACTGGCTTGTCCACACCCGCCTTGAAATCGCCCCGGGTCATCGCCACGCCGAAAATCACCGAAGTCACCGTCTTGCTCACCGACTGCATCGAGTGCATATCCGTCCCGTGATAGTAAGGGTGCCAGTCCGGATCAAAATAGTTGTACCGGCCCGTCAGCCGCGCATTGAGCGGCCCCCTCTCTTTCGCCTGCTTCCCATAAATCTTCGCGTAATCGTGCGAGTACGTCCGTTCGTAAACCTTCCTTCCGCAACGAAACACGGCAAAGCTGTCGACCAGCGAAAATTTCCCCGCCGCCAGATCTTCATCCAGCCCTTCGAAAACCTTCTCGTCTAACCCGACACTCGCCGGCGGCGCAGCCACCCACCCCTTGGTGGGCCACAAAGTCTCCATCCTCGCCGCAATGGACGGCCGTCCGGCCAGCAGCACGACCAACGGCCCGAGCAAAACGCATCCCACCCCTACTGCAAACACACTCGGTTTGTTCATTCTGGCTCCTGAACCTCGCTCCGGGCCGGGCTCCGGGCAGGCCAACTGTGGCGGCTCGCCGCCGCCCGCCTTCGGTGCACGACCTTATGGCCCGCCCGCATTGATGTCAAGCGCTCCCAATCATCCATTCTTTGATTTGGTGCGAACGGCCCCTTCTACGGTAAAATTGCAAGGTTATGATCTCTGTAGAAAACGTCACCATGCGCTTCGGCGCCCGCGTCCTTTTTGAGGACGTCACCACCACTTTCATGGCGGGCCGTCGCTACGCCATTTCCGGCCCCAATGGCGCCGGAAAATCCACCTTCATGAAGATCCTCACCGGCGAACAGGATGCCACCCATGGCACCATCACGCGCCCCAAAAAAATCGGCATCCTCCGCCAGGATCAGTTCGCTTTCGACAAATTCCGCGTCATTGACACCGTCATCATGGGCAACGGACTTCTCTGGAAGGCTTTGCAGGAGCGCGAAGCCCTCTACGCCAAGCCCCACGACGAACTTACCGATGCCGACGGCATGCGCCTCGGCGAACTGGAAGGCATCGTCGGGGAAGAAAACGGCTACACCGCCGAAGCCGATGCCGGCGTGCTGCTCGACGGCCTGGGCATCGAAGCCGACCTCCACGAACGCAAGATGGGCGAACTCCAGGGCGGCCAGAAGGTCCGCGTGCTGCTCGCGCAAGCCCTCTTCGGGAATCCCTCTGCCCTCTTGCTCGACGAGCCAACCAACAACCTCGACCTTGATTCCGTGCACTGGCTCAAGGAATATCTCCTCGAGTATCACGGCGTGTTGATCGTGATTTCGCACGATCGCCACTTCCTGAACAGCGTCTGCACGCACACCGCCGACATCGACTATCAAACGATCATTATGTATCCCGGCGGCTACGACGACATGGTCATGGCCAAAACGCAGATCCGTTCCCGCATGGAAGCGGAAAACGCCGTCCGCGAAAAGAAAATCTCGCAGCTCAACGATTTCATCGCCCGCTTTTCCGCCGGCACGCGTTCCGCCCAGGCCACCTCGCGCAAAAAAGAAGTCGAGCGCCTCCAGGTTTCCGAACTGGCCCGGTCCAACATCCAGCGCCCCTACATCCGCTTTCAGTTCGACGTGCCCTCGGGCCGCGCGCCGCTTGAGATTAAGCACCTGGGGAAGTCCTACGACGAGCTGAAGGTGATCCAGAATTTTTCCGCCAACGTCACTCGCGGTGAAAAAATCGCACTCACCGGCCGTAACGGTGCCGGCAAGACCACCATGCTGAGGTCAATCATCCGCAACGCCGGCCAATTCATCGGCGAAGCGGAACACAAGTTCAAAATCGATTCCGGCAACGTCATCTGGGGGCACGAAGTCACCGTCGGCTATTTCCCCCAAGACTTCGGCTACACGATCGACAAATCGAAGGGTATCAACGCACTCGATTGGCTCTGGCAGTTCAAGCCCCAGGCCCCTCAGGAAGAAATTCGCGCGGCGCTCGGCCAGATGCTTTTCAGCGGCGAAGACGCACTGAAGCCGACGTCCGGCCTATCGGGCGGCGAATGCGCCCGCCTCATCTTCTGCAAGCTGATGATCCAGAAGCCAAACTTCCTGGTGCTCGACGAGCCCACCAACAACCTCGACCTGGAATCGAACAACGCGCTCAACATCTCCCTGCAGAAATACGAAGGCACGGTCCTCCTTGTCACCCATGACGAAGACGTCCTCGACGAAGTCGCCACCCGCGTCTGGCATTTCCAGGGCGGGAAAATCGAAGACTTCAAGGGCACCTACGAAGACTTCCAAAGCCGCACCCAAAAGCCCGCCGCCGAACTAGCCAAAGGCCGCAAGTAGCCAAGGTCGTCCCCCGGGGCCGAGGTTCCGACTCTGGGGTGCCGTGGCTCTGCCGCCGCTTTTTACGAACTCAGACTCTCCCGACCCGCTCGAACGATCGCCAGCGCCTCAACCAATCTGGTCCTGCGCCTTTTGAGCGCGAGGGATTTCGCTTTTCTTCCGTTCGCCCGCTCCATGTTCACCAAAAATCGAAGCAAAACTGAATTCCCCACCCCGTTCGGTTTTTTGAACGGGGTGGGGAAGGCATACTCGAATCTTCCGTGCACCCGGCATCGGTCAACGTTGACGTTGCCAAAAAACCGGGCGGCTCCAGACACAGAAGCGCTACTTCGTCTTCAATCCCTTCAGCAAATGCTTCATCGCTTCATCCGCCTGATTCGGCGTAATCGTATGCTTGTTGTTCAATTCTTTCCGGCTGATCGCGCGATACGCCAGCTTCTTCGGCTCCCGCAACGCCACGTCGACGACAAACGTACCCTCGTGATACCGCACATTCTGGAACGCTATTTCCGGCGGTCCCCAGCCCCAGCTGGACCAGCATCCATACGGTCCGCAAGCCACGCCCGGATAGCCCGGATACGCGCGCCCGACCGTCGCGTTCTCTGTCCTCACCGCTACGTGGTAATCCACCCAGAAATCAGCCGCCGCGGGATCGGTCACCTGCGTCAATCCCTTCGATTGCAGATTCTTCGCAATCGCGAATTTAAGCGTGTCGCGGTTCGCTTCGGTATTCCAGTCCCGGTTGCTCTCCAGCCGCTGCCCGGCTGCCGGCTGGGGTTTTTCCTCCCGCGCAATCACGTCCCGGGACACCACCGGCCTGCCACCTTCCGCGGCGCGCTTCCCGCTTTCCGGCACGTTCACCGGCCGCCACGCCCAGGTCATACCTCTCGTGACATGAATGTCGGGGTCGCGGATAATCTCCACGCTATTGTCATCGCACCCGGAAAGTAAAACTCCGCCAGCCACAAGGCCGGCCATCAGAACTAAGCTCGCTGCTCGTTTGTCTAAGTCCACGGAACGTACCTCCACATTCCATCTAACACGCCTTCCAGCAAAAAGTTGGATGCGCCCAGGCTCAATTTTAGTCGTTTCCAGGGGGTAAGTTCAGAAACCTGCTCAGGAAGGCAGGCCCCAATCGGCGGGGGGAAACGTCACCGGCCAGAATTTGGGCGCCGGCCGGTCAAACTCAAACGCAATGTGAAAGTGCTCAATCCCCGTTTCGTCCACTCGCACCACCCGGCAACTCATATCCGATCCCGTAGCCGGATTCGTCAGCAGGAAAGACTGCCCCACATGCAGGTGCTCCTTCATCTCCATCAGCCCGCCATGCGCGTTCACCACCAGCGTTTTCGCTTCAACCTGGATCTGCTGGCGCTCCTCGTTCTCCGCCAGAACCTGTACCGGCATGTTCAGCATCACCCGTTCGCTTCTCCGCCGGTTTTGGGCAGCCTGGGTATCCGCCATAAGGATTCTCTTATCCCTCATTCTACCCGCTTCGGGCGTCCCTGGACTGCCCCAAAAGACAGGTTTTTGTCACTTTTGCGGAATCCGGCATACCTCCCGATGCACGGGAAACGCTACTTTGATATGATGGAGTCTTAAACTTTCAGTAGTTTAGGAGCCAGATGGCCACCCAAACCGAAACGAAAACCCTGCTCCGTGTGCGTCCTCGCGGGTTCTGCGCCGGCGTAGTCCGCGCAGTGGATATCGTGGAGCTCGCGCTCGAGGCCTACGGCGCCCCGGTCTACGTGCATCACGAAATCGTTCACAACACGTACGTCGTCGAACAGCTCCGCCGCCGCGGCGCGATCTTTGTTGAAACCATCGAAGAAGTCCCTTCCAATTCCGTGCTGGTTTTCAGCGCCCACGGCGTTCCTCCCACCGTTCGCCAGGAAGCCAAGGATCGCTCGCTCCGCGTGATTGATGCCACCTGCCCCCTCGTCACCAAGGTGCATCTGGAAGCTCTCAAATTTGCCCGCGAAAAGCGCACCATTATCCTGATTGGCCACAAGGATCACCAGGAGATTGTCGGCACGTCCGGTGAAGCGCCCGACCGTACACTGGTAGTTGATTCCATTGCCGCGGTGGACGCGCTGGACGTCGAAGAACCAGACAAACTCGCCTTCCTCACGCAGACAACGCTGAGCCTTTACGACACCCAGGAAATCGTGGCTCGTCTCCGCCAGCGCTTTCCGAAAATTATAGGCCCCGCCAGCGACGACATCTGCTATGCCACGCAAAACCGCCAGGAAGCGGTCGAACAAGTCGCCAAGGACGTGGACCTCATCCTTGTGGTGGGTTCGCAGAACAGCTCGAACTCGAACCGCCTGGTCGAACTCGCCCAGCGCCTGAATCGCAAAGCCAAGCTCATAGATTCCGCCAACGATATCGATCCCAAGTGGCTTGAAGGCGTCAGTCGCATCGGCCTCACCGCCGGAGCCTCGGCTCCTGAAGTTCTGGTCGAGCAGGTCAGCGAGCGCCTCGCCAATTTCGGTTTTACGGACCAGCGCGATCTCGACCTGATCCGCGAGGACGTGCGCTTCACGCTGCCCCCGGAGCTGCAATCGATCGCACCCGCGCCGCGGCGCTAACTGCCGTTCGCGGTCGGTCCAAAGAACTTTCGATAGCTTTGCCGGGCAGGGACCAATCCCGGCAGAATCCGCCGGCACCCGGCAGTTCAGACGTAGAGGCCACTTTCAACTGGCCCAGCGATTCCCCGCAGCACAAGGAGCGTACCTTGGCGGTTAAGATCGTTCGTCAGCCGAACAGAATTGCCATCATCGGAGCACCTTCAAGCGCCGCCGCTTTTCTCGCCGGAAGCGAAAAAGCTCCCGCCGCCCTCCGCGCCGCCGGCATCGTCGACCGCCTCGAATCGATCGGCTACGAAGTCACCGACCTCGGCGATTGCGCCCCCCGCCTTTTTGCTGATGACGAAGAGCACAAGCGCGCCCGCAACATCCCGGAAATCGTCGCCTCTTTGGGCGAACTGAAGCCCCACGCCGAAACGGGCCTCAAGGCCGGCGCCTTGGTGCTCGTCCTCGGCGGCGATTCGACGCAGATCATTGCTCTGCTCACCGGCGCCCGCCGCTACTACAAGCATGTCAATTTACTGTGGTTCGATCGCGACGCCGACCTCAACACCCCCGCCAGCACGCCTTCCGGCCGCCTGGACGGCATGGTCCTTGCCAGCATCATCGGCAAAGGCTCGCCGGAACTGGTGCGTTTCTGGGGAGAGCCGCCGCTCGTCCGCGAACCGGACGCGCTCATCTACGGTCTGAAGCGCGTGGATGCGCCTGAAGTGGACTTTCTCACCCGCACGCCGTTGCGCCACGTCTACGCTGAGGACATCCGCCTGCATGGCGTCGGGAAATCGGCGCACGATTCTCTCGCACACCTGCACGCGGACATGCGCGAATTCATGCTTCACCTGGATCTGGACGTTATTGCTCAGGATGATTTTCGAGCCACGAACCTGCCGGACTCAGACGGCCTTTCCTTTGCCGAAGTTCAGAGTTCGCTCGTCGAATTTGTGAAGCAGAAAAATCTGCTGGGTCTCGATGTGGCCCAGTACAACCCGGACAAGGATCCCGACGGCTCAGCCGCCAAAAAAGTGGTGGGCTTGCTTGCCGACGCCCTGGCCGCGCGCCTCGAAGCCCTTGCCGCTCCCGCTCCTCCGGCCGCAACGCCTCCGGCCGAAGACGCCCCTTCCACCACCGCCTGAATCACGCCGGCAGTTCTCTTCTCGGCGAAATAAAAACCGAACCAGGGGGCTCGCTTTCTGAGAAGCCGATTGTGAATTGGCAAAGGATGCAGGTCTTTCCGTGCTGTTCCAGCCGGTGATACGCGGTCGCGTAGCCCGCCTGCAGTTTCTGCAGCTCGTCGCCGATACCCTTTCCCTCTAGGCCAAAGCGCGAAACTTCCTCGCTGCGCTCTCTCCAGTTGACCAGCGCCCGCTGCGATTCTTTCAGCAGTCTCTCGTAGTCGGAACAGATGGCGGTGTCAATCCTGAGCTCTTCCATGATTTCACCCTCACCTTCTCTGAAGAGTTTCCCATTTCACTCTTCCACGGTTCTATCTGCTGAAGGCGGAGTGCATGTAAGCGGCCACTTGCCTAAGTCCCTCTATTTGATTGAACTCGCCGGAAGCCACGCAGTTCTTCAATCGCGTTCCAGTACCCAAGAAAGCTTTACCCACCCCCGCATTTTGTAATTCTTACCCACTCCCCCGGGGAACACCATTCTCCCCAAAGGCGCTGCCGCGGGCAACCGGGTGCCGGTTTTACGCCTGGGCTCTTCGCTGAAGCGGGGCCTCGGACTGGCGCCCTTTTGGGCATGAACTCTGGGGCCCCGTCCCGCTTGGTTTCAGGCTTTCTTGTATGCGGTCGCAATCCGCACCCGAATCAGCCAATAAATCATCACGACGACGATCAGAACCATCGGCGCATTCAAGAATTGGCTGCCGCGAATCGTCTCGGGAAAATGTTGCTGTTTTCCAAGGAAAAAGGAGAGCGCGGCAATCAGAAATGCCACGCACATCCGGCAAAGATGGCGCGCGAGACGCTGCCCGCCGGCAACCCCTCCCCGGACCAACATCTTCACGTCGAAGGCGGCGAAGAGCAAACCCGCGGACCCGAAGACATAATAGAGCACGGGCGGATATCCTTCCTTTAAGCCCGACGCGCTGTAGGCTGCTTCCCATCCAAGAAGCAAACCGCCAGATCCCTCCGCCAGGGCGACGAGCAGCAGGGCAAATTCCAAAAGGCCGGTTTGTCGCACCTTCCGCATCACGGTCAGCCAGCCCGTGGCCACCAGATAGAACGTCAAAACGCCCCCAAAAACATTGCCTATGTTCGGCTTCACGAAGGCCGCCATATACGCGCCGCTTCCGGACATAGCCAGCATGGAAATGAAAAACACGTTTCCAGCCGCTCGATGCGGCCGGGAACCTTTCGGAAAAATCAGCGCGGCCGTACCGGGCAGCAAACCGACGATGGCGCCAGATATATGAAGAATCAAAAGGGGTGAATATTTCATCGTACTGCTCCCGCTTCATCGCCGAATCCACAGTGCTGGATCAGGGCGCGTTGATCTTCTCTAGCATCGCCACCGCATTCCGGTTCTTCGGGTTCAGCCGCAGCGACTTCCGGTAGTTGGCCACGGCCTCTGGCTTATCGCCTTCGTCCATGTAACCCTCCGCCAGGCTGTCATAGGTATTGGCTGAGTTTGGGAACGCTTTGACATTCATCTGGAAAATTCGGATGGCTTCCTTGAATTTATTGGCGCGAATGAGCTGGTAGCCCAGATTGTTCAGTTCGCTCTCGTCGAAGTTGTAAGTCGCGGGCGCCGTGGCCTTCAACTCCTGGTATTGCTCGACGGCCGCCTCTATCCCGCCCGAGGTGATGGTTGCCAGGAGAGTTTGCGCAATCGACTTGCGGGTGTCCATGGCGGCCTTGACGTTCGGCACCCACGTCCCCATGGCAACAGCAGCAACTCCCGCTCCCATCAGAAGTGTAAGCACAAAAAGCACGCCGGCCGTGGCCATGCGCCAGAAAGCGCCCGGGCGGCCCTGCGCCCACAGATACAGTTCAAGAGCGCCGAGGGGCAGGAGATATTGAGCGAACGTCCAGAAGGTGAGCAGCGGGCCGCTAAAGGTTGTCGAATCGAAACCGATCGGGCCAACGAGAAGAATCGTCAGGGTAAATCCCAGCCGGATGAACCAGGAGGCGCTTGCCACCAGGAACAAGCGAAGAGCCCAGCGGCGATGAGTCGCGAAATCCCGGGCAATCGCAAAACGCAGCGCGGCAGCGGCGCAGAACATGATCAAGACGGCGCCCAGGACAGAAACTACATGTTGAGTAGCGTCGCCGACCAGCCTTCTGCCGGACAAGGTCAGGTAAATGCCGGTGATCGCCTGTGTGAACGCGGCCAGCACAAACAAGCGCCCGTTCCAGTGATGGAAGACGGGGAAGCGATTCCGGATGCCGGGAATCAGCTGCAAAGCACCCGCAATACTGATCACGGTGGCAAAAAGAATATGCCCGGCAAGGGCGGCGTTACCCATTGTTGCGCCGGCCTCGTAGCCGTGGGCAAGGATTCTATTCCATGCCTGAAAATCACCGCGCACCGCCGTGAGCCCATAAAAGGCTGCTACGGAAAAGGCGAACGCAAATTGCCCGACCAGGGCCACCGCAAACCAGAATCGCGCGGCCGCTCTCAGGGTTTTATCCGCAATGGAACTCAGCTCCAATCGTGTGGTCCATACTGCCGTAGACATGTTCGTCTCTCCTTCCGCAAGTAGTCGAATCCCTCCGGTGGATATCAAATCGGTTCGCGATACCGCCTGAGCCGCACCGCAGCCGCCAGAAATATGGCGGCGAACACGAGCCCGATCCACAGCCCCGGGTTGCCCAGGAATCTCCCCGGAGTGATTTGCGCCAGCGGAATAAAATGCGCATCGACCGGCGCTCCACTGGGTGTCCTGAAGGAAAAAGCGTTCCTCGTGCCGCCCGTCAACAGATAGCCGAGCAGATGGGCGAAATGCTGGGTTTTGAAAATAATTTTCTCAATCGCGCAGATCCCCAGCGGCGGCAACACCGCCCAAAGAAACGCCGTGCGCCTTGCCCAGCTGGAAATCAGCAGCAGCCATGCAAACAGCGGCGCCTGCCCCAGCGCCAGCGCGATCACTCCGTAAACGAGGACCGTTTGCATCTCGAACAGCGGCAACTGACTCCACAGGGTCATGGGATTGCTGCCGCCGAGCAAAAGCACCCCGCTGCTGATCAGCGCCATCGTCAGTTGCGTCACAATCGTGACCACAACCACGATCACCGGCAGGACCACCAGCGGAATACTGGCCTTTGAAAGTACAGTCGTACGATCGGAAACCGGCAACGACTTCCAGAAAAGGATGCTGCGATCCCGTCGTTCCCCATAGAGCGCGTCGAGCGAGTAGAACACTCCCACGAGGAACGCGGTGATCAGCAGCAGCCAGCCCGTGTGGCCATACGGCATAACCAGCATGACGAACCGCTCTTCGGCGTCCCCCGATCCCTGCATGTGGTGGGAGTGGGGCGCGGCAAGCAGTTCGACCAGATAGCCGAGCATCGCGACCCCGGCCGCCGCCAGTGGCGCAATATAAATCGACCGGTTCTCCCACAGTTCCCGCCGCACCGACCACTGGAATGTCTGGATCAGGGGCATTTCCACGGGCCGAGTCGCCTCGATTTCGGGCGAAGCGCCGTGTGCGCTGTTTGGTGGAGTGCTCATTGACCTGCTCCTTCGCTCGCGCCGCCCTGATTGCCCATCACCGCCACGAACAAATCCGCGATGCTCGGAGTGCGCACGCCCCCCAGCGCGGCCAGTTGCTGGCGCTCCACGCCGTCGAAAAGCAGAATGCTCCGGCCAAGCACTTGCCGCTCGTGGATCGGCTTGAGCGCCCGCGCTGCGGCTGTCTTTTCAGGAAGCACCATCAATTCCGCATAGCGCGTCTGAAACTCTTCCATGCTGCAACTCAGCACGACATGTCCCCGGTTGATGAACATCAGATCGGTGATCACGTCCTGGATCTCTTCCACCTGGTGCGTAGTCACCAGAATTGTCCGGCTGCGATCGAAGTAATCATTGAGCAGCGCGTCGTAGAACTGCTTGCGATAAAGAATGTCCAGTCCAAGCGTCGGCTCGTCCAGCACCAGCAGTCTCGCGTCAATCGCCATCACCACCGCCAGGTGCAGCTGCGCCACCATCCCTTTCGACAATTCCCGGACCTTGCTGGTTCGCTTGATTGCCGTCTTCGCCAGAAATCCTTCCGCCTTCGCGCGGTCGAATCGCGGATGCACGCCCGCCACGTAGTCAATCACCTGCGAAACCCGGATCCACCGCGGCAGGACGGCTACGTCCGCAATGAAGCAGACATCCCGCATCAGCCGGTCGCGCTCGATCCACGGGTCCCGTCCCAGCACCCGCAACTCTCCTTCGTAGGCGGTAAGCCCAAGAATCGCGTTCAGCGCCGTGGTCTTGCCCGCCCCGTTCGGGCCGATCAGCCCCAGGATGCGGCCCTCCTCCACACGCAGATGCACCCCGTCCACCGCGACGGTTGTCCCGAATGCCTTGCGGAGCCCGCGTGCTTCAATGCATGCCATGGCTTAGCGCTCCTTCTCTTCCCGATCCGAACCCGACTGCCCGTTCGAACTGGCTTTTAACAATTCTTCTGGCGTCAATCCGAGCCGCTGAATCGTGGCGTGGACCCGCGGCCATTCTTCCGTCAAGAATTTCTGCCGCTCGCCCAGCAGCAGCAGGTTGCGCGCGCCGGCGTTGATGAACATTCCCCGGCCCCGCCTGCTCTCGACCAGCTGCTCGTCCACCAATTGCTGATAGCCCTTCAGAACCGTCAGCGGATTCACTCGATACTCCGCCGCGACACTCCGCACCGACGGGAGCGGATCGCCTTCCTTCAGCACGCCATCAAGGATCATTGCGACGACCCGGTCGCGAAGCTGGCGGTAAATCGGCTGGCTGTCATTCCACTCACGGTCCATCATGTGTTCCTGAACAACCTGACAAGTGAATCAAAAATGAGCGAGGCAATCAGCCACTGCACCTCTTCCCATTCGCCAAGAACCGCGTCGGCAAGAAACTCAGAAATGTGAAATACCATCATGGTGTTGTAGTTAACTACAACACTATATCAAATGCAAGTCTTTTTTTGGAGCCCTCCCCAGAATCCCCCATATTCTTCCTATCTATATGATAAATAATAGTTTAGAATACAACTTCTGGTCGCGCGCCCTGCGGATCGCCCGATCCCTCAGTCCAATTTTCCACCCTCTCCCGCTTTCCCGAGGATCTCGGGGGACTTCTGCTGGCCCGGTTCGAGCGCCGGGCGCGGCATTCTCCCCGAATGGCATTCCGAGCTTTTTCGCGCTAGCCGGCGCTAGAGCGGCACGCCCCGTCATCTCGGGCAGGCAGAGTCCGCAGCTCCTCAGAAATCAAAACAGCGCTCGACAAAACGCCTCTCCATTTGTTCACTTCCCTCACCTCTCGTTTTTTTCAGGAACAGAAAACCTGCTTGGCAATCTGAAGTCAGAACGATTTGGCTCGGGAGGTAGTTTTTCGACCCCAACCGGCAAGTGGTTCAAATTTGCTGCCCTCCGCCTGGCATATCGTGGTCGAGGCACAAGTCGCGCTCAGAACGAGCGGTCAAACGCGGCGCGAGAAGACTCAGGGGCCTGGTTCGTCGGACGAAAACCACCCGCGTGTGGCTGCTGCTTGCCGTCCTCGCTTCTCTGGAAATGGCTACCCTTGCTCCGACTTTCAACTACCGAAGCAATCTTCCGCCCCGCCCGAACCTCCAGCCCGGATTGCTCCGAATTCAATGGGCCGCCCGCCAGAGAGTTTGGTGTAATCTTTCGGGCGGAGAGAACCATGTTCAAATTCAGACTTCTTCTGTTGATGCTTTTCGCTTTCGGGTTTCTGTCTCACACGTCCGCGCAGTTCGCGCACACCGGCCACAAACAGATCCTCGATGCCTCGGGCAAACCACTCCTGATTCGCGCTACAAATCTGGGCAACTGGCTGGTGCCAGAGGGCTACATGTGGCTGTTCGAAGGTGGTCCGCAATCTCCCGGTGAAATCCGCGCGTTGGTGCTGGAGCTGCTTGGACCGGAGGGCGCGGCCGCATTCTGGCAGAAATATCGCGAGAACTACATCACGCGTGACGACATCGCGCTCCTGCATCGCGCCGGATTCAACGCCATCCGCGTTCCATTGCACTACGCCCTGTTTGAGAGCGACGGCGCGGAAGGCTTCAAACTGCTCGATCAATTGATTGCCTGGAGCCGTGCCGAAAATCTGTATGTGATCCTTGATCTCCACGCCGCACCGGGCGGACAGACCGGCGCGAACATTGACGACAGTGCCGGATATCCCTGGCTGTACACGAGTCCCGAAGAGCAGGAGCATTTGATCGCCATCTGGCGCCGCCTGGCCGGCCACTATCAGGGCGACCCCACTGTGCTCGGGTATGACCTCCTGAATGAGCCGATCCCGCATTTTCCCAAACTGCGTCCGTTGAATTCTTCGCTCGAACCGCTTTACAAAAAGTTGTCGGCCGAGATACGAACGGTGGATGCCCACCATATTCTCTTTCTGGGTGGCGCGCAGTGGGACACCAATTTTTCGATCTTCGGCAAACCTTTCGATTCCAACGTCGCCTACACCTTCCACAAATATTGGACGGCGCCCGATGAAAGCGTCCTGCGGCCATATCTTGATTTTCGCGAGCAGTATGACGTGCCTGTCTGGATGGGCGAGTCCGGCGAGAATACCGATGAGTGGATCGCCCAATTTGTGAACGCGCTCGAAAAAAATAACATCGGCTGGGCCTTCTGGCCCTACAAGAAGATGGAAAAGGCGTCGGCGGTCACGAGCATTATTCCGCCTGCCGGTTGGGCGGAAATCGTGACTTTCGCAAAGCTTCCCCGCGGCACTGCCCACGTCGAAGAGCGCCTGAAAGCCCGGCCTGAGCAGGAGACCCTCACCCGCGCCTTCGCCGGGTTCCTCGAAAGTGTCCGCCTGGAAAAGTGTCGCGTAAACGAAGGATACCTGAAGGCGCTCGGTCTGAAATCCAGCGTCGCTGCCAACCCTGCCACGGCCTCGCCCAACTGAACGGCTCTTCAATCACCGACCCCGAAGCCGTTTCCGGTTATGCTCTCCCTTGGGCGTCGCCCGAGGGCCATCCGCCGCTTTCCCCGTCCCTGAACAGGAAGCCCCAGAATTCCGCATGTATTCAATTGGAAAAATCGATGCGTGGATATTCGCCTAAGCGCGCCGTCGACCGTAATATAGGAAGGTTCGGCCCAGCCGGAAAATGCTCTGGCCGAGCGCACGGTAGGAGAACCATGAAGCCGGCCCTGCAGGTCATGAAATTCGGAGGGACTTCGGTGGGCGACGCTGCGTGCATTGCGCGCGCCGCGCAGATCATTGCCGAAGCCGCGCGCGCCGGAAAGTGCGTCGCCGTCGTTTCCGCCATGAGCGGAGTGACCAACCGCCTCATCGAAGCCGCGAAGACCGCGCAATCAGGAAATGCGCAAGCCGCCCTCGCCATTCTCGATGAACTGGCGGCCAAGCACGCAAGCACGCTTGAAACTGTGGTGAAAAACACTGCCGACCGCGCCCGTGTCAGTGAAAAAATGAAGCTGGTTTTTGCCGAAGGCCGGCGCTTTTGCGAAGGCACGGCCTTGCTGCGCGAGCTTTCCCCGCGCACCCTCGATACGATTTCCAGCCTCGGCGAGCGCCTCTCCGCTCCGCTGGTTGCGGCAGCGGTCGAGGAACGCGGACTGCCCGGCGAATCCGTGGAATCGAGCGAACTGATCGTCACCGACGACTTCCATGGTGGCGCCGATCCCCTGATGAACGAAACCCGCGTCAAATCGCAGGCCCGAATTTTCCCGCTCCTTGAAAAGGGCATCGTTCCGGTCGTGACCGGATTCATCGGCTCCACACTGGACGGCGAATTAACCACCCTGGGCCGCGGCGGCTCCGACTATTCCGCCACGATTCTGGGTGCGGCCCTGGACGCCGCAGAAGTCATCATCTGGACCGACGTCGACGGTGTGCTGACCGCCGATCCCCGCTTGATCAACGAAGCCCGCACCATCCCAAGCATTTCCTACCGCGAAGCGGCGGAACTGGCCTTCTTTGGCGCCAAAGTGCTGCACCCGAAAACGCTGAAACCCGTGGTGGAAGCGGCGATTCCCGTGTGGATCCGCAACAGCTTCGCGCCGGAAAAACGCGGCACAAAAATCACCCCCGGGGGCGGCAGCAGCACCGGCGTAAAAGCCCTGACCGCCATCCGCGACGTTACGCTGATCAGTCTCGGCGGCCCCGGCATCGTGGGCTTGCCGGACGTCGTTGGCCGGACCTTTTCGACCATCGCCGAAGTGCGGGCCAACGTCCTGATGATTTCGCAATCCTCCTCGCAGAACGACATCTGCTTCAGCGTCTCTTCCGCCGACGCTGAACGCAGCATCGAAGCCTTGCGCAAGGAATTCGCCCAGGATCTGAAGCACGAAAAGGTGGAGCACATCAACGTAGATCCAAACATCGCCATCGTCGCGGTGGTGGGAGAAAACATGCGCGGCACCCCGGGTGTGGCCGGGCGAACCTTTCAGGCCATGGGCAGGGAAAACGTCAACATCATCGCCATCGCGCAAGGCTCGAGCGAAAGCAATATTTCCTTTGTCATCGAGGAAAGCGCGGTGAAACGAGCCCTGCTGGCCGCCCACCGCGAATTCGGCCTGCACCTGCCAACGAACGGAAATTAACCCGCCGATTCCCTGGATTTCGCTTCCGTGCGCTTCTGGTGATAACGCTCGAGGCCCAGCCAGGAAAGCTGCAGCGCCCCGTTGAACACGTAATGAGAAAGCTCGGCCGGCGAAAGAAACTCCGCCGCCTCCGCTGCAACCGCGCGGGCGAACGCGCGCATGGCCTCGCTCTGGTCCACCCCGCGGGAAAGGATCTCCCCCGACAGCCTCCCCCAGGCGAGCAGCCGCTCCCGGTAAGCCTTCAGATGGCGCTCCGGCTGGTCGGAAAAACCAAAGTGCGTCAGAAACAGTCGGCGCGGACGAAGCTGCGCGATCGCTTCGAGCGAGTTAAGCCATAATTCCAGAGAAATATCCGGCGGCGGCGTGGCCGGAAGAATGAACGGATGGCCTTCAATCGAAATCCCCGCGGTGTCTCCCACGTAAGCCGTACGCTCGGTGGGATCGAAATACGTGACGTGATGCGAAGCATGCCCCGGAGTGTAAAGCACGCGAAGTTCCCGCGACCCGAGAACCAGAAGCTCGCCGCCCTCCAGAATCCTCAGATTGCTTTCCGGCACCGGCAGGAAATCCCCAAACAGCTTCTTCATCTCTGGCCCGTAGAGGCGCCCGGCGCTATCCAGCAATTTTGCGGGATCCATCATGTGTCGAGCGCCGCGCGCGTGAACATACACAAGGAGAGCTGGATTTTCAGAAAGCAGGGCGCCGGTTGCGCCGGCGTGGTCCAGATGAATGTGGGTCAGCAGAATGGCGTTCAGATCCCCCACGCGAAGACGATGCAGTTCGAGTTGTTCGCGAAGTGTGGCCAGGGTGGAACCCGGGCCGGGGTCGATCAGCGCATTAAAATTATCGGAGCGGACGAGCGCGGTGGCAATCGACCGGGCTTGCCCGATCCAGTTCAGGTCCAACAGGGCGGAGGCAATCATAGGGAGTAAAGTGTATCCGAAACGGGTCGGGCCGGTTCGCTACTGTAGCCAGGATTGCCAGCCCACCCAGGTCCATTTCAGGAAATGCTTGCAGAATGATGAACTTGTGGAATATGCTTTCTCCCGCAGCAACGAGTTTCATTTCGCCACTGCTTCCATAGATAGCAAAACTGGTGTGAAACCGCCCCCATTTTGGACAAGCAAGTGGTTTGCTGCGTATTGTTCCGCGTCGCCATCCTGCGGTTTAGCTGACTATTGATGGACGAACGAGGCAAGGAATTTATGAGGATTGTCAGTTTCGATTAGGGAGGAAACAATGCGCAAATGGTGCGTAATCGTGGCAATGGGCGCTCTACTCGCCCTGCCTCTCTGCGGGCAGCAAAAAGACTCCGCGGCAGCAACCGGCAACAAAACTGCGGAGTCTGGAAACGCGGTCCCGGCCCCTGATTTCAGCATCGCTCCCGCTGCTCCGAGTCTGTTCGCGATGCCCGCACCGGCGGGCCAGCCTGCGGATGTATTCTCGGATTGGTCCAACAACCCCTGGAACCGGAACGCCTGGGGCCAGTTGACGCCGCGATTTGAAGTGGCAGGCATGTTCAGCTATATCAACTTCAACCCCGGCTCGTTCCGGAATTTCAACCAACTGGGCGCGACCGGTTCTTTCGCCTACAACGTTAACCGCTGGCTGGGGATCGTCGGCGAAGTCGGCGGCTACCGCTTCGACCGGCAAGTCTTCCTGCTTGATACCACCACCAATACGGAATCACTGGCGACCATCAGCGGAAACATGCAGACCTATCTGTTCGGTCCACGGCTGAACTTGCGGCGCTTTGATCATTTCGTACCCTTCGGCGAAGTTCTTTTTGGCGCAGCGCACGGCAGCACCCAGCTGACCGGCGACAGGTCGCAGGGCGACTTTGCGCTCGCCGTGGGCGGCGGCGTGGACGTGGTGCTTACCCGGTATCTCGCTTGGCGATTTTTCCAGGCCGACTACCTGATGACCAATTTTTCCGGGAGTCTGCTCGGCGCCAGCGGCCGGCAGAACAATTTCCGCGTGGGCACTGGGGTCGTTATCCGGTGGGACTATCCTCCAGCTCCCGCGAAGCCGAATCATCCGCCGGTGGCGGCCTGCTCGGCGGCGCAGCCTTCGGTCTTTGAAGGTTCAACCGATCCCGTGGCAATTCATGTGAACGCCACGGATGCCGACAACGATCCTCTCACCTACAGCTACACCGCCACGGGCGGTACCGTGGACGGCACGGGGCCGGATGTCCGCTGGAACCCCTCAGGCTTGGCAATCGGTGGTTACACGGTCACTGCCAAGGTGGACGACGGCCACGGCGGAACCGCAAGCTGCGCCACGGATATCGCGGTGGCCAAGCGGCCCAACCGGCCGCCGGTTATTTCCTGCGCGCCGGAACGCAACCCGATTATCGCGGGCGAGCGCGTGAACATTGTTTCAACCGCCAGCGATCCGGACGGCGATCCATTGACCTTCAGCTATGCGACCACGGGCGGCCAGATCTCCGGCACGGGCCCGGTCGCGCAGTTTGATTCGACTGGCCTCGCGGCTGGCAGTTACTCGGTCACCTGCACGGCCGATGACGGCCGCGGTGGCCGCACCAGCGCGCCCACGGCGGTTGACGTCCAACAGCCCGCGCCGCCGCCGCAGGCCTCCAAGGTCGGCGATTGCGGCTATACCAAGCTCGGTGCGGGCCGCTTCGACAACGCCTGCAAACGCGTGGGTGACGACGTGGCCCTGCGCCTGAAGAGCGAACCGAATGCCAAGCTGGTGATTGTCGGCTACGCCGATCCCAAGGAACCCAACGCCAAGAAGCTGGCGCAAACCCGCGCCGACGGCGCCAGGAAGTATCTGGCCGAGAAGGAGATCGATCTTTCGCGCGTCTCCACCCGCGTTGGGACTGCTTCGACCGAAAAGGGTACGGAGAAGGAAAACCGCCGCGTTGACTTCATCTTCGTGCCGGAAGGCGCAAACTACTAAACCGGGTTCCCTGGCGCGGACGGATGGCCGTCTCTGACCCTGGTGAATCAGGAAATCGGCGACCGGGCTCTCTGGAATACTTCGGGGGAGCCCGGTTCCATTTCCAGTGGCGCAGAAAACTCCGGGAGGGGTTTGAGAATCGTCTGCCAGGGAATTCAGATCACCTGGAATCTCAAACATTCGAGCCGCGAAGCGTTCCGAGAGTCGTACACAGCCTTCAAAGGTCTGTTTTCGATAATTACATACTTGACAATAGAGCCATTCTGAAATAAAAGGGAATGGTGGTTTCCCGTAACGGGAATTGGTCCAGCTCTTTTCCGTCCCGCACTTCCGCCCAACGAGAAGAAAACACAATTCCCAGAGATGAGGCACGATGGCGGATACGCGCACAGGGCGAGCGCCGGATGTGGACTCGAGAAGGTCCACCGGAGTTTTCGCGATTGCAAAAGAGGAACGCGCTCGACAAGGCTTGCCTCCGGTTCACCTTCTGGTTGTGGACGACGATGAGCACGTGCGCGGCGTCTGCCGTTCCATTTCTGAAGACTCCGGAATGAAAGTGTTCGACGCGGGCACGGCGGAAGAGGCGCTGGCGATCCTGGGGATAAGGCCGGTGGATATCCTGCTCACCGATCTGCGCTTGCCGGGCACGAGCGGGTTGGAATTGCTGAAACGCGTCGCGCGGCTTTTTCCGGACATAGCCGTGGTGATGCTGACGCAATATGGAGCCTTCGATTCGGCCGTCGAAGCGACGCGCATGGGAGCAGTCGACTATGTGACCAAGCCGTTTCGCGCGGAGGAACTGCGCGCGCGGCTCCTGCAGGCGGTGCACGCGGTGGAATTGAAGCGCGAAAACCGCATGCTGCGGGAGCAGGTGCGCGCGCTGCCCGGATTTGGCGGCTTGATTGGCATGTCCGCGCGTATGGAGCGGGTCTACCGGTTGATTGAAAAAGTGAGCCTTCGCGACCATCCGGTGCTGATTCAGGGGGAAAGCGGAACGGGAAAAGAACTGGCGGCGCGCAGCATCCATTATTTGGGCTCCCGCAAGGACAAGCCGTTCGTGCCGGTCGAATGCTCGGCGCTGGCGCCTGCGCTCTTCGAGTCGGAACTTTTCGGTTACACGCGCGGAGCGTTTACCGGAGCCTTAGAGGCCAAGCAGGGACTGATGGAATCGGCCAACGGCGGCACGCTGCTGCTCGATGATATTGGCGATATGTCGCTGGAGATGCAAGCCAAGCTGCTGCGCGCGCTCGAAGAGGGAGAGATCCAGCCGGTGGGCTCAACAGAGCGGCGGGCGATCAACATCCGCGTCGTGGCCGCCACCAACCGGGACCTCGAATTGGGAATCAAGAACGCCAGTTTCCGGCAGGACTTGTTCTCCCGGCTGAACGTGGTCGAGATCAAGCTGCCGTCCCTGCGGGAGCGCAAGAGCGACATCCCCCTGCTGGTGACTTCGTTCCTGGAAAAATTTTCACGCCAGGACGAGACGACGCGTGAACTCACCGAAGACGCAATGCGCCGGCTGATGGCTTACGATTGGCCGGGCAACGTCCGGGAGCTCGAGAACACCATCGAGCGGGCCGTTGCTCTGGGTAGCGGGCCGTATGTAACCGTGGCCAACCTTCCGACAACCCTGCAATATCCGAGTGCCGAACGCGCACCCGAAAAGGAAGAGTTGCTTCCTCTCGATGAGCTGGAGCGCCGCGCCATCCTCAGCACACTGCGGCAAACCGGGGGGGACAAGCAGTCGGCCGCGCGGGTGCTCGGCATCGGGAAAACAACACTGTACCGGAAATTGAAGCAATACCAGATTGAGCGCGCGGATGCCTGAGCCAGAAGCTCGCGTACAAAATTGGGGAAAATGACTTGGAGATTCTCGACTTCTAATCTCTCCGACTGCCCTAAGCCTCTGCCCTAGAATAGGATCGATCGAAACTGCTTGGGCGCGGCCAGTAGATTGGCTGGGGGAAGACCAGGAAAAAGCCTCCCGCCATCCGCACTGCCCGGTCAGAGGTCAGGGGAGGGGCCCGGGAACGAGCTGGCCGAAAAAGTCCAGCACCCGCTCGCGGAACTCGGCGGGCGCAAATCCCAGCGCGGCGGTGTGAAACGCGCCGGGAACCACCCACAGGGATTTCGGCCCGCGCGCGGCGGCATAGATTCTTTTTGCGTGGCGGCAGGGCAGGGTGGTATCGGCTTCATCGCAGATCAGCAGCACGGGAAAATTCCGGGCGGCCAGGAGCGTGTTCCGGAGAAACACTGGCCGCGGGAAATCCGGCAAGCTTGCCGCCGCGGTAGAGCATCATCCAGGCGCCCGGCGCGAAGAGCGTCTTTCCGAGAAGCGGATATTTCTCGAGGCCCGCGTAATCGTAGGAAGCCTCGCGCAGGCTCGCGAACGGCGCTTCGGCGACCACCGCCTCGATGCGCGAATCTGCGCCCGCCGACTGTAAGGCGATGCCCGCGCCCATCGATTCTCCCAGGGCAAAAATATGCGCGGGATGCTCGGAGGCGGCCAGCGCGTCCACGACAGCGGAGGTATCGTTGCGCTCCAGCCAGCCGTAGGTGGCGATCGCGCCGCCGCTTTCGCCGTGGGCCCGCTGATCCATCATCACCACGCTGTATCCGGCGCGCAGCAGGATCTCGGATTGGCCGACGACGCCGATGCGATTGTCGGCCACGCCGTGAAAAAGCAGAACCCAGGAGCCATTGGGCTCCTGCGGGCGCACTTTCCAGCCGCGCAGTCTGGCGCCGTCAGGCGCGGTCAGGAGAAAATCCTCGCGGCGCGCGCGGTTGTGGGCAAACGAAGCGTCGGCCTCGCGGACAAGATCCGCACTCAGCGGGCGGCGCACGGGATGAAGGAAAGATGGCGCGACCAGCCAGCCCATGACTGTTGACATAATCACCGGAACGACGAGAAGGATCAGGAGAATGCGGAACACGCGTCGCTGCATAGGGCCTCGGAACAAGATACGAGATTTCATGGGCCGGTGTTCAGGAAATGTTGGCCCTTGCTCACTCCGGGCAACACGGAAGGAGATGCGGATCAACTGCGGAAGAGGACGTCTTCGCGCTGGAACATTTTTACGGCCAGGAAAAGAGCGGCGGCGGCGTAGACAGAGGTGGAAAGAAAAATCAGCGCGATGAAATTCCAGTGATAGGTTCCGGTGACCAGTTCCTTGCAGAGCAGGCTGACATTGAGGATGGGAACGAGTGCCAGCTTGCCGGTCAGCTCGACGCCGGGAAGCATCGCGGCGACCGCCGGAACGATCACCAGGATCATCAGGGGCGAGACGTAGCTCTGCGCTTCCTTGTAGCTTTTGGCAAAAAGCGAAATGGTGATCAGCCCGGCGGAGAATAGCACCGCCAGCGGCACGGCCATCAGGAAGACGGAAAAGACGGCAGCGTATCCGATGTGCACTTGCATGCCCGCCGCGTCGGGATTCTTCGAAACGTCGAACGCTTTCAGCTGCCGCATCCCCCAGAAGGAAACGCCCATGGAGAGCACCGAAAGCGCCGCGGTAACCAGGGAAGCGGTGAGCACCAGGAAAAACTTTCCGAGGACCAGGTCCAGGCGGGAGATCGGGCTCGAGAGAATCGTCTCCATGGTGCCGCGTTCCTTTTCGCCGGCGGTCAGGTCCATCGCCGGATACATGCCGCCGGTCAAGCACAGCAGGATGACCATGTAGCCGATGATGCCGCCGAACGCCGCGCCGCCTACTTTTTCGGGCGGAGCGACATTGTCCTGCTTGATGTGAAAGGGAGTGAGGATGGAAGAAGGCACATGATTGGCATCCAGCCGGGATTCGATGACCTTGTCGCGGTAGGACTTGAGAGTGTTTTCGACGGTGTCAGCGGAAATGGACGACTTCAACTCTCCTTCGTATTTATAAATCTCGATGGTCTGCGGATTCTGTTCGGCGAGGCTGGCCTCAAATCCGCCGGGAATGGCAATGGCGGCGCGGATCTCCTTGTTGATGATCTTTTCCTTCCAGTCCGGAGTCGCGGGCACCACTTCGATCTTCTTGCTGGTACCCAGAGCTTCGAGCACCGCGGGCGAGTCGGCGCCGCCAAGCAGCATCACCTTCGGCGTTTCCTCTTCGGCCTTCTTGACGAGCGTTACGGCCAGGGCGCCAAATCCCACCGAGAGCAGCGGGAAAAGCAGCAGGGGCACAAGCAGCGTGGAGATGAGGGTGCGGCGGTCGCGGAGCGCCTCGGTGAGTTCCTTGCGGTAGACGATCCGGATATTCCGCAGGGGCATGTCAGGCCGCCTCCTCGGGCTGGTAGTGGGGCCGAACGACCTTCACGAAAATCTCTTCCAGGTCCTGTTCCTTGTACTCGGCCCTCAGCGCGGCGAGCGAGCCCTCGGCCAGGAGTTTGCCCGACTGGATAATGCCGATAACGTCGCAGAGCTTTTCCACTTCGCTCATGACGTGCGTCGAAAAAATCACCGTTTTTCCGCGCTGGCGGCACTCGCGGATGAACTCGAGAATGGTGCGCGCGGTCATGATGTCCAGCCCGACCGTCGGTTCATCGAAAATCATCACCTGTGGATCGTGAATCAGTGTGCGGGCGATGGAGGTTTTCTGCTTCATGCCGGTCGAAAGCTTGTCGCACCGTCGGTCGCGAAACGAGTTCATGTCCAGGCGGGCGAAAATTTCATCCACGCGTTTCCGCAGTTCGGCTTCCCCGATGCCGTTCAGCCGGCCGAAATATTCGACCATCTCCTGCGCGGTGAGTCGCGGGTAAAGCGCGGTGGCCGCGGAAAGAAAACCCACGTTGGCGCGGACTTTTTCTGGCGCCTCGACCACGTCGTGGCCGCACACGATGGCCATCCCCTCGCTGGGCTCGAGGATCGTGGCCAGCATGCGCAGCGTGGTGGTCTTGCCCGCGCCGTTGGCGCCCAGCAACCCGTAAATCTGCCCGGGTTTCGAGGTGAAGCTCACGCCATCGACGGCGCGGATTTCACCGCGCTTTTTGTCCCGGAAAAGTTTGGTCAGTCCACGCGTTTCGATCATGGGCAGAACCTCAACCTGGATTGGGGAACCGGACACACTGGCCGCCGCCCTCGGATGCGCAGGCCTAATCGCGAAGATACGACCGGAAACGAGTCCGCGCGCGGAGTGAGAAGCCGTCTCTAAATCCCTTCCGAAAGAACGAAGCCCGGGACTAACCCTTGTGACAATCCTGGCACTGCCGGGCATCGAATCTGTCAGGGGTCACGCGAAACATCCTGTTCGACTGGATGCAGATGCGGTCGAGCAGGGGCGGTCGGGCGGGCTCCTGTTTCTGTTCCGTCCGCGCGATTCTGGAAGCATCCATGATGGCGGCATTCTACCACGGGGGGGCGGGGCGTCGGTTCGAGCGCGGCGGGCAGCATCCTGGAACAAGCGCCGGGCATCTGACAGAGGGAGTGATGCGTGTGGAGAAAATAGTTAACCTCCTGATAGACTTTAGGTTAAGCATTCGAAGTACAATTCAGGCCAGCGCTCGGAATCCGGAAAGACAGGCGCCCGCCTAAGCCGGATGATTCCTTCGTCCAGCAGATCCTGATGGCGAACGAGGATTGGGTTTCAGGAATATATGGATAAGAAGCTGCGCAACCGTACGCTGCTCTTCCTGCTCCTTGCGGGAATCGTCGCGTTCGTGCTGATCAAGGTGAGCGGCCGCCAGCCGGTGGCGAAAATCTCGGCCGTAAGGCCGCTCCGGCAGAACATTGTTTCCTCCATCACCAGCAACGGCAAGGTGGAGCCGATCGCCCCATTCAGCATTCGTGCGCAACTCGACACTTTCGTCGAAAAGGTGAGCGTCAGCGAAGGGCAGAACGTGACGAGGGGGCAGTTGTTGCTGGAGCTGAACGTCAAGGACGCCGCCGCACAGCTGGCGAGCGCCAGGTCCAGGCTGCTGCGCGCCGAGGAAGATTTTCGCGCGGCCAAGGCGGGAGGCCGCACGGACGAAGCCGCTCGCGTGGCGGGCGATCTGGCAAAGGCCATCGGGGACCGCGACGGGCTCGAGCGGAATCATGAATCGCTGGCGCGGCTGCTGGCCGGGGGCGCGGCGACGAAGGACGAACTGGCTGTCAATGAGCTGGCTCTCGCCAAGGCGCAATCCGAGGTCAACCGCCTGACGGCGGTGAAAAAGGAATTCGAGCGCCAGGTTTCGCTGGACAGTGCGCGGGGAGATCTCGCCGTGCAGCAGGCGCAGAGCGACGTGGCTACGCTCGAGGACAAGGTCCGCCAGGGCCGCATCACCGCGCCGACCGGCGGCACATTGTACGCCTTGCCGGTCAAGGCCGGCGACTATGTGAAAGTCGGCGACCTGCTCGCCGAGCTGGCCGACCTTCATCGGGTGCGGGTGCGGGCGTTTATTGATGAGCCGGAAATGGGCGGGCTGGAGCCGGGCCTGCCGGTGAAGATTACCTGGGACGCGTTGCCCGACCGGACCTGGCCGGGGCGGACGGAGATGACGCCGAAACAGGTGGTGCCGCGGGGATCGCGCAGCGTGGGCGAATTGCTGTGCTCGGTCGAAAACGAAAAGCTCGAACTGCTGCCGAATACCAACGTGAACGTGCGCATCAATTCGCGGGAAAGATTAAACGTTCTGGCGGTGCCGCGTGGTTCTGTGGAGACGCTTGGCGGGGGTAGTTTTGTTTTTGTGGTCAAGGACAGCGTGGGGAAAACGGTTCTGGAGAGGCGCCTGATTCAGGTTGGTATCGCGGACGCGACAAATTATGAGGTCGTCAAAGGACTCAGCGTTGAGGATTTGGTGGCGCTGCCCGGCGATGCCGATTTTCGCGATGGCATGACCGTGAAGGTGGTGAACCTGGACGCGTTGAACGCCCCGGGCGGGAACGAGGCGAGCCATTAACCGCATTTGCGCCGCGCTTCTCGCTGTCATGTTGCTGCCCGGCGCCGCGGGCGCGGAGGAAACGCCGCTGGCGCAGGCGAAGGGCGCTTTTGAAAAAGGCGAGTACCCGCGGGCAATTGAAATCCTGAAAAGCGCCGCGGCCAGCGTGCCAGATAACGGCGACGTTTACCTGCTGCTGGCCAGATCCTACCTGGAGCTGAACCAGTACGATGCCGCGGTGAACAGCGCCGAAAAAGCCGTGGCCATCAATCCGAAAAATTCCGACTATCACCGGTGGCTGGGTGAAGCCTATGGGGCGAAGGCGGATCACGCGTCCATGTTGAGCGCCTACTCGCTGGCGCGAAAGACCCAGAAGGAATTTGAGAGGGCGGTAGAACTGAACGCGAACAATTTTGATGCCCAGCAGGACCTGATCCAGTATGACTGCACGGCGCCTGGAATGGTGGGCGGGGGAGAAGAGAAAGCCCTGCCGCTGATCGCGAAGTTGATGGCCATGGACGCGGCGGAAGGGCATTACGCCACCGGCATCTGCCGGGCGCAGAAAAAGGATTACCCCGCGGCTGACGCGGAATTCGCGAAAGCGCTGGGGAGCAAACCAAAGACTGCCAACCGCATTTACGACATCGGCGATTATTTTCTCGAGCGCAAGAACGCGGAGAAGCTTCTGGCGGTGGCTGCCGCCGGGGAAGAGCTGGCGCCAGAGGATCCGCGAGGGAAATTCTACCGGGGCGTGGCACTGAACTTCGAAGTCCAGAAGCCGGCGGAAGCGGAAAAATTGTTGCGCGAGTATCTCGAACTGGCGCCCATGAACTCCGAGTATCCACGCCCATGGGTTGCCCATTATTGGCTGGGCCGGCTCGAGGAAATCCAGAAGAATCTGGCAGCAGCGCGCAGCGAATATCAGGCGGCGTTGAAATTGAACAGCAAGTACAAGCCGGCCCAGGATCGGCTGAAGCAGCTCGGGCACGACTGAGCGAAGTTCGTTCGAAAGCGAAATGCACATACGCGAAGCAGTCGCGGTGGCCATGGACGCCTTGCGCGCCAACAAAGTGCGCGCGGTGCTGACTTCGATCGGCGTGATTATCGGCAGCGCTTCCATTGTGCTGGTGGTGACGGTGGCGCTGACCAGCCAGAAATTCGTGATTTCGCAGATCGAGGCCATGGGGTCGAACCTGGTCTGGGTGGAAATGATCAAGACCCCCGAAAAGGCGCAGCCTCTCAGCTACGAAATCAACACCGACGATCTGGCGGCGGCCAAGGCGCAGATTCCCGACGCGCTGGTCGTGGCGGGCTTCAACGATTTACCGATGGCGGTGGTGGTCGGCGGGCGGACTCGCCCGGTGCGGCTGATCGGAGTTACCGATGGCTACCAGCAAATCCGGCGGCTGATCATATTGCGCGGGCGCTATTTCGATTTTGCGGACATGGAATCGCGGAGCAAGGTGTGCCTGATCACCAAGGATCTGGCGGATCGCGTGTTTGGCGTGGAAAACCCGGTCGGACGGCAGTTGCGCATGGGCGAACTGACGTTCACGGTCATCGGCGTCTTCAAGGAACGCGCGGAGACGTTTGGCTTGTCCGAATTGCAGAAAGAATCCGTAATCATTCCGTTTTCACTGATGAAGTACTACACCGGCACGGACGTGCTGAGCACGCTGCAATTGCAGACGGGCGGGGCGGACAAGGTGGCGACCGTCGAAAGGCAGATCAACCGGCTGTTGAAGAGCCGTCATCCGGCGCAGGCCGAATACAACGTGCAGACGCTGACGGCGATCCTGGGCGCCGCGAAGACCATTTCGCTGGCCCTGCGCATCGTATTGATTGTGATCGCGTTCATCGCCTTGCTGATCAGCGGCATCGGCATCATGAACATTATGCTGGTGACGGTGACCGAGCGGACCCGAGAGATCGGCGTTCGCAAAGCCATCGGGGCCGCACAAAGAGAGATCATGTGGCAGTTCCTGATCGAGGCGTTTCTGATCAGCGGCGGCGGCGCGGTGATTGGAATCCTGATTGGCGTGGGAATTCCGGTGATCGTGCAGCAGCTCTTGCCGGGGAATTTGCGGGTGCCGATTTCGCCAATGAGCGTGGTGCTGGCGTTCCTGGTTTCCTGCTCGACGGGGCTTTTTTTCGGGTGGCTTCCCGCGAAGCAGGCGGCGGCGCTCGAACCGGTCGAATCACTGCGCTATGAGTAACCGGATAGGAGGAAGACGCGTGGCCAGGAAACAATCGATGGCTCTGGGAATTCTTGTGGTGGCGATTGCTCCAGAATGCGGCTGGGCGCAGCAAGCGCCGCCTGTTCGGGCGGCGAGCAGCACGCCGGTGGTGCTGACGCTGAAGCGCGCGGTTGAACTGTCGCTCTCGAACAGCAAAGATATCCAACTGGCCAAGCTGCAGGTGCAGGCGGCGCAGGATACGGCGCAACTGACACGAGCGGAATTCTTGCCCAATTTGTACGCGGGATCGGGCGCGGGTTACACGTACGGATTGCCGGAGACGCCGGGAGGGCGGCCGCCGGCGATCTTCAGCGTTACTTACACCGAGCAGGTCCTGAACGGGCCGCTGCGGGGACTTGTCAAAGAACAGCAGGAGCAGGTGCGGGCGCAGCGGACGGTGCTCGAGGATACGCGGAACGCGGTGATGGTGCGCGTGGCGTCAGGTTATCTGGAGCTCGTGAAGGTGCGCCACTCGCTGGAGTTGCTACGGAGAGAAAAGGACAGCGCGGACAAGATTGTGGAGGTCACGAAGGAACGCGAGGGCGAAGGCTATGAGCTGCCTGTCGAAGTGACCAAGGCGCAGTTGACGCTGGCGCGGGTCGAACAGCGCCTCCTCGAACTTGAGGGGCGGCAGGACGAGCTGGAGGTTTATCTGCGCAACCAGCTGGGGCTCGCCGTGGATCAGCCGATGGACGTGACACCGGAAGAGTTGCCGGGCGCGGCGGAGCAGGAAGGCGCGAACCTGATTGCGATGGCGGCAGAGAGCAACACGCGGCTGATGGCGGCGGAATCGGACGTGAAGGGCAAGGAGCTTCGCTTGAAGGGAGAGAAACAAGGCTACTGGCCGACGCTGCAGCTCGTGACCATCTACGATGTGCTGGCGAAATACAATTTCAATAACAGTTTTCTTGTCATCAATGAGCGGAATTTTCGCTCCAACAACCTGAATGCCGGGGTGAGCATCAACATGCCGATTTACAGCGCGAAAACGCGCGCGAACGTGGCGCTGGCGCAGGTGAACCTCGAAGCGGCGAAAATCAACCTGAGCAACACGAAAAGCCAGGTGAGCGCCGAGGTGCGGCAGAAATCGCGCAAGGTGCAGCAGGCGGACGCCACAAAAGAGGTGGCCCGGCTCGAACTGCAGCTGTCGCAGCAGAATCTGGCGGTGCTGCAATCGCAATTCGGCGAGGGCAAGGTGAATTTGCGCGACGTCGAGAAGGGCCGGCTGGACGAGAATGACAAATGGATGTCTTATCTGGATGCGAATTTCCTGCGGCAGCAAGCGCAGCTGGACCTGCTGAAGACGGCCGGGCAGCTGGACAAGGTTCTCGAATAGGAACAAACATCACAAGCGTTGTCATTCTGAGCCCATCCGGCAAGGATGCGCGAACAACGTCAGCTGCAGTGCGACCGCGGTTGATGCCTTATGGAATGAATAGAAGGTGAAACTCTGTTCATGCTGGATAAAGGTAGCCTGAGAATTCTCGGGGAAGCGCTGGAGAAGCTGGACGCGGGATTTGCCGCGCTGCCGGAGTTCGACGCGCGAGTTCCCGGCGCCGAACGCATTGCGGAGACTCTCGCGGCCACCGCGGAACGCTTGCAGGATAACTATCCCTATTTTCACCCCCTGTATGCCGGGCAGATGTTGAAGCCGCCGCATCCGGTGGCGCGGCTGGCGTATGCGCTGGCGCAATGGATCAATCCCAACAATCACGCGCTCGATGGCGGCCGCGCGAGTTCCGCGATGGAGAAGGAAGCTGTCGCCGGGATCGCGGAAATGTTTGGCTGGAAGGAACACACAGGCCACTTGTGCGGCGGGGGCACGATGGCCAATCTGGAAGCGCTGTGGGTCGCAGGGCAACTGGCGCCAGGGAAAAAGATTCTGGCCAGCGAGCAGGCGCATTACACGCACGCGCGGATCAGTGGCGTTCTAGAACTGCCGTTTGTGGCGGTGGCCTCTGACGCGCGGGGCCGGATGGATATTCGGAAGTTGCGCGAACACATTGTCCGAGGTGACGTCGGCACGGTGGTGGCAACGATGGGAACGACGGCCACTGGCGCGGTTGATCCGCTCGCGGAAATCCTGGAATTGCGCGAGAAGCACGGATTCCGCGTGCACGCCGATGCGGCTTACGGCGGATATTTTGGCTTGGCCGGAAATCTGGGCGGTGAGGCGC
Organism: Acidobacteriota bacterium; assembly: GCA_013289665.1. Taxonomy (GTDB): domain Bacteria; phylum Acidobacteriota; class Terriglobia; order Acidiferrales; family UBA7541; genus Acidiferrum. The sequence goes on along the minus strand of JABCZN010000005.1, from coordinate 19,523 downwards.
GGCGCGGTTTTGATCTGTTGCCGCGCGTGGATTCGGTGGTGATCGATCCCCACAAGCACGGTTTGCAGCCGTATGGATGCGGGTGCGTATTGTTCGGCGATCCGGGCGTAGGGAAACTTTACAAGCACGATTCGCCGTATACCTATTTCAGCTCAAAGGAAATGCATCTTGGCGAGATCAGCCTGGAGTGTTCGCGGCCGGGAGCGGCTGCCGCAGCGCTTTGGGCGACGCAGAAACTGTTGCCGCTCGGGAAGGGCGGGGAATTTGCGCTCGGGCTCGAGGATTGCCGCCGGGCGGCGATCGATCTGCACGAGCGACTGGATAAGGACGCTCGGTTTGTTGTGGCGTTCCCGCCGGAGCTGGATATCGTGGTCTTTGCCCCGCGGGCGGCGAGCGTGAGCGAAGCGTCGGAGCGGTCGCGGAGGATTTTTGAGGCGGCGGCGCGAAGGAATTTGCACCTGGCGGTGGCGGAACTGCCGGTCAGCTTTTTTGCGGCGAATTTGCGACAGATGCGGAAGGACCGGGCAAGCCTGACTTGTTTGCGGTCGGTTTTGATGAAGCCGGAGCATAAAGAGTGGATCGGACGGATTTGGGAGATTTTGGGCGAGGCGACCACAGAGTGTATGGGCGACTGAACATGCGTCAGAGTGCGGGAGCGGGGCTCCCGCTTTTGCGGCCCAAGCTCCGCCCGCCCACCGATCGCGTGGCCTCGTAGTGCCAGTTGCAAAAGCCGAGACTGAGCCTCGGCACTCCAAGCTCGGAGCGGGCAAGCCCGGCTCCCAGAAGGAGAGGACAAACCCAGAAACCTAGGCCCTTCGCTACGACTATAGGATAAACGAGGGCCTGCCTGTGCCATTCAGAGCGCGGTGCAACTCCCACCCAATGCTGACTTTAGCTGTTGGATGCGGCTTAGGTACCATTGGCAGAAAGGCGTGTTTGGATGCAACCAAGTCGGGTAAACTATTATCTAGACAAGATGGGGTTGGAAACGTCTCGCCATAGGTGTGCTACTGGTTTGGCCAAAAGTGCGCGTGTTTTCGACCATGAATTTGATTGAAACTGAGGGTGAAGAATGCCGGATGTAATGAAAACACTGCTGTTGAACCCGCCTAGCTTTGAGAACTTCGACGGCGGAGCTAGCTCGCGGTGGCCCGCGACGCGTGAGATTGAGTCCTACTGGTACCCGGTTTGGTTGTCGTACCCGGCGGGATTGATTCCGGGTAGCCGCTTGCTGGATGCCTCTCCCCACAAAATTAACTGGCAGCGGACCGTAGAGATCTCGAAGGACTACGAGTTTTTGGTGCTGTTCACCTCGACGGTGGGTTTTGCGAGCGACTTGAAGCTGTTGCGCAAGATCAAGGAAGAGAACCCGTCCATGAAGGTGGCGTTCGTCGGCCCGCACGGGCACATCAAGCCGGATGAAACGCTCAATTCGAGCGAGGACATTGATTTCATCGTTCGCGGGGAATTCGACCACGCGGTGGCGGAATACGCTCACGGCAAGCCGGTGGAGCAGATCCTTAACGCGAGTTACAAAAAAGACGGCAAGGTAGTGCACAACGCGATGCGGCCGCAAATGCACACAGAAGAGCTGGACGCGTTGCCGTTCGCTACCGACGTTTACAAGCGGGATCTGGAGATTGAGCGGTACAACGTGCCGTTCCTGCTGAACCCGTTCGTGTCGTTCTACAGCTCGCGCGGATGCCCGGCGCTTTGCACGTTCTGCATGTGGCCGCAGACGCTTTCAGGCCACGCGTGGCGCACGCGTTCGGTGGACAACGTGGTCGAGGAAGTGAAGAACGCGCTTTCCTACTTCCCGCAGATGAAAGAGATTTTCTTCGACGACGATACCTTCAATATCCGCAAGGACCGCGTCATCGAATTGAGCCAGAAGTTCAAGCCGCTGAAGTTTCAGTGGTCCTGCACGGCACGCTGCCACAGCAAGTATGAAGAGCTGAAGGCGATGGCGGACGGCGGGGCGCGGCTGTTCATCGTGGGCTTTGAATCCGGCGACGCGCAGATCCTGAAGAACATCAAGAAGGGCGCGACCACGGAGATGGCGCGCGAGTTCATGAAGAACTGCCGGAAGGTCGGCATCAAGGTGCACGGCGACTTCATCATCGGTTTGCCGGGCGAGACGAAAGATACCATCAACAAGACCATTGATTTCGCGAAGGAACTGGATTGCGAAACGATCCAGGTTTCGCTAGCCCACGCCATGCCCGGGACCGAGCTGCACGATCAGATGTCCAAGGAAGGTTTCCTGCGTGTGGAGGCTCTGGCAGACCAGGGTGGCCACCAGTTGCCACATATCGAGTTCCCGCATCTTTCCAAGGCGGACATGATGGCGGGCGTGACGCGCTTTTACGACGAATATTATTTCCGTCCGAAGGTTGTGTGGCGGATCGTGAAGGAAGCGCTGTGGGACGGCCACGAGCGCAAGCGGTTGTACCACGAAGCCACGGACTTCCTGCGGCTGCGTTCCGAGCGGCTGAAGTGGGTGCAGCAGGGCGGCGACGCACCGAAGACGATGGTTGCGGTGGGCGGAACCTCATCGGCCAACGGCAACGATTAACCCGAAAGAATGAGCCACGAGCATAGGCTGAGATTCAAGACGCTGGTCATGGTCTTGCTGATGGTGGTGTGCGCGAACACCGGTGATCTGATGCTGGCGCGCGGGATGAAGCAGATCGGGAACGTGGAGATTTCTGCTCCCGGACTGCGGCACGCGCTGCTTTCGACGATTCAGAGCGGGAGCATCTGGATCGGAATTCTCTTCCTGATCGGTTTCACACTCTGCTATATGACGGCGGTGAGCTGGGCGGATTACAGCTTTGTGATGCCCGCCGGGGCGTTTGGCTACGCGGTGCAGACGATGCTGGCGATCGTGGTGCTCGACGAACTGGTATCGCCGAAGCGGTGGATTGGCGTCGGGATGATTTGTGTTGGCGTGCTGCTGGTGGGGCAGACGAAACCGAATACCACGAATAACGCCGGGCCGGTGGCACCATGACCCGGGTGATCCTGATGCTGATCTTTTTCGTGCTGTGCAACACGGGCGGCGAGCTGGCGATGTCCTACGGCGTGAAGCAGGTTGGCGAGCCGGAGAGCTTCCGGCCGATGGCACTGCTGCGATTTATCTGGGCGGCGGCGCGGAACAGCTGGCTGTGGGTGGCGTTGCCGCTGCTCGCGGCGTCGTTTTATTCGCTGCTGATTCTGTTTTCCTGGGCGCCAGTGAGCGTGGTGATACCGGCTTCGGCTTCGAACTATATTGTGGGCACGTTTGGCGCGAAGTACCTGTTGAAGGAAGATGTGTCGTTCAAGCGATGGCTGGGCGTGATTCTGGTGTCGGCGGGCGTGACCGTGGTCTTGCTTACCGGCAAGGTTTGAATCGTTATCGTCTGATTGCTCCTCCCTCCCCGCAGTTTTCGAAAAGTTCTGAAAAAGAGCGGGTATAACTACGGGCGGTTGGAGAGGATATAGCGGTCGGCGGATTTGGTCAGGACATAGACGGGGGCCGCGCTGGCCAGGGTGGCTTTTTTATTTTCGTCGCGAGTGATCAGGTAGATGCGCGTGGGGCCGGCCCAGAGTTGGGCGAATTGGGCGTCGTCGGAGAAGATGGGCGGAGAGTCGGGGAAGAGGGAGCCGTACCAAAGACCGTTGACGCGGCCGTTGAGAACGTAGATTTGCTGCCCGGTGTAGAAGCGGACCGAGGAGGCGTTGGCGTATTCGCCGTCCATGAAGATCTTGTCGCCGGGTTGGAGGCGCGCCTTCAGGGCGACGGCAAATTGCTGGGAGCCGAGGATCGGATAAAAGACACCGAGTGAGATGTGGGCACACTCGATGAAGACGAGCATCATGGCGGCGAGCGCCCAGTTGGCGGCCTGCACTCTGCCGCGGCGGCGGAGGAACCAATTGAGAAACGTGCCGGAGAGGAAGGCAAACGCGGTGCCGATGAGCGGGCCGCGGAAAAATCCCATGGCTTCGCCGCTGAGATCGAGCATGTGGCCGAGGGAGAGGGCGTAGAGATTCGGATTTTTCTTAAGCAGGTCGAAGAGTTCGAGATTCGGGGCGGGGGTGTGCGAGGTGATAGCGAGCGTGCCGGTGATTGCGGCGATGAAGAGGCCCGCGACGAGAAGAACTGTGGCGGAGCGGCGGCCGGAGCGGGCCATGGGTGAGCCGATGGGGGCTTCGGCCTCCTGAGCCATCCAGTGGCCGATCAGCAGCGCGAGGCCGGGGAGGCCGGGAGCGAGATAGTATTCCTGGCGCGTCGAAAAGCTGAAGAAGAGAAGGACGACGGCGGGCCAGCAGACGAGGAGCAGCAGGGCGGCTTCTGTTGAACGGCGAACACCGGCGACGCGCGGCAAGCGGAGGCGAATCTGGGCGAGCGCCTGCGGAAGGAAAGAGCTCCAGGGCAGGAGCCAGAGAAAAATCAGGCCATAGAAAAGATAAAGGGGAAAGGTGTCGTAATCGACGGGATAGCGCTTGCCGAGGTAGCGGAGGAACTGTTCGTTGACGAAGTAAAACCAGAGGAAGCCCTTGGCCTGGCCGGCGGGGGGATTCTGGTGAGCGGCAAGGATGTGCCAGGGAGCAGCGACGAGGAGAAAAACGAGGGAGCTCGAGAGGAGATGCATCTTCAGCAGGTGGCGGAGGTCGCGCGCGAGAAGCAGGAAGAGGAAGATGATGCCGCAGGGGAAGACGACGCCGATGAGTCCTTTGGTCAAAACGCAGAGAGCGACGACCGCGGCGACGCCCCAGCAGGAAAGTAGCGCCGGCTTTTCAGATTGCCAGCCATCGAGGAAGAGATAGAGGGCGATGCCAATCCAGAGGCCGACGGTGACGTCGGGAATGAGGATGCGCGTGAAGAGATAGGGGCCGCAGGAGGCGAGGAAAACTACAGCCGCCCAGAAGCCGGATTGCGGCGTCAGGAAGCGGCGGCCGAAGAAATAGAGAAAGAAGGCCAGGGCGAGGACGCTCAGATGGAGAGAGAGGCGGGCGCTCCAGGTGTGGACACCGAAGAGCTTGAGGCCGAGGGCGACGCCCCAATAGGGAAGCGGGGCTTTTTCAAGGTAGCGGATGCTGTTTTCGTGAAGAGTGACCCAGTCGTGGCGGACGAGGATTTCGCGGCCGGCGTCGGCGTGGGAAGCGTCGACATCGTCCTGAAGGGGAGGGGTGAAAAGACCGGGGCCATAGACGGCGAGCCAGAGGAGAAGGAGGATGACGAGCGAGGGCCAGGTGCGTTGTCCGACGGTGCGAAACATTCCGAACGAAAACCTCAGAGAGGGGTTACGGACGCGAAAACGTCCCGTAAGCAAAATAGTAGTTTAGCATGCGCGCTTGCCGGGACGACTGAGAAGAGCAGGAAAAATTGGACTCTGAGACGCAGAGTTCGCTGAGATACGCGGAGAAGAGGCTGAGGAGGCGTGGTATTCTTGGATTCAGAATCTCGCCTTGCAGTTATGGGAGTGCGGCGCAATGCCGGGGGAATTGGGGCAATTCCCGAGTGACCCGACGCGTGGGAATCCGGAGTGCAGCTTTTGCTTGATCGCAAGAAGAGGGACAAGGGAGCCTGAGCGTGATCATTGTGCGCAGCCCGATGCGGATTTCGCTCGGCGGAGGCGGCACGGATTTGCCGTCGTATTACACCAAACATACGGGATTTGTGGTGTCGGCGGCGATTACGCGCTATGTCTACATCACGATCAGCGACGGATTCTGGCCGCGGATTCACCTGAAATACTCGAAGATGGAAGATGTCGAACGGGTGGAGGAAATTCATCACCCGATCATCCGCGAGGCCATGAAGCTGACCGGCGTGACCGGGCCGTACCTGGAGATTGTGAGCTTGTCGGATATTCCAGCGGGGACGGGCTTGGGATCGTCGGGAAGCTTCACAACAGCCCTGTTGAGCGCGTTGCATACGCTGCAGAGGCGGTTTGTGTCGCCGCAGGAACTGGCCGAAGAGGCTTGCCACATCGAGATCGAAATCTTGAAAGAGCCGGTGGGGAAGCAGGATCAGTACATTGCGGCGTTTGGCGGGATTACCAGTTTTGAGTTTAAGCCGGATGGGGGAGTGAATGTTCTGCCGTTGACTCTGCCGCCGGAGGCGTTGGCGAATCTGGAAGACAATCTGTTGCTGTTTTTTTCAGGGACGGCGCGGTCGGCTTCGGAGATTTTGCGGGACCAGGATAGCAAGAGCAAGGAAAATGCGGGGGAGATGCTTGCGAATTTGCATTTCACGAAACAGCTCGGGATCGAGAGCCGCGCCGCGCTGGTGAAAGGCGATTTGCGGAAGTTTGCGGAGTTGATGGCGGTGCATTGGGAGCACAAGAAGAAGCGGTCGCCGGGGATGAGCAACGGGCCGATTGACGAGCTGTACGAGCTGGCGCGGAAGAATGGGGCCCTGGGGGGCAAGATTGTGGGCGCGGGCGGCGGGGGATTCCTGCTTTTCTATACGGAACAGAAGACTCGGGTGCGGGAAGCCATGCGGGGAGCGGGGTTGCGCGAAGTGCGGCTGGGATTTGATTTTGGCGGGACCTCGGTTGTGGTGCATTCCTAGAAGAGGGCGAGAAAGATAACGCAGAGACGCAGAGGAGCGCGGAGGAAGAAAAGAAGTGCTGCCGGTGGCGATACTTGCGGGGGGATTGGCGACGCGGCTGCGGCCGGCGACGGAGAAGATTCCGAAGTCGCTTCTGGAGGTGAATGGCGAGCCGTTCATCGTGCACCAGTTGCGGCTGCTGAAGGCGTCTGGTGTCAGCCGGGTGGTTTTGTGCGTTGGGTTTCTGGGCGAGATGGTTCGTGATGTGGTGAAGAATGGCCACTCATTTGGGTTGGATGCACACTATTCGTTTGACGGGCCGGCGCTGCTCGGGACGGCGGGCGCGTTGAAACGGGCGTTGCCGGCACTGGGGAAGGCGTTTTTGACCTTGTATGGCGATTCCTATCTGCGGTGCGATTATGCGAACGTGGCGCGTGAGTTTGAAGCGTCGGGGAAGCAGGCGTTGATGACGGTGTTTCGAAACGAAGGGCAGTGGGATAGGAGCAACGTGGAGTTTGAGGATGGGGTTATTCGGGCGTACAACAAGAAGGAGCGGACGCCGCGGATGAAATTTATCGACTATGGATTGGGCGGGTTCACGGCAAAGGCGTTTGAGCGTGTGCCGGCGGACAAGGCATTTGATCTAGCGGAGTTGTATCGGGAAGTTCTGGCCGATGGAGAGCTTGCGGGAATGGAAATGAAGCAGAGATTCTATGAGATTGGATCGCCCGCGGGGCTGGAAGAGACGGCGCAATTTATTGGTTCAGAGGGAATTCGGACGGTTGCAGAAGAAAAAAGATAACGCAGAGGCGCCCCGTCCGGGTCGGGGTAAGCGCCGAGCGCGGAGAATCGCGGAGAATGAGCGCAGAACAGACATTTGCAGACAAGTTTTTGGCAGAGGCGGCGGAGATTGTGGCGCGGCTAGATCGCGCGAGCTTGGAGAAAGCAGCAAGGATGATCGGGGAGTTGCGGGCATCGGGCGGCCGGCTGTTTATTCTGGGCGTGGGCGGAAGCGCGGCGAATGCGTCGCACGCAGTAAATGATTTCCGGAAGATTGCGGGGATTGAGGCGTATGCGCCGACCGATAATGTGTCGGAACTGACTGCCCGGACCAATGATGAGGGCTGGGCAACGATTTTCGAAGCTTGGCTGAAAACGAGCAAGTTGCAGGCGCATGACGCGGTATTGGTGTTTTCGGTGGGCGGCGGCGACGTGGAGCGCAACGTCAGCCCGAATCTGGTGGCGGCGCTGAAGCTGGCGAAAGCGGTGGGCTCGAAGATTATCGGGGTGGTCGGGAGAGACGGCGGCTACACAGCCAGAGTGGCAGACGTGTGCGTTTTGATTCCGGTGGTGAATCCGGTGCATGTGACGCCGCACTCGGAAGCGTTTCAGGCGGTGGTGTGGCACCTGCTGGTTTCGCACCCGGCGGTGAAGGTGGAGCAGACGAAATGGGAGTCCACGGCGGGGACGCAGTGAAGCGCAAGGCTGTATTTCTCGATCGCGATGGCGTGCTGAACCAGGCGGTGGTGCGGAATGGAACGCCCTATCCGCCGGCGAACGCAACGGAGCTGGTGCTGGCGCCCGATGCGAAGGCAGCGCTGAGGGAATTGAAGGCGCATGGATTTTTGCTGCTGGTGGTGACGAACCAGCCGGACGTGGCGAAGGGAATTACGACGCGGTCGGCGGTGGAGCAGATAAACAGGAAGCTGGCGTCGGAGTTGCCCGTGGATGATGTCTTTGTCTGTTTCCATCAGGACTTGGATCATTGCGATTGCCGGAAACCGAAACCGGGGATGATTCTGGAAGGCGCGCGAAAGCACAACGTGGACTTGACCGAGAGTTTTATGGTGGGTGACCGCTGGCGGGATGTGGAAGCAGGGCAGAACGCGGGATGCCGCACCATTTTTATTGATGGCGGGTACGGAGAGCAACAGCCCGCGCGGCCAGCCGACGCGCGGGTAGGCTCGTTGAAGGAAGGGGCGGGCTGGATTTTGCAGGCTTGCCGCAAGGGAGTGGCGCAATGAAGGCGGTATCCGAATTGAAGGTGAAAATTTTTGGCGATGGCGCGGATTTGGCAGGGATTCTCGAGCTGAGCCGGCTGCCGTATATCAAGGGGTTTACGACGAATCCGACGCTCATGCGCAAGGCGGGCGTTGGGGATTACGCGGAGTTCGCGGCGGAAGTGTTGCAGCACATCAAGACGCAGCCGGTGTCGTTTGAAGTGTTCGCGGACGATGAAGAGACGATGGAGGCACAGGCAAAGCATATCGCTGGCTGGGCGAAGAACGTTTACGTGAAGATTCCGGTGACCAACACGAAGCGGGAGCCGATGTACGGGCTGATCCGGCGGTTGAGCCATGAGGGAATCCAGGTGAATGTGACGGCGATGATGACGCTCGAACAGGTGAGAGACGTGGGGAAGGCGCTCGACGGTGGGGCGGCTTCGAATGTTTCGGTGTTTGCGGGGCGCGTAGCTGACACGGGACGCGATCCGTTGCCGATGATGCGCGAGGCGGTGGAGATTTTGCGCGGGAATCCGAAGGCGGAATTGATCTGGGCGAGTCCGCGGGAGTTGCTGAACATTTTTCAGGCGGATGAGATTGGGTGCCACATTATTACGGTGACGAACGATATTTTGGCGAAGCTGAAGCTGGTGGGAAAAGATCTCGGGGAGTTTTCGCTGGATACGGTGAAGATGTTTCATGGCGATGCAGAGAAGGCGGGCTATACGCTGGATGTGACGGCGGCCGCGCGTGGCGCAAAATCTAGTAAGTCTTAGTCAGTTTGGTGTAGCAGGCGTCGACGATGCGCATGGATTGAAGGGCGTCGGCGGCCGTGGCGATTGTCAGAGTGGCGTTTGGGTTTGTCGAGGCGGTGATAAAGTCCCCGGTCTCTTGCTCGAGGGAGACATCTTCCATTCCATAGTCAAACAAGGATTCGCGGGGCTCAGCGGGTTGCAGCCAGGGCCATTTGGTCGCGATGGTCAGGCGCTGCGCGCCGTAAAATTTGCCGCGGCCGCGCAGGAGGAACTGCGCCTTTTCGGTTTCGACGGTGATTTCCATGCGGGACTGCCAACTGGAGAGCGAGAGATTAACGCTGGCGGGAGCGCCGCCGGGGAGAGTGAGGACGAGGCTGGCGTGATCCTCGACTTGGATTTGCCAGAACTGGCGGCTGAGATGGCCGGCGGCGAGTTCCGCGCCGCCGAACATCCATTGAAAAAGATCGAAGAGGTGGATGCCGGGATCGATGCAGACACCGCCGCCGCAGCGTATGGGGTCGGTCTTCCAGCTTTTTTCGTAACCGGGTTGCGCGCCGTGCGAAAGGACGGCATCGACGCCGAGGACCCGGCCGTATTCGCCGGAGGCGAGAAGTTTCTGGAGGTGCTGGACATTTTTCAGGAAGCGATAGTTGAGGCCAACGAAAACTCGGCTGTTGGATTTTTTGGCACTGGCGATGAGATTTTCTGTTTCGGCGCCAGTCCGGCCGAGCGGTTTTTCTACGAGCACGCAAGGAGCGAGCGGGAAGATTTTTGGAAGGCTTTCGACAGCGGTGTCGTGAGGAGTGGCTACAACGGCCGCGCCGTATTTTTTGGCGAAGGCCGTGATTTCGCTTACGGCGGTGGCTTTTGCGGAGAGTTTTGTGCCTTCGGGGATTTTGGGATCAAAGACGGAGATTTCAGAAACAGCCGGGAGCTTGGTGAGGACCTGGATGCGCTGCGCGCCAATCAGGCCGGAGCCGACGACAAGAAGTTTCATAGGTCGATGCGCCTCAGTTTGAGAGCTTCCGCGCGGAGAGAAGTTGGCGAAAGCGTTGGGTAGGGATCGTTGACGTGGAGGAAGCGGCCGGAGATGCCGTCGGAGTTGGAGCTGAGGAGCCAGCGGCAGAGGGCGATGGGTTTTGAGAAGGGAACGACGGTGCGGACTTCTCCCCCGGCGGCACGAACGGCGGCGAGCATGGAGGTGTCGTTGGCGCCGGGCGCGATGATGTTGACGTCGACGGGGATTTGGGCGGCGTCGAGTTCCATGGACATGGTTTCGCACATGCGGGCGGCGGCGGCTTTCGAAGTGCCGTAGGGCAGGAATTGCGGGTAGCCGTAGCCGGCGCCGCCGCCGGCGAAGAAAACGATTTTGCCGCGATGGAGCCTGTGTTTTGGAGCGGTGTCGAGCCAGGACTGGACGAAGGCTTTTGCGATGAAGAAGGCGCCGGCCGAATTGACGCGGAGGGTGTGGGCGAATTTTTCGGGGTCGAGTTGCCAGAAATTGCCAGTTTGGCCGAGTTCGGCGGCGGAGTGGATGACGGCGTCAGGTCCCTGCCATTCGCTGCGGATTTCAGCGAACAGGGAAGCGACGGAGTTCGGGTCGGCGACATCGACGCGCGATGCGCGATGCGCGGGGCCGAGCCTGGCGGCCGCTTCGCGGACTTTTTCGGTGGTGGCGGCCAGCCAGAGTTGATGGCCGGAAGCGGCGAGATCGCGGGCGACTTCGAGGCCGATGCCGCGGCTACCGCCGGTGATGAGGACGCGGATGGAGTGCGGAGAATTTGGGACAGCCGACATTTACCAGGCTCCGGAGATCTTTCCTCTATTAGAACATGACCCGCAGAAATCCGGAGGGTTTTGAGGTCGACGGTGGGGAGGGAGTCGACTATCATTAATTTACATCCAGCATGAATTGAATTGTGAGCGGGGCAGGCAGGCTTGAGAGCGCGCTTGGCCGATCGGATCTTGCGAGCGTTGCCAGGATCAGGAAAGAAAGAGTAACCGTAACGCAGAGAACGCCGAGCGCTGTGAGATTTGGAGAAGAACATGAGGATGGGGCGGTTTTTACTTGTGGGCGGGGCTGGATTCATCGGCTCGCATTTTACGGATGTATTGCTCGGGAAGGATGGCGTGGAGTCGGTGACGATTTACGACAACCTGAGCTCCGGCCGGGACTGGCATTTTCGGAAGCATCTGGGCAATCCGAAATTCAAATTCGTCAACGGCGACGTGAAAGACATTGAGACGCTGAAGCGGGCGATGGACGGCAGCGAGGTGGTGATTCACCTGGCGTCGAATCCGGATATTGCGCGGGCGGCAACGGAGCCGGACATTGATTTTCGCGAAGGAACGTATTTGACCGAGCGGGTGCTCGAGGCGATGCGGCTGACGTCGGCGAAACGGATTTTGTACGCTTCAGGCAGCGGGGTTTACGGCGAGTTGGGAATGGTTGAGGCGGGAGAGGATTACGGACCGCTGGTGCCGATTTCGACGTATGGGGCGAGCAAGCTGGCGGGCGAGGTGCTGATCAGTTCCTATTGCCACATGTTTGATTTGACGGCTTGCGTTTTCCGGTTTGGAAATGTGGTTGGGCCGCGGCAGACTCATGGAGTTGGATTTGATTTCGTGCGCTCACTGCGGAGTGAGCCGGAGCGGTTGCGGATTCTGGGAGATGGCGGGCAGAGCAAGTCGTACATTTACGTGGAAGACGTGATTCGGGCGGTGCTCACGGCTCATGAGAAGACGGCACAGAAGTTTCAGACCTACAACGTGGCTACGGGCGATTACATCACGGTGAGAGAGATCGCGGAGTTGGCGGTTGAATGCGTCGGGCTCGATCGCAGCAAGGTAAAGTTTGAATTTGCGGGCGGCGATCGCGGGTGGAAGGGCGATGTGGCGGTGGTGCGGCTGAATACGGACAGAATTCGCGGGTTGGGTTGGAAGAATAAGAGGAACTCGCGGGAGGCGCTGCAGGAGTCGATGAACGCGTTGCTACGGGATGCGGAATTGCTTTATGCGAGCGTGAAGGCGTAGAGCGGAAGGAATTTGGGAAGTCGAAGGGCACAGCCGGCAATGGATGTGCCACAAGGCAGGCACACACCAAGAGGGCGGGGCAAGCCCCTCTCCCAGAACGGCAAGAAGGGTAACTTACAAGAGGAGCCACCTGCGGGTGGCCGCTTCGAGGGAACGCGGATTTGGTGATTGTGGGATACATTTTGTTGGCTGTTGCGCTGGTCGGGACACTGAGTTCCACGGTGTATTTGGGGTTGGTGTTGGCGTCCGTCGCGAAGTTCCGCGCGGATTCGCGGAAGTTGTTGCAGCCGCCGGTGGTTGATGCCGATTTGCCTGCAGTCTCCATGATTAAACCGGTGCATGGGCTGGAGCCGCAGCTTCAGGAAAACATTGAGAGCTTTTTCCGGCAGGATTATCCGCGGTTTGAGATTTTGTTTGGGGCAGACGCGGAGGACGATGAGGCTCTGGGCGTCGTGCGGGAAGTGAGCGCGCGGTATCCACAGGTGGCTAGCCGGATCGTCGTGCACGGCCTGCCCCCTTGGCCGAATCCGCAGACCTATTCGCTGCATTGCCTGTCGAAAGAGGCGAACTACGGCGTGATTGTGGCATCGGACAGCGATGTAGAAGTGGCGCCGAATTACTTGCGGGAAGTGGTGACGCCGCTGCTGAAGCCGCGGATTGCGATGACGACTTGTCTGTACCGCGGCAAGAATGTGGGCGACTTCTGGTCGAATCAGACGGCGATGCTGATGTCTGTGGAAGAACCGGCGGGCGCGCTGGTGGCAAATCTGCTGGAGGGAATGAAATTCGGGCTGGGGCCGACGATCGCGGTGCGCAAGGAAGCTTTGGAGGAAATCGGCGGGTACGAGAAGTTTTACGACTATTCGGCGAACGATTTTATTCTGGGCAACCTGATTCACAAGTCGGGATACCAGGTGGTGCTTTCCGGCCACGTGATCGATCACATCGTGAACCAGAGCACTTTCCGGAAAATGCTGCAGAACCAGCTGCGGTGGAGGGTGACGGAGAGGTATTGCCGGCCGAAGGGTTATCTGGGCATGGGGCTGATCTTTGCGATGCCGTTCGGGATTCTGGGATTGCTGGCCGCGGGATTGTCGGGGCATTGGCCGCTGGGGACGGGATTGCTGGCCTGGGCGGTGGTGAACCGGTGGATCATGGCGTATGCGGTGGGATGGGTGGCGTTGCGCGACCGGCCGTTGCTTGGAAAGATATGGCTTTATCCGACGCGGGATTTGCTGGGATTTATTGTGTGGTGCATGAGTTTCGGCGGCACGAGGATTGCGTGGCGGAGCAGCCGGTTTGAATTGCAGGGTGAGCGGATGGTGTTGCGGAAGGATGCGGGGGAGCCGTCGTAGGGCAGGCGCGCGACAAAGGCAGGAGTAGCCGAGGAGGGCGGGGCAACCCCGCCTCCAGAATGGCGCGTGGGGCGTTGGTCGTCGAGGGCCGCCAGAAGGCGGCCGCTACGGGCGTTTTGAATTTTGAATGATGAGTGAACTTTCCATCTGGCGCACAAGCTTGCTGGTGCTGGCGGCTGCGCCGCTTGCTTATTATTTGGTGGCGATTTTTGCTGCGTTGCAATTTTTCCGGCGGGAACGGGCGCGGCGATTGCCGGAGTTTGTGCCGCCGGTGAGTTTGCTGAAGCCGGTGCATGGCGTGGATTTTGCTTCCGGGATCAATTTTGAAAGTTTTTGCAGGCAGAATTATCCGGACTATGAGATTTTGTTTTGCGTGAATGACATGGACGATCCGGCCGTGCCGCTGCTTCGGCAGGTGATGCGGGATTTTCCGCAGCGCTCCATTCGGATCTTATCGAACGCCCCGAAGATTGGCTCCAATCAAAAAGTAAACAATTTGATTCTGCTGGCGCGAGAGGCCAGGCACGAAATCGTTGTGCAGAGCGACGGGGACGTCCGGGTGTCGCCGGACTATCTGAAAAATGTGGTTGCCGAGTTCGCCGATCCCGCGGTGGGCGTGGCGAGTTGTTTTTATCGCGGCGTAGCGGAGGAGAATTTTTGGGCGGAAGTGGAAGCGGTCGGGGCGGCGAGCGATTTTTTTGCCGGGGCGCTGGTGGCGAGCTTGCCGGGCCGGGTGACGTTTGCGCTGGGCGCTTCGGTGGCGACGACGAAAACGTGGCTTGCGAATATCGGGGGATATGAGGCCTTGGCGGATCTGCTGGCGGACGATTACGAAATTGGAAACCGCGTGCACAATTCGGGGGGGAAGGTCCTGTTGTCGCGCGAAGCGGTGTGGACGATGTATCCGGCGCAGACGTTGCAGGGTTTCTGGGAGCACCAGGTGCGGTGGGCGAGGACAGTGCGGTTGGTTCGGCCGGCTTCGTTTTTTGGGCTGGTGATTACGCATGGCTTGCCGTGGTGTGTATTGGCGGCGGTGGTGGCGCCGACCGCGTGGATTGGGGCAGGATTTGTGGCGGCGTATCTTGTGCTTCGTTTGCTGATGGCGTGGGTGGTGGGAGTGTGGGGAGTACAGGATGATGTGTTGCGGAGGAAATTGTGGCTGGTGCCGGTAAGGGACGCGATTCACTTTGTGGTTTGGGTGGCGGGGTTTGTGTCAAACCGGGTGACTTGGGGCGGGGTGGAGTATGCAATTGAGGGCGGGAGGATGAGGGAAGTTGAAGCGGGAAAGAAAGAGGAAGATTTAACACAGAGGTCACAGAGGAAGAGCACAGAGGGCACAGAGAAGAGGCGGCGATGATTGTGAGGGGTGGCGATGGAAAAGATGAAGGCGAAGAGCGTTCACGAGTTCATCGAGCAGTATGTAGTGGAGTCAGGAGAGGGTTTTCGGCTGAAGGATCATGATCCGTGTGACACGCACGATCTGAAATCGGGGGACAAGCCCGAAGCGAAGCGATTGACGGACGAGGGAGTGGTGCTGCTGCGCGAAATGCAGGACAAGCTTTACGCGCAGAGCAATTGGGGACTGCTGCTGATTTTTCAGGCGATGGACGCGGCGGGAAAGGACAGCACGATCAAGCACGTGATGTCCGGCGTGAATCCGCAGGGTGTCGAGGTACATGCGTTCAAGGAGCCGTCGAGCGAGGAGTTGACGCACGATTTTCTGTGGAGGACGAACTACTCGATGCCGGCGCGAGGGAAGATAGGAATCTTCAACCGGTCGTATTACGAAGAGGTGTTGGTGGTGCGGGTGCATCCGGAACTGCTGGAGAAGGAGCGGATACCAGAAGAGCTGCGCGAAGAACATTTCTGGAAGAACCGGTTTGAAGATATCAACGCGTTTGAAAAATACCTGACGCGAAACGGGATTGCGATCCGAAAGTTTTTCCTGAATGTTTCGAAGAAAGAACAGAAGCGGCGGTTCCTGGAGCGGCTGGACAACCCGGACAAAAACTGGAAATTTTCCGCGGCGGACGTGAAGGAGCGTAAATACTGGAACGATTACCAGTCGGCTTATGAAAAGATGATTCGAAACACGGCTTCCGAGCATGCGCCTTGGGTGGTGGTGCCGGCGGATAACAAGTGGTTCAGCCGGCTGCTGGTGGTGGCCACCGTGGTGGATGCGCTATCGGATATGAAGCTCGAATATCCGAAGCTGAGCGAAGAGAAGATGGCGGAGTTGAAGGCGGCGCGGAAGGAATTAGAAAAGGAGTAGCGAGAGGGCAAGGAGAAGAAAAGGAAAAAGAAAAAGACTTAAGGCGGAGGAAGCGCGCAGGGAGCGCCGGCAATCCGAACAGCACCGCCCTTTCGCTCAGGGCAGCCAGGAATCGCTGTGCCACAGGTCAACGCTGTGGGCTGTTGCCGGGATTTGGCATAACCTTTTGCAGATGCATATCGCGAAAGATCGTCGGCCAGTACTCCTTGAATATGTTTGCCGCGAAGCGCCAGGCGAGATCGCTGCCATAGCGCTCCATGCTTCTCGCGCCAGTCTGTTCGGAGCGGGGAAGATAGGAATTTGAGAGCGCCTCGGCGGCCAGCGGTCCCAGTAAGCCGGAAGAGTTGAACACGTCGTTGCCCTTGTCATTGCGGGTGATAACAATGCGTTCGGCGGAGTACTTGATGGCGCGGAGAAAACCCGGATGGCTTTCCGGGAAGAAGCGCGGATCCTGGTGGAGGATCGAGGCGAACACGAAAGTTCCGAAGAAAGAGGTTGAGGAGGCCCGCGCCATGGAGTAACCGACGCGGGTGCCGTAGGCTTCCCAACCCTGGCCGGTGGCGCTCGGAGAGTTATTCGCCTGATTCACAGCGGCGCTGACGCCCGAGCCGAGGACGTAAGCGGGAGAGATAGCCTGGTTCACGAAGATTTTGAATTTTCCACCGCTAGAAAGCGGCAAGGGGTTGGTGGCGATGTCGGGAAAGACGATAGAACGGCTCGTGACGTAGCCGATGAAGCCCTTGCTTGATCCGCTGGGCTGCGGAGGGGTCTCCTGCTTAGGCTGCGGGGAGTCGGGCTTTGTGGCGGGCGTACTGGGAGTGCCCGCGCCGGAGGGCTGCTGGGCGGAGGCCAGCGCCGGGATGGCGAGGACGGCAAGCCACAGCGCCAGAACTCGGGAAGAGAAGAGTGGAGTGCGAAGCCCGTTTTTTAGCAACATGATTTTCCCCCTGGATGTCCGCCGTGGAATGGAATGAACTGACCGGCCCTGGTTCGAAGGTGTTCCGCGTATGACCCGATTGCCCGCACAATAAACAAAATTGCCAAATGATACGGTTCATCTCGGCCAAGACGAGGCGACATGTCTGGGTTCTGATGCTCGACGCCGACGTTTTGATGCGAGACGAAGTGGCAAAGTATCACGGGCGGGCGACGTCCCGCAACAGGTTCTATCGGCCGAGACGGTATTGTGGGGGCAGGGTGTCCAGGAGCGAGTTGACGGAGAGTGGAAGGACGTTTTACTCTAGAAAGGTTGCGGTGGTGATGCGCAGGATTGCCTTGCGGCGCTGCTAGCAATTTTCTCCCTCGGCTGGGAGATCGTCCAATTGGTAGGACTCCAGACTCTGGATCTGGCTATCCTGGTTCGAGTCCAGGTCTCCCAGCCAAAATAAACCAATAGTTTTCAATTGCTATGGGGCCAAAAAATGGGGCCAGTGTTCTCGACTTAATTTCAGTGTGTTAAGACAGATGGTAGAGGGTCAACTTCAGCGGCGACATCATTGAGCCATCGGGAGAGAGCGCAGTCCAGGACTGCTCTTCGCCGGGTTCCTCCGGCGTCACTTCCGCAACAGGCTCCCCCGTATCGACGGAATAAACGACAAAGCCCTCGCGCTTAACCGAGTGCGTGTCAGAAAAACTCGCGAACTGCGGCACAAATCGCTTGCCGTGCTGCGAAACCCCTGCGAAAGAGATTGGGTCATGTAGGATAACTGTCTTGAGAATGTTGCCTTGAGTATCGAGGATGCGCGCTATCCTGCAGCTCGCCGTGAGGACGCGATCATCGGTGAGGAATTGTGGCCTGCCACCGCAATCAGCGTGAAAGATCAGGTGCTGGCCCTTTTCGTCAGTGAGCGTCACAAAGCTTTGGGCTTTGGGATAGTCCTTTATCCACCAAGGGCTATCGCTCACCACAGACTTCGAACTCACACCCGTAGGAACGAGTGGCAAATCTGTCAGTGTTGTCGCCTTAAGAGTATGTGCATCAATCAACTCCAATCCCGGGCTCGTCGCATTTCCGAGTGTCGAACCATCTGGCGAGATGTTTTCCACACTACCAGACTTGTAACCACGTCCGTCATAGTCGAAACTACCGGAGTCGCGGAGAGCAAATGAAAGAACTTGCTGGCCACTTTTTCCTACCGCTCCCAAGATTGCCGCAACGCGCCGGTAGCGTCGAGAGTTAAACCGTCCATTTTGCCTCTACCTCTCCCAACTTCTCTCGTTTACTTTAAAAACCGAGGAAGTCTCCTTCAGACTCGGAATGTGGAAAGATTTTGTTGAGATATATAAGCGCATCCAAAGATTTGGGGGTTAAGGAATGAGCGATACGGGGTCTTATCCTTATGAAACTCGTTTGAATATTTACTATAAGCCGCTGGAAATCATCGAAGAAAAGCAGCTTGCCGATGACTGCAAGTTTCAGTGGTACAACCAGACGCTCTGCCAGGTGAATGGCTCAGTCGTGCGGTTGGGGGTTTTTTGTGGTGAATACCATTGGCACAAACACGAAGAGGACGACGAGTTTTTTTTACGTGGTTGAAGGTCAACTTCTGATCGATCTGAAAGAGCGGTTGATAACTCTCGACCCGAGGCAAGGTATCGTCGTTCCCAAAGGTGTCATGCACCGCACACGGGCTCCTCAGCGCACGGTGGTAATCATGGTAGAAAACGCGGGGATCATTCCCACCGGCACTAATTAGTCGGGAGCTAACGCAGCCTCGCATTGCGCGTCTAACCAGCTTATTTGATAGGTGCATTCCAAGGAAAACACCATGAAAACCAAATTCAGCGTCATTTTGCTGCTTATGATCGCCGCGACACCCGCGGCTCCTTCGTTTGCCCAGAACACGGCAAATCCCGCCAACCTGTCGCAGCGCGACGGTTCGCACGACTTTGATTTTCTGATCGGCAACTGGAAGGCGCACGTCCGTCGCCTTCCTGATCGCCTGAACAACTCGAATGTCTGGGTGGAATACGAAGGAATCTCCAATCACAAGAAACTCCTCGACAGCAACGCAAATTTCGAGGAGTTTGAAGTAGCCAGCACCGACAAAAAGCTTCATATCAAGGCGCAGACGCTTCGCCTCTACAACCCGGCCGCGCATCAATGGAGCATTTTTCTTGTTGATCTTGATAATGGCGTTCTTAGTCTGCCTCCCGTGATCGGGCAGTTCAACGGTACTCGCGGCGAATTCTTCGATCAAGAAGACTACAAAGGACGCGCCATTCTGGTTCGCTATGTCTGGCTCAACCTCTCTCCGACTTCTGCCCGCATGGAGCAGTCCTTTTCGCCGGATGGCGGGAAGACGTGGGAGGTCAACTGGATTTGCGAGCTTTCTCGCTAGCTTCGGCGCCAGAGGAATTCTGCGCCTGCAGAATCCGAAGCTAAGATCGATCCACGCCCCGGGTTGGCCTCCGAGCCGTACTAGGAGCCAATTCTCCGGAAGAACGAAGCCGCTTGTGCGGCGGACGCTGCGCGTGAGGTAGTGGAGCGGTGATTGCCTAACGGTTGAGGTAAGTTGTCGGGTCATAAGGAGGCCATCCCCATGACCCGACTTCGTAAAATGATGC
>JABCZN010000004.1 GCA_013289665.1 Acidobacteriota bacterium | reverse complement strand
ACGAATATGTCTCGACGTATCGCGATCCCGCTCGCGTTCATGGAATCTGCGAGGAATATCGCGCCGCGGCAACGATTGATGTCGAACACGATCGCGCCGACAAGGAAGCATCCAAGCGAATCGAGTGCCCAATGCTGCATCTCTGGGCCGAGGGTGGTCCGCTCGACACTTTCTATGCAAAAGACGGTGGTCCGCTCGGCATTTGGCGGCAATGGGCGCCACTGGCGCAAGGACAGCCAATGAAGGGTGGCCACTTTTTCCCGGAAGAAAACCCTGACCAAACCGCGGTTCTCGTTAAACAGTTTCTTTCTGCCTGAGAGAACAATCACCGATTTCCTGGTGCTGCATATTTTGAAAGGAATCAGCCCAGGTACCTAAACTCAAGGAGATAAAGAAAATGAAGAAGTGGATAAAAGTTGCAATTCCCGTTGCCGTGGTCGCGGTTTTGGTCGGATGGTATGCATTTCGGCCGGAGCGGCTTGTGGTAAATCGAAATGTCAACGAAGCAATGCCGACCGCACCAGGCGCCACGTCGGCGCAGCCTCTGGAGTCCGGGCGGTTCTACAGCATTTTGCACCCGACCGAAGGTACGGCAACCATCTACCAGATGGGAGATGGGACGCGTGTTCTTCGTTTTACGAGCTTCAGCACGTCAAACGGCCCTGATGTTCACGTCTACATGGTCGCCGCCGACGATGCCAAGGACATAGCGACCGTGCAAAGGGCCGGTTTCGTTGACCTGGGAGTGATCAAAGGCAACATCGGCGACCAAAACTACGCGCTCGCCAGCGACTTGGACCTGGCGAAATACCGCGCAGTGTCCATTTGGTGCAAACGATTCAGCGTGAATTTCGGAGCCGCAGCGCTGAGACCGGCAGAGGCATCGCAAAATCACTAGGACACGGTTTCGCAACTCCTGGAGGGGAGCACGCGGAGACACGCGCTAGAATTTCAGCGGATTGAAATTTGTAGTTTTGTCAAAGTAGTCGACGTTTTCGATTTTTTTGAGCCACGAGGATACTTTGAGCGTTACAGGCAGCAAGATAAGCTCCACACTGACTTTCGTAAGGCTTGCAACATGGCGTATGAAGGCCGCGGGTCCGATCCCATTTGCCAGTTCCATCTCGACATGCGTGTCACGTCTGCGCTTTTTTCAACAATGATGAAGAGGAGTACTGTGTACTGATTCCGTTAATTAAGGACGGGTTCAATGCAAATTCCGGCGAGTCCGGCCCCAGCGAGCTATTGTGAATCCGAATCGATTCGAGGCAAGCCTAACGAGTTCTTATCCCGTTGAGGGGGCGCTAACGAATGGACTGCCGACCTCGAAAAAACGCAGCAGTCGGCCAACTTCATGCGAGATGCCGACGCGTACAGTTTTTCTAATGTACGCAGTCTCTCGGACCGCACTCCCGAGCCAAAGCAGACCGTCGGCACACAGGTCCACTCCGTCCAACCGCTTGTCAATTTGCAATGCGGCCGCAAGCCGTCCCGGCCCACGTGCCAGATCTCTGAGTTCGTCGGTTTTGCGGAGCCGCTCCATCAGGTTGATTCCTTCAAGAGGCTCAATGGCCCGCAACAGCACTCCTGCGCCAACCCCTGGCTCTTCAGCGGTCACGTTGAGCATGTACGACGTCCCATAGATGAAGTAAACATAAGCAAAGCCCTTGTCCATGAATAGGGTTTGGTTGCTGACCGTTCGTCCACGATACGCATGCCCACTCCGATCGCCCGACGGGTAAGCCTCTGTTTCGACAATGCGGCCGCTCATCCTGCTTCGCCCAATTTTGCGCACAACAGTTTTCCCGATGAGATATCTGGCCAGCTCAGCCGCATCACTTGGCAAGCTGGCCCGGGATAGCCGCTGGACTTCATGAGCGAGATGAAACGCGGTCTGCATGCGCGCGGAGCACTCAATGTGGGGGCAGGCGAAGTTCAACGCTTCTGGTACGGGTGGAAGATGTAGTCCTTCGCCTTCACAGCCACATGGCACGAGTGTCCGCAGTCTGCGAGGCTTTTCTCATCGGCCGTGAACTTGTCCGATGCAGCATCGTAGTTGAACACCGCGTATCCCCACCCGCCGGTTTTCGGAAATCTCTTGCTGTCCTTTTCCATGACGAAAGCCTGCTTAAAGACGTCGGGCACATCCACGACGAAGGGGGCTTCCGCGCTCTTCTTCGGCTTCCACTGGAGTTTCACGATCATGGAGCCTTCGGGGAAAGGCTGTCCGTTGCCGGGAACCCCGGCCTTGTATGCCGTGATCATGGTCGGATTGCCGACGATCACCTTGAGCACTTCGTCGGTCCGCGCGGAAGAGACGACAGCCCAGTCCTCGTATCCCTTGAAGTCGGAAAACGCGATTCCGCTCGGCGATTTCAGCGAGTATTTGTCCTGTGCGTACACGGCCGTAGCGACGAGGACGGCGAGCACTGCGACGGCGGTCATAATAACGGTGAAGCCGGCGACACGTTGCGCGGCGGTGGGTGTTTCTATCTTCTGTCCTGGTTGTTCTTGCGCCACAGATTTCGTCACGAGTTCAGACATGGTGTGTTCTCCTTCACAGGGAAAGCTTTCTAAGGTCGAGTGACTCGGGTTGGAATCGCGTCTTAAGATGACCGCCGGGGGATGGTACCACACGCATATGTTCCGGGAGTCTGGCGAAGCGGCGGGTGGTTCTCTCCGGGCTGCTACGCACGGTTGTGGGTCAGTATGGATTTTTTGGTTCGTGACACAATCGTTCAAAAATCCAAACTGACCACTACCCAACGCACAACTTGTTTTGCTCGGAAGGGCTCTTGGGTATACAAGGGTGCCCATCCGGGAGCAGAATGAGAATCCCAGTTGAGAGGGGCCGTCAATGAGCAGTGTACAAATCGAACAGAAGAGCTATGAGATGCCTCCGCGAGAGGGTATGAGCATCGCGCAATTTCTTACCGTCGCCGACATCGAGCGATCGGCTCGCTACTACGAAAAGGTCTTCGGCGCTCGCATTCTGACCCTGGGCGACGGCAACGCGCCTGCGTACCTTCTGCTTGCGAATATCTGGATGATTCTGAACGTTGGAGGCGGGCCGACCCCGGATAAGCCGACGGTAACGCTCAGCGTCCCCGACCCGAATCACATCAACAGCTTCATGAATTTCCGCGTCGCGGATATTCAAGCCTGCTACAAATTATGGAAAAGTCGAGGAGCGGAGTTCATCACGGAGCCGATCCCCAAGTACGGCGAGATCCGCTGCTACATCCGCGATCCTGACGGTTACATTATCGAGGTCGGACAGAGCACCGATCTCAAGTACGGTTAACGCTCTGCGCGGCTAGGATGCCGACCCTGCGCTTCGTCGTCGCGCTTCTGCCAATCTTTGCCTTGATCAGTCACTCGCACTGACATCGCGGCATCACTGGCGGACCTATCTCGAAAGTCTGCATTCATGTTTTACATTTTCTACACGAAAGGAGGTTTCTATGTCTCAGAAAGCTAGCGCCGTAAAGAGTGCTCAGCAAAGCGAAGTCCAGCCTCACCAACTCGGGCAAGAGGTTTTCAAAACCATCTTGCCCGAAGATGTCGATTGGAAACCGTTCCTAGCTTTCCCACCTTCCGTCCGGCTCGCCATCGTCGTCGGGCAGCCCTCGGAGCCCGGCCCTTACACAATCAGGGTCAAAGTGCCCCACGGCGAGAAGCTGATGCCTCACAAGCACCCAGAGGATCGAGTCTACACTGTTATTTCCGGCATCTTTTATATCGGACTTGGTGATGAATTCGACGCGAGTAGGTTGGAAGCCTATCCGCCCGGAGCCGTAGTCATTCTCCCTGGCAACACGCCCCATTTCCACTGGGCGAAATCCAGCGAGTACGTCACACAAGTAACCGCGATGGGGCCGCTTGGACTGGAATACCTCAGCGCGAAAGACGATCCGCGAAACAACAGTGATCGAAGAAACAGCGCGATTTGAGGAGTCGTACGCTTTGATTCCGCTAAAGCACTTAGCTTCTTGTCAAATTGGGGGCTGAAGGTGAACGATCAACAAAAGAAGGAGCAGTCTTCTGGAGTGCGCGATCAAGCGATCCGTGCGGCACTGGATCAGCATTGGGCGGCGTCTGATGCCAACGATTTTGAAACGGAGCATAGCATCTATCACGAGGACGCGGTGCTGGAATACCCGCAGTCAGGCGAGCGAACCCGTGGCCGAAGCAACATACAGAACCAACGGGCCAGTCAGCCGAACAAAAAGCGGTTTTCTATCCGGCGAATCATTGGGGGCGGTGATCTTTGGGTCACCGAATTTATCCTCACATATGACGGCAAGCCGTCTTACACCGTGAGCATCATGGAGTTCAAGGGCGACAAGATTGCGCGGGAAACACAGTACTTTGCGGATCCATTCGTGGCTCCCGCATCGCGCGCTCAATGGGTTGAACGGATGGACACATAATCGCGAGGCGAAGGAGTTCGCGACCGACGTTGCCATTTGCGGCTTGCACATCTTTCGATGGAGGAACAAGAGATGGATTGGAAACGGCTCGTACAGTTTGCGCTGATGGGCAGCGGTGATTTGGAGCAATACGCCATCCTGCTGGTTCGCGTTTCGATCGGACTGTTCTTCGCCATCTCTGGTGCACACAAATTGTTTGTCGCCGGCGGGACGAAACCCGTTTACGACACGCTCGTTCAGGCCAAAATCCCGTTTCCCCACTTCACGGCGTATTTCGTGTCGGCTGTCGAGTTTTTTTGTGGATTGTTGGTGGCCGCGGGGGTTCTTTCGAGCTTCGGCAGCGTGGCTTTATTGATTGACATGATCGTCGCCACCCTGACCGGCGCGGTTTCCACCCTGCCCAAAGGACTTTCGTTTCTTCGCTGGCTCGACGATTTTCTCTACCTTCCGGAAGTCCTGTACGTGCTTTTCTTTGTCTGGCTGATCTGCTCCGGCCCGGGAAAGTTCAGTGTCGATTACTGGATCGCGGGCAAGTTGCTGAGGTGATCGGTACCTCCGACAAAAGCATCTGCGAGATTATCAGTGCGTGGCGATGGGGACGACCAGGAGGAACAAATGAGGAAGGTACACATCAAGGGGACATAACTTCACAGCGAAGCGCGTTATACCCTCAAATCGAAGGTGTTCATGGGATTTTTTGTGTTCTCGTCTAGTATTTCCAGAGGAAGTTGAACATAACAGTTGCCAAAAGCCTACAGGATGGCTGGGTCGCTTCAGTTTGTGGCGTATGAACGCCTCCCATTCCAAGCTCACTGACTGGGGCTTAGCGCACATTTCGGTCGAGAAGAACCACACGATCCTCGATATAGGTTGCGGAGGGGGCAGAACGATCTCTAAATTGGCCGCAATCGCTACGGAAGGAAGAGTCTACGGCGTCGACTATTCCGAAGAAAGCGTCGCAGCCACCAGGAGAACAAACGCACGCTGGATCGAGGCTAGCCGTGTCGAAATCCGCCAAGCCTCGGCCTCTCAGCTTCCATTCCCCAACAACACCTTCGACCTCATCACCGCCGTGGAAACCCACTACTTCTGGCCTGACCTGCCCGCTAACATGCACGAAGTCTTCCGCGTCCTCAAGCCTGGTGGCCCATTCATAGTGATCGCCGAAGTCTACAGGGAGCAACTACGACCGCCGCCGCACTCCTCGAAAAATATCCCGAACTCACTGGCATGACGCTACTAACTGCTGATGAACATCGCGACCTGTTCACAAATGCTGGATACTCCGACGTTCAGGTCATCGAAGAACGCAAGAAAGGATGGATTTGTGACGTAGGCATGAAATCCTGATGCCGGAAGGTTCTATCCCCGATGGCGCTCAAGAAAACTATCCATAGGCCGGAGCTTCAATACACCGCGCGGGACCATTTCGGTTTCGACCGTCGAGGCAACCGCGGTGGATCTCGTCGGGTACCCACATCATGCTGGGGGATTCGACCAGGTAGCGACTATAGCCGTCGCCGCGAAAACCGCTCTCTTACCATGGGCTCCCATCGATTTGTCTCGGCACTACAGCACTCCCTGTTTGAAGGGATTCAAGACGGCCACGTCGAAGTGCGTGAAATCACGTTCGTTCCGAGTGGCCACGGTGAGGCCATGAACGCGCGCCGTGGCGGCCATCATGGCGTCTTCACCTAGGGTTTCGGAGCGCTGGTGCATTAGACGGGCATATTCTCGAAAACACGCGGCATCCATCGACAAGACTTGTGAAGTGCGTTCCAACTGTGCCGCCCAAGCCTCGATTTCGTTCGCCTTTACAGGATCCTTTCGACGCGTGAGTTCCACACCCCTTTGAATTTCCCCGAACGTTACCGCCGAGAAGAAGGCTTGGCCCAATTCAAGGCTATGCGACCAAGCGACTGCCGCACCGTGAGGCTTGGGCTTGCGCAATTCGGACACCACGTTCGTGTCGATCAGGTAGCGGATCAATCGAACACCGCAGGCCTGCGCGATTTGGCCGTGCCACGTTTAGGGAGCGGGATTTCGAATCGCGGACCTTCACCCAAAAGTACATCCTTCCAGGTCAAACGGTTTTCGTCCTTTAGCTTATGCCATTCGTCGATTGAAACGACAACCGCGGTATCGATTCCCCGACGGGTCACGACTTGTGGCCCCTTCTCGAGCGTGTCATCGATCAGTTCACTGAAACGTGCCTTCGCTTCCTGTAGTTGCCATTTGGTCATGAAACCCTCCTAAGATGCCATTATATGGCTAGTCAGGTGTCTAGTCAATTCCAAGACGAAGACGCGATGCTGGAATTTGAAGGGGGCTGGTGAGTCGTCGACACACACTTACCAGCCCTTGGGCGGAGAAGATCAGAAGTCGAGCCGCAGAGAAATCTGGCCTGTACGATTGCCACTGTTCTCGGCGGTTTGCACACTTTGCACGACGCCGAAGGAAGAAGCCGTGACGTTGGTTGGAGGCGGCGCAAAGTTAGGATGATTCGTCAGGTTTGTGAACGTAGCTTCGAAGCGCATGCGGAAGCGTTCACTGAGATGGAAATTTTTGGCGAGGCCGGCAGCGATGGTAGATGTGCCGGGGCCGAGGAGAATGCCGACGCCACAATTCCCTACCGGCCCGGAAGGAATTGGATTGAAGGCGCTGATGTTGAACAGGCTGCCGTTAGTTGCGACGTTGCCATTGCCCATACAATCGGGGCGCTGAAATGCACCGCGATAGGAAATATTCAAATTTCCGGGATCGTAGCTGGAACTGGTGACAGGCGTGAGATACGGTCCCGTTTCCCAGAGGCTGACGGTGCTGATGGACCATCCACCAATGGCAAGATCGGAGAAGCGGTTCATGTGGGAGAGGAATTTGCGATTTTGGCCGACGGGGAGATCGTAGACGGCGGAAAGAAGAAAACGATTGCGGCGCGTATCCGCCATGTTGCCACGGTTAGCGGAGAGATTGAAGCGGTTGGCGACGGGTGTGCCGTAGATGACTTCGGGATTGAAAGTGGTGGGAGCGTCGCCACCAATGTTACCTAGGCTCTCGGCCCACACGTGGCTCGCCTGGAAAGTGAGGCCGCTGCGCGCACGCATGTTGAGTTCGGATTGCAGGGCGTTGTAGTTGACGTGGCCGGAATTGGTGGTGGAGAGGATGCGGCCCCAGTTGGAATAAGGCTTCGGGTTGGGATTGGGAGACGTGGAACTGGGTTCGACTTGATTGAGATCGACGGTCTGGCTCATACGGTACGAGCTCATGCCCAGGTAGCTTTCGCGAAGGGTGATGTTCGGGGCAAGTTCGCGTTCGACGGTGAGATTCCACTGCGCGGACTGCGGGTCTCGGTAATTGGTGAGCGTGTTCTGGTAGAAGTCACCGGTTCCTGCGATGGAAGCGGGATTTGCGGCTGTCCGCACACTGGGGAATTGATAGGTGGGTTGGCCGTTCGTGAAGGAATTGGCGGTAGTGCGAACGACGGAGACATCGATGTTTGTGGTGTTGAAGGAGAGCTGGCCGAGGTTGGTCATCGTGAAGATGCCGAAACCTCCCCGGAGGACCGTCCTGCTGTTGCCAAAGGGACGATAGGCAAAGCCCAAGCGCGGTTGAAAATTCCTTCCGTAAAACTGACGGAGGCCAGGGCCGAGGCCCACCTTGTTAGCGTATTCGACCGGCGCGCATGGCATGTTGGTGGCGGCGCCGAGTACGGGGACGCAACCGAGCGCCGTGTCGGCAGCGGTTGGCGCGCCACAGGGATCGGCAGGATTGTTGGGATCGGCCGGATTGCAACTGTTGATGCTGGCCAGGAAGCCGACGCGACGCTGATTCCCCACCGGAATGATGACGCCGCCATTGCGAACGTCGAAGGCAGTGAGATTGTTAAGGTCGCTGACGAAGGCGGGAAGAGCCTGCCAACGAAGGCCGTAGGTTAGCGTCAGGCGATCGCTGAGGCGGAATTCGTCTTGCCCATAGAGACCGGTTTGCGTGGTGTGCGCATGGACATCTGGACCGGATTGGGCGACGTAGGTTTTGGTGGGCAAGCCGAGAAGAAGATTGGCGAAGGCGTTTCCGGTGAAGATGCCCTGGTCAAAGGTGAAGGAGCCAAAATCATCGGCGCCGCCGAAACTTTCGAGGTCCTGATAGCGAACGCGGCGGACATCGACGCCAAACTTCATGGTGTGGCGTCCCTTGATCCAGGTGAGATTGTCGGCGAATTGGATGGTCTGCGATTTGGTGATGCCGTCTTTGTCGCGCCCGATCGGCGAATAGTTTCCGGGGTCGTCGCTGAAATTGAAGATGGGGAAAGCGCCGGCGTTGGGATGATCGCTGAGGTCCAGACCTGTCAGGCCTAGATTGGAAATCGCCGTAGCGCCTTGAATCGGAAATTTAACCTGGAACTGCCAGAAAGAGAGGCCAAAGCGCGCTTCGTTCACGAGATTGTTGGTGAGGAGGTAGTTGTGGGAAACGATGAGGTTATTGTTGTGCTCTGCGTCTTGATCAGGCGGCAGGAAATTGTTGACGGTACCCAACGCGGTGTCCGTGAGGGATTGCGCGGTGAGACGCTTCCAGCTCCAGCGGACAAACATGGATTGCTTGGAAGTGAGAGTGCGATCGAGGCGTAGATCAAAGCCGTTTGTATCACTGGGAGTGGGAGTCTGCTGCAGGTAGTTGGCTTGCGAACCGAAACTGGTGGCACTGACATTGATATTGGGGGCGGGGAGATAGTTGTTGAGCAAATTGATGGCGACAGGATTGATGCAGTCCTGCGAGTTGGGGCACTGGCCGCCGCTGGGGATTTGATTATTGAGATAGGGCTTGCCGGTGAAGGGATCCATCAGTACAAACGGCGTGCCGTCGGAATTCTTCAGCCCATTGAAATTTCCTTGCCGCATGGCGTTGGTGGGAACAAAGAGAAAGAGCGGAGTCGAAAATCGACGACGATTGGCTTCCAAGTCGGCGAAGAAAAAGGTTTTTGCCTTGGCGTGAGTAAGCTTGGGAAGAGCGAGCGGGCCGCCGAGGCTGCCACCGAAGGTGTTATAGGCCTTGTGCGGCTTGTCCCCGGAGTTCCAGACCTCGGCGTCGAACGCGTCGTTCTGCAGATACTCGAAGGCGCTGCCGTGAAATTGATCGCCGCCGCTTTTGGTGGAAATGGTGACGTCGCCGAGTTGCGCGAATTCGGCGTTGTTGTTGAATTGCGTGACCTTGAACTCGCTGATGAGTTCGGAGGATGGGTTCATGTTGCCAAGAGCCCCGTTCTGCCGAATGTTTACGGTGGAAGAGCCGTCCACTGAATATTGGACCTGCGAAGGAAGCCCGCCACCAACCGAGACGTTGCCGTTGGCGTCTTGCTGGGCGCCGGGGACGGTGGAGAGCATGGCGAGCGGGCTGGTGGTCGCGCCACGATAGTTCACCGGCAAACTGGTGATCTGCTGGAAATTCTTGCTGTCGCCGATGGTGCCGTTTTCGGTGTTGATGACGGGACCGCCTTCGCCGTTGACTTCGATGGTTTGCGCCGAGGTGGCCAGTTTAAGGACCACATCTAGGCGAAGACTCTGGCGCGCTTCAAGTTGAAGAGAAGAGACTTTGTAGTCAGCGAAGCCGGCGGCTTGGACAAAGAGGTTGTAGTGACCCGGCTTGAGATTGACGAAGTGGAAGGCGCCATTGGAATCTGTGGCGGCTGAGTGCTCGTCTTTTTCTTCGACGCTGGTAAGCGTGATTTGCGCGACGCC
Source organism: Acidobacteriota bacterium (assembly GCA_013289665.1). Lineage (GTDB taxonomy): Bacteria > Acidobacteriota > Terriglobia > Acidiferrales > UBA7541 > Acidiferrum. The sequence continues at coordinate 247,897 of JABCZN010000004.1, read as the reverse complement.
CACCAAACCCTGACTGGGATCCTTCACTACACCGATGATGTCCCCAAAAGTGGACTGAGAGTGAGCGGGAATGGCAAAACAAAAGAGAATGAGGGCAGAGAGAACTTCGCGGAGTTTCGAGTGAAATGCAAAATATCGAGTCATGGCACACCCCTAACGTTAGGCACACTTAGAGTTTCGGCTTCGTGAGACTGGAGCCGGTTGAGGATCCGCGAGAACGCGGAAGCAACCGGTGTTGGAGGCGACACACAGGCGGTTGTTGGAACTCGGTCTGTTGCGGGCAGCGCGCCAATTCCGGATCGCCAGGTCTTACGAGCCGTACTGTGGTATGGAAACTAAGTCTGAAGCTCTAAGGAAGTTGTTAGGGTTTTGCGGGAAAAATCGAATGAAATGCATTCGAGTTTTTACTGAGGCACTGCGCAGCGTTGCACGCGCCGTAGACACGCCGTGGGCAGCGATGACGAACCTAGAGTCGGAGATTGTGAATTATTTGACCCTGTGCGTAGTTTCTTGAAGGGAGCGGTGTTTTTTGATCGATCGTCAGGAACCGGCGCCGAGAGGTGGGAACACGAGTTGTAGAAACCTGAAGAGTCGAAGGTCCTTAGTCAGAAAAACTAAGAGACATTCCGATGGAGAAAAGACTGTCCAATACGCGGCGGCCAAATAGGTACCCCGCGGGCGAGAAACACGGTTCGAGAGTTGAAGACGCAAGCAACCTTTGACAATACCCCACTTCCTCTCACGGGGCATCGTGGCTGTCTCGATGAGTCCACTTCCAAGCGATGCGTCTTAGGTTCCGAAGAGCAAGCGTTCGAGTATGGGACCGAGGGCCAAGGCAGGGAGATAGCTCAAAGCCACCATGGTTATCAAACAGGCCGTCAGCAGGACACCAAACAAAAAGGAATGGGTCGGGAGGGTTCCCGACGAGGAAGGGGTAGCTCTCTGTCGAGCAAAGAGACCGGCAAATGTTATTGCAGGAACAGCCAAGGCAAATCTACCTGCCATCATCGCCAAGGTGGTGGTCAGATTGTAAAAGGGAGTGTTCACACTGAGAGCCGGCGAATTGGTAATCCACCAGAACTCCTCATACTGTATTCACTTGCTTTAATAATTTATCTTAAGTATGGTTAATATCTACACAGTTCAAATGAATAGAACTGGGTCCACCATAATGCTACGCTCGACTCTTTCTATCGTCATTCTTGTTGGGTCATTTCATTTTATCTTGCCTGAAGTAACCTTTTCTCAGGGTGAAACCACCAGCGCCATCGTCGGTCAGGTGCGGGACGCGAGTAGTGCGGCAGTGCCGGAAGCCACGGTGACAGTCCTTAATAAGGAGACTGGGCTGAAGCGAACCGCGAAGACCGACGAATCGGGCAGGTTCAACTTTCCTCAGCTGAAGCCGGGTACGTATTCTGTCAAGGTGGAGGCTCAGGGCTTCGAGCCACTGCAGAATGACTCTGTGTCTTCCGGCCTGGGCCAGAAACAAATCGTAAATTTCACGATTCAAGTCGCCCGGGCGATGCAGAGTGTCGAAGTCAGCAGCGAAGCCGCGATTCTCAGCCCCGAGAATGCCAACTCGTCCACAACCCTAAACGCTCCTGCGCTGGAGGACCTTCCCAATCCCGGCGGCGATTTAACTTACCCTCTGCAGTTTGCGGCTGGCGCACTCATTAATACGGCAGGCAGCGGCAATGACTTCGTCGGTGGCACGAATGGTTACGGCAACGTCGAGTTCAATGGCCTCCCCGCTCTCTCGAACGGCTATATCGTCGACGGCTTGGAAACGAATGATCCACTGACGAATCTCAATAGCGGACTCTCGACAAACCTCGTCCTTGGATTGAATTCCATTTCAGAAGTAACGGTCAATACTCTTTCCTATGCGGTTGACCAGGGCCGGTACGGCGCGTCACAGATCAACTACGTCACTAAATCTGGTTCCAATCAGTTTCACGGGAATCTCTACGAATTGTGGAACGGCTCGAAGTTCAACGCCGCCGATTATTTCACCAACGCCACGCCGGGAAATCACAAACCACGCTCCACCGTGAATCATTTTGGCGGGAGTGTTGGGGGCCCGATTGCCCACGACAAGCTGTTTTTCTTCTTCGATAGCGAATGGGTTCGGATTGCCCTGCCTATTGTCACCCCCGCTACCGTCCCAACTCCAGCGTTCCAGAACTACGTTTTAGAACAGCTCCCGCTTGGGGGAATGGATTCCGTCACCGGGACGGTCTATCAACCATCACCGCAATCGGTGCCCTTCTACCGAAAGATGTTTTCTCTCTACGGAAATACCAACGGAACGCCTCTCGCGGTCCTTGGGTGTCCCTTCGATGCCGGCGGAGTTGCGCCCGCCGTCGCAAATGATGGCAACGGCTGCGCCAATCGCCAGAGCGTCTCGCATTCAAGCGATGATCACGAGCAAGTACAAACCGTTCGCATCGATTACAACATCGATGAAAAGAACACCACTTGGTTTCGCTTTCAGGCCGATACGGGCGTGCAGGCTGCCTACACCGATCCGATCAATTCCTTGTTCGACTCGGTGTCTCCCCAACCGCTGTACTCCTTCGCGGCGGGATACACCCACGTCTTTTCGCAAAATCTTGTGAACTACTTCAACCCTGCGTTCTCCTGGTATGAGAGCCTATTCGGGCCCGCGGATTTTCAGAAAACTCTTTCTGCATTTCCCATAGTCTTGCAAGGCAGCGGCGCCAATGCCCCGTTCACAACTCTCGGCGGGCTGGACAACACATGGGTCCAGGGGAGGCGCGCCTCCCGCTTCTTCATCAACGACAACCTCGCCTGGAGCCATGGCGCGCACGAACTCCGGTTTGGAACCAACACGCGAATCTTTCGCTTGAACGACTACGACTTCGGCGAGGGTTCCGTCCCGACGGTGGGCTATACCACCCTCCCACAATACATTTATGGAGTCGCATCTACGGCGACGAGGACTTTCCCCACCTCGACGAACGAGCCTTTTAACTTCCTCAATCTCGACCTCTACGCGCAGGATACCTGGAAGGTGACCAGAAAGCTCACATGGACCTTCGGGATACGAGATACATTGAATTCCAATCCGCTGAATCCGCACCAACAAATCGCACGTCTGAGCGGCTCTTTCGGCTCCATCTCCCATGATGCGAATCAGCCCTTGAACACCACGATTCAAACCGGTCTCGGCCGCGCATTTTCCTCGACGCCCCGCGCAATCCTGCAACCCAGAACAGCCCTCGCCTGGCAGTTCGAACCCAAATCCGTTCTTCGTGCCGGCTTCGGTCTCTTCAGCGATATCTTGCCAGGCGCCATCGCCGATGTGGTTGGCTTCAATCCGCCCTACGTGAAAACATTCCAAGGCGGTCTCCTTGGAACCGTTGGTGGAACGGCCATTGCCCCGGGAATGCCCGGCAGTGCGGTTGACGCAACCGTAGCCGCGAATCAATCCTTCAATTCCGGATTCGCGTCGGGCCAGCTTTCCTGTGCATCAGCACAATCAAATCCTGCAACATGCCTTCCTCCGGTCGCCATCGCGGCGATGCCCAGCGGTGAACTTCATGCGCCTTATTTCATGGAGTGGAGTCTCGGCCTGGAACACGAGTTGGGATCGACAACAAAACTCCAGGCGCAATACGTCGGCACCCGCGCCGTGAACCAGCCCTATCTCACGCAAGTGAATGGATATCAGACGGTCTGTCAAGGCTGCTTTGCGCCGTTTCCCTATGCACAGTCCACCGACCCACGATTCGGCGCCGTCTCGCAATTCTCCACCGGCGTGAACAGTCATTATGCGGGCTTACAACTATCGGCAATGAAGCGCTTGGGCCACGGCCTGATGGGGCAAGTGAACTACACCTGGAGCCGTTGCATGGACACCGTCTCCAACGGTGGATTCCTGCAGTTTTCCGCTGGAGGAATTCTCAACCCTCTCCCCGGAGATTTGGCGCGCGACTATGGTCCATGTGACTACGACATCCGCAACAATCTCAGTGCTCAATACGTTTATCAACTGCCCCTCAAGTTCCGTAGCCGCCACCTTGCCTACGCCCTAAACGACTGGCAAGTCTCGGGAACCGTCTTTTGGCACAGTGGCATTCCCTTCTCCGTTCTGAGCACCCCGTACTCCGCAAACGGAAATGGCATTGTGAACGGCAGTGGGCCGCAATTCGCCAGTGTCATTCCCGGTGTGTCTCTCTATGCTCACCGACCCATTCCAGGTGTCACGCAACCGGGCACGGTGCAGTGGCTCAATCCAAATGCTTTTGTCTCCGTCGTTGACCCGAGCACCGGAGCTTGCTTCGGCGGCGATAATTCTCAGAACTGTCAATTCGGCAACCTCGGCCGCAACGCCCTGCGCGGTCCAAATTTCGCCTGGAGCGACTTCTACCTGACCAAATCGTTTCCACTCACCGAGCGCGTGAAGCTGCGGTTTGACACCCAGTTCTTCAATGTGTTCAACCATCCGAATTTCGGACTTCCGAGCATGGTGCTCGCCGGTATTCCGGGAAAGCCTTCCACGCAGACTGGCTTTGGGGCGCTCACGTACGCTACTTCTCCGCCGACCGGCCTGCTGGGTGTAGGTTTAGGCGGAGACAGCACGCCACGGATGATCGCGTTTCAATTACGCCTTGAGTTCTAGACTCCCCATCGTCATCATTTTTCGTTGCGGAAAAATTCGCTCCCCATCATGCCCCGCCAATACGCAACTCGTACGAGTGAAATCTGAAGACTTCAACGAGAGTACAAAGACTTGGAGTCAGCTCATCGTCTCCTCTTCGACACCCGGAGCTGCGACTCCATCGCCAACGTCAAACCACATCCGGCTCGCACTAACGAACAGGCGCAACGCAGCTAGACATGTGACACGTCATGTGTCACAATCCCACTATGCCGAACGTGAACATACGTCAACTTCGCAACACTCGCAAGCTCAAAGCTTGGCTGCGCGCTGGTGAGACTGTAGAACTTCGAGAGAGGGACAAGGTGATCGCCCGCATCGTACCCGCTACGGAACAGGGAGTAACCGGAGAACTGCCGGATTTCGCTGCGCGACGCAAGAACATCTTTGGCGACCGCGTGTTACTTGGCGCCGATCTCTTGATCGAAGAGCGGGGCCGCTATTGACGATTTACGCCGATACCAGCTTTTTCGTCTCACTTTATGTGAAAGACGCTCACTCGATCACAGCTGACCAGATGTTGCACGGCGGCGAACGGCCGCCGCTTACCCCGCTTCACACTGCCGAATGGACGCATGCGATTGCACAGCACGTGTTTCGCCGACAGATGACCATGGCCGAAGCAGAACGGCTCCATCGCGACTTCGATGAGGACTGCGCTACACGAATCTGGCAAACGATCTCACTTCCAGAGACTGCCTTAGAGGTATGTGCCGATCTCGGCCGACGGTATGGGTCCAAACTAGGCGTCCGCACGCTCGACAGCCTGCACGTCGCCTGCGCTCTCGAACTCAATACAAAGCGCTTTTGGACTTTTGACGACCGCCGGAGGAAACTGGCAAAGGCCGCGGGCCTCGATATTCGCTGACAACGGACAAGCGACTTTGACTGCTGGATAGTAGTGCCAACCCGCGTCTCTCAGAGCCGGTATGGATTGCGAGGCTTTATAAACACCGCGGTCGTGCCCGACGCAGCCTTGACTCAGCGCTGGCGACGGCAAAACGTCCTGGGGAACATCCGCTCCGAGAAGTAAAATACCAGATCAAATGTCTATAGCAGCGGCATCCCCGACTCCAGATTTACTGCGTCGTGTAGTTCGTCTGCAGATGATAACGCTTGTTTGGATGAGCGTTGAAGCCACAGTAGCGCTCGGTGCGGCTTGGATGTCGCGGAGCCCTGTTCTTCTAGGGTTTGGCGGCGACAGCGCCATTGAACTATTTTCGGCCGCCATTGTCCTTTGGCGATTCCGCTCCAAATCTGATTCGGCGGAATCTGAAAGGTTGGCTGCGCGTGTGGCTGGAGGCTTGCTCTTCGTCCTCGCTGTGTCCGTCATCGTAAGCTCTGGACTGGCTATCCTTGGATATCGTGAACCACAACCCAGCACCGTCGGCATCATCCTGTTGATTGTGGCAGCGGTCGGTATGCCATGGTTGGCAAGTCAGAAACGGAAACTAGCAACTCGAGTTGTGAGTGCTTCATTAAGAGCAGATGCAACCGAATCCGCTCTCTGTGGCTACTTGTCATTGATCGCTTTGGCAGGACTGTTGGCGAACCTGATCTTTCACGCGTCGTGGGCAGACCCGATCGCGGCCTTGGCCCTCGTGCCGCTCATCACTAGGGAAGGATGGAAAGCGATCCACGGTTCGCGACACTGCTGTAACTGATCCTCGATTCGAGATAACAGGCAAGGACTCCCGGATGGCAATCCGGAAGTTATCCAAAGGCCCCGCCTAAAGCACCAATATTACTCCGGGTTGCCTCGACAAGCCCCAGCAAGGCTCTGAGCATGCGTTATGAATTTAGCGGTTTCGTGCAGCAGCCTCGTCTGAGCAGGTTGACGAACCTTATCGCCAAAGCGGACACCCATCCGTTCTGTCCATGCCTTCCGAATCAGCTCACACCATGCGGGGTCGAGGAATTGCTCGGCCCATTTCACGGCAGAAAGCTTCGATTGCACGGTGCCGCTTTTACATGTGTAAAGCATCCGGCAACAAGTTAGCACGGCGAATGACTGACCGAATCGCGTGTTGAACCATCCGAGCGGCCGATTGATCTCAGCGACAAAACGGCTCTTGAGTTCTTGAATCGCGGCGAGGGCCTCGGAGCGCAAGGCTCCAGTTCGTATCGGGTGCAGGAGAGTTTTCGGATCAGGTCCGATGATGGTGATGCCCCGTTCGCGAAGAATCCACCGAACGTGCCATCGATTGTCGTGAATCGAACGCTCTAACGATGTGCTTCCGTTGTCTACGAACCATAACGGTTCTACTCCAACCAGATCAGTCCGTTTCAGCAAGTCCGTACTTATATAAGACCCCTCCAGATGCTGGGCTGGATAGCATCCGAGCGCATGGATGTCGACATGTGTTTGTTGTAATGATCGTACTTCTCGATCGCTTAACTCCGTGTTGGTGAGGATCAGGAAATCAACATCACTGTCGAGATCAAAATCTCCCGTTGCGAGCGAGCCGACAAGATAGGCGCCGAGAAAGTTACTTCCCAATGCATTCTCAACGCCAGCGACGAATCGTTGCAGGACGGAAGCCATCTCAGGGTAAGCTTCGCTGCGCATGCTCCTCTGCCGATCTCTTCAAGGCTTTGGCGTCCTTGTCGCGGGAGACGTTGCCCCGCTCAGGCTGCCATGCATCTCTGCGTGCGGGCCCTGCAAGTATTGATCGAGTTTTTTTCTCTGGTCATCGCTCAGGATTTCGCGGATCTTCTTGTCGGCATTTACGCGCAAAGGCCTGACCTTACTCAGGAGCTCTTCGTGCGACGTGCTTTCGCCCTGCATGAACTTCAGCGAGGCATCATGCAGTTCCTGCAGGATGGTTTTGACTTTGGGCTGTTGATCAACGGAGAGATCAAGTTTCTGGGTCAGCACCCTCAACTGATCTCCGACGTCTGGCAGGACGACGTCCTGGGCGGCGCCTCTTGCGGGCTCGCCGGTCGGTGCGGTTTGTTGCGCCAGCATGCCTGGCGCAAACAACATCATACTGCCGATTGCAAAGAAGCGAATTCGATTCATGGTCTCCCTCCTTTTTTGCTTGTGCCCTCGAGGGCTGCCGTAATATGTGCACTGTAGCGAAGCAACGAAGCAGAGTCGATAGCTGTGAGTGAAATTGGTTGAGTTGCTGAACAAAAAGGTGGCCGATGTCCAACAATGAGCGCTCTCCGCTACCCATAGGGCTTGCCAAGCAGAGGAAAAATGGCAAGCAACGGCGCAAGCCTGACCTGCGCATCCGGCGTACGCGCAGCCTGCTGAGTAATGCGCTGGTCGCGTTGATGCAAGAGAAGTCGATCGACAAAATCACGGTGCAGGAAGTGCTGAACCGCGCGGCAGTCGGCCGGTCCACTTTCTATCTCCATTATCGCGACAAGGACGACCTATTTCTCTGCGTGCTAGAGGACGGCCTGGAAATGTGGAGCACTGCTCTTTTTAGGAAGCAGGAGAAATCCTACCGCATCGCACCCGTGGCAGAATTTTTTAGCCATGTCGGTGATGCGAAGAAACTCTACCGCGCTCTGGTCGATTCCGGACGTATCCACGCGTTTTTCGAACTTGCGCAGGGCTACTTCGCTCGCAGTATCGCCCGACATCTGAAGGACATCGGCCTGAAGGATCTGGTTCAGAGCGAACTGGATGCTCGCTCGCATTCACTCGCCGGAAACCTGCTGTCACTTCTGAAATGGTGGCTCGATCGCGGCGCAAGAGAGTCGCCAAAGGCAATGGACGAACTGTTCCACAGGATGGCGTGGAACGGACTGCAATCCAAATCCAAACTACGGTAGACAATCCGGGTGGTCGGCTAAACTGGAAGTGACCTGATGCTGGCAGAGGGCAAGCTGAATCTGCTGGACCGACTCCAAAGGGACGCCCCTCTGCATTGCCGGGGTTCCGGTCCTTCCGTCTCCCATTACTTCAGGGGTTCCCAGCCCTCTGGCAGCATATCGAATGCCAGTGTGTCACGGTAGGCGTACTGATTGCCTTCCAGTACGGCCACTGGCGTCAACATATGCCAGATGCGATCATCGTCGAAGACGTAACACTCACCCGATTCGCGCATCGTGAAGCGATCCATTTCCCGCTTGTCGTTGTCGGTTATGACGACCTCACCACCCTGAGCGCCGCAGCGGCCCACTAGATGCGTGGCGATGTACTTTTCCCCGTCTTTATGTAAGCCCGGCGGACTCGTGTCGCACGGCCGGCCAGGCGCAGCCGCGAACCTTATTAGATGAACGTTGACCAAATACTTCGTACCGACCGTCGACAGCGGTAGGTAATGAAGGTGGTGAGCAATCATCTTGCGAACCCCTATGGAACCGGCGATCGCCGGGGGCAGCGGAGCGTACTCTCGCGGGCGGCCGCCGATTGTCGTGTTGTATTTTTTCAGCTGCACATAGGGCGTGCTCTCTTCGCTCAACCAAACATTTACACCGCCCTCAGCAATCTCGGCCCTGACACGATTTAAGGAACGATACCTGTCTCCCCCATCGTAGTATTCGTCCCTTGGAACGGACCAGGCGGCATGGGAGAACGCTTCCAGCGAGCGCGCTATGTCTAGATCAACCCTCAGCGGCTCACGACTGAACCCGCGCTCGACGAGGTCGCTTCGCGACCTGGCATTCGTTGCAACCGGAATAAAACTATCTTGACCCATGACTGCTCCAGATAAATGCTTGACGATTGCATGACCAACCAGCACCGCAAATGGCATGCGCTCGCGCAAATTATAGCCGAATTGCCTCGAGGACTAGGATGCATAGCTAGCTGCTAAAACTAGCTGGGTGCTTCGGGGCAAGCACTACAGCACTCTCTGTTTGAAGGGATTCAAGACGGCCACGTCGAAGTGCGCGAAATCACGGTTATCCCGAGTGGCCACGGTGAGTCCATGAACGCGCGCCGTGGCGGCCATCATGGCGTCCTCACCTAGGGTATCGGAACGGGTGGTGCATTAGGCGGGCATATTCTCGAAAACACGCTGCATCCATGGACAAGACTTGTGAAGCGCGTTCCAACTGTGCCGCCCAAGCCTCGATTTCGTTCGCCTTTACAGGATCCTGTCGGCGCGTGAGCTCCACACCCTTTTGAATTTCCCCGAACGTTACCGTCGAAAAGAGCGGAACTCTTTGAGCTCAATGGGCTCCAGTGATTCAGCCAATGCTCCCGAATGACAGCCGGATATCACGGAACAGGCTTTGGTCTCCGGAGTCTAGAAGCTATTATGGATGAGATCACAAATCCACGTATTCGCCGCGTGAGGGGGTGAGCAGTGCCTTTGGAAATAACACAGCGTGAGATGAATGGAATCCATGTGCTGGCGCTCAAAGGTCGTCTTGCGCTCGGCGAAGAGAGCACCGGGCTGCGCACGACGATTGACAATCTCCTTGCATCCGGCGCCACACGGATCGTCATTAATCTTGAGCACGTGAATTATGTTGACAGCGCGGGCCTCGGCGCACTCATCGAAACGCATCGAAAGACAAAGGCCCAAGGCGGACGGCTCATGCTTTGTAAGCTCGGCCCGAAGTTGAGGGAAGCGTTGGAAATTGCCCGGCTGCTGTCCATATTTGAAACGTGCCCGACTGAAGCTGCTGCCGTTGCAAGTTTCTGAGGGGCGCGGGCGGTGCCGCATACCTCCTTCTTATGACGGTCCGCTCGTGCCGCGCAAGGGCTCGTCGGAACGCGACAGATGCGGGATGGCTGAGAGTTGATCGCCGTGGTGTATCGCAAACACTTTGCCGAAATCAGAAGCGTCTTTGCCGATGCGGGGCCGAAGAATTGCGAAGCCTTGAAACAATACTAAATAAAGATTGGCCAGGGCGCCCAGAGCCTCGGGATCGGAATGAAACCAGGGGCTTGAGCCGTCTTTCAGAAAGCGGCGAAATATATGTAGGGGGCGAGACACACGAATTGCCCGCGAAATTAATCGGGGCTGAATAGTTCTGTCTGCTCCCGCTACCAACATCCGGCTTGGTTTGCTTCTCCACGCGGCGGTTGTGATGACTGCCTCGAGGCGATCTCTCGCGGTTACCCGATTCTAGGTGTCTAAACAGTGTTATCCAGACGAATCAACTTGAAATGGAAATGCACCTGCGATCAACGCCGCGCAGATCCTTCGCTCCAGGTCTTTCCAACGGATTGCGATAGAAGAATGATTGCCACGCGAAGATCATCAGGCGCTTCATCCAAAACGCGCCGTTCCTCGTTCTGGGCCACTATCCCTCGCTCCGGCTTCCCATGGTGTTCTCGCTGAAGTTTGGGTAGCGGGGATGGTATAGAGAATTTCCTGTATTATCCTGAGGGCCTCGGTGCAGAAAGAAGCGGAGTTGATCGCGCGCGGCGGAGAGCGGAAAATGCGGAAGCGGCCATTTGGAAAAACGTCGGACGGTAGGGAGGTTGGACTCTACACCCTGGCGAATCGCAGCAAAGTGGAAATTGAAATCACGAACTATGGTGGAATTGTCGTCTCGCTGAGGGTCCCCGATCGCAGCGGGGAGATCGCCGATGTGGTGCTCGGATACGACGATCTTGCAAGCTACGAAAGGGACAAATGGCATTTCGGAGCGATCATCGGGCGTTACGCGAATCGCATCGCCAATGGTAAATTTCGCTTGAATGGGCATGAGCATACGCTTGCCCGGAACAACGGGCCGAATCACTTGCATGGTGGGGTGGTGGGATTTGAAAAAGTGGTATGGGACGCGCGGGAAGGTTCCAGTGGGCAGAATGAGAGCCTGATTCTGGATTACGTCAGCGAAGATGGGGAGGAAGGCTACCCGGGAAAATTAGCTGTTCGTGTGGAATATTCTTTGAATGAGGGAAATGAGTTTCAGATTAGATACTCCGCGACCACCGGCAAAGACACAATCGTTAACCTGACGAATCATTCCTATTTCAATTTGCAGGGCCGGGCGGAGGGGAACATTCTGCTGCATCAACTTCAACTCGACGCGGATCAGTTTACGCCGGTGAACGAGAATCTGATCCCAACCGGCGAGTTTCGCCAGGTGAAGCACACGCCCTTCGATTTCAGGCGGCCCGAAGCCATCGGCTTGAGGATCAATCAGGATGACCCGCAATTGAAATTCGGAAGGGGCTACGACCACAATTGGGTGCTGAACCGGAGCATGCATGGAGGACTAGCGCGGTCCGCAAAGCTTTCCGAACCTCAATCGGGGCGGACGATGGAAATCTTTACAACTGAGCCGGGGATCCAATTCTACAGCGGCAATTTTCTGGATGGCAGCGCGCGTGGGAAAGGCGTGACAGCCTATGGCAGGCACTCTGGGCTGTGTCTGGAGACGCAGCATTTTCCGGATTCACCGAATCAGGCGAATTTCCCCTCCACCGTGCTCCGGGCGGGCGAGCGGTACGATTCGACAACGGTCTTCAAATTTTCAAATCTGTAGCAGGGATAGCAAGTGGAAGAATCTTGATTTGCCGCCCGAGGGATAAATGTTGATCAGGTTTTTCGAGAATAGAGACAGTCCAATGGGCAGCTGGCTGAGGATTTCCATCACACTGTTGTTATGGCCGGTGCTTCTTTCACCAATCCATGCGGAGCCAGTGCTGCCGCACTTGTTCAGCGATCACATGGTGCTGCAGCGGGATAGCGACATTCGCGTTTGGGGCTGGGCCGATCCGGGCGAAAAAATCTCCGCGAGCCTGGCGGGCAACACCAGAGCGGCGAGCGCCGACGGCCAGGGGAATTGGAACATCGACCTTCCCGCGATGGGGGCTGGCGGCCCCTTTGTTCTTCGCGTGCAGGGCAAAAAGACTGTCGAATTTAAAGACGTCCTGATTGGAGAGATCTGGGTTGCGTCTGGCCAGTCGAACATGACTTATGCGCTCGGCGGGGCCACAGGAGCCGCCGAGGAAATTCCCAAAGCGGACTACGAGGAAATACGATTGTTCACCGTGCCTCAGAGAATCTCGCTCACTCCTCAAAAAGATACTTCGCCACAGGAATGGGTGGTTTGCTCGCCGGAATCGGCAAAAACATTTTCGGCGGTGAGTTATTTTTTTGCGCGTGATTTGTTTCGAGCATTACGCGTACCCATCGGAATAATTTTGAGCGCGCGGCCGGGCACGGCGGCGGAGGAATGGGCAGATCCTGAAGCCCTGCGCCGCGAGCCGGCTCTCCAATCCATCTTGAAGGCGTGGGACGCTGCTCCAGACAGCGCCAAATCGCTTGCTGCTCGGCCAAAGGATTTTTCGCTGGAGTTTGATGATTTTGAGTTGCTGCCCCAGCCGGACGATTCAAATTCTCCGATGCGCATCAGCGATTTTGATGATGGAACTTCCCGGATCTCCACTGGCGGTGAGTGGGCGTACAACTGGAAGGATTCTCCCGAGGCGGCATTTGAGCTTGTGGCCCCCGGAAGAGGCGGCAAAGGCTACGCGGCGCGGGTGTTTGGGACGCTCGATGAAGTGAGTTCTTCGCGCCTGCAAGCGAATTTCCATGCGGATCATTCGGCTGCGGACATGAGCCGCTACGCCGGCATTCGATTCTGGGTGCGCGGAAACGGCCAATTTCAGCCAGAGATTCTGCAGCCGACAATTTCGGATTGGGATAACTATGCCGCGGAAATATTTCACGCCACGCCGGAGTGGAAGCAGATCACGATCCTGTTCAAAGACCTGAAGCAGGCAGGGTGGGGAGTCTCGAAGCCGCTGACGGTTGAATCGCTCAGCGGCTTTCAATTTGTAAATATGACCTCGGCCGGGGATCCGGAAAGGCCTCCCTCCGGGCTTTTTCACGGAATGATCGCGCCGTTAGAGAAATATCGGATTCGCGGTGCTCTCTGGTATCAGGGAGAAGGAAACACTTGGCGCGCCTACCAGTACCGGAAATTGTTGCCCGCATTGATCGCCGGCTGGCGCAAGGGTTGGGGAGAAAGCGACTTTCCTTTCCTGATCGTGCAGTTAGCAAACCACGGATCAAGTCCGGAGCTGGGCGATTCGATCTGGGCGGAGCTCCGCGAAGCACAATTTTTGACGGCACGCACTGTGCCGAATACCGGCCTGGCTGTCTCCATTGATGTGGGCGAGCCAAAAAACCTTCACCCGCCGCGAAAGGAAGAAATAGGCCACCGCCTGGCGCTGTGGGCTTTGGGGGCAACCTATGGCGAGAAGATCGTCTATTCCGGCCCGCTCTTTGATTCGATGAAAATCGAAGGAGAGAATGTGCGGTTGCATTTTCGCTACGCCGGATCTGGCTTGGAAGCGAGCGGCGGGCCGCTGAAAGGCTTTGCGATTGCCGGAAGCGACCACATTTTTCATTGGGCGGAAGCGCGAATCGAGGGTGACGAGATCGTAGTCTCAAGTCCCGGTGTGAAAGGGCCTATCGCGGTGCGCTATGCCTGGGCGAGCAGTCCAGACTGCAATTTGTACAACAAGGAAGGCTTGCCGGCTTCTCCGTTCCGCACCGACGACTGGCCTGGACAATCCGCCGCAGTTAAGTGAATACTTCTGACAATTCGTGCAAAAAATAGCTCCGACCACCTACATGGAAGGCCACAAGCGATGCGACCAGATCGAACGAAAACACGAACCGGATCTTCGAGGGCCCTTCTGGTCGTGTGCCTGGCGCTGGCCTTCCTTGCTACCGCCATTCGGACTCCCTCGCAGGCCAAGGACAAAAATAAATCACAAAGCGTTTCGCCTGTTTCCGCGGCGACATGGACGCCAGCGAAGCTGGGCTCTCCAGTGCTTCGCGATCCAATCTGGGTTTATAACGATTGGTCCGCCTACGACGAACTTTCCGACAATATCCCCCTGACGGAATCGCTGGCGATGAAGGAACTGGGCGAAATTGTCCGGTTGCACAAACTCGGCGTGCACTTCGATTACTACATGATGGATGCTTTCTGGTTCGCGAAAGACGGCGCGTACCGCAAGTGGAGAACGCCCAACTGGCCGGATGGTCCGGATCACTGGATCGCCGAGTGCAAAGCGAATGGTCTTCTCCCCGGTCTCTGGTTCAGCACCAACACGTTGGTGAAAATTGATGCTGCGCCCGAGTGGCGAGACTCGCTGAACGCCAAGGGCGGCTCAATGTCGTTCTACGAAGGCGGTTTTCTGCCGGACTTCATGCAGGCGATGCAATATTGGTACGACCACGGAATCCGCATGTTCAAGTTTGATTTCGTGGATTTTGGCGCAGCGACTCCTCAAGCGGAAAAAACGCTGGCGCCGGAAGAGATTCACGCGCGCAATGAAGCGGCGTTCCGCGAAGCTCTCCGGAAATTCCGGGCAAAGAATCCGGACGCCATGCTCGTTGCTTTCAATGGATTTGGCGGCGACGTCGAATCCACAGCCGGGCCATTCCCTTTCCACAACCCCATCGATTTGCGCTGGCTGGAAGTGTTTGACTCCATTTATTCCGGCGATCCCCGGCCTTCCGATGTGCCTGAAACAAATTTCTGGCGCTCGATGGACATTTACAGCGACCACATGGTGCGGCGATACGAGCAGAGCGGATTGCCGCTGGAACGCATCGATTCCACGGGATTCATGATCGGCAACACGGGAACCATTTACTACCGGAAGACGAATGCGTGGAAAGGGATGTTGCTGCTCATGGCGGCACGCGGCGGATGGGTGAATACCATCCACGGCAATCTGGAATTCCTGGATGCGGACATGGCTCGCTGGTTCGCGCGGGTGCAGAGGCTCTTCGAGCCATTCGAAGCCATGGGCAGGACGAAAACGTTCGGCGGAATTCCCGGCGACGTGGAGCCCTACGGGTTTGGATCACTGACAGAGGGCGGCGCGGTTTACACGGTTGTGAATCCTGCGCAGGCGGTGAGAGAGATCGAGCTGCCGGCGTTGTCGCGGGTCGAGGGCGCGCAGGGCGAAGGCAAAATCATTTTTCGCGACGCCGGATTTCTTCCGGTGTTGCATGGAAATCGCATCACGCTTGGCCCGGGACAACTGGCTGCGGTTGGTTTTGGCCGGTATGCGTCCCAGGAGTATGACCTGGGTATCCAGGAAGACGTGCAGATCCCGGAATCCATTGCACGGCTCGATGCGAAGTTCGTTTCCGCAACTCCGAACACGATTGAAACCAGCATCGCGGCGCCGGCGAAGGGAGACTTGCGCATCATCTTCGAGCAGCATGGAGCAGCCGGAGAGGTTATGCGGAGTTGGCCTGGCGGCCCGCCGGACGGAAAGTCGGTCGGCAAAGTCCTGAAGATTTATGCAGAGCAGGACGGCAAGGCTCTGCCCATCGAAATGAATTACGACAAGGTGATCTGGAGCGGGCTGTCGTGGGGCGCGGGCGAGATCAAGCACAAGGATTTCGTCGCCGGCCGGCCGCTCACCATACGGTGCTCTTCGGCGGAGAAGGACCCGGTGCGACTAGAAGGACAGCTATATGATGTTGTGTATTAGCCTCGCGGATTGAGTTCACTCGTTCCGAAAAAAGGGTTGTCAGGAGCCACGAGCCATCGCTCCTGCCAGTGGCCAAGCCTCAACCTTCGTCTGGAGAGGCCTGGCGAGCAAACGATTACTCCCAGAAATCTCCGCGATCTGTTGCCCCCGTGGGCCCGAAGGGGATCGAAAGACTTGCTGTCCAGGCCCACAGTGGAGTGCCAGATGTCCAAGAATCCCTGGGAAGTGTGCATTTTGGCGGGGAAAGTAGACATTTCAGGTCACTTCAAAGCAGCGCCAGAAAACAAGTCTTGACAAAAGATGAAGAGCGGATTAAATTGCCGTCCATCAGAGTAATCGTTTACATTTGATTCTTTCATGGCAACACCGTTCGCCGTAAACGATTGCTGGGACTGTTGGGAGCCGAACTGGCAGGACTGGGGTGCTGCCATCGGTTGGGTGAGTAAGCCGCGGGGCCGCTGCCAAACGAGAAATTCTTTCGCGCAGCCCGCCCGCATGGCTGAGGAGAGGTGGTATGCGTAAAGCAATTCTCTTAATTTGCATGGTTCAATTACTGGCCGCCAGTTCGCTCTGGGCCCAGGCGACGACGGGCTCGATTACGGGACGAGTGACCGATCCTTCGAACGCCATCATCGTCGGTGCGCAGGTCGTTGCGATGAATCAGGACACCGGCGTTGCTTATAGCTCGGCAACGGATGAGCACGGTAATTTCAACATTTTGGAAGTGCCGCCGGGCACCTATGCCGTCAAAGCGACCAAGGCAGGGTTTGAAGTGACGACTGTCAGAAATGTGGTCATGTACATCGACCAAAAGCAATTGTTGGATTTCAAGCTGACTGTCGGCGCCGTCACCGAATCCATTACCATCACCGGAGCTCAAACGGAGCTGCAGACCCAGAGCATGGAAACGAGCGAAGTCATCACTACTCAGGACATTCTTGACTTGCCACTGCTCGACCGAAACTTCCTTAGTCTCACGACACTAACTGCGGGAGTGGTCCCCGGCGCCAGCGGGATAAACGCTTTTAATATAAGCGTTAACGGGCAGCGCGAGTACGCGAATTCAATCTTGGTTGACGGTGTGGAGATCACCAAGAACCGTACACAAGACATCACGATAACGCCGAGCGTGGACTCCGTGCAGGAGTTCAAGATCCTGACCTCGGCGTATTCAGCGGAGTACGGGAGAGCGGCCGGGGGCGTTGTTTCCATCCAGACCAAATCAGGCTCAAACAGCCTGCATGGAAGCGCTTATGAGTTTTATCGCCCTAATTTCGGGGCCGCACGGCCCTTCTCGATCAGTGGTGCAAAGGAGCCGGCTTCAGATTTGAACCGGAACAACTTTGGGGGAACAGTCGGAGGGCCAATCCGCAAAGACAAGTCCTTCTTCTTCGTGTCGTATGAACGCATAAAGCAAAGAGATGCCTATTCCGCCGTTACCAGCGTGCCGCGCAAGGACGAAATTAACGTTCTTCCCAACGGCGACGTGGACCTGAGCAAGTTCTACGACGCGAACGGCAGTCTTCTTACGGTTTATAACCCATATGCCCCGGGCCAGCAGTTTCAGTCGAATGGCGTTCTCAATGTAATCCCCGCGGCCTTTGTCAGTAAAGCTGGCTTGGCCACACTGGAGAATTTCTTTCCCAGCCCCAATCTGCCAGGGAAAGCGGGCACAAACGGCTGGGCCCTGAATTTTGCAGAGTACGTTCCCACAAACGTCACCGGAAACTTGGGCGATGGGCGCTATGACCATAACTTCTCCGACAAGGACCGCCTCTCGGTCATATATCACTATGGTGACAGCAGCCTGCTCGACAACGGCATCTATTACGGTCACACGGTAGTTCCGAATGGCGGCGACAACGACTTTGGGAACAGCGAAGTGCTGCGGAACCAGGGCGTTTCAGTTTCGGAATATCACACTTTCGACGCTCGCAAGGTGAACGAGGCCCGCTTCGGTTACACGCGCCTGCGCGAAGACCTCTACAGTCTCATGAACGGTCACGATTATTCCACGCAATTCGGAGCGCAAAATATCCATGTGCCGGGTTATCCAGCAACGGATGGTTTCCCGTACATAGAACTGGTTGGCGGCACGAACGAGGGTGTCTTCTTTACTGGCGGCTCGACCTATAAACCCTTTCACGAATTGGATAGCAACTACCAGTTCACGGACAACATGACGATCATATCGGGCAAACACGAGATCAAGTTCGGAGGCGACTTCCGGCGCCTTAATTCGAACCCCAATTTCTCGCTCCTCCCCACAGGTTTTCAATACTACGCTTACGGTACGGGCTACTCGGCGACCGCCAACCCGGGCTTTTATGGTGGCTCGGTTATCGGGGATCTGTTAATAGGTGTGCCTTACGTTGAGGACATAGGGCTGCAACTGACGCACCCGCACACGCAAGCCTGGGAATTAGGTAATTTCGTCGAGGATACGTATAGGTTCTCGCCGAAATTGACGCTTTATGGCGGCATCCGATACGAGTTTCAATCTCCTTGGACGGAAGCCAGCAACAATATGTCGAATTACAACCCGGCGACGGACAGCCTGTTGTTGGCCGGGCGCGGCGGCAACTCCGGAGGTTTACTTAACACCAACCCGCATAATTTTGGTCCTCGCCTAGGAATCTCCTATCAAATCAATCCCACGACCGTTATCCGTGCTGGGTATGGTTTCTTCTATTCCCCCGAAAATGACGGCAAGGAAGACTTCTTAACGAAGAACTATCCTTTTGCAATTCAAAACAGTTATTGTGATGGGTGCTTTTACCCATACGGCGCTCCTGCTGGTGGATTCCCCTACACCTTCGATGCCGGAGTGCCACGACAAACGAATCCAGTCATTCCCGCCGGAGCCTCGAGCATCCCGACCTCGGCTATTGCGAGTGTTCAGAGCGGGACCGAAAGCACGTACTATGAAGATCCCCACATGAAGACCGGGTATTCGCAGTCCTATAACTTGACCCTGCAGAAGCAGGTTCCATACGGGGTTATGCTCGAAATTGCTTATGTGGGTTCCTTGAGCCACGACCTCTCTTATCTGGTCGGCGATATCAACAACGTAAACGGCAATTCGAACATACTTACCAAGAACCTGACGCACATCCAGGCACTCTATTCTCGCGGCTGGGGGGAGTACAACTCGCTCCAGGGCAAAGTTACGAAAAGAGCCTCAAAAAATCTCAGTTTTCTTGCAACCTATACTTACGGCCACAATATTGACAATGGACCCGCGCCCTTCGACCTTAACCAGGGTTATAACTCACCACAGAATCCGTATAACCTGAATGCGGAAATCGCCTCGGCGGACGACGACATCCGCCATACTTTCACGTTCAGCGGGTTATATCGTCTTCCAATTGGAAAAGGTCAGGCGCTCTTCGGCAATTGGGGAGACGTGCATGAGTTGATCCTGGGCGGCTGGCAAATGAATGCTATCTTCCGCGCACAGACCGGCACGCCCTTCAACGTGACATCTGGCCTGGGAAACTCGAGTTGCCCTGGCGTCCGTCCGGACCTTGTCCCCGGCCAACATCTTTGGGGCCCTCAGACAATCACGGAGTATTTCAACACGGCCGCGTTCGTGGCCCCGGCCAATAGTGGTACAAACCCATGCGCCTTCGGCGATGCCGGACGCAACATTCTGTACGGACCCGGCTTCGTCAATGCCGACTTCTCGCTGTTTAAGGAGTTTGCGCTCAAGGAGCGGGGCAAGTTACAGACCCGCTTCGAGGTTTTCAATCTGAGCAATTCGCCGCATTTTCAGAATCCCAATGGCGTCCTCAATAGTGGGAATTTTGGGGCGATCACCAACACTTACGGCAATATGCGGATTCTGCAACTTGCTGCGAAGATCATTTTCTAGGGATCCGCACCCCGCAATTGAGGTGTTCGGGTCTCCCGGGGCAGTTCGTGTTACAACGAATTGCCCCGGTTTTTCCAGAAAAGAGACGGTTTCGTGGAACGGAGTGGAAACGCGAAATCAAGAGCCCGTGGAACGGAAGGCGACTAGCCCTCGCCCAACAAATCTCATGAGCCCCAGTCCCAGTTTGCGTCAAAGCGTAGTGGTGGATCGAGACGCAGTGCCAAGCACACGGTGCGATAAGCGATGAATATCCGGGAAATTGCGAAGAGGGCGAGAGTGTCGACAGCGACGGTGTCGCGCACCATCAACCGGATTCCGACGGTGCGGCCGCAGATGGCCAAGCGCGTGTGGAAAGTGGTGGAAGAGCTTGGCTACTTCCCGAATACGCAGGCGCGGGCGCTGGTTTCCGGGCGCAGCCGCATATTCGGCTTGATTGTTTCCGAAATCACGAACCCCTTCTTTCCGGAAATCGTGCACGTCTTTGAAGACACTGCGGTCCAGAACAATTACGAAATTTTGCTGACTTCCACGGTCCACGATCCGGAGCGCATGAAGCTGGCCGTGCGGCGCATGCTGGAGCACCGCGTGGAAGGCGTAGCGGTGATGACCTTCGGGATGGAAGAGTCGCTGCTCGATGACTTGAAGCTGCGAAAAATTCCCCTGGTCTTTGTGGATGTGGGCCCGCCGCGGCAGCATGTCAGCAATATTCGAATCGACTATCTCCACGGCATCCGGCAAGCCGTCCAGCATCTGGCGGCGCTGCGCCACGAACGCATTGCATTCATCACCGGGCCGTTGAGGCTGAAATCCGCGACTGCGCGCCGCGAAGCGTTCGTGCAGTCCATGAACGAGATTGGCATATCCGTGGACCCACAGTTGATCGTGGAAGGAAACCACACCCTGGAAGGCGGAGAGGCGGCGTTCGAGAAATTGGCGCGCCTGCATTCGCGACCGACCGCGGTGCTCTGCTCCAACGACATGACCGCTATGGGAGTGATGCACAAAAGTTACGCGGAAAAGATCGCCGTTCCCGACGACCTGTCGGTCATCGGATTCGACAACATCCGCATCTCCCAGTATATTCTGCCGCCGCTGACCACGATCGAAATGTCCCAGGCAGAGCTTGGCCGCATGGCGTTCCAGGCGTTGCTGGAGGACGTGCAGCGAGAGAGCCCGAACCCCAAGGGCACAGAGTACGTTTTGAAAACGAATCTCGTGCTGCGCGAATCAACGGCACTGAATCACCGGGCAACGGCTCGACCCGGACAGGCATAGAGCCGGAGCGAGGAAGGCAAGTCTATGGGCATCGGGTGTGCCAGCTGGAAACGCTGGATGGCTAGCAATCGCACGGGTCTCATTCTCGCTCTCACTCTGCTCACGGCCATTCCCGTCCTGTCTCAATCCCGCGAAGCGTTTCATCCCGATCGGATGGACACGATCCTGTACGGTGTTGCGTACTACCCGGAATACATGCCTTACGAACGGGCAGACCAGGACATCGCCCTGATGCAAAAAGCAGGGATCAGCGTGGTGCGGATTGGCGAATCGAGCTGGGGACTATGGGAGCCCGCGGACGGAAAATTTGAGTTTGCGTGGATGGACAGGGTGGTTGAAAAACTTCACGCGGCCGGTATTCGAATCATACTTGGCACACCGACATATTCGATTCCTGCGTGGATGTATAAAAAACATCCGGAAATTCTGGTGACCCGCCTTGGAGGACAATCTCTATATTACGGGATCCGGCAGAACACGGATCTGGCGAATCCGACATACCGCTTTTACTGCGAACGAGTGATCCGACGGATTCTCGATCATTACAAAAACAACCCCGCAATCATCGGCTTCCAAATCGACAACGAAACTTCTTCGGCCTACGCGGCGAATCATGATGTGCAGGTTGGCTTTCAGGAATATCTGAAATCGAAATTGAAGACCGTGGATGAGCTGAACAGGATTTGGGGACTCAACTATTGGGGACAGCGGCTGAACGACTGGACAGAGCTTCCTCCGCGCGACGGAATCATTAACCCGGGCTGGAAGCTCGAGTGGGAGCGCTACTCGCAATGGCTGACTACGGATTTTCTGGCCTGGCAGGCGAGGATTGTGAACGAATACAAGGGGCCAAGTCAATTTGTGATGCACGATTTCGCCGGGCCGCCGAACCCGGTGGTGAACGAGGAAGACGTGGGCCGGTCGCTGGATATCGTTGCCGCGAATCCGTACCACGGGACACAGGACCAGTTTGACGGTGAAACATCATCCATGGTCGGCGACTACATGAGGTCGCTGAAGAATACGAATTATCTGATCACGGAAACGAACGCCGAGGCCATCGGGTGGGATTCGAAGGAACAATTTCCTCCCTACGACGGGCAGCTCCGCCTGGACGTATACACGCATGCTTCCTCCGGCGCCAACATGATCGAGTATTGGCACTGGCATTCGATCCATTACGGCCAGGAAACGTATTGGAAAGGTGTGCTCGGACACGACCTGACACCGGGGCGGACTTACGACGAAGTGAACCGTACGGCGCACGAACTGCAGCGTATCGGGCCGCAGATTGTGGACATCCAGCGCAAGAATCAAGTTGCCATTCTCTACAGCAACGATTCCTATTACGGGATCGAGTTCATGAAGTTCAGCGACCGCGTCAATTACCGCACGGTCTTGCGGCAGATGTATCACGCGCTTTACAGGGCAAACGTCGGCGTCGATTTTGTTTTCCCGGACACCGAGGACCTTTCGAAATACAAAATAATCGTTGTCCCGCCTCTCTACGTGGCGAGTGACGCGTTGCTGAAGCACCTTGCCGACTATGTGCGCGGTGGCGGGAATCTAGTTGTGGCTTTCAAGAGCGGATTTTGCGACGAGTTCTCTACCGTGCGCTGGGAAATGGCGCCGGGCTTGCTGCGCGAAGCCGCTGGATTTCATTACCAGGAGTTTTCCAGCCTTCGGCAACCACTGGAATTGAAGGATGATCCCTTCCACGCGGGTGGCGAGAACAAGGTTTCCGAATGGGCGGAGATGATTTTGCTCGATACGGCCAAAGCGCTTGCGTATTACGACCAGCCATTTTTCGAGAAGTATCCCGCGATTACCCGCAACTCGCTTGGCAAGGGCACCTTGACGTATGAAGGGACGGTCTTGAGCGATGTGTTGCAGGACCGCGTGATGGCGAGCGTTCTTCAGTTGGCGGGTTTGACTGGCTCGGACCAAGCACTTCCCGCGAATGTGCGCGTGAAGCATGGGATGAATCGCAGGGGGAAGTCGCTCCACTACTTCCTGAATTATTCAAGCGATTCCCAGGCGTTCGCCTATTCATACGGCGCAGGCACCGATTTGCTGACCCAGTCTCCGGTTGCTCAGGGACAGAGCATAAAACTGAAGCCGTGGGACGCAGCGATTGTCGAGGAGAAATAGTTTGAATTCCACAATGGGGACCCGAGAAGCCTGGGCGAGATCCATATTCATTGTCTGGCTGCTTGCTTGTTTCTCCTGGTGTCGGACGCAAACGGCACACGCTCAGCAAAGACCGACGGTCGAGAGCCGGGTGGACGCGCTGCTTTCGAAAATGACTCTGGACGAAAAGATTTCGCTCATCGGCGGGATCAATGACTTTTACACGCAAGCCATCCCGCGGCTGGGGATTCCCGCACTTCGAATGTCCGACGGCCCCCTTGGCGTGCACGACTATGGGTCGACAACCGCTTACCCAGCGGGGATTGCATTGGCTGCTTCGTGGGACACGGACCTCGCGAAGCGCGTGGGCGAGGCGATGGGCCAGGACGCGCGGGCGCGCGGAGTGAATTTCATATTGGCGCCGGGCATGAACATTTACCGCGCGCCGATGAACGGGCGGAACTTTGAATACTTCGGCGAAGATCCATTCCTCGCGGCACGCATGGGGGTCTCGCTGATCCAGGGCATTCAATCACAGGGAGTGATCGCGACCGCCAAACACTACGCGGCCAATAACCAGGAATACGGGCGCATGGATCATAGTTCCGACGTGGATGAGAGGACGCTGCGCGAGATTTACCTTCCGGCGTTCGAGGCTTCCGTGAAAGAAGGAAAGGTTGGCGCCGTAATGGACGCGTACAACCTGGTGAATGGCGTTTACATGACGGAGAACGATTATCTGAACAACGTGATTCTGAAAACAGAATGGGGATTTGACGGTATTGTGATGTCGGACTGGGGCGCAACGCACGATGGCGTCGCCGCGGCCAAGGGTGGCCTCGACCTGGAAATGCCTTCGGGGCAGTTCATGAACAAAGAAACGCTGCTTCCCGCCATCCAGCGAGGAAAGGTTTCCGTTGCAGTGATTGACGACAAAGTTCGGCGCATTCTGCGAAAAACCATTGAGTTTGGTTTCTTTGACCGCGACCAGACAGATCTGGCGATTCCGCTGTACAGCCAAAAGGGAAGGGAAATCGCTCTCGAAGAGGCCCGCAGCGGTATGGTGTTGCTGAAAAATGAAAACGGAATTCTTCCTCTGAATAAAAAGAAGCTCAAAACAATCGCGGTGCTCGGCCCGGATGCTTATCCCGCGGTGATTGGCGGCGGAGGAAGTTCTCTCACCAAGCCTTTCAACTCCGTAAGCTACCTGGAAGGAATCAGCAACTATTTGGGGGAAAACGGGCGCGTCCTTTACACAACGGACGAGGCGTCGCTCGACGAAGTCGTCAAGGCGACCGAGTTTGTCCTTTCGCCCGGTGGAACCGTTGGGCTGCACGGGGAATACTTCAATAACGATTCGTTGCAGGGGGAACCTGCGCTCGTGCGCACCGATGATAAGATTGACTTTCATTGGGGCGCGGGGAGCTACGCGCCAAATGGCCCGGACGATCGATTCTCGGCGCGATGGACGGGTTACTTCATCCCACGCACCGACGATGACTACAAATTTTATGTTTCTGCTGATGACGGAGTGCGGCTCTTCGTTGACGACAAGCAGGTGATCGACGATTGGCAGCGGCACAGCGAAACACTGGATACCTACTCCGCGCGCCTGGGGAAAGGGAAACCTTACAAGATTCGACTGGAATATTTTGAAGCGGTGGGCACGGCCACGGCACGCTTCGGAATCGCCCCCGCGACGAAGGCGCTTGGAGAGGGCACCAAGGCGCTGGTTGAGAAAGCAGATGCGGTCGTTCTCTGCATGGGCTTTGATCCGTCCACGGAAGGCGAAGGCGGCGACCGAACGTTTCAACTTCCCGGCGGCCAGGATTCCTACATTCAGCAGATTGCCCGTCTGAACAAGAACATAATCGTTGTGCTGACCGCCGGCGGCAATGTGGATATGACCAAATGGATCGGCAGCGTGCCGGCCCTGATCCACGCATGGTACCCGGGGCAGGAGGGCGGCGCGGCGCTGGCGCAGATACTGTTCGGTGAAGTTAGTCCTTCGGGGAAATTGCCTGCATCGTTTGAGGGGCGCTGGGAAGATAACCCTGCGTTCAAGAACTACTACCCGAAATCGCCCGATAAACACGTTAAATATGAAGAGGGTGTTTTTCTAGGCTACCGGAGCTTTGATCTCTCGGAAGTGAAGCCTTTATTTCCCTTCGGCTTTGGCCTTTCCTATACAAAATTTCAGTACAACGATCTGACGGTTACACCTTCCTCCTCTGGCTTGAATGGGACGGTCGTCGTTTCCTTCAAGATCAAGAATATTGGCCAGCGGGAGGGCGCGGAAATTTCCGAACTCTATGTCGGAGATGCCCATGCGAGTGTTCCGCGGCCCGTGAAAGAGCTGAAGGCTTTCGCAAAAGTAAATTTGCAGCCCGGCGAGAGCAGGCTGGTCACGCTCGAACTCGATCGCCGCGCCTTCTCCTTCTTCGACGAAAAGAAACACGCGTGGACGGCCGAACCCGGAGAGTTTGCACTTCTTGTCGGCAGCTCGTCTGCACAAATAGAATTGCAGGGAAAATACATTTTCAGCGCTGCACAGGAGAAGCGATAGCGTGCCCATGATTTCAGCGTTCGCGTTGCCGGTCACGCAGCGAATGGTGCACCTGTCCTCGGTGGATCTGGTCATCATCGTTTTCTATTTTGCCCTGGTTCTGGCGATTGGTTTTTACCTGAAGGGGCAAGCGAAGACGAGCGAAGACTATTTCATGGCGGGGCGGGAAATGACCGCATGGATCGCGGGTCTCAGCTTCCTGTCTGCCAATCTCGGGTCGCTCGAACTGATGGGATGGGCCGCGGCTTCCTATCAATACGGAATACTGGCGGCGCATTGGTATTGGATCGGCGCTATTCCCGCGATGCTGTTCCTGGGCATCGTGATGATGCCGTTCTATTACATTTCGAAAACACATTCGGTCCCTGGCTACCTGAAGTTGAGATTCGGAGAGCCGAGCCGCGCGCTCTCGGCGATTTCATTTGCGATGATGACCGTGCTGATGAGTGGCATCAACATGTACTCCATGGCGCTGGTCATGAAGGTCGTGCTGGGTTGGAACATCAATTTCAGCATTTGGGTTTCATCGTTAACTGTGGCGATCTACGTCGGCCTCGGCGGCCTGCGTTCCGCGATCTTCAACGAGGTTTTGCAGTTCATCCTGATCTGGGCAGGTTCGCTGTTGATTCCCATTCTTGGACTGGTTGAAGCGGGAGGCTGGCAGAATCTTAAAGCCAAGATTGCCGTGAACGCTTCAGCGGAATATACGCACCTTTGGCGGACGCTCGGTTCATTCAGCGACAATCCGATGGGGATTCACTGGACTGGAATTGTTTTCGGATTGGGTGCTGTGATTTCCTTCGGTTACTGGACGACGGATTTTCTGGTGGTGCAGCGCGTGCTCGCCGCCAAGGATCTGCGGGCTGCCAAGATGGCTCCCATCATCGGCGCGGCATTCAAAATGTTTGTTCCATTTATCGTGATTTTGCCGGGATTGCTGGCAATCGCCGTTCTCCCCGTGAAACTCACGGGAGAAAGCGCGGCGCTGGCGACGGGTGGACACAGCTACAACGAAGTTCTGCCGCTGATGCTGGCGCGGTATTGCGGGCCCGGGTTGCTGGGCTTGGGAATTACGGCGCTCATGGCAGGTTTCATGTCCGGCATGGCTGGAAACGTCAGTGCATTTTCAACGGTGTGGACGTACGACATTTACGGCGCGCTGATCAATAAAAAGGCCAGCGATGCGGAATATGTGCGAATGGGACGCTGGGCCACGATCTGGGGCGTGCTGATCAGCGTCGGCACCGCCTACCTGGTGATGCAGTTCCTGAGCATCATGGATTACGTTCAGGCGCTCTTCAGTTTCTTCATCGCTCCACTGTTTGGCACCGTGGTGCTGGGGATGCTCTGGAAACGCACGACGCCCGCCGGCGGATTCTGGGGACTCCTGGCAGGCACGGCGTCGTCCATCGGCATGTGGGCGTGGGTAAAGATCGATCCTTCAGCGCTACGCTATGTGGCGCTCTCCACGCACGCGCGGGATATGGCAGAAAACATGTATCGCGCGCTATGGTCGTGGGTGGTGTGCGTGGTTGTCACGGTTGGCGTCAGCCTGGTGACGAAACCGAAGCCCGATTCAGAGTTGGCTGGCCTGGTATATGGCGCGACAGAGATTCCGTCGGATCGGCAGATGCCTTTCTATCGGCGGCCGATCTTTTGGGCCGCGGTCGTAGCCGTGCTTTTTGTGACGTTGAACTTTTTGTTTTGGTGAGGGCAAATGCGCAGCGGCGGCATCTCAATCTGGTTTTTTGTAGGCATCTCGCTCTTGGTGAATGGGCTGCTGATTTTTTGCGCGGGTATCTATGAGCTTGTGCATCCCCCGGAAAAGCCGGTGGTGCTCTTTCAGGTGCACGCCAATGTCTGGTGGGGTGGGGTGCTATTCCTATTGGGAATTGTTTACTGCGTCTATTTCGCGCCAGGTCGAAATCGCGTCTAAGTGCAACCTCATAAGGGGGAAGGAAAGATGGGAAAGTCCAGAATGACCGTGGGGTTGATCGTCGGGAACCGGGGATTTTTTCCCGATCATCTCGCAAAAACGGGGCGGGACGAAATGTTAGAAGTGCTCGAAAGCGCAGGCATCGACGTGGTGGTGCTCACCCCGGAGCAAAGCAAGCATGGTGCGGTGGAGACGCACGAGGAAGCGAAACGCTGTGCAGCGCTGTTTCGAGCGGCCAGCGAGCGCATCGACGGCGTAATTGTCACTCTTCCAAACTTTGGCGATGAACGCGCCATTGCGGATACGCTGCGGCTTGCCCGGCTGAATGTGCCGGTCCTGGTTCAGGCCACGCCGGATGCGCCTTCCAAAATGACCATCGCCCATCGCCGCGACAGCTTTTGCGGAAAAATGTCGGCTTGCAACAACCTCAAGCAGTACGGAATTCCTTACTCGCTGACGACGCTCCACACGGTGGCTCCGACTTCGGAAGAGTTCAAGAAAGACCTGGCCTGGTTTGCGGGCGTTTGCCGGGTCGTAAACGGCCTTCGAAATCTCCGCATTGGCGCCATCGGTGCGCGGCCCGCGGCGTTCAACACGGTCCGCTACAGCGAAAAGCTTCTCGAAGCCTCCGGCATTTCCGTCGAGACCTTGGATCTCTCAGAAGTTCTGGGAAGCATCAGCCGCATGCGCGACGACGACGACGAAGCCTTGCGAAAATTGCAGACCATTCAGAAATACGTCTCCACCTCCGGCGTGCCGCAAGCCGCACTGTTGAAGATGGCCAAGCTTGGCGCGGTCGTCGACCGGTGGATGAGCGCTGCCAGCGTTCAGATCAGCGCCGTGCAGTGCTGGACCTCCATAGAGGAAAATCTCGGCGTTGTCCCCTGCACCGTCATGAGCATGATGAGCGACAACCTGCTCTCGAGCGCCTGCGAAGTTGACGTGTGCGGCGTGCTCAGCATGCATTGCCTGCGGCTGGCTTCGGAATCTCCCAGCGCGCTGCTCGACTGGAACAATAACTATGGCAGCCACCCCGACAAAGCGGTCTGTTTCCATTGCAGCAACCTGCCCAAGCACTTCTTTCGTGATGTGAAGATGGACTATCAGGAAATTATTGCGGGAACGGTGGGCAAGGACAACACGTTTGGCACCTGCGTCGGCCGCGTCAAGTCCGGCCCCATGAGCTACGCCCGTTTCTCTACCGACGACCGGTCGGGCAGAATCCGGGGTTATGTGGGCGGCGGCAATTTTACGGATGATCCACTGGAAACGTTTGGCGGCGCTGGAGTAGTGGAGATTCCCCACTTGCAGCAACTCCTTCGCTACATCTGCGAAAACGGTTTTGAACACCATGTCGCCGCGAATTTTTCTACTGTTCCCGGAATTGTTCACGAAGCCGCCACCCGATACCTGGGGTGGGACACCTACTGGCATGCGCGGCAGCAGTCGCATGGGTGAGCAGTTGCTTTGAGAGTTTTGCGTGCAAGGAGTCGAAATAAGGGCTTATGGCGATCGTGGCAGGCGTAGATTTTGGAACATTAAGCGTTCGCGTCGCGATTGTTGACAGCGAGCGCGGGCGGCTGGGTTCCGCGGTGTCGGAATACCCGCTTCACCGGACCAAGGATGATCCGGATCGCGCCACGCAGAGTCACGCGGATCACATGCGGGCTCTGGCCGAAGCCATGAGCGGAGCCTTGCACACAGCCAACGTTCCAGGAAATCAAATCGCCGCGCTGGCGCTCGACACCACCGGCTCAAGTGTCATTCCCGTCGGCGAAGGGTTGGAACCGCTCGACGACTATTACCTGTGGTGTGATCACCGCGCATGGCGGGAAGCCGCTCTTATCACCGAGATGGCCCACAAGCGCAACCTCGAAGCGATCCAGTGGTGTGGCGGCGTTTATTCGTCGGAGTGGGGTTTTTCGAAACTCCTGCACTGGCTGCGGACACAACCTCTAAAGCGCAGCCGCTTCGTAACTGCCTTCGAGCATTGCGACATGCTCACGGCCGTGCTGTGCGATGTGAAAGATGCCGCGAAGGCGCCGCGGTCAATCTGCGCCATGGGTCACAAGTGGATGTGGAACGAATCGCTGGGAGGATTGCCGCCGGAGGACTTCCTGGAAGCGGTCGACCCGCTCCTAAATGGAATTCGCTCGAAGTTGAACGGAAAATACGCTGCGAGCGACACCATCGCGGGAACCCTGTGTCCAAACTGGGCGGAGAAACTTGGTTTGCCCCCGGGCATTCCCATTCCCGTGGGCGCCTTCGACGCGCACTGGGATGCAATTGGAGCGGGCGCGCGGCCGGGCGATGTTTCCAACGTCATCGGCACCGCCACCTGCATCATGGCCATCAGCGACGAGGCGCACCAGATTCCTGGCGTATGCGGTGTCGTCAAAGGCTCCATCGATCCCAGACGAACCGGCGTTGAAGCCGGCCTATCCGCCACCGGCGATTTGTTTGGGACCATCGCACGCCGCGCCGGAACTTCCGTCAAAGAACTCGCCACTGGCCTCGACAAATATCGGCCCGGTCAAACGGGCCTTCTTCGCATGACGTGGGACAACGGCGACCGCACCATCCTCGTCAACCCCGAGCTCGGCGGAATCACTCTCGGCTGGAATATGACCAGCACCCCGCAAGACGAACTCTTCGCCGCCATCGAAGGCACTGCTTTTCACACCCGCGTCATCCTCGAACGAATGGCGGAGTACGGCGTACCGGTCGAGCGCGTGATCAATGCCGGCGGAATTCCCCAGAAGAACGCCGTGCTGAATCATGTGTACGCCAACGTTTTGAATAAACCCGTCATGGTGCCGAAATCCGAAGTAACCAGCCTGGGTTCCTCCATCTTTGCGTTTCTCGCAGCGGGCACGTTCCGGTCCATCCAAGCGGCGCAAGATGCGATCTGCCCCGATTATCTCGTGGTGGAACCCGACCAAGCCTCCGCTCGCGTCTACGAGGACCTTTATCAGATTTATCGCGAATTGTACTTTGGCTTTGGCGCAGTGAATTCGAAACCCATGCTTGCGGGCGGCGTCCTGCCGGCATTGCGCAGAATTGCCGCCGCCGCGCGAGGCACCGTATGAAACTCCAGAGGTTGCGCGACGAAGTGCTGGAAGCGAATCTGGAACTGGTGCGGAGAGGCCTGGTTCTCTACACTTTTGGAAATGCCAGCGGGATCGCGCGTGAAGAAGGACTTGTGGTCATCAAGCCAAGCGGGGTGGCTTACAACACGATGAAGCCGGAAGATTTGGTCGTTGTGGACCTCGAAGGAAGCATTGTCGAAGGTTCCCTGCGGCCGTCCTCCGATCTTCCGACACATCTCATCCTTTACAATACCTTCCCCAACCTCGGCGGAGTAGCGCACACGCATTCGCGCGCCGCAACTTCCTGGGCGCAGGCCGGGCGCGCGATACCATGTTTCGGCACCACTCACGCCGACTATTTTCATGGCTGTGTTCCCGTCACGAAGCCGCTCACGCCCACGCAAATCCGCTCGGACTACGAAACGAATACCGGCCGTGCCATCGCGCGCTGCCTGGGGAAACAGGATCCTCTTCATGTCCCGGGCGTGCTCGTGGCCGGCCACGCTCCTTTTTGCTGGGGAGAAACGCCGGCAGCCGCTGCGCACAACGCCGTGGTACTGGAAGAGATCGCCGCCATGGCGCTCGAGACCCTTGTCGCAAATCCAAAAGCGCGCCCCATTTCCAAGCCGCTTCAGGAGAAGCATTTCTTCCGAAAACACGGCAGCAAGGCTTACTACGGCCAGAAAGAGTAGTGGCCTTTCCTTCGATTTAAACCGACGGCACAACGGTTTTCATCGAGGAAAATTCATCCATTCATTCCACAAGCTGGGAGACGCAAATGAATCGAGGTTTTCTTTGTCTGGCGAGCACTGCGATCTTGCTGTTCCAGACCTTTCATCCAGGCTTTTCTGAAACACATACCAATCTCATCTCTCGAGTTGCAATTGGCAACGCCAACCAAGGCTCACCGGATGCTGCAGAGGGAAAAACCGAAGGAATCAATTATTACGTCGATTGCCGAGTTGGAGAGACCGATGGTGACGGGCGTTCGCCTCTAAAACCCTGGAACACGCTCGATGCAGTTAACGCACGCTCCTTTCTGCCCGGGGACGCCATTTACCTGAAGCGAGGCACCGAATGCCATGGCATCCTTTGGCCGAAAGGTTCCGGTTCGCCAACAGCCGCAATCCATTTGTCGGCCTATGGGCAAGGTGCGAGGCCCAAAGTGATCGCGGGCAAGTACGATGAAGAAGCCTTCAAACTCTTCGATCAGGAATATTGGGATGTGGATTCGATCGAGTTTTCAGGCGGCACGATCTTTGGCGTTTTTGTCAGCGGTCAAACGGGCACGCTTCATCACATTCACGTCAGAAATCTGCTGGTCCACGATGTGCATGGCGGCGAAGTAAAAAACAAAGAAAGCGGATTGGTTGTGATTTCGCCGGGAAAGCTTGGCCAGCGCTTCGATGATGTACTCGTGGATGGGGTCACTGCCTATGAAACCAACCAGTGGTCCGGCATCCTGATCGGCGGCGGCAACTTCGGCGAGGTCCCCGAGCAGGACTGGTGTTCACACGTGATCGTGCGCAATTCCGCGGTGCACGACTTGTATGGCGACGGCATCATTCTGTTTCGCGTGAAGGACGGCCTGATTGACACGAGTGCCGCGTGGCACACGGGCATGCAACCCACCCAAACGATCGGCACGCCCAATGCCATCTGGACATGGATGTGCACGGACTGCGTGGTCAGCAGGAGCGAGGCGTTTCTGACGGATAGCCCCGGCGTTGATGGCGGCGCTTTCGATATCGATTGGGGCAACACGCGCAATTCCGTGCTCGAGAGCTACGCACACGACACGCAGGGCTATTGCATTGCCGTATTCGGCGCCGGATACGTCACCCGCGACAGCCTGGTCAAGGGAAATCTCTGCATCAACAACGCCAGAAGTCCGCGCATGGCGCGCTACCAGGGCGCTATTTTCCTTTGGACGTGGAATAACGGGGTGATCGAAAACCTTGGTGTGGAGAAAAACACTGTCTATTGGACCCCGCCCGGCAGCTTTCCAGCCATTCTTAACCGTGCCAACATTCGGGGTTCACAGAACGATTTCCGCGAAAACCATATTTACTCCGGCTCTCCTTTGGTTCTCGACAGCAACAACAAAATGTCGTTTCAAGACAACCGGTACACAACATGCGGAAATGACGGCTCCACCTGGATTTTTGGCGGTCGTACCTATAAGACATTCGAAGAGTACCGCAGCGGCGCGGGGCAAGAACATGGAAGTACTTGGAAGACTGAGAAGGTCCTAGCACGGTGTCTCGGTGGCCAGCGTCCGCAAGAAGCAAAAAGCATAAGCGGCATCCAGGCCACTAAGATTGCCGGGGATACAGGTCGCGCAACGCTCCCTGGATGGACGGTCATTTCCGAAATTCCAGCGAGCATGGATACCGCGGGATTATTCGACCCCGCGGCCGCGGGGCAATTAATGATCTTGAAGAATCTCTACACCCAGTTTCGGGCCAGCGGCCTGCGGTTGAAGATCACCCTCAGTCTGAGGCATCCGAATTCATCTGAATCGCTAGAAAATGCAATTCGCGATCTCGACCTTAGCGGCATCAAGGCATCCTCCCCGCTTGACCACGAATCTCCTTCGCTGACAAAGACGCGCCTCGTCGCTCCCGATGGAACAACTGTGCGGGAGTGGCACGAGTTCCTCGGCCCGGCAGAAATTGGCCTCGCGGTCAGAAGCGTCCTCGGAGAACCTCTCTATTCCCTCATGGAATTGGAGGCTCAGTGAAAAGGTGATCCTCCTCGACGCCCCGGAGTCTCGGTTAATCGCCGCCCCCGTGCAATCGGAGTCCAGCTGATCGAAGTGTCCTGGTGCAAGCAGGATTGTTGCGCTCCGAATTCCGGGTACGGTTCACCAGAGCAATTTCAACCCGAATTGAATCTGCCTGGAGGTGGTGGTGGTGGCCGTGATGACCCCGGCGGTAGGGGATGGCCCTCCGGCCGCCGATGCGTACACAACTGGATTCGGTGCGTTGAAGTTCGTGTGATTGAACAGATTGAATACTTCTGTGCGGAATTGCAGGCGCAGTCGCTCGGAAAATGTAAACAATTTAGTTAGCGAGAGGTCTGTTTCCGTCAATCCCGGAGCTTCGAGAATGTTACGCCCAACATTGCCATACGTTCCCGGCAAGGGTTGTATGAACGCGCTGGGATTAAAAAAGTGATTCGGTCCACCGAGGATCACCGGGCCCGCGAAATTGGGATTCCAGGAGGGGCGCACTGGATTGCGCGTGTCGCCATCGTTTGAGGGGTTGTAAGACAACTGCGGCGTAAACGGCAATCCCGATTGCAGCGTCTGGATTCCACTCAATTGCCAATTTCCGATCAATTGCTTCACCCGTGGGTGAGCCTGAGACTCCCCGCTGCGTCCAAACGGGAGGTCGTAGGTGGCATGAATAACCGCTGCATGCCGCACGTCGAATGAAGCCCTGCCATAGTCTGACTTTGGCTGCAAAGGATTGGCCAGGAATGCGGGAGAGTTGGTCGCGACGCTGGTGTTCATGTTGTCACCATCGTCGAGCGACTTGGAAAATGTATACACCCCGCGGAATTGCAAGCCATGTCCGAGGCGGTGATTCACGTCCACCTCAAGCCCGTGATACGAGCTGATTCCTTCTGAGAGCCAATGCGTTGTGTTCCACACGGCTCTGTTCAGAAGGGCCGCCCCCGCCGGGTAGTAATACGCGCCATCGGGATAGCCTCGAGGGCATGGTGAAGCCGGGCAGATCGTTGAAGCGGGCAAGTTTGCATCGGCCGAGAGTAACTCATGGTAGCCATGCGATCCGATGTAGCTGACGCCCAGCGAAGTGTTGGTGGAGAGCTCCTGCTCAATTTTCAAACTCCAGGATTCCACTGTCGGCGTTCTCAGGTCTGGTTCGACGCCGCTGGGGATTACTTTCGCGCCGGAATAAGCGACATTCGGAGCGATGCTGGAGAACGGCAGGTTCTTCACTGCAAAAACCGAGTTGTACGGACCGTTCTGATCGAGGCGGTAGCTCAAATTGTCAAGCAGAGCATAATAGACGCCGAAACCCGCCCGGATCACGGTCTTTTTGGACGCGAAAGGGGACCACGCCGTGCCGATGCGAGGCGCCGGCAGGAGTTTCGCGTTGTTAACCGCTAAGGCGGAACCTCCAACAACGGGCTGCGTTTCGATCACGCCGCTCGAATCAAACGCATAATTCGTCGCGCGTCCGTGCGCTTCGTTCCATCCATTGGTGGATTCGCCGCGAAAGCCAACGCGCAGTTCCCAGGAGGGCGTGACTTTGATCACGTCTTCGGCAAAGAAAGCGCCTTCGGTCGAACGCCAAGACAACGGCGTATGGCTCGGAGCGTAAGTGTAGGTGCTTACGTTGCCCTGCAAAAATGTCTGCAGGCTGGTGAAAGAAACCTGGCCGTATTGATCCTGGACGAGACTGTCGTTGGATTGCAGTTGTTGCAACCACCCACCAAAGGTGAACAAGTGCTTGCCGTGCGAGAGAGTGACCTGATCCGACTCGGTATACAGATTGCGCGCGGCACGGAGATTGCTTCCTGCGTTTGTGCCGCCATTGGTGATTTGCGATGCGCCGTTGAGCGTGGTGCCGCCACCGACGACAATTGCGCCGACGGGCTGGCCTTGGTTGACCCATCCCGGCAAATTCACAGTGGTGCCGCTATTGAAAAAGAAAGCGCCGCGAGAGAAACCGAATGTCGCTTTGTTTATTACGCTTGACGAAAAAATGTGAGTTTCGCTAAGGCTGACTACCTGCTCCCGCAAGGAAATATCGACCGCCGTAAATGGATTGCTAGCGGGCGAATGAGCTTCACTGTCGTCGGCTGTGTAAACGGCCACGAGCGAATCTCTGTCTGTGAAATTCTGATCGAGCCTTGCGGTCCCAAAGTCCTCACGAATTCTCTGGTTGGGATTGCTGAATGCTTCTGCAATCCCGCTCGGGGTTCCCGTCGAAGCTGGAATTTCCGCTCCGTTGGCGACCGGCCACAACGCGAGCAGCGGCTGGACACTCGCCACGGCCCTGGCTCTCGAAGTGTCGTCTGGCACGAGAGACAGGTCGCTCAGCCCCAGGCTCTGCCGGAAGCCTTCGTAGTTTGCGAATACGAAAGTTTTGTTTTTGCGGATCGGACCACCAACCGAGCCGCCGAACACGTTGCGCCGGAACCCCGGGATACGACCGTGGTCGAAGTAATTGCGGGCGTCCAACGCGCTGTTGCGCAGGAATTCGTAGCCGCTGCCGTGGAACTGGTTCGATCCCGAAGCAGTCGCGATGTTGACCTGGGCACCGGGACGCTTGCCATATTCCGCGCCGTAAGTGTCCTTCACGACGGAAAACTCGCGCACCGCATCCACGCCCAGAAGTTGTCCGCTGACTCCACCCGGCGTGTCGTTGATTTCCGATGCACCGGTGAATTCGACGCCATTTAGCAGGTAGAGGTTTTCTTGTGGGCGGCGCCCGGAAGCGGAAAACATATTGCCCACCACGGAATTGGAGGTTCCGATTCCTCCCGCGCGCTGGGAGGTGTAATTTACAATGCCCGGGTTGAGCGTTATGAGCTGATCGTAACTGCGGCCGTTCAGCGGAAGGTCCTTGACCTGTTTTTCGCTGACAAGACCCGAAACGTCCTCGGTGCTGATCATCACGACAGTCGGAGCGGATTCGACTTGCACGGTTTGCCGCACGTTCCCGAGTTGAAGCACCACGTCCACCGTTTCCCGTTGGCCGAGCGCCAGAGAAATTCCAGTTTTTTCGACCCCACGAAAGCCAGGCTTTTCCGCCTTGAGCGCGTAACGGCCCACTGGCAGCGAAGTTGCGTCGAAGCCCCCCGCCTCGTCTGTCAGCAGATTTCGCAATGCTCCCGTCTCCAGATTCCTAACCTCGATGGCGACACCCGGGATCGCTGCGCCGGAGGAATCACTGACCGTGCCCTGGATAGAAGCGTCTTGTTGGGCAGAGCTGAGAGTCGCGAGGCTCAACCAAACGCCCAGTAGCAGAAATCCGGACCGGAAAACGCATTTCGAATAGCCTTTACCAATTCCCTGAAAGCTCATTTATTCCCTCCGAGATAATTTGTTATGCACGGCCAGCCCGGCGTGCCCACCCTGGATTGATTTGGAATGGCTGACTGCTCTTGATGCGGTCAACAACAAGGACGACCGAGGGAGGTAAATCTCAGGAAATATCCGGAAGAGATTGGAGCATTTATTCGCGAGGGAATGCTGAGTGGTGCTTCTGAGAACACTTGCTGGCTAGCGCGCATTGCCAACTCCGGCGTGCGTCATAATCTTGGCTACGTTTGTTGAATGCCTTTGGGCAAGTATGTGGCCGCCACTCCAGACCAGTTGTAGTCCCGCAAAAATGGCGATCACGGCAACGGCAGCCTTCAACTTGCCGGCGGGAACTTTTGGAGCAAACAAGCAACCGAGCACTACTCCGGGGACTCCACCGAGAAGAAGTTGAGAAAGTATCGGAATGCTGATCGAGCCGAAACCCCAGTGAAACGCGCTGCCAATCACCGCCAAAACCAGTCCGAAGAGCAAATCCGTTCCCACCACCTGGGCAGGCGTCATTTCGGAATAGTTCAGCAGCAGAACCGTTCCCAGCGCTCCAGCACCCGCCGAGGAAAATCCCGATTCCACTCCAATCGGGAGAGCAAGCCACGGAAGCCAGCGATGATTTTTGGCCGCGAACGCCGGATTTTGAATGCGACGGATAAAGGTGACGCTCGATGACGCCGCCAAAATGATGCCCAGCAGGAGAATTACGATCGGATTGCCCGCATCACGGTTCAATAATTGTAGCGCCCATGTGCCCACCAGGAGTCCTGGCACTGCCCCCTGCAGCAGAAGCCATAAATAGCGCGAGTGAATGTGTTTTCCCGCCAGATAGAAAGGAGCGGCGATTAGGCGTAGCACGCCTGCAAACAAGAAGGCCGTGCCGACGGCCTCCCCCGCCGTCAACCCGGCAAGAAGCACGAGTGCTGGAACTGTAAAACTTCCGCCACCGACTCCGGTCAATCCCACCGCCAAGGCGATCAGGAATCCTAGGAAATAATGCATCATTGCCCGCCTTGAGAAAATGTGTGGATGCCGCATTCCAACTTTTTGCCGCCCCAGCGGCCCGAACGGGGATTCGCAGGGTCGTCGGGAATCGCCGTGCATGGTTCGCAGCCAATACTCAAATAGCCCTGGTCGTATTGCGGCAGATAGCTCAGTTGGTGTTGGCCGGTGTACTCCCACACCTGTTTCCAGCTCCAATCGGCGAGGAGGCTCACCTTCAAGAGTGCCTTTCCACCTGGCAAGCGATGTTCCTCGATCTTTTTGAGGTTTGCCCGCGTGGGCGATTGCTCGCGTCGCAATCCGGTGAACCAAATCGCGTAAGGTTCGAGCGCGTGCAGTAGCGGATCGACTTTGCGCAGCTGGCAGCAGCGACTCGGGTCCGTGCGGTACAAAATCCCCAATTCGGACTCCTGCTGTTCCACGGTATTTTGCGGAGTCACATTCACCAGGTTCAAAGACCATTCCTTGGCAATGCGGTCGCGGTATGCATACGTCTGGGCAAAGTGATACCCCGTTTCAAGGAATAGCACGGGTATCGAAGGAACACGTTTGCGAACAAGATCCAGGACGATCATGTCTTCGGCCTGAAAACTGCAAGTCAGACAGGCGGCGTGGTCCGTGTAGACGCCCAACACGGTGCTTAGAACCTCTTCTGGTTTGAGATTCTCGAGAGTATCAGCAACGAGTGTTGTTCCCATCTCAGTTCCCTCCTTGGGGTTTTCCCGACTGCGATGGAAGGCGGAGTGGTTCCACCAAAGCCAGAATGCGTTCCACCGCTTCCCTATTCCCCGCCGGCAACTCCATGTCAGCCAGATCGAAAAAGTGGCCGCCGGCCGCGCTTTCTAAGGCCACCCGTTCTTCCGCTCCGAGTGATGGATTGTGGTAGATGACAACAAATCCCGCGGCGTGCAGTGCGGCCCAGGCATTTCTGGCGGAAGAGGAAGTGGAAGCGGAAAAGAAAGAAGAATTCTCCCCGACGGCCATGACCTCGAATTCTTCTTCGAACAGCACACGCTCAAGCAGGCCGGCAAGGGATGGACGCGAATTCACCAGGATGATCGCGGGGTAGTGCCCATGCCGGCGGTGCCGCTCGGGTGAGGTGATTGGAATCTGTGAAGGCAGAATTTCTTTCGTGGCTGAAATACGGGCGCTTCCCGATAGATCCTCTCGAATCATCCCGGCAGCCAGAGTTGCGTTCGTCTGGGGATCGATGACGATGAAACTTCCCGTGATGCGGTTCAGCTGGTAGGCGTCAAAGAAGAGTGGATTACTCGTTTCCAGTTCGATGGTCGCAATATCATTCATCTGGAGGCACGCTGCCGCTTCTGGTTGAAGAGTGTCGATATTTACGCGATGTCGAATTGCGGTGGCTTTGCCGCGCACCTGTCGTGCGCAGTGCTTGATCAGATAGGAGCGCCCGGTCTCGAGTGGCTGCGCATGCATCCATACGATCGTTGCAAGAAACCGTTGGGAGGTGTGCGGAGGATTCGCCGGCGAGACGAGCATGTCCCCGCGGCTCAGATCAATTTCATCTTCCAGCGTCAACGTGACGGACATTGGAGAGGACGCTTCGTCGAGAAGGCCGTCGTAGGTAACGATCGAATTTACGCGCGACTTTTGTCCGGAGGGTAGTGCCGTGACGACATCGCCCGGACGGACTACCCCGCCAGCCAATTGTCCGGCAAAGCCACGGAAGTTGGCGTCTGGACGAAGCACATACTGAACAGGTAGCCGGACGCCGAGTGTGTTTA
This sequence comes from Acidobacteriota bacterium, assembly GCA_013289665.1. Lineage (GTDB taxonomy): Bacteria > Acidobacteriota > Terriglobia > Acidiferrales > UBA7541 > Acidiferrum. The sequence goes on along the minus strand of JABCZN010000004.1, from coordinate 208,131 downwards.
CCGGTTTCGCTACGGGCACACGCTCCAGGTATTCGAGGAGAGCCGGGCCTGAGTACCAAGGCATTTGCTCGCTGCGCCCGACGACGTTGTCTCCCGCAAGGGCGCTAATAGGAATGCACGTCACCGCGGCGATTCCCAAGCTTTCCGCCAAGGCGCGAAATTCTCGCTCAAGTGTTCGGAACTTGGTTTCTTGATACTCGAGCAAGTCCATCTTGTTCACTGCGGCAACCAGGGTTGATATCCCCAGTAGCGAGGAGATGTAGGTATGCCGTAGCGTCTGGGAAAGCAAACCCTTCGTTCCGTCGATCAGAATCACCGCCAAATCCGCAGTGGATGCGCCCGTGGCCATGTTTCGTGTGTACTGTTCGTGGCCGGGCGTATCGGCGATGATGAATTTCCGTCGTGAAGTGGCGAAGTAGCGATAGCCGACGTCGATGGTGATCCCTTGCTCGCGCTCCGCCCGCAGCCCATCGGTGATCAACGAAAAATCAATCGGTCCGCCGGAACGATTGATACGGCTCTTCTTCACAGAGGCGAGCTGATCTTCATAAACTGTCTTTGAATCGTGCAGGAGCCTGCCGATCAACGTGGACTTGCCGTCGTCCACGCTGCCAGCCGTGGTAAATCGCAGAAGTTCCTTGTTGAGGTTCTGCTCAAGGAAGTCCGCGAATTCGGTGCGAATTTCGATGTCAGCTATGGGAGGCATCAAAAGTAGCCCTCACGCTTCTTGATCTCCATCGAGCCTTCCTCGTCGTGATCGATCGCGCGATTTTCACGCTCCGAGCGGCGGAACGAAATCATCTCCTCGATGATTTTTGGAATGGTATCGGCATCCGACCGGATGGCTCCCGTGCACGGCACGCAACCAAGCGACCTCATGCGGCACCTGATGGATTGAACCTTTTCTCCGGGACGAAGCTGATCGTCCGGATAAATCAGGACGATCGAGCCATCACGCACGACCGCCCGGCGCTCCCTGGCAAAATAGAGCGGCACAATCGGGATATTCTCGGTGTGGATGTACAGCCAGACGTCGAGTTCCGTCCAGTTGGAAAGCGGGAAAATGCGGATGCTCTCGCCCTTGTCGACCTTCGAGTTAAAGATGTTCCAGAGTTCAGGCCGCTGGTTCTTGGGGTCCCACTGCCCGTGGACATCGCGAAACGAGTAGATCCTCTCCTTTGCTCGTGACTTCTCTTCATCCCGGCGCGCTCCGCCAAATGCCGCGTTGAACCCGCCCTCCGCAAGTGCATCCAGCAGCGATTTTGTTTTCAGCAAGCCGCAGCATTTTTGCGTGCCCAGCAGAAATGGATTGGCGCCGGCGTTCAAAGCCTTCTGGTTCTTGTGGACGAGAAGCTCCGCGCCGATTTGCCTCGGATACTCATCGCGAAATTCGATCATCTCGGGGAACTTGTAGCTTGTGTCTATATGGAGGAGGGGGAAGGGAAATTTTCCGGGGAAAAATGCTTTCTGCGCAAGACGCAGCATCACGGAGGAATCTTTCCCGATGGAATAAAGCATCACCGGATGCGAAAATTCTGCCGCGGCTTCCCGAAGAATGTAGATGCTCTCTGCTTCGAGGGTCTTCAGGTGGCTGAGTCGTGAGCCAGCTCGGGGCTGATTCGCCAACTCTCCCACGCTGCGGGATTCTGTTGTGCTGAACAACTTGTGCGGCGCAGTTGCCATTGGTCGTGTCCTCTAGACGGAAATGCCCGTATAAAAACAAAAAACCCACCTGCCAATTCACCTCTGGCGGTGGGTTCTATAACTGCTCGGCTAGAATTAGAGCTTTAGATCACTAGCCTCCCGGTGCCAGAGGACACAAATGCGCGACACCGACAACAAGTCGACGCAACCGTCTGGCGTTCCCGAAAGTCCAGTGACATGGCCAAAGTCTACCGAGAGGTAGGGCGGACTGCAATAGGCTCATGCATTAAAATGTTTTCTAGCATGCATCCAAAATGCCGCTTGTTGGCGCGCAAGTGGCCTTGTGGAGCTGGGCCTAGCCGAGGGCAATAAAGTGGACGAAGGTGAATCCGATTTCCCCCATCTTATCAGAGCTTGCGAATTGCCCTCGATTTGTCCCGGCAGCGGCAAATCATGGTTGGTTCGGTTTCCGGATATGGGGCTTCAACTGGGCAGCGAGTAATCGAAACAAAACCCGCGAAAATGTGTGAGTGGGAATCGGAGCCGCCGCGCAGACACCATCACCGCTGGCTCCAACCACCGTTCCACTCTGTAGGCGCCATTCTCACCGATTTTTCTGACCCTCCGGCTTCAAGTCGGACTCTATCGGCGATTCATGCATGCTGAGGATATGCCACCGGTTGCCGGATCTGCGGCAAAGCATCATGCCCCGGCCTGCGGTGTGAACAGACGGAGATTCAATCGTGTAGTCATACAAGCTCCAGACCACGTCACCCACCGCTCGATGGTCGGTAATGGTCAGCGAAAGGTGGGCATAAGGGGTGCCGCCAAAATATTTTTGCTTAAAGTGATTTGTGGCTTCATCCCGCCCGTGCAGTTCGCCGCTCGGGGAACTCAGCACGAAATCCGGGTCGAAACAGGAAGCCAGTTTGTCCGCATCCTTGTTATTGAACGCCTCAGAACAGGAATTGAGTGCTTTGTCCATGTCCGCGATCAGAAACACTTCAGAGGGACTTGGCGGCGTGATGCCGAGGCTTGCGACACTGCGTTTCAGATCGATCGTTACCCCCAACTGTTCCAGAAGATCCACCCCGAGTATGCCGTCGACCGCGCCGCCGCATGCCCTGGCGATAGCGCTCAAGTCAATGGCCGGCAGCCTGACGCCTTCTAGGATGTGATTTCCGAGTGAGAGCTCGCCGATCGAGACCTCTTGTGCTTTGAGTGCAGTGGTTTCATTCCAGGATTGAATCCGGACCGCCCGGTTATGTCCCCGCGGGAACGACTTCTCGTTCAGCAGGGATGTGGCGGCCGTATCCACCAGGAAGCGTTTGTCCACGTTGTCTGCCCTAAGAACTACTATTGGCAGGCGATCGCAATGCTGAAGAGGAATCTCGGTTCCGCTGGCCGGGGTTTGCGCTAGAGCGCGGTGCGCAGCGGGGAAGAACGTCAACCCCGCGAAGGCACAAGCGAGCAAACGCAAACAGATTCGCATCACTCCCTCGATTGCACCGATCCTGTGGCTTGCTCGATCCGCTGTAGAATCGCCCCGCGGATCAGGCCGAAGGCGCTGGGATCCCGGAACAGGCGCGAACTCCAGTTCGCTCCCATCGCCAGCGCTTGAATTTCGAATGCCAACTGGCGCGCGTCCACTTCGTTCTTGATTTCGCCGGCAATCTGCGCGTCGTGGATCGCTTGCTCCAGATTCCCCAGCCACTTCTTCATCAGCTCCACGATCCGATCGCGGACGCGGCCGGGCCGGTCGTCGAACTCCAGCGAAGCGGCGGAAAAGAAGCAGCCGCCGGGGAAGACTTTCCCCTCTCCATAGGAAAGCCAGTTCTCGCAAAGCGCTTGCAGGCGTTTCAGGCCGCGGAATTCATACGCTGGGCGGACCACTTTCTCGACGAAGATTTCACGGGCCGCTTCCACCACGGCGCATTGCAAATCCTCTTTGGAGCCGAAGTGGGCGAACAGGCCGCTCTTGCTGATGCGCAGCGCGGCAGCCAGCTTTCCGATGGTTAATCCTTCAAGCCCTTCGACCGAGGCCAGGTTGACCGCCTTTCGCAGGATTGCCTGGCGGGTCTTCAACCCGCGGGGGCGCCGCAACGGGGTTTTCAACGCCGGGCTGGTGCGGCTCTCGGGCCGATCGGAAGCTTTCGCGCGTGGTTGGTTGGCTTTCATCTTGCTGACAGACAATAGCACGATCGTTCGTTCTATTACAATAGATTTGCAAACTCCCCTCCCCCACCACCGGCGGGCGGACCGCGGAAAGCTATCGGAATGCGATAGTCACCCACAGATAAATGTGACTAACGCGGCGCCGCTTGTATATAATCCGGCCCATCATGCCAAACCAAGAAACGCTGTACCACTTCGCCGGCCGGGTGGCCACGATTACGCTCAACCGGCCTGATAAGCTGAACGCCTGGACAGCCATCATGGAACGCGAAGTGCGCGCAGCGATGGAAGAGGCGGAGAAGGATGAAAGCGTTCGCGTGATTGTGTTAACGGGCGCGGGGCGTGGATTTTGTGCCGGCGCGGATATGTCGCTCCTGAGCACGGTCGCAGAGAAGGGACTCGACGAAGCGCGGCGGGCCCAGGCGGTCGAACCTGTAAGTGGAAGCCGTGAGGGTCTGCGAGCCGATTTTCGGAAGAAATATTCGTATTTCCCCGCGGTTAGTAAACCCGTGATTGCGGGGATTAACGGCCCGGTAGTCGGTTTGGGCCTGGTGATCGCTTTATACTGCGATTTGCGCTTTGCAGCCGATGGGGCCCGTTTCGGAACAGCATTTGCTCAGCGGGGACTGATTGCAGAGTACGGTATGGCATGGATGCTGCCGCGCCTGGTGGGACACGCCAATGCGCTGGACCTGCTATTCACTGCAAGAATGATCGATGCTGCGGAAGCGCTGAGAATGGGATTGGTGAATCAGATCTTCCCACAAGAATCTTTTCTGGAACGCGTCGAGAAATATGCGATGGACCTGGCCGCAAACGTCAGTCCGCGTTCCCTGCGGGTGATCAAGCGGCAGGTATACGACGCGATGTTTCAGACGTTGGCGGAAGCGTTTGAAAGCTCCGAACAAGAGATGCTGGCGAGCCTGCAGTCTGACGACTTCAAGGAAGGCGTGGCGCACTTCATCGAAAAACGGGCTCCGGCTTTCACTGGCAGATAGGAACCTCGAGTGAACTTCGAATTCAGCGACAAAGTGAAAGAGCTGCAACGCCGGCTGCAAGCCTTTCTGGACGAGCACATTTATCCGAACGAGCGACGCTACCACGATGAGATCGAACGGAACCGATGGGTGCCCACCAGGACTATCGAAGAGCTCAAGCCGAAAGCACGCTCGGCCGGCTTGTGGAATCTATTTCTGCCCGAAAGCGAATACGGCGCGGGACTGACAAATCTGGAATACGCGCCGCTCTGCGAAATGATGGGGCGCAGCGAGATCGGACCGGAAGTTTTCAATTGTTCGGCGCCGGATACCGGGAATATGGAAGTACTCGCCCGCTATGGCACCCCGGAACAGAAGGAACAGTGGCTTAAGCCGTTACTTGCAGGTGAAATCCGCTCGTGTTTCGCGATGACGGAGCCAGCAGTGGCGTCTTCCGATGCGACAAACATCGAAGCGAGAATCGTTCGCGACGCGGGCAACTACGTTGTTAATGGCCGGAAGTGGTGGACGTCGGGAGCGGGTGACCCACGCTGCAAGATCGCGATTTTCATGGGCAAGACGGATCCTGCGGCCCCGCCTCATAAACAACAGTCCATGATTCTGGTGCCAATGGATCTGCCGGGAGTGAAAATCAACCGTATGCTGCGGGTGTTTGGGTACGACCACGCGCCACACGGCCATTGTGAAGTCACCTTTGAAAATGTCCGCGTTCCGTTGGCTAACATCTTGCTTGGCGAAGGGCGCGGGTTCGAGATCGCGCAAGGGCGGCTGGGGCCGGGGCGCATCCATCATTGCATGCGGTGCATCGGAGTGGCAGAGCGCGCCTTGGAAACGATGTGCAGTCGTGTCGAAGCGCGCGTGGCTTTCGGAAAGCCATTGGCGGAGCAAGGTTCGATTCGCGCGGACATTGCCGAATCTCGCATGGAGATCGAACAAGCGCGGCTGCTGACGCTCGAGGCCGCGTACATGATGGACACGGTGGGGAACAAAGCGGCGCGGGCGGAAATCGCGATGATCAAAGTGGTCGCGCCCAATGTCGCGCTGCGCGTGCTGGATCGCGCCATCCAAGCGCACGGCGGCGCGGGCGTATCGCAGGACACGTTCCTCGCAGCCGCGTGGGCGGGCGTGCGCACTCTGCGAATTGCCGACGGACCGGATGAAGTGCACGTGGAATCGATTGCGAAGTGGGAGCTGGCCAAGGGCAAGAAATCGGCGGGAGCGCAGGCTTCGCACTGATAATGAAAACCTGTGCGCAACACGGCGAAGTCAGCCGCCACCGGAGAAGTTGATGCCTCCACTGGTTGTCAGCAATCCGCAATCATTGAAAGAATGGGTCGGCCGGGAGATAGGGGTCACAGAATGGCTTCCCGTTACCCAGGAACGGATCGCGCTGTTTGCGGAAGCCACGGAAGACCGGCAATGGATCCATCTGAACCAGGTGCGGGCGAGCAAAGAATCGCCCTATGGCGCGACGATCGCTCACGGGTTTCTTACCCTCGCTTTGGCCAGCCATCTCATTGCCAAGGCGATTCAGATCCAAAACGGTGTACGGTTGGCTGTGAACTATGGGCTGAATCGCGTGCGCTTCCCCGCCGCGGTCCGCGTCGATTCCCGGATTCGGGCGCTTGTAGGGCTTCTCGCGTTCGAAGAACTGTCCGACTCTGTCGAAGCGACCTATGGTGTAACGATCGAATGCGAGCAGTCTGAGAAGCCAGCTTGCGTCGCAGAGTGGATCGTTCGGTACTACTCGTGAACCGCTTGAATTTGTGGCCGCTCATGTAAACACCAAATCTAAAGCCGGTGGGAAGCGCTAGATCCGATCGGTCTGCGCGGTGTGCAAGGAGGCGCGCAAGAGCATCTGGATTGTGGCTGGCATGGACCGAAAGCGCTCGTCTTTGGTCAGGCCCTGCTGATAGCGATAATAAATTTGCTGGACGATCACGGCAAGCTTGAAACGCGCAAACGCGAGATAAAAAGCGATCTGCGAAGGATCGGTTCCGGTTTTCCGCGCGTATTCGTGCACGATCTCGGCCCGCTTCAGGCTGCCGGGAACGCTTGTGGGCCCCCAGCGGTTTTCTTGCAGCTCCTCCGGATCCGCCGCATCCACCCAATAGGCCAAGGTAGTGCCGAGATCCGTCAAAGGGTCGCCTATGGTGCACATTTCCCAATCAAGAACACCCACAATCGCAGTTATGTCGTTCGAATCGAGCACCACATTGTCATATTTGTAGTCATTGTGGATTAGCGAAACTTTGCCCGTGGCAGGCATGTGCTGTTGCATCCAGGCGGCGATTTTCTCCACTTCCGGATAATCGTGCGTTTTAGAACCGTGGTAGCGTTCGGTCCACCCGTGGACCTGCCGTTCCAGATAACCTTCGGGCTTACCCAGGTTGGCGAGGCCCACAGCCGCGTAATCCACGCGGTGCAGACGAATGAGATTCTCAACAAAGGATTCGCTGAGCCGCCGCGCCTTTTCCGCGGGAAAATCCAGTCCCGAAGGCACATGCCTGCGAAGAATGATGCCGTGAATCGGATTCATCACATAGAAAGGTGCGCCGATGACGGAATCGTCGTCGCAATAATGGAGCACTTCGGGGGCCGGGGCATAAACAGAGTGGAGCTTGGAGAGCACACGAACTTCGCGGCTCATGTCATGAGCGGACTTGACCTTGCTTCCAAACGGCGGCCGCCGAAGGACGAGCTCCCTGGTCCCAAGCCATAGCGAGTACGTCAAGTTGGAATGGCCGCTGGGGAATTGGCTGGCCATGAGCGCGCCTCTATCATCCGGAAAATGTTCGCGCAAATAGGGTTCAAGCCTGACCAGGTCAAGCTCTTCACCGGGTCGAATCGCCGCAGGATGGTCGAGCAAGTCGCTCACTGGATTGCCTCCTTAGCGGTAAGTCAACATCGCGGGATCGTCAATATGCGCGTGACAGTTAAAACTGCTAAGCGTAAACCGCTCCCCGGAATAAATAAATTCGCTCCAGGAAGAGTTCCGCGACATCCAGCTCACATTCAATGTGCTCTCCGCGGAGAGTTGCAGAGCGCGCTGCATGGCAACTCCGATTGGTCCCCCGGAAGTAAAAATCGCGATCCGTTCACCGCGGTTGCCGCCGGAGAGACACTTAGTGAGGCCGGAATTCACTCGCGAGCAGAATTCCAGCCAACTCTCAACACCTGGCGGACAAATTTCTCCGCGCACCCATTTGCTGATGACGGCCTCGAACAACTTCGCAAACGTCGCCCGCCGCCCAGCTGAGCCGGAGGAGGACTGGAATGCGGCGTGGAGATCGCGAATGTTTTGGTTAATTTCAAGCAATCCGGGCAGGCTGCGTTCGAGAACCCATTCTGCCTGATATTCGTCAAACTCGTTCAGCACCACAGGGTCGGGAAAATGGATGCCGGCTTTCCGGCAGGTATCACTCACGAGCGTGAGTGTATCTTTCTGCCGGACGCAAGGACCGGTGAAGACGCGGTCAAAAACGACAGTGTGCCGCGACCAGTACTGTCCGAGGAGACGGGCCTGCGCCTCCCCGAGATTGGACAGTTCATCATAATTCGACTCCAGGAACGAAGCCTGCGCATGACGGACGAGAAAGACAATCCCCATTTCCGACCGGTCTCCTCCGTCAAATGTTGTACCGCATGATGCATTGCGATAGATGCGATTCGTGTGAGCCCAGACTGAGTTTCTGAATTGATCCGTAGATCCCGAGGAGCTAGGCTGTGGCGCCCTGTTCCCGGCCAATCTCAGCAAAGGTCCTGCCCTGCTCGGCAAGCTGCTTCAGCAGCGGCGCGGGCTGCCAGATTTCACCATGTTGACGGTGGAATTCGCAGATGCGGTCGTAGACCCGTTTCAGGCCCACAGTGTCGGCATGCCACATTGGGCCGCCACGATGGGCCGGGAAGCCGTAACCGTTGATATAAATAATGTCGATGTCGGAAGCGCGCAACGCGAAGCCTTCTTCCAGAATGCGGGCACCTTCGTTCACCAGAGCGTAGAGGCAGCGATCCGTGATCTCGGCGGCGGAGATTTGACGTTGAACGACACCCGCTTCTTCGACCCACTTGCGAACGAATTCGCCAACGGCCGGATCCGAAGCGGCGCGTCGCTGGTCGTCGTACTTGTACCAGCCCGCGCCGGTTTTCTGGCCATAGCGGCCGAGTTCACACAGGCGGTCTTCGACGAACGGCTGGCGAATCCCAGGGACTTCCAAGTGGCGATATTCCTTGCGAATGCGCCACCCCACATCGAGTCCGGCGAGGTCGCCAGTGGCGAGAGGTCCCATCGCCATGCCGAAATCGGCAAGCGCCTGGTCCACAGCTTCGGCGCCCGCGCCTTCTTCGACGAGGAACTGCGCTTCACGGCGATACGGGCCGAACATGCGATTGCCGACAAAACCGCGGCAGTTACCGACCAGCACGCCGACTTTGCCAAGTGTTTTAGCAAGCTGCAAGCACGTGACAACGACTTCTTTGGAAGAGGATTTGCCGCGGACGATTTCCAGCAGCCGCATCACATTGGCGGGGCTGAAGAAATGGGTGCCGATGACAGATTCGGGCCTTGAAGTTGTGGAAGCGATCTCATCGATGCTCAGTGTAGAAGTGTTACTAGCAAGTATGGCGCCTGGTCTGCACACGCGATCTAAATCCTTGAACACTTCCTTCTTGAGTGCCATGCCTTCAAAAACAGCTTCGATCACCAGGTCCACGTTGGGGAAATCGCCGTAGGTAAGCGTGGGAGTGATGCGCTTCAGGCGTTCTTCGGCGATCTGCTGCGAGAAGCGCCCGCGCTTCACGGAATTCGCGTAATTCGACTGGATGGTGGCCAGCCCGCGATCGAGGGCGGCTTGGTCCGCCTCTTTCAGAAGCACGGGAATGCCAGCATTGGCGAAAACCATGGCGATCCCGCCGCCCATGGTGCCAGCGCCAACGACAGCGGCGGAACGAACGGAAATGGTCTTGGTCTCCTTGGGGATGTCGGGAATCTTGGCGACCTCGCGTTCGCTGAAGAAAACGTGGATTAGCGACTTGGACTGGTCGGAGAAGAGGCATTCAATGAAGAGTTTCTGCTCAGCCTTGCAGCCTTCTTCGAACGGCATGTTCGTGGCGGCTTCGACGGCATCAATGGCCCTGGCCGGGGCAAGCAGGCCACGTTGTTTTTTGGCAGCCGTTTCACGCGCGACGGAAAAGATCAGCGCGTTTTCCGTGGCGCTCCCCAGCCTTTCAATTCGTTCGCGTGTTTTCGGGGCCGGCTTGCCGGCTACCTCGCGGGCAAACGCAACTGCACCGGCGAGAAGATCGCCGTTGATGATGCGGTCGACGATGCCAAACCTGAGCGCCTCTTCGGCATTGACCGGGTTGCCGCTCACGCACATTTCGACTGCTTTCGCTACGCCGGCGAGCCTCGGAAGTCGTTGTGTCCCCGCCGCGCCGGGTATCAGCCCGAGCTTTACTTCCGGTTGGCCGAACTGGGCAGAGGCAACAGCAACGCGATAGTGCCCGGCCATTGCCAGTTCCATCCCGCCGCCAAAAGCAGTTCCATGAACGGCGACGATCACCGGTTTGGCACTGTCTTCGATTTTCATGAGCAACGGAAGCAATCCCGCCCCGCGCGACTTGCCCGATGTCATCTTGCCGAATTCCTTGATGTCCGCGCCCGCCACGAAGGTGCGGCCACCGCCGATGAGGACTGTGGCTTTGACGCTGTCGTCCTGGGCGATCTTGTCCAGGGCTTCTGAAATGCCCTCCGGGACGCCGGGACTCAGGGCGTTGACCGGAGGATTGTTGATGGTGATGAGGGCGATGCCGTTGTCGCTTGTGAGTTGCACGAGATCGGTCATGGATGGACTCTCTTGTTCAGTGATTGTACTTTACGCGCTTTTCGCGGAGACGCTGCCGGAATCGATCACCATCGAGGCGATGCGCTCGCGATGGAACGTGGCGTCGCCGAATGCCGTTTCCGACGCCTTCGCCCGGCGGTAGTAGAGATGAAGATCGTTTTCCCAAGTGAAGCCCATGCCGCCGTGAATCTGGATGCCGCGATTTCCGACGGTCCGCGCGGCATCGCTGCAATACATCTTGGCAATGGAAACGGCGGTCGCAGCGTCCGGCGCGTTTTCTTCGAGCGCCCAGCCGGCGTAATACACCGCGGAACGCGAGCTCTCGGTTTCCAGATACATGTCCGCACACTGATGCTGGACGGCTTGAAACATTCCGATGGGCTTGCCGAACTGTTTTCGAGTCTTGGCATACTCGACCGTCACATCGAGAGTCCGTTGCATGCCACCCACCAATTCGGCGGCGAGAGCGGCGGTAGAGATGTCCAGAGCTCGCGCGAGATCCAGGTTGGGGCCGATTTCTTCCACCGGAGTATTGTTGAATCTGACGACGTACAGCTTGCGGGTAAGGTCCATTCCTGACATGGGAGATATTGTGAGGCCGCGAGCCTCGGCGTTCACCAGGAAGATACCGTTGCGCGCAATGACGATAAGGAAATCGGCGACGGCGGCGTCCGGGACAAAAAGTTTTTCACCGTTGAGCTTTCCGTTGCTGGCACCGAGTTGAATATCCTGCAGGTTCCAGCTTGCACCCGCTTCCAGGATTGCAACGGTTGAGCGAACTTCTCCTTTGCAGATGGGCTCGAGATATTGTTTCTTGTGTGCGGGCGTGCCCACGGCATCCAGAACAGATCCGGCCAGAACAACCGTCGAGAAAAACGGACCGGGCAAGAGTGCGCGTCCCGCCTCTTCCAAGAGCAGCATGAGCTCCACTTTACCCAGGCTCACTCCGCCATAAGCTTCCGGATAAATGATGCCGGTATAGCCCTGGTCGGCGAGCTTCGACCAAAGCACGGCGTCATACGCGGTATCGGTTGCCATCAGGCGCCGCATTTCCGCGCTGGGGCACTCCCCGGCGAAGAATTGGCGCGCGCTGTTTTTCAGGAATTCCTGGCTTTCAGTCAAACCGAATTGCATGGCGTATCCTTTAATAGCTTCTGGGCAGGCCCAGAACGAAATGCCCAATGATGTTTCGTTGCACCTCGGAAGTGCCGGCTTCTATGGTATTTCCGCGGGTTCGCAGGTACGCATACGACCAGATCCCGTTGTCGATCGCATGCGGGTCGCCCCCAAGCAGTTGGCCGTAGGAACCAAGCAACTCCTGCGCGATTTGCTGCAGTCGCTGGTTGAGCTCGCTCCAGAAAATTTTCTGGAGCGATCCCTCGGGGCCCGGCACACCCGTGGCGGTGATGCGGCTGAATGCCCGCATCTGGTTGAAGCGCATGATCTCAATTTCCGCGCTCAATTGGGCCAACTTCTGGCGGATCAGGGGATCTTCGGCGGCGGGCCGCCCGTTGCGCTGGACGGTGCGCGCGAGTTCGATGAGACGCGTGATGAAACGCTTGAAAATCAGGTGCAGGCGCGCCCCGTACGAACCACGCTCGTACATCAGCGTACTCATCGCCACATTCCATCCATCGTTCACCTTGCCCAGGGTATTTTCTGCCGGGACGCGCACGTCGCGGAAGAACAGCTCGCTGAATTCAGACTCGCCGGTCATTTGGCGCAGGGGACGAACTTCAACGCCGGGCGATTTCATGTCCACGAGGAGAACGGTCAGTCCTTTGTGCTTGGCGACGCCGGGGTCGGTGCGGACGACCAGTTCGCACCAGTCGCCAAATGAACCGTAGCTGGTCCACACTTTCTGGCCGTTCACGATGTAGTGATCGCCGTCCAGCCGCGCTTCCGTCTGCAAACCGGCGAGATCGGAACCCGCATTCGGTTCCGAAAAGCCCTGGCACCAGATCTCTTCGGCGCTAAGAATTTTCCGGATGTAGCGTTCCTTTTGCGCGTCCGTTCCACAGGCGATGATGGTGGGTCCAATCAGGCCCAGACCCAGCGCGTTGACCATGGGCGGCGCATCCACGCGCGCCATCTCTTCCCAAAACAGGGCTTGCTGCATCAACGTGGCGCTGCGGCCACCATATTCCTTGGGCCAGGAAACCGCAGCCCAGCGGCCCTCATGGAGCTTCCGTTGCCAGGCGCGGAGATATGAAAACGATTCATCGAGGGGCTTTTCGCGCCACTCGTTCCAGTCCTGTGGGGCATTCGCCGCGAGCCACCCGTGGAGTTCATCGCGGAATGCCGACTCCTCGGCGGTCAAATTCAAGTCCATGGAAAACGCTCCTTCGCAGTATCCGTTCCGGGCTGCATTCCGCAGATTCTCTTTTCCAGGCCGGGCAATTCTCGGCGCAGAAAACCGGCTCAGGTGCCGCTCTTTCGTGCAACAAAGTCCGGGCGAATCGTATCCGCGCCGTGCCAGTATTTTTTCCGCAGATCTTTTTTCAGAATCTTTCCGGTTGCGGTTTTAGGCAAACCGGTAACGAACTCGAATGAGCGCGGGCACTTGTAATGGGCCAGGCGCGAACGGCAGAACTTGATGAGTTCAGCCTCCGAGGCACAGGCATTTGGCTTTAAGACCACCAGGGCTTTGGGAACCTCTCCCCATTTCTCATCGGGAACCGGAATCACCCCGGCTTCGAGGACCGCGGGGTGAGCAAGGATGGCCTTCTCAAGTTCGAGAGAGGAGATGTTCTCGCCCCCGCTGACGATGATGTCTTTCTTGCGATCGACAACCAGCAGGTAGCCGTCTTCGCTGACCGTGGCCATGTCTCCCGTATGGAACCAACCGCCGCGCAAGGCTTCGGCGGAAGCGGCTGGCTGCCGCCAGTATCCCTCCATCACGCCATCGCTTCGCGCAACGATTTCGCCGATACTCAGCCCGTCGCGGGGCACGTCATTGTCGTTCGCGTCCACCACGCGCAACTCCACGCCGGGAATCGCATATCCCGTCATCGCTTGCCCCACAAAGCGCCGCTCGCCTTGCCATCCCAGCTCTGGCTTTATCGGAGAAAGCGAAAGCGCCGGTGAAGTTTCCGTCAATCCGTAGCCTGAATAGCACTCGCAACCGAGTTTTTCTTCGACCTCCCGAATGAGAGTTGGAGAAGACGCGGCGCCGCCGATTACAATCCGCCGCAGGCTGCTCAGGTTGTATTTGGGGCGCTCCGGGCAATTCACGAGAGCCGTGGCCATGATGGGAACAAGGCTGCAGGAATGAACGCCTTCCTTCTCAATGAGACGAAAGACTTCCGTGGTTTCGAAGCGGTGAATCATCACATGCTTCCCGCCAAGCAAGGTGAGGAAGTGCGCGACACCCCAGCCATTCGCGTGAAACAGAGGAATGGTGTGGAGTTCGACGGCTCCGCTCTCGATGTGGAATCCCAGGCACACGTGCACCGCGTGGAGATAGATATTCCTGTGTGTAAGCATCACGCCCTTGGGATTGGCGCTGGTCCCGCTGGTGTAGAAAAGCTCGGCCAGGGCGTTTTCATCAATAGCGGCAATGTCAGCACGATAGGGCGCGGCCACGTCAAGCAGCTCTTCGTAGCTTTGCGGAGAGAGCCAGGGCGCTTCCGGGGCGCCTTCGAGTTGGCAGATCATTTTTACCGAAGGAATATCCTTGTGAAAAGAATCGACCAAGCCGAGAAACTGCTTTTCAACGAAAAGAATTGTTGCCCCTGCGTCGTTCAATATGTACGCAAGTTCGCTGGGGGCAAGCCGGATGTTTAGCGGCAGCAGAACGCCGCCGGCTTCCAGTACTCCGTAATAGGCTTCGAGCAAGCGGTGGCAATTCGCGCTGAGGAAAGCCACGCGGTCGCCGGGATGGATGCCAGCCTGCCGCAGCGCTCCCGCCAGACGACGTGTGCGATCTGCGAATTCCGCATAGGTAAATCTCTCCTGATTGCAAACCACCGCGGTTCTGCGCGGGTATTGCTGCTCCGCATAGCGAAGGAAGCGCAAAGGGGTAAGGGGAATGTTCATGGCGTGCCTCGCCCGGATCAGGCGGATTGACCTCCGTCAACCACAAGAATATTTCCGGTCACAAAATTCGACGCATCGGAAGCCAGAAAAACAGCGGCTCCTTTCAGATCATCCGGCCCGCCAAAGCGGCCCGCCGGTATGCCTGCCAACAGCATTTCCTTATTTCGCTCGATGACTTTTCCCGACATATCGGTCGGAAACCAGCCAGGCGCAATCGCATTTACCTGAATGTTGTGCATGCCCCACTTGCACGCCAAGTCTTTCGTGAAAATGATCACTCCCCCTTTGCTCGCGCTGTAGCCGATGGCGGAGAAACTTGGCGGTGAACCGCGCAACCCGGCAACGGAAGCGATGTTGATGATTTTTCCGCGGCGCTGCGCAATCATGACCTTACCCACGGCTTGCGAGAAAAGAAACGTTCCGGTCAAGTTGGTTTCGATGACCTTGCTCCACTGCTCGAGTGTCATCACCTCCACTGGCGCGCCCCAGGAAGTGCCCGCATTGTTGACCAGGATGTCGATGCGCCCAAATTGCTTGACCGTGGCGTCCGCCACCGCTTGAATGCTGGCGGGATCCTTGACATCGCAACCGAGTGCAAGAACCTCGACGCCGAGCTTTTGCAGTTCCGCGGCCGCCTGCAGGCAGCGCTCCTTCTTACGGGCGCAGAGAACCAGCTTCGCTCCCATTTCCGCGAAGCCTTCGGCCATTTGCCGGCCAAGCCCAACCGATCCCCCGGTAACGATGGCTACGCGTCCTGAAAGGTCAAAGAGTTTTTTAACGTTCACCGAAGAATCCTCGACGCACGTGCCGCCTGGTTTTTCAATCCTTGTCGTGATCCTTGTCTTCTGCATCAAACGGCCGCAGATACTGGCTGGGATGAAATTCTACGAATGCCGGAGCCACGGGAACAATCATGCCTGCGGAATTGGCGAAAATATTGAAGCTGGAGCCGAGGGCTTCCGCTTCATTGTTCAGATCGGTCACATCCAGGGGGCCCCATTGACCGGTATCCAGCCGGTTTAAAAGGGCTTTCATCGCGGCAATCGTTTCCGCCGGTGTGAAAGCGCAATGCCCGGCGCGCGAAATAAACCTGCGGCGCAGGAATCGTTCGTTGCCTTCTTCGCCCACAATGTCCCGGTACGCGCTTTCATTCTCGACGACCACCAAACCGTCGCCAGTGGTGTGCAGGGTCAGAACCGGGATGTGAATTTCGCCGTTGTAGGTGATGTTTTCCTTCAGGTAGTTCGCGGCCTGTGGATCGGCGCCGATGCGCTCGGTTTCGTTCAACATTTTGAGATCAGCATCGAGATCCAGCCCTGCCTGCGCATAAAGTGCACGGACTTCGGCGGCATCCGCGGAATGTTCGAACTGGCGGCGGTAATCCACGCCCGTATTCCAGGAAGGGTTGCCCTGGGCGCGGAACTCGAGTTCGGCGCGAAACGCAAACGCGAATGGAAAGTCCACCATGGAAGCCCAGAGGAATTGGTTGATTTGCTGATCGGCGAAATCCGCAGGGCTTGGTTCCGGCGAAAGAGGGGTAAACCAACCTGGCGTATCGCCGAGCGCAGCAACAAGGGATAGGCGCGCTCTGCCTTGCGCTGTACCCGCGGCAGCTGCCAGCAGTCCCTCCGCGAGTTTCAGGTTGCCAACGGGATCGGTGATGTTTGCAACCTGCAGGCCGGGTGCCCCGAGCAAGGTCTTGAACGCGAAAGCCGAATCGAGCGCCGTATTCCATGTAGCAATCCCCCCGGAGAGAACGCCACACATCGGGAGCGCGGCGTCAAAGCGATCCGGATAGAGCTGAATCAAGCCCGCGGTGATCATGCCGCCGAGGGAATGTCCCCAGGCGATCGTGCGTTTTGGCGTTCCCACCGTTTGCGAGAAAATGTCAAGCACAGCTATCTGATCGGGCAGCGCCTGTTGGATAGCCCAGCCGGTGGTCGCATAAGAAGAGCCTGCGAGAGCGAATCCGCTTGAGAGCATGAAAAAGCGCGTGGCGGGATCGGTGATAGCGAAATCCTGAGCGGGGTTTGGACTACCGGGAACCACGTACCCGTGACTGTAGAGGAAAAGCGTCCCGTTCCAGTTTGCCGGCACCTCAATCAGAAAAGTTGCGCCGTCCGGTAGCGTCCCTGCGTGGGTGACAACACCCGGTTGTGCCCAGGTTGCGCCCGCAGCCGCGAAAATAAGAATTGTCGCCGATGCAATATTGAAAATTCCCCGCTTTATTTGCCGCCACATAGTCAGATTCCCTCCGCTGTAAAATTCGAAAGCTTGCCAGCACCGACCGCGCGGAAGGACTGTGCTTTCGTCGTGTTCATCGGACACCGCTTTGTCTCAAGCACTCCGGCGACTGCTACTATGCGGCGGGATGCCAGAGGCTAGAACGTGAAGCGCGCCCCGAGTTGGATTTGACGCTTGGGGAACGCGGCCGTGAAACCAAGCGGCGTACTCGGTGAAACCACCGTTCCATCGCTGAGGACCGTGCCTGGAGTTATCCCGCGCACTTTGAACGGCGGGGCAAACGCGGCGCCCACAATATTGTTTACGCTGGCATAGTTCGTGTGGTTCGCGAGGTTAAAAGCTTCCGCGGTGAATTGAAGGGAAGCTTTCTCGCCCACCTTGAAAGCGCGGCTAAGGCGCATGTCGAAGTCGTAATAGCTTGGCCCAAGGCCACTGTTTCGCGCCGCACCTGGCGGACGGTCGTTGGTGAAATGACCGTCACCGTTGATGTCGGCGCCGGCGAGAAGATTAAAGGGATGGCCGCTGTTGTAATTAAAGACGGGAGAAAGCTGGAAACCGCCCAGGATGCGTGAATTTTCCCACGGGCTTTCGAACACTCCGGCGATGACCACTTTGTGCCGCTGGTCAAAATCGGACACCGACCGGTCGCACCTGAGACATGTCGCGTTAAACGGCGAATAGTCACTGTTGAAGTCTGTGGATTCGTCAATCGCTTTGCTGTAGGTATAGTTCGCCATCAGCAGGAAATGGTTCGAAAAGCGCTTTTTGAGCTCAAAAATGCCGCCCTGATAGAGCGCGGTCGCCAGGGAACTGTACACATTGTTCTGCAGAATCGTATGGGTGGGATCTGCAAAGCACAGGGCGGGAGTGGCCGCGCAAGCGGGCGCTCCCCAGTCTTGGAAAGCGAGACCATTCGTCGGGAGGCCGTTTGCCCCAACCCCTGGTTGACCACAGGCCGCCGGCCCCGCGGTGGGGCAGACTGGCGCCCCGGGCAACAGGTTTGTGTCGATCGCCACGGGTAGATGAGTCGTATGAACGTAAATGTAGTTAGCGGACACCGAGAAGCCTGCCCCTATTTCCCGCTCGATGCCCAGCGAGACCTGCTGCGACATCGGACTCTTATAATTATTTTGGCCCGCGAAGAGCACGGTTCCCGGCGGTAGGGGGCCCGTATTGGCAACGGTCAGGCCAAACTGCGTCAAGTCGGCGGGTGTAAGGCAGGCGAACTGACCGGCGGGCGGCGTGCCGCAACCAATAATGCTGTTCTGCAGGGGATTTGCCGGATTGAACCCCTCCGCATAGAGCGTCTGGAAAATCTCCGCTGAACTGGTGAAGGGGTGCGCCGAATTGCCTGTAGGCGCTCCGAGAATGGTAACGAGGGTATTGGCGATGGTGCGCGTGCCATTGACATTGCCCAGCACCTGCACGACGCCGGGGATCTGCGCATAAATCGGGGAATAAAAAATGCCATAGCCGGCGCGAATCACCGTCTTATGGTCGTTGAGTGGATCCCAGGAGAACGATACGCGGGGGCCGAAATTTTTCTTGGGCGTATGCAATGGCCCGTACTGTGAATCCAACTCGTATCGCAAGCCATAGTTCAGCGTGAAGTTGGACCGCACCTGCCAGGTATCTTGCGCATATAGCGCCGTGAAGGGACGGGTTTGCACGTACTTCGGGTTGCCGAAACCTTGTTCATAAAAGGCGGGCAACCCCAGGCTCCAGGACTGCAGCGTGCTTATGCTCGATTCCGGCGCAGAGACACCGCAAGCCGCAGGCGCCTCCAAACACAGGCTGACCAAAGCGCCGGGAAGTTCCAGAAATTCGAATCGACCGGGAAAGAACGTCTGTGACGTGGTGTTGTTGCCGCGAACTATCTCATCGAATCCGAATTTAATCGTATGGTGCCCGCGAAGAATGCTCAGGTTGTCGGCAAATTCATAGCGCCGCCCGGTCGTGCGGCTCGGCAGAAAAATACCCCGGCCAAAGAAACCGAAGCCCTCCACATCCAGCCCCGGCCCACCGGGGTCATTGGTGTCCACATTGAATTGATAAATGTTCCATTGGATGCGGGCTTCGTTTGCCATCGAGGCGTTGAATTGATGGAACCACGAACCCTGCAAAGTGCTATCCCAGGCAAGTTCCGAGGTGCCGCGGGAAAACGCGGTCAATGCCTGGAGGTCCGGGTCCTTTTCCGTGAGGTGCGCGAAACTGTAGCGCAGGAAACCCTGATCGTTGTCGCTGAACCGATGATCCAGGCGTGCGGAGAAATCGTTGGAGCGGATCGGGAACGGAAACAGCCCGCCATTGGTCTCGAACTGATTCACAACGTAGGGATCCAGAATGGATTTTATCGGAGGAATGAACGGATTGGGGCCGGCCGCGGGGTTTACGGTAAGAAGACTGCTTAGCGCGAACGCGCAAGTTGGCGCGGGCAGAATTAAGGGATTCGATAGTGGATTCGCCGGATTCGTCGTCAGGCAAGGCACCATATTGGTAGCCGGTTGCGCCGCCAGATTGCCGATAATCGTCTGCTGGGTGATGGTGGGAGAAAAAATATTGCTGTTCGTCAGCAATGGGACAGAGTCCTGTGCATCCGAACGCAGCCCTTCGTAAGCCAGGTACAAAAATGTTTTGTCTTTTCGGAGGGGGAATCCCACATTACCCCCAAATTGCTGGCGATTCAGGGAATCCTTGATCGGGGTCCCCTGCGACGTCAGGGAAAATGTCTGGCCCGGCACCAGTGCTTGCGTGAAAGCAAAGGGGTCGCGGGCATCCATGGCATCGTTCCGGAAAAAGCCGAAGAGACTCCCGTGCAAATCGTTGGTGCCGGACTTGGAAACGATATTGATTGTCGCGCCGCTCGCCCCGCCCAACTCAGCCCCATAATTGCTGCGGTTTATCTGGAACTCTTGCACGGCGTCCTGGCTCAGGTTCAGGCGAACGCCGCCGGCGTCGTCGTTGGCTTCCCCTCCGTCAACTGTTACGCTGTTCCCCCTGCCGTTGCTGCCATAGAACGAGAGTCCGCTCTGCGGCGTCTGTTTGACGCGAAAGTCGGCATTGTCGGCAATCGTGTTTGAATTGCTCACACCTGGAGCCAACAAAGTAAACGTGAGATAGTCGCGACGCCCAATGGGCAGGTCGGCGATATATTGCTGGACCAGGGTGTCCGCTTGGCTTCCCCTGGCCGTTTCTACCGCTGGCACCTCACTCGTCACTTCGATTTGCGCCGTGCCCGTCGCTACCCGCAGCTGAAAATCCAGAATGAGCGTCTGCCCAACGTTGACCACAACATTCCTGTGAGTTTCCGTCTGAAAGCCGGCGAGTCGCACGGTCACGCTGTAGGTTGACGGGGGGAGC
The DNA here is from genome assembly GCA_013289665.1 of Acidobacteriota bacterium. Taxonomy (GTDB): domain Bacteria; phylum Acidobacteriota; class Terriglobia; order Acidiferrales; family UBA7541; genus Acidiferrum. The sequence continues at coordinate 187,829 of JABCZN010000004.1, read as the reverse complement.
CCCGTCAACCGAAACTCGCCGTCGCTTCCGGTGATAGCCGTCCGCCGTACTCCTTTCTCGACATCTTCTATCTCCACAGTGGCCTTCGGAACCGTACCACCGGTGGCATCAGTCACCATTCCTCTGACCTCACCCGAAGTGCCAGTACCTTGAGCAAACACCAGAGTATTCGCCGGATACAACCACATGCATAGCGCGAAAGCGCCGGCTAGCAATGTTGACCTCATAGATCCTCCTGGCAAATCGAGCACATCACGGAGTCTTCTCTACATTGGAGCAATTTAAGCTTTGTCCCATACAACCTCATCGCGGCGATGGCCATAACGGCGCAACCGAACCCGCTGCCGGATTTTTCCGGGCTCGTCAATTCACATTCAGACGCGGCAAGAGACCGTACGTCACCCCTTAAGGACTCGATACCCCTCGACCGATATATTCAAAATTATGATAGTGCGTATCACATAATATTTACTAACGTCAAGACGATTCAGCAATTCGGCCCCCCGAACGGGAGGGAGCCTGCCGCCAGCGAACAACGTCGCTGAATTGGGGGTGGATTGTGCGGGGTGCACACGGCGCCGCACTTGCTTCTTGGCGGGCGTCGGGTTCGAGGATTGTTTAGTGGGGAACCAACACCATCCGGCCATGGACTTGCCCGTGTCTCAGTTGCTCATGAACTTCATTCACTTGCGCCAGGGGACGCGTCTGAACCTCGCAGCGAACCTTTCCTGCTGCCGCCATCGTCAACAGTTCGCGCATATCCTGCCGCGTGCCAACTGAGGAAGCCTTGATACGTATCTCGGATGCGGCCATCAGAATTGGCGGGAAACATAAGGATTCCGAGGGTAAGCCGACGACGAGGAGAGTCCCGCCGGGTCTTACGGAGGGAAATGCCGAGTCGTAAGCTGCTTTTGCGGCGGAAGTCACCAGCGCGGCATGGACGCCGCCCGTGCGCCGCAACTCCTTGACGACATTTACTTTTGTTGTGTTCAGGGTGACCGAAGCGCCCAAGCCCCTGGCCTGCGCGAGTTTTCGATCGGACACATCAATGGCACTGACGGCGGCCCCCAGTCCCAGCCCGATCTGTACGGCCAAGTGGCCCAAGCCACCGACGCCGAAGACGGCCAACCTTTGGCCGGGCTGGATTTTGGCGTGATTCAAAGCGCGATAGACCGTGACGCCGGCACAGAAGAGCGGCGCAGCGTCAATCGAGGAAAGTCCCTCCTGAATCTTCAGGGCATGACTCGCGGGAGCCTTCACGAATTCAGCGTAGCCGCCATCCACGGTTACACCGGTGATCTGTTGTTTAGTACAGAGGTTTTCATTCCCCTCGCGGCAGAACTCACACTCCCCACAGGTCCAGTAAACCCAGGGAACGCCAACGCGGTCTCCGAGTTCCAAGTGATTAACGGATGCGCCTTTTTCTACGACGCGACCTGCGATTTCATGCCCGAGGATCAATGGTTTTTTGGTGATGGGGATGAGCTGCGGCCAATCGCCGTCGGCCACGTGCAGATCAGAGTGGCAGACGCCGCAAGCTTCGACTTCGATCAGCACTTCATGCGCGTCTGGCTTCGGTCGCGCGACGTCTTCGATGGTCAGGGGCTGTTTGAACTCGTGCAGGATGGCTGCCTTCATCGCGTCCACCTCGAAAAAGCCGGGATACGTAACTCAGTTTCGATCGCCAGGATTGTGGAGTTCAGGTTCTCTCAACCAAATCAGCCTGCGCGCTAGGGTTTTGCTCCGCGCAAGAAGAATTCAACCGCATTTCTTACCCGTTCGGTGAGTTTGTGGGGTCCGGTCAGATCCACGGCCCACTGACGCACGACGGTATTGAAAAGCCCTTCCATGAATTCGGCAAGGTGCACAACCGGGAAATCACAGCTGATCTCCCCGTTCTTTTGCCCTTCCGCGATGATCTCACGCAGCAAGCTGACGGTTGCGGCTTCCGCGCCTCGCAATTCCGGCGAGCGAACCGGGTCCATCGCGCCGGCAAGAATTACAGCTTGCCAGAGGGGCCGCCCCACTTCGGTCACATTCCCCAGAGTTTCGTAAAATCGGCGCAAGCGTTGCTCCGTGGTGGCCTTGACGGATAGCTCGGCCTTCAGGCTTTCGGCCTGGCGGGCAAACGCACGGCGGCCCACTTCGCGCAATACCGCATCTTTGCTGGGGAAATAACGGAAGAATGTAGGCTGGCTGATTTCCAGGGTATGAACGATGTCGTCTATGCGCGTGTTTTCATAACCGCGCTGGCGAAAAAGATGCAAGGCGGTTTCGACGATTTGCTGGCGAAGACGCGCTTTCTTCCGTTCACGAAGTCCGAATTTTGCTTCCTTCCCGGGCGTGGCATCCTCGCGTCGTTTTTTTGCGACTCCATTGTCGTCAGCGCTCACAGGTGCTGTCGACCGTCTCGCGGCGACCTTTCCACGGCGCATACGACGATTCCTCCCCAATGATGCGCCATCGGTGGCGCGCGGCTTACATTGCGATAGTTACGCTAACATTATAGTGACTAACGCCAGGTTGCAAGCCTCAGTTCGATGTTGTCTTGGAGGCTGCAAAATAATGATCACCATCGATTCGAAAATGATTCGACCGTTCGCCCGCCACGCCTCGCACCGCGAGACCCCTTCCGGCGCGCTTGTTGGTGGTATAGACCTCCCTCCGCAGCCGATGGTAAGCTTTCGGTCCACTCGTTCGCCTGCTGGGCGAGCGACGTTTTCCGGAAAGCGAATTTTCCTACGTCCTGCCTGGATGGCATGCGATGACCCCTGACCCGAAGAGCACACCCAACCGGACGGACGGCTTGCATGCCCTCGCGCAGCCGGTGTCTGCTGCGCTCACGCGAGCGGCAATTTTCCTGGTCGTCACGCTAAAACCGGGCTCCGAAAGCCCGAAGACCTTGCGCTCATTCTGCGGAGACCTGGGTTCGCTGATTCGGGCCGTGGAAGCTCGCGATTTCGAAGCCGCTCTTTCCTGCATCATGGGGTTTGGGTCGGAGGCGTGGGATCGGCTGTTTGGACCATCGCGGCCGGCGATGCTGCACCCGTTCCGGGAGATTCGTGCTGGAGAGCGCCACGCGGTTTCCACGCCAGGCGACTTGCTGTTTCACATTCGCGCAAAGCGCATGGATCTGTGCTTCGAGTTGGCTACGCAAATCATGGCACGCATCGGAAATGCGGTCGCGCCGGCTGATGAAGTCCACGGTTTTCGTTTTTTCGACGATCGCGATCTCATCGGTTTCGTCGACGGGACCGAGAATCCGAGGGGCGGCGCCGCGATCGATGCCGTGCTCGTCGGCGAGGAAGACGCCGCGTTCGCCGGAGGCAGCTACGTCATCGTGCAGAAATATCTGCACGATCTGGCGGGATGGGAAGCGCTGTCCACGGAGGCGCAGGAACGAATCATCGGCCGCAAGAAGCTTTCGGACATCGAACTGGACGATTCCGTCAAGCCGACCTCAGCACATAACGCGCTGACAACAATTGTCGAGGACGGGAAAGAGATCAAAATCGTGCGCGACAACATGCCCTTCGGCCGGCCCACCCAAGGTGAATTCGGAACGTATTTCATCGGCTACAGCCGCTCTCCAGGCACCATCGAACTTATGCTCCAAAACATGTTCGTCGGGCGCCCACCCGGCAACTACGACCGGCTACTCGACTTCAGCCGCGCCGTCACCGGAAACCTGTTCTTCGTGCCCTCTGTGACATTTCTCGAGAGCGTGAGCGAAGACCAGCCTGCGGATTCCGCTCTGCCTTCCGTGTCGCCTGCGGGCGAATCCTCTCCATCCATTCCCTCACGACGCGAGGGTTCGCTCGGTATCGGCTCCCTCAAAGGAGATATCTCAAATGAATAATCTGCATCGCGAGTTAGCCCCCATTACCGATGCCGCGTGGGCCCAGATCGAAGAGGAAACCTCACGCACACTGAAGCGTTATCTCGCGGGGCGCCGCGTAGTCGACGTGCACGGGCCGGCCGGCGCAACTCTCTCAGCCGTCGGCACTGGCCACCTGCGGTCGATCGCTGCTCCTAAAGACGGCATCCTCGCCAGGCAACGCGAGGTGAAGTCGCTGGTGGAGCTGCGCGTCCTGTTCGAGTTGAACCGCCAGGCGATCGACGACGTCGAGCGTGGCGCGAACGATTCGGACTGGCAACCGGCGAAAGATGCGGCTCGCCAGATCGCTTTTGCCGAGGACGCTGCCATCTTCGAGGGCTATGCCGCCGCCGGCATTGGCGGAATCCGCCAGGGGACCAGCAATCCGAAAATGACGCTGCCTGTCGATGTGCGCGAATACCCGGAATCCATTGCGCAAGCCTTAAGCAGGTTGCGGCTCGTCGGAGTCAACGGCCCGTACGCGGTGTTGCTTGGCGCCGACGCCTACACAGCGCTCGCCGAGACCAGCGACCATGGATACCCCGTCCTCGAGCACGTCAAGCGCCTTGTCAACGACCAAATCATCTGGGCGCCAGCTATTGCGGGAGCGTTCGTGCTGACTACCCGCGGCGGCGATTTCGATCTTCACATCGGCCAAGACGTCTCGATCGGCTATCTCAACCACACCGATACCTCTGTTCGTCTGTATCTGCAGGAGACCTTCACTTTCCTCCTGCTCACCGGCGAGTCCGCCGTGGCTCTGGCTCCTCCCGCGAAGACCAGGAAGACTTGACGCTTCGGCGTCCAGCGCCCGCCGCGCTTCCCAAGCAAGTCATGGTGATCCGCCAATCGGCAGACAGCGGGCGGGGATTGCCTGTCCTTTTAGTAGGGAATTTTCTTTTCCTGCTGCTTCCACAAGGAGAAAATAGCCAGCGATTCCTCACGCAAGAGTTGTTGCATCGGCACCCGCCGCTCAGCGTGCTCGCGGTCCAGTTCTTCGTAGATAAACGCGTCGTCAAATCCAGCTGCGGCGGCGTCGGCCGCGACGCAGGCGTAAAAGACCCGCGCCGGGCGTGCCCAGTAAATCGCGCCCAGGCACATCGGGCAAGGTTCGCAGGTGGTGTAGAGATCGCAGTCTGCAAGCTGAAAATCGCTAAGTTTGCGGCAGGCTTCGCGAATGGCCACCACCTCGGCATGAGCGGTGGGATCATTCGTGGCGGTCACGCGATTCACCCCTTCCGCCACCACCCGGCCGTCTCTCACAATCACCGCTGCAAACGGTCCACCGGCGCCGGTGCGGACGTTTTCCATCGCTAAAGCGATTGCGCGGCGCATGAATTCTTGCATCATCAGGGATTCTTCCCGTTTCAGGGTGCCTTTACCCCCTGCAAATATCAATATCATTGTGCCGTTTCCGTCGATTGGCAGAATGGCGCAAATTTGCGGCGTCGAGTGCGCTACAATCACTCGAAATCAATGAACTGTACTCTGCGCCTCAGCGAAATCAGATGCTGCCGCGCCTGACGAGCATACGGATGGCCATGGAAAACCGCCAGATCGGGAAGTCGGTTCCGCGCAAGGAAGGCCGCGAAAAAGTCACCGGAACTGCGCGCTATGTGGACGACTTGACCTTCCCGGAAATGATCCACGGTGTCACGGTGCGAAGTTCCATCGCGCGCGGCAAGATTCTCGGTATCCGATTTGGAGAAGGAATTCCCTGGAATGAATTCACTATCGTCACGGCAAAAGACATTCCAGGCAAAAATTGCGTTGCTCTTCTGATCGAAGATCAACCCTGTCTCGCCGATCAGTTCGTGAACCATCCGGAAGAAGCCATACTGCTCCTCGCTCACCCGGACAAATACTTGCTCGAAGAAGCGCGGCGGGCGGTTCACCTCGAGATCGAGGCCCTGCCCGCCGTGTTCACGATCGAAGATTCGCTGGCGCTAAAGCACGTGATCTGGGGCGATGACAATATCTTCAAGTCCTATCGCGTTGAAAAGGGTGATGTGGCCAGCGTGTGGAGCCGCGCGGATTTCATCGTCGAAGGCGAGTATGAGACCGGCGCCCAGGAACAACTCTACATCGAGCCCCAAGGCATGATCGCCCGCGCTAGTTCAGCCGATGGCGTCTCCGTTTGGGGTTCCTTGCAGTGTCCTTATTATGTGCACAAAGCGCTGGTGCGCCTCTTCGGCCTGCCCAAGTGCAAAGTGCGCGTGGTGCAGACGGAAACTGGCGGCGGTTTCGGTGGCAAGGAAGAGTATCCCTCCATGATTGCCGGCCACGCCGCGCTGCTCGCGTCAAAGTCGGGCAAGCCGGTGAAAATGATTTACGACCGCGCCGAAGACATGGCTGCGACAACGAAACGCCACCCGTCGCGCACGCGCCACCGCACGGCCGTCACGCGCGAAGGCAAACTCCTGGCGATGGAGATCGACTTCACCCTCGACGGGGGAGCCTACGAAACGCTCTCACCAGTGGTGTTGTCGCGCGGCACGATTCACGCCGCCGGGCCATACGCTTGCCCGAACGTTTTGATTCAGAGCCGTGTGGTGGCCACCAATGCTCCGCCGCACGGGGCCTTTCGCGGTTTCGGCGCGCCGCAAAGTGTCTTCGCGCTCGAACGCCATCTCGATCGGGTGGCCGCCGTCGCCGGCCTCTCGCCGGAAGAGTTGCGCCGCCGCAATTTCATTCACGAGGGCCAGACGCTATCCGTCGGCCAGGTGATCCACGAAAAAGTGCGAATGGACAAATTGCTCGAACGCGCGCTCGAATTGAGCGGCTATCACGAGAAACGCGGGCGATTCGCGCAAGCGAATCCCCGGAACGCAATCAAGCGAGGCATCGGCTTTGCCGCATTCCTGCATGGTGCAGGGTTCACGGGCTCGGGTGAAGAATATCTCGCGTCGGAAGCGCAGGTTACGGCAACTCCCGATGGCAAAGTCCGCGTCCTCGCGGGTAGCACCGAGATGGGCCAGGGAACGAACACCGTCTTCGCGCAGATTGCTGCGGAAGCGCTCGGCCTCAACTGCGAGCAGATCGAAATCCTGCAACCCGACACTTCGCTAGTGCCCAACAGCGGCCCCACGGTTGCGTCGCGAACCACAATGATCGTGGGAAAACTCGTCGAAACCGCCGCCTTGGCGATCAGGAAATCGCTGCTGGATGCTGGCCTTCTGAAAGCCGGTTACAGTGCCCGCGACTTTGCCAATGCTTGCCGCGAGTACATCGTCAAATTCGGCGCGCTGCAATCGCTCGCGAAGTATCAGCATCCGCTTGATCTCCACTGGGACGACAGCAAATATCAGGGTGACGCTTATGGCGCATACGCCTGGGCAGTTTACGTCGCGGAAGTTTCCGTGGACAAGCGCACTGCCGAAATTCGCGTCGAGGACTTCGTCGCTGTTCAGGAAGTGGGCAAGGTCATCAATCCGGTTTTAGCGGCGGGACAAATCGAAGGCGGCGTCGCCCAGGGTATCGGATTTGCTCTTTACGAAAATGCGGTTTGGCAGGAAGGGCGCATGGTGAATGGCCAAATGACCAACTACATCATGCCCACTTCGATGGACGTTCCGCCTATCCGCGTTTTTTTCGAGGAGCTTCCCTACGCGCGAGGTCCCGCGGGCGCCAAGGGTATCGGCGAGCTTCCATTGGATGGAACCGCCCCCGCGATCGCGAATGCCATCGCGCACGCCACCGGTATGGACGTCCGCCAAATTCCGGTGACGCCCGAAAAATTGATGGAGATGATGGAGGGTGTCGATGCATGACGCCGCCCGCAATATCCTCGTGAACTGCGAAATCAACGGCAAAGCGATGTCGCTCGAAGCGCATCCGATGGCCCGATTGCTGGATGTGTTGCGCGAGCAAGCCGGATTAACCGGAACGAAGGAAGGATGCGGCGAAGGCGAATGCGGCGCGTGCTCGATTGAGATGGATGGCGCGCTCGTGAACAGTTGCCTGATCCCGGCGCTGCAAGCGGATGGTGCGAAAATCCGCACCATCGAAGGCGTTGCCGGTGCGGCCGAATTAAGCGCCGTGCAGCAGGCGTTTCTCACTCATGGCGGCGCGCAATGCGGGATTTGCACGCCGGGCATGGTTCTCGCGGCGTCCAATCTCCTCGCACGCAATTCGCACCCAACGGAGAACGAGATTCGTGAAGCCCTGGCGGGAAATCTTTGCCGCTGCACCGGGTACACAAAAATATTCCAGTCGGTCCTCGAAGCGTGCCGCGCGCCAAGGGCTCTCCCATGAGATCCGATGTCCCGGCTTACGAATTACAGGAACCGCGCAATCTCGCAGACGCGTTGGACCGCATGGCGCGCGAACCGGGTGGATGGAAAGCCTTTGCCGGCGGCACGGATTTAATGGTGCTTCTTGAAGCCGGAAAACTTCCGCACCGGAAATTCCTGAGCATTTGGAAGCTGCCGGAATTGCGCGGCATCACGATCACGCCCGCGCACGTGACGCTCAACGCCCTGACGACGTATTCCGAAATACGCCGCCATGAAATGCTCGCCCGCGAATTTCCGCTGCTGTGCCGCGCGGCCGCCGAAACCGGCAGCATTGCCACGCAGAATCGCGGCACGCTCGGCGGAAACATCGCCAACGCCTCCCCGGCCGCGGATTCGCCGCCCGCGCTGTTCGTTTATGACGCGGAGCTTGAACTTGTCTGCGCAAGCGGCGCGCGCTGGGTTCCATATCATGGCTTCTGGAAGGGTTACAAGAAAATTGCCAAGGGCGAAGACGAATTGATTCGCGGAATCCGCATGCCCCGCGACAAAGGTTTCACGAAGCAGTTTTATCGCAAGGTCGGCACTCGCAGGGCGCAGGCCATCTCGAAAGTCTGCTTCGCGGGCGTGGCGCGAGTGGATGCCGGGCGAATCGCCGATGTGCGAATCGCCCTTGGCAGCGTCGCCCCAACCGTGTTTCGCGCCACCGAAACCGAAAAAATATTACGGGATGAAAAACCTGCGCTTGCAACCCTGCGCGCTGCGCAGGAGACCCTCGCTCGCGAGATCGCACCGATAGACGACATCCGCTCCACCGCGCGCTACCGCCTCCGCGTGGCCCAAAATCTCCTCGCAGAATTCTGCGAAAGCCTTGCGAGCTAGCAGAGCATGCCAGCTGCCACCAACATTTCGGGGGAATCGAAAGGCGAACTCGACCTGATAGTTCGCGGCAACCGGGTGGTCACTCCGGATGGCGAACGCGCCGCGGCGATTCACATTCGCGATGGAGTGATCACAAGCGTCTCCGGCTTTGATGAGGTTCCCCGGGGAACGCAGATCTACGAAGCGCGCGATTTCGCCGTCATGCCTGGCTTGGTCGACACGCACGTCCACATCAACGAACCCGGACGCACCGACTGGGAGGGTTTTCTGACGGCAACGCGAGCGGCGGCTTCCGGCGGCGTCACGACGCTCATCGAAATGCCCCTGAACAGCATTCCAGCAACCACCAGCGTTGCCGCACTCCAAGCCAAGCTCGCTGCTGTACCCGGAAAACTCTCGGTGGACGCGGGTTTCTGGGGGGGCATCGTTCCCGGCAATGCGCATGAATTGGTCGGCCTCTGGGAAGCGGGTTGCTTCGGCTTCAAATGTTTCCTCGTTGATAGCGGCGTCGGAGAATTTTCGTGCGTCGGCGAACCCGATCTCCGCGCCGCGTTGCCCGTGCTCGCAAAACTCGGTGCGCCTCTCCTGGCCCACGCCGAACTGCCGGGGCCGATCGAAGCCGCCGCCAAGGGGCGCGCCGCCAACGCTCCGCGAAAGTCCTACCAGACATGGCTCGAAGCGCGTCCCCGTGCTGCAGAAAATGAAGCGATTGACCTGCTTCTGCGTTTGGGCAATGAGTTCGGCGGGCACGTTCACGTCGTTCATCTGTCCTCCTCGGACGCGATTCCGCAGATTCGGAAGGCAAAAGCAAGTAACCAGCCGGTGACTGTCGAAACGTGCCCGCACTACCTGGTCTTCGCTTCCGAAGAAATCCTCGACGGCGCGACCCAGTTCAAATGTGCGCCGCCCCTCCGGGAACGCGAAAATCGCGAACACCTGTGGGCCGGCTTGCGCGATGGAACCATAGACATGATCGCCACCGACCACTCGCCTTGCCCACCCGAGATGAAGCAGCAAGCTACCGGTGATTTTCTGGATGCCTGGGGCGGCATCGCCTCGCTGCAGCTCAGTCTTCCGTCTGTGTGGACGGAAGCCAAACGCCGGGGATTTTCTCTCACGCATCTTGCTAAATGGCTGTGCGAAGCTCCCGCCCGTCTCGCCGGCCTCGATCATCAAAAGGGAGTGATTGTCCCCGGTCGTGACGCAGATCTGGTGATCTGGAATCCTGATGCCAGCTTCAAAGTCGATCCCGCGCAACTTCATCACCGCCACAAACTCACACCCTATGCGGGACGCGACCTTATAGGTATAGTCGAAGCCACTTTCCTGCGCGGTGTGAAGATATTCGAGCGCAACAAATTCTGCGCCGCACCCGCCGGGCAAGTTCTCCTTCGAGGCAAGCGATGAATGATTTCACCCAACTCGCCGATCTCGCGTCCGAACGCCTCGGCGGCCGCGTGCTCGAGGCCAACGATGACTTTTTCGCGCCCAAAGAAAATCTCGTCAAAGATTCCAATCCTATATTCATCGAAGGAAAATACACTGATCGCGGAAAATGGATGGACGGCTGGGAATCGCGCCGCCGCCGCACACCCGGCTATGACTGGTGCATCCTCCGGTTGGGTTTGCCGGGAATCATTCGCGGTATCGTGGTAGACACCAGGTTTTTTACGGGCAATTATCCGGAGCGATTTTCTCTCGAAGGCGGCGACCTCGGCGAACGCCCCCCTTACAACAGGGAGAAAAGCCGGCTGGGCTCAGAAAAAACGGATTGGCTCCAGATCTTTCCGGAAACTTCGTTGAAAGGCGATTCCCGGAATCTATTCGCGGTCGAGAACACCCGGAGATTCACTCATCTTCGTTTCAAGATTTATCCGGATGGCGGAGTCGCTCGCCTGCGCGTTTACGGCGAAGCCGTTCCTGGCCAGCAATTACTCTCACGTCGAGAAATTAATTTGATCGCCGTGGAAAATGGCGGCAGCGTCGTGGTTTCCAGCGATCAATTTTATGGCGCCCCACGCAACCTCTTGATGCCCTATCGCGCGAAAAACATGGGCGACGGCTGGGAAACCAGACGCAGGCGTGGCCCCGGCCACGATTGGGTCATCCTGAAACTCGGAGTCCCGGGTACGGTCCACCGAGTCGAGGTCGACACCGCCCACTTCAAAGGAAATTATCCCGATTCGTGCGCGCTGCAGGCAGCTTCCGCGAACAATTCAGCTGCTGATGCACTGGCTGCTTCCTCCCTGACCTGGGCAGAAGTGCTTCCCAACAGTAAGCTGAGGGCCAACCATCGCCACGTTTTCACAAAGCTTCTCCATTCGGGCGTAGCGACCCACGTGCGATTCCAGATTTTTCCTGACGGTGGCGTCAGCCGCCTCCGAATATTCGGCCGCCCGCAAGTTCCGGCAGATCGCACCCGATCCCTGGAACATTTTAATCGCACGCCGCGGCAGAGAGCGCTCCGCACACTGCTCGATTGCTGCGGCTCCAAGAAATGGGCGCAACAGATGACCGCGCGCCGGCCGTTCGGCGTCGAAACGGAACTCTTCGATGCCGCGGACAAGACTTGGTCCGCCCTGGCGCCCGCAGACTGGCTCGAAGCCTTCCTGCACCATCCTCCGATTGGAGAAACGCGAGCCAAGGCCAGACAATCCGCAACCGCGAGCCGCTGGTCCCGAAAAGAGCAATCCTCGGCGCAGAGGGCGGCTCCCGCAGTGTTGGAAGCGCTGGCCGCGCAAAATCGCGCCTACGTCGAAAAATTCGGCTATGTTTTTCTGATCTGTGCCACCGGCAAATCGAGCGAGGAAATCCTGGGTGCCCTTCACCAGCGCTTGCCGAACGACCCTGACGCAGAATTGCGTGTCGCCGCGGAAGAGCAGCGCAAGATTACCCGGCTTCGGCTGGAGAAACTACTCGAGTCATGAGCCACATCACCACGCACGTTCTGGACATATCTTCGGGACGCCCGGCCGCAAACGTTCCGGTAATTCTTGAAGCTCGATCTCCGAACGGCCATTGGACCGAAGCCGCCCGAGGGGCAACCGATAACGATGGCCGCCTGCGTGATTGGACCGCTGCGAAAGCCGCGCCCGCGGGGATCTATCGCCTGACATTCGACACACGCGCCTATTTTGCCGACCGCAAGATCGCCACTCTCTACCCGCAAGTCATCATTGTGTTTGAAGTACGCGACTCGCAGGAGCACTATCACATTCCGCTGCTGCTCGGCCCCTTTGGATATTCCACGTATCGCGGGAGTTGACCGATGGCCATCCGGCTCGGCGAAAATAACTACGGCAAACAGCGCGTCCGTATCCTGCAGGTCGCGCGGCATCCCAATCGGCACGACATCAAGGAACTCACCCTCGGCATTCGCCTCGAAGGCGATTTCGAGTCCGCCCACATCAAAGGCGACAATCGCAAGGTTTTGCCAACGGACACGATGAAAAACACCGTTTACGCCTTGGCAAAACTACATTCCATCGAGTCTCCCGAGGGTTTTTGCCTCCGCCTCGCCGGCCATTTTCTGGAGCGCGACCCGCAAGTCTCCCGCGCGTCTATCGAGGCGGCCGAAACTCTCTGGACGCGCCTCTCGCTCGAGGGAAAATCGCACCCGCACACGTTCACCGGTTCAAGCAACGAGAAGCGCACCGCCACTGTTACGGCCACGCGCAAAGAGAAGACTCTCCACGCCGGCATCGAAAGACTAGTCGTGCTGAAAACCGCGGACTCCGCGTTTGAAAACTTCCTGAGGGACGAGTACACAACGCTGAAAGAAGATCGCAACCGGATTCTTGCCACAACCATCCGCGCGGACTGGCTGTACCGCGAAAATGTGTCCGAATTCGACTCAACCTGGCACAGCGTCCGGGAAACGATGCTGCAAGCTTTCGCGAATCACAACAGCGAATCTTTGCAGCACACACTCTATGACATGGGCGAAGCCGTGCTCCGGAAATTCCCTGGCATTCGGGAAATTCATCTTTCCCTTCCGAACAAGCACTACAACCTTGTCGACCTCTCGCCCTTTCACCTCGAAAATCCCAAGGAGATTTTCTTGCCCACCGACGAACCCCACGGCCTGATCGAAGCCACCTTGCGCAACGACTGATCCGTGCGGCTATTTCTTCCGGCCGTCCAGAATTTTCACGAACGAAGCGCTCCGGAACTCGGCCTTAGTCAGTCCCGTAAGCCGCTGAGCCTCATCCGCTGTAATCGCTCCACAATTGATGGCCCGCAGAAAATAGTTCAGAAGCCCCTGGCCGGTTGCCGCGTCATCGAATACCTCGCCAACCAGCGTGGCCTGCGCGGCCTTCTCGACAAAGTTGCGCAAGCGTTCCGATGCCGCATCCAGACTTTCCAGAAAGAACGAGTACACCGCCGCGTAGCGAGTGACGAGTTGCGCCGGGTGCAAATCCCAACCCTGATAAAAACCGTTCACCAGCGAATGCCGGATGTGCCCGAAATGCAGTTTCCAAGCCTGCTGCACGGACTTCCGATTGTCTTCAAGCTGCCCGGCCGTAAGAGGTGAAGCAGTTGTCCCGGCATGATGAACGGGAACCGGCAAAATATTCGTCCCCCCGTCCGAAAGCCAGATGCCCGTGCCCGCATAAGCCACTTGCATCGATTCTTTCGCGAAGTCGCAGGCAAAATGCAACATGTGCTGGTGAGCCGCCGTGATGCCGCGCCCGGCCGTGTAATCATAAGTGCCAAAATGTGCTCCCGCGCAGCGTCCCTGTGCAGCGGCAGCGAGCGGCAGCAGATTCAGTTCGCCGCGCTCGTTGAAAATCGACTGCGGTGTTTCAATCATCAGCTCCACCTGCAGGGTGTCCGCGCGCAAGCCCAGCGTGGATTCCAGGCGCGAGCAAACGGCCGCCAACGCCGCGGACTCTTCGGGAATCGTCACCTTCGGCAGGGTGATAAAAAAGTTCCGCGGAAGTTTTCCGCCCGTTTTTCCCAGCAACTCCGTCAGAAAAATGTCCAGCGTCCGGATGCTGCGGTGGCGCAATTCCTCGTTAAACGGTTTGATGCGCAGCCCGGTGAACGGCGGCAGGCTGGCCGCCGCCATCCCGGCAGCCAGTTCGCCGGCGGCGGCCACGGCATAGCGATCCTCTTCATCGTCCGGCCGGTTGCCGAAGCCATCTTCAAAATCAATCCGGAAATCCTCCACTGGCTCGCACTGAAGCTTTTCGCGGACGCGCTGGTAAAGCGTGCAAGCAAACCACGCGTGCTTATTGTCTTTTCGCGCGGCTCCGGGATTCGCCTGAACGGATTTGGCAAGTGCACCGGCGTCCGGCGATCCACCGAGGTGCTCCGATCCAGGAAGCTCAATGGCTCTCGCAAACGTAATAAAATCCGGCGCGTATTCGTCTAGTGCCTCGAGCGCCTTTTCACCCAGTCGCCTCGCCGTGTCCGCGCGAAATAAATGTGCTCCGCCGTAAACCGTGTGCACCGGCTGCCGATCGCCTCTCGGTCCCGGATATCGCGACGCGAACGCTTCATGTGCGTGCTGGAGTGGTGCGAAAATATCCTTCAAAGCATCTACAGCAAGCGACCTCTTCACCTTGTTCTCCCGCCTTTGAAGCCAGCTAGCAGCATCCTCTACGCCAGTGTTCGCCTGAACATTGAACGGCTAACAGAATACATTTCTTTGGGAAGGGAGCGAAGCGCTTTCAGTTTTCTTTGGGTTGGCTGCAAGCCCGCATTAAAAAAGGAAATAGCGCTGCGCGAGCGGAAGGACGCTCGCGGGTTCGCAAGTAATCAACTTGCCGTCCACGCGTACTTCGTAAGTCTCCGGGTCAACTTCGATGTTCGGCGTTGCGCTGTTGTGCACCATGTCGTTCTTGCAGATGCGGCGGCACTTGCTCACTGGGCGAACCATCTTCTTCAGGCCCAGCTTTGCAGGAATTCCGGCAGTCATCGCGGCCTGCGAAACAAATGTAAACGCCGTCGCGCAGGTTGTCGCACCGAAACTCCCGAACATCGGCCGATACAATACCGGTTGCGGCGTCGGGATGGACGCGTTTGGGTCGCCCATCGCGCTCCATGCGATGAACCCGCCCTTCAACACCATTTCCGGCTTCGCTCCAAAGAAGCCCGGCTTCCACAGCACCAGGTCCGCAAGTTTCCCTGGCTCGATCGAGCCAATCTCGGAAGCCATTCCGTGGGTGATCGCGGGGTTGATGGTGTATTTGGCAACGTATCGCTTCACGCGCTGATTGTCGTTGCGCTGTGAATCTCCCTCCAGCGGGCCGCGCTGCGCTTTCATTTTGTGCGCCGTCTGCCACGTGCGCAGCACCACTTCGCCGACTCGGCCCATCGCCTGCGAATCGCTCGAGATCATGCTGATTACGCCCATGTCGTGCAAAATATCTTCCGCCGCGATCGTCTCCGGCCGAATCCGGCTCTCCGCGAACGCCACATCTTCCGGCACCTGCGGATTCAGATGGTGGCAGACCATCAACATGTCCAGATGCTCCGCGATGGTGTTCACCGTAAACGGGCGCGTCGGATTCGTCGACGAAGGCAGAATATTCGGAAACGACGCGATCCTTATAATGTCGGGCGCGTGCCCTCCGCCAGCGCCTTCCGTGTGATAGGTGTGAATCGCCCGGCCCGCGATTGCGGCAATCGTGGCTTCGAGGAATCCCGCTTCGTTGATCGTGTCCGTGTGAATCGCCACTTGCACGTCGAAATCGTCAGCCGCTTTCAGGCACGCATCGATCGCCGCCGGCGTCGTGCCCCAATCTTCATGCAGCTTCAATCCGCAGGCGCCCGACTCAATCTGCTCCGCTAGAGGCGCCATTGAGGCGGCATTCCCCTTGCCCAGAAAACCGAAATTCATCGGCCACGCTTCTGCCGCCTCCAGCATCCGCGCCAGATTCCAGGCTCCCGGAGTGCAGGTCGTTGCAGCCGTTCCCGTCGCGGGACCAGTCCCGCCGCCGATCATCGTCGTGATACCGTTTGAAATCGCGGCATACACTTGCTGCGGTGAAATGAAATGGATATGGCTGTCCACGCCACCGGCGGTCACGATCAAATGTTCTCCGGCGATTACTTCGGTTGCCGCGCCCACCACCAGTTCCGGATCAACGCCCTCCATGGTGTCGGGATTCCCGGCTTTTCCCACTTTCACGATTCGTCCGTTTTTGATTCCGATGTCGCCCTTCACGATTCCCCAGTGGTCCACGACCACCGCGTTTGTAATCACCAGGTCCAGCGCGCCCGATCGCCCCTCGCGCAGCGCCGTGCTGCTTTGTCCCATGCCGTCGCGGATCACTTTTCCGCCGCCAAACGTAATTTCATCGCCGTAGTGCGCGAAATCCTTTTCAATTTCGATGATCAGGTCCGTATCGGCCAGCCGGATGCGGTCACCCTTCGTCGGCCCATAAAG
Organism: Acidobacteriota bacterium; assembly: GCA_013289665.1. GTDB lineage: Bacteria > Acidobacteriota > Terriglobia > Acidiferrales > UBA7541 > Acidiferrum. The sequence continues at coordinate 171,442 of JABCZN010000004.1, read as the reverse complement.
GTCGGCGTATGTCCGGCGCGGAATCAGAAGGCTCATCTGTTGCGTCCTTCGCTTGAGGAAGAAAAGCCGGCTTTCCGCGCCCGTTCGATCGCATCCACTCGCATCCGGTCATCGTCGAGCTCGCCATCCACCAGGCCGCTAAATCCATGAACGATCCGCTGGCCTCCAAACTCCGTCAGCTCCACTTCCTTTTCTTCTCCTGGCTCAAAGCGGACCGCGGTTCCCGAAGCGATGTTGAGGCGCATCCCGTAGGCTCCCGCGCGATCAAACGAGAGAGATGCGTTCGTCTCAAAGAAATGAAAATGACTTCCCACCTGAATCGGCCGGTCGCCGGCGTTTTTCACCAGCATCCGCGCGGTTCTCCTTCCCGCGTTTGCTTCTACGGGTCCCGCGTCCAGGTTCAGCAGATACTCGCCCGGCTTAATCATTTCACCCTAGACTCCACTCGATTCCACATTGCGTCTACCAGTCCGCATATACCCGCTACCGGATCGGGTCGTGAATGGTCACCAGTTTCGTGCCATCCGGGAATGTGGCCTCCACCTGCACTTCGTGAATCATTTCCGGAATTCCCTCCATCACCTGATCGCGTGTAAGAATCCGCGCCCCGAAACTCATGATGTCGGCCACCGTCTTCCCGTCGCGCGCTGCTTCCATCACTTCCGCCGTCAGAATCGCCATGGTTTCCACGTAGTTCAATTTCAGTCCGCGAGCTTGGCGGCGCCGCGCAAGATCCGCTGCCACAACGATCATCAATTTCTCTTGTTCCTGCGGATTCAAATGCACAAACGCCTCCGGTCAATTCATCTTGCGTGGCGGAATCGCTTCCCGATCATATAAGCGGCGCTTGGCGTTCCGCCAGATCGCCTGGAGCCCCGGCAACACCTCGGGTCCGTTGCGCGCCAGGCACCGGACGACCAGCCCGTGCGCCACCAGCGAACTCACTCCCCAAAGAATCTCGCCGCGGCGAGTCATTCCAGTCGTCAGCTCGCGAATTTTGTCCTCCGCGTCGCGCCACCTACTCACTTCCAGGCCCACCCGGCAAATATAAAACGTCGCCGCGTAATGATAAGGTCCCAGGCGCGCAAGCGACGAAACCTTTCCCCGCTTGGGCCGCAGGCAAAGGTTTTCCGCAGCGATTCTCCGTCCAAGTGCGCTCACGTGGGTTCTCATTGCAAATTCTTCGTAATCGAAAAGCTCCCCGCGCGCTTGCCGGCCTGGCGCAACGATCTCCCACCAGAAAAGTCCGGCGTCTGCTGCCAGTTCGATCGACGTCTGCTGTGTGTAACGCGCTCCGGCAAAAGGGATCGTGGCATCGGGCAGATATTCGAGCAACGCGCCTTCGCCGACGGAGACTTCACTCGACTGCGTAGTGCTGGAAAACCCCTCGCGGCTACGGTAGATCCGCGTCGCGCCGGTGGTCGTCAACTGCACCTTTGCTCCTCTCGCGAGATTAACTCGCATCGCGAGGCGGTCGCCGCCGAGCAATCCTCCCGAAACATTGTGAAGATGAGCCAGCGCCGTGCCCTCCTCCAACGTAAACGCACGCACAACCTTCAGCGGCGCTTCCTGAAAACTGTCGGCCAGGACCGTATTGCCGCTTGCTGGATCACGCGAGAAATTCAGTCGTAGCAACGCCCGCGCGCGGCATGACCCGGGAATCTCCCGCGCCTCCCGGAACGCCTCTCTTGCCGTTGCAGCCATCGGAATTCCACGCTTTCGCCGGCTAACTGATAAACAACCGTGTCGCCAGTGCAGGATGCTCCATCGCTCCCCAATCCAGCAGCGGCATGGTGCAACTCACTGTTTCGAGGGTCAAGCTGGTGCTGCCCGCCGCAACTTCCATCATTGCCGGCTTCAAGTTCCACAAGATGCGCGCCGCCTCGGTCTGGCCCAGCGGCATCAATCGCTGGCATGCGGAGATGAGGCATGCGCTCATCTGATGGAGATACGCGAGCACAGCGCGCATTTCCTCAAATCCAAGCGCGCCACTCACCAGGCCAAATGCCGCGGATTGATGAATCAGACTCCCACATCCAAGCGACGCCTCCCGAGCTTCGCGAAGTCCGTGAAAATCGCCAAGTCCCATCGCCACATGAAGAAAATTCCGGCCGAGTGCTGCGCTCGCCACCCGGCTTTCATGCGCCGGCTTGAGCGCGCTCAAGCAATCGTTAATCTCGATCCATCGCGCCGCCAGGAAAGCCTCACCGCCCAGGTGCGCCAGATGAAACGCTTCCCGGCAAGCTACCACTTCCAGCATTCCCATCTCCTGCAAATAACCGTGCAGGAATTCCCCTAAATCGCCGGCCCGCAAGAGTTCCGCCGATACAAGGGTCTCCAGCCCGAACGAATGCGCCAGCGACCCAATCGGCAGCGCGCTGTCAGCAAGATGCAGCAGCCGCAAGTGCGCCAACTCTTCTGAAGGTGTCAAGGCAGTCGACTCGCGCTCTGGCTTCACCGTTTGCCCTCAACCCCTTCTTCAGTGATGATGCCCATGCTCGTGCCCATGGTCGTGCGCATGGCCGTGCTCATGAGTGTGCGTGCGCGCCGGATAGGGCAGATGCGCATCAGTCAATCCACGCCGCGACTCCGCCGGCTGGTTCACTTTGTCTTCCAGCCACGCGATCACCTTGTCGAGCCCCACATCCTCCCGGAGATTCGTGAACAGAAACGGCCGCTCGCCCCGCATCTTCCGCGAGTCGCGCTCCATCACCTCCAGCGACGCGCCCACATATGGCGCCAGATCAATCTTGTTAATCACCAGAAGATCCGAGCGCATGATCCCCGGTCCGCCCTTGCGCGGTATTTTATCCCCCTCGGCCACGTCAATTACATAAATCCACACGTCCACCAACTCCGGACTGAACGCCGCCGCAAGATTGTCTCCTCCGCTTTCCACGAAAATCAGCTCCAGTCCGGGGAGGCTGTCTTCCAGTTCAGCGATCGCCTGCAGGTTCATCGAAGCGTCTTCCCGAATCGCCGCGTGCGGGCATGCCCCTGTCTCAACACCCTTCACACGCTCCGCCGGAAGCGTGCCCTGCCGCAGCAGGAATTCCGCATCCTCTTTCGTGTAAATATCGTTGGTGACCACGGCGAGGTTGATCTTCGGAAAGAGTCTCTTGCTCAGCCGGTCCACCAGCGCCGTCTTCCCGGAACCCACGGGTCCCGCGATTCCCACTCGAAAGGCTCTCGCCCGCATCTCATCGCGCATAAGCAGTACTCCTGAGTTTCGACGTCTCTCCGCAGAGCCAACCCGTCCGCAATGCCAGATCAATGCGCACCACAAACGATGCCCACAAGTATCTGCGCGAACCGCCAACCGTCAAGCCTTTTCCCATCAAATATTCAAGCGCAACCCATCGAAAAATCGGGGAGGACCTGATTGTGTATCCGGTAACTGAGAGATCGCGGAGTTTGCAGGCCGCATTGAGGGTGAACAAGCCGCCCACGGCATCAGCATTGCCTTCGAGGACTTGCTGATCGGTCGAACGGCATTGCGTGTAGGGTATGACTTGCTTGCGCTAAATGTTCGGCACTTCCAGATGATCCGAGGTCTGTCGGTCGTTCAACTCTAAATACAACCAGCGCGTCACTTGACGGCCGGAGTCTGGAACGCCCGAAAATATCAAACCGGCCGAAATACCGTGTAAAAAGAAAATCCTGCTCTCGCGGTACTACTTCGTCACAACCCCTCCGGATTTCTTCCCTGCCCAAATCCCGGAACTGTGTTACACTGGGTTTGCGCTTAATGCATCGGTTGTGTTGTGCGGTCCCTCTGGTTTTGACCTTCTGAGACTACCCGCCCTACGTTTCCTCCGTTCGTTCTTAGCGTAATTTAAAATAAGCCTGGCAAAAGAGATTGCCGCGCTCACCGGTTATTCGTGTGTGTCGCCGCCCTCTCGCCAGCAAGAAAGCAAAATGCAAAGTTTTTCAGAACTCACTCTATCTCCTTCTTTGAAGGAGCGACTAATCGCGGCGAAGTTTTCCATTCCCACTCCTGTGCAGGCGGCAGCAATCCCGCAGGCACTGGAAGGCAAGGACGTCATCGCCACGGCCCAGACCGGAACCGGCAAAACGCTCGCGTTCCTGCTTCCCATCATGGAGAAGCTGGGGCAGTCGCAGACCCCCGGAATCGCCGCTCTCATCCTTGTGCCGACCCGGGAACTCGCGATGCAAGTCGTCGCGCAATATAACGCGCTGCGCTCCAAGCAGTCGCAGCCCGCGGGACTCGTCGTTGGCGGACTTCCCGAAGGCCGCCAGCTCGACGCCATCCGCAAAGGTGCGCGCCTCGTTGTCGCCACGCCCGGCCGCCTCGAAGATTATCTCGACCGCCGGCTCGTCTCATTGAGCGGCGTCAAGACACTCGTCCTCGACGAAGCCGATCGCATGCTGGACATGGGCTTCCTCCCAGCCATTCGCCGCATCGTCGGCGTGTTGCCGCGCGAGCGCCAGACTCTGTGCTTCTCCGCAACGATGGAAGGCGCGATGGCGCAGCTCGTGCGCGATTACACGAGGAATCCCGTTCGCCTGTCATTCGGCTCCACCACGAAGCCCTCGGAAAGTGTTCGTCTCCAGGCCTTCGAGGTCCCGGAAAACGGCAAGCCCGATATGCTCTTCAACCTGCTCGACAAGGAAAGCGGCCGCTGCCTTATTTTCTCGCGCACCAAGCGCGGCACCGAACGCATCGCCAAGAACCTCAACCGCCAGGGCATCAACGCCGCCATGATTCACGGCGACCGCTCTCAATCGCAGCGCACCGCGGCCCTCGCCGGCTTCCAGCGCGGGCAGTATCGCGTCCTTGTCGCCACCGACGTCGCCGCTCGCGGCATTCACGTCCAGGACATCGCCCACGTCATCAACTATGATCTTCCCGACGTCGCCGAAAATTTCATCCATCGCGTCGGCCGCACAGGCCGCGCCGGAGAACGCGGCGTTGCTTCCACGCTCTTTCTGCGGGAACAACGCACGGATCTCTTTCAGCTCGAGCGCCAACTCGGCATCAAGATTGAAAGAATCTCCGCCAATGGCCAGGCCACACCCAAAAAGGATCGCGTCCCGGTCGCATCGGATCGCGTTTCCACACACCAAGACCGCGGTTTCATCACCCGCGACCACGATGTCCCCGCACCTGGGCCGAGAATGACCCGCTTGCCGGGAGAAATCCTCCAAGCCCAAATGGAAAGCTAGTCCTGGTTTCCTATTTTTCCGAAGGGTGCCCCAGGTGCGGTTGTTGCGCCTGGGGTTCTTCATTTGGAGTGCGTAGCTCAGCCACCGCTCTTTACGGACTAAACCTTGCCTCGGCTCATCACTAGCCGCACCCATCTCCCACGCGCCGCACCACCGCTAGAGGCGCGAAAAAGAAACAACGCAAGCGCAGTAGATGCGGCAGATTCCGTTTTGTTTTGGGCACCGCTCACCGATAGGCCAACCAGCCTGCTCAGCGCAACTCCCCAAACGTTCCACGTGCAACCAAGCCCGGCGCGGGTGCCCCAGGTGCAGATTTTGCACCTGAGTTCTTCGTGTCGCGGATCACGCCAACTCTCCCCTACCTCCCCATCTCCATCGTCCGAGCATATCCCGTCATCTCCAAATAGCCCGCGCCCTGAACACTCGCCCCGCCCCGCGTCCCCGCAATCGCAATCGCGCCCTCCCAATAACTCGGCGCAATGTTGTTCCCACTTGCGAGTTCCTGCGATTTCAGTCGCGTCGTCGCCCGCAGCTTCAGGCCCAGCTTCGGTATCTCCATGCTCCACGCCACGGGATAGTTTGCACCGGTGACGCCACTCGTCCACGTCTCTCCCGTAGGAACCAACTGGAAATCCTCGGCCGTCAAATGCACCGGTTTCCCCTGCGCATTCACATACGTTCCCGACGAAAACGGATCGGTTGACCCATCCTTCCGCCGAAACTGGTACAGCATCAATTCCGTATCGTCCTCGAGCTGCACGCTCATCCAATCCCACCCCACCTGCTCCGCCCCCAGCGAGTGCGTGAAAAATTCGTGATCCATCCACGATGTCCCGTGGACTCCTACCGATTTTCCCGCTAAGGAAATCGTTCCCTTGGTGCTCAATCGCGTGAACGAAATGTAGTGCGATGCGCGTCCCGCGCCCGCTGCTTTCTGGCTGACCCCATTCTCCCCGTGAATCACTGGCGGCTTTTCGCTGTGCAACGAAAATTGTAACAAGACGTTTTCCCCCACTGCGTTTAACGCTTCTTCCTCCGCGTTCCACCGGATTTCCCAGTTACCATTCCAGATGCGCTTTTCTTTTCCGTCGATCCCCGCCAGCCCTGGTCCTGCCCGGTTCGTCCGCTCCGCGTGATAAAACCTCCCGCCATCCAGGTCGCTCAGCGCCAGATGCGCAAGGTAGAAATCCTGAATATCCCAGCTCCCCGTTTTGCTCGGATCGCGGTCCACTCCCTGGCGAAAAAACGTCAGCTCATAGCCATAGTGTCGCCCGTCCGCTGCCACCAAATTTCCGGTGGTGTACCACCACTCTGTCTGAAAATCTTCGTGATTGTAATGATCGCGCGGGAATTCGTAGTGGTAGCCGGGCAGAGCCGTCTTGTACTGCGCCATAGCACCGGGCAGCCAAGCAAGCAGAAACACGAAGAGCAGCCGCCTACTCCTCATGAATCACCTCAAGCGGATTCAGTCGTACCGCAACCCACGCTGGATACAGCCCCGACACCAATGTCGCCGCGTACACCACCGTCAACGCTCCGAGCAGCACCGCCACCGGCCAGTGAAACCGGATCGTCCATCCAAACGACTGCTTGTTAATCACGAAAACCAGGATCAGCGAAAGAAAATAACCCAGCACAAATCCCGCCAGATTTGCTAAAAGCCCCAGCAAACCTGCTTCCACAAGTATCATCTTCCGAATCTGCCCTGATGAAGCACCCAAAAACCGCAGCAATCCCAACTCCCTCCGCCGGTCGATCACCAGCGCAATCAACGCTCCCGCAATCCCCATCACCCCCACAACTACCGCCACCGCTTCCAGCGCGTAAGTAATGGCAAACGTCCGGTCGAAGATTCGCACTGCTTCCGTCCGTAAATCGCGGTCCGAAAAAATCAGGATGCGATGCCCCGCCGCGACTTCCTGGATTGCCTTCCGCACCTCCGCGACCTTCGCATCGGGTACCAAAAAGACTGCAAGATTTGTCGGCGTCTCGTCCGGCAGATACTTCAAAAGCACATCCCGGTCCATCAAAATGTAGCCACGCTCGCTCGCGTAATCGTAATAAATATCCACGATTTGAAAACTCGCCCGCGCTTCTCCGAGGGACAGCGTGATTGTGTCGCCCGTGTTCACCTTGTGTTTGTACGTGAACGGCTCGCTCACGATGATGTTGTTCTTGCCCCGCAGCTCGGCCAGCACCTCGCCAGTCGGCCGCCCGGAGAAAAAATCCGACTCCCGGTAAGCACGGAGCACCCGCAAATCCGCCGAAGCCAGCGTCGCGGGCATCCCGTCGTAGCTGATTTCATACGCTCGCAGGCGGTCCACTGCTGCAACACCCGGCAACTTGGCAATTGTCTCCACCAATTCCATGGAAATTGTCGGATGCCGGTCCGAGGCCGCGTTGCCCGCCGGACGCAAATACAAATCCGCAGGTAACTGGTGGTTCATCCAGCTCACCACCGTCTGCCGGAAGCTTCCCACCATGATTCCCACCGACACCATCATCGCGACCGCCGTCGCCAGTGCCCCCACCAGCACTGATGTCCGCCGCAGCGAAGCTGCGAGGCTCCGCGAGGCCAGCATCGCTTCCACGCCAAAAAGCTTTCCCAGGACTCCCGCCGCAGTGCGGGAAATAAAATTCACCAGCGCAGGCATCGCGTACGCAGCCGCCGCTATCAACAAGACCGCCGCCAGGTATCCGAAAAATGGTTTTCCTCGAAACGCCGGCATCTGCGCAGCCAGCGCCGCAAGCCCGGCCAGCACCGCAGCGATTGCCAGGTCGCGCCCCTTGTGCGCGCGCGCAACATATTCCCGCCGCCCCTGCGCCATCGCATCGACCGGCGAAACCTGCATAGCTTCCCGTGCGGGGGAAAGCGCGGAAACGACCGCCATGCCCACTCCAATCAACAACGCCAGAGCCAACGAATACGGCGTCAACGCAATCGCGCCCGGCCGGCTGCTCACATAAAGCGACTCAACCGTCGCTGCCATCAACTTTACCGCGCCGCCGGCCATGATTCGCCCCAGCGGCAAGCCCATCAGCGCGCCCGCCAGCCCCAGGCAAGCCGCCTCTCCGAGAAACGCGGCCAACACATCTCTGCGCTCCGCGCCAAGCGCCCGCACAATTCCGATCTCGCTCCTCCTCCGCACCACGGAAACCGAAATCGTGCTGTAGATCAGAAATGCGCCGACCACCAACGCGATGTAACTCAGCAACCGCAAATTCCACCGGAACGCCGCCAGCATTTTCCGGTTTTCTTCCGTCCCCGTGCCTTCGAGCCGCACCTCCACGCCCGGCGGCAACACGCTGCTCAATTTCTTTTGCCAATCCTCGACAGTGCTGTTCGCCGGCAGCTTGATCAGGATTCGATCCACGCGGCCAAACCGGTTCAACGCGCGCTGCGCTCCCGCAATGTCCATCAATATTGCGTGTTCGTTCCCGGATGTGCTCGGAAACACGCCGCGCACCACGCAATCCAACACACGGTCATTGATCAGCAAAGAAATGCGCTCACCCGTCCTTTTCCCCAGGCTCGCGCTGATCCACACGCTTTCCGGATTTTCCAGATCGCGCACAGACTTTTCCAATGTTGCTTTGTATTTGGAATTCACGTTGCTTGCGTCGGTTTCTGAAGCGTACCGGCTGCCTTCTGCAATCAGATCCAGTCCGATCAGTGGCACTGTTTCGCGCGTGCGCGTGTCCACGGCGAAATCTTCCATCCGTGGCGAAATTCGCAGTGGGTAAGGCAGCGTGGCCAGAGTGCCCATCAATGCTTCCGGCACTCCGCCCCAGGCCACAACTTCCAGGTCGTTGTCTCCGGCCAGGCTCTCCATCGAAGAATGAAAGGATCCCGCCGCGGCGTTTCCCGCCAGTTCAATCGCCAGCACCACCGCCACGCCGAGTCCCACGGCCAGCACCATCAGCCCAAGCCGCACGGGCTCCCGAAAAAGAGGCCGCATCATCACCCGGTAAAAAAGCTTCCATCGTGGCATGTCAGCGCCGCGTCACTTCTTCCACGCGCCCGTCGCGCAGCTTTACCAGCGTGTCGCACACGCTCGTCGCTTCCAGGCTGTGCGTCGCAACGATCGTCGCCGTTTTTTGTTCACGTGTCAGCCGCAGCAGCAGTTCCAGAATCATGCCACCCGTGGTTGTGTCCAGATTTCCCGTCGGTTCATCGGCCAGCAGAATCCGCGGTGAATGCGCCAGCGCCCGGGCAATCGCCACGCGCTGCATCTGCCCGCCGGAGAGCTGGAGCGGATATCGCGCACCGAGCCCATCGAGTTCCACCCACTGCAGCCTCTCGATCGCCAGTTCGCGCGCTCCTGCCTTGCCCGCCAGTTGCAATGGCAACTCTACATTTTCTTGAACGGTTAAAGTGTGCAACAGTTGGAAGGATTGAAAGACAAACCCGATTTTTTCACGCCGCAGTAGCGTCTGTTGCGCGTCACTCAGATCCGACGTCGGCTGGCCTTCGATCCCCACCGTGCCCGACGTCGGAAAATCCATCACTCCCGCCAGGTGCAGCAACGTCGATTTGCCACACCCGCTTCGCCCGACCAGCGCGACGAACTCGCCCCCCGCCACGTCCAGTGTGACTCCATCCAGCGCCCGAACGCTCTGGCGGTCACTTGTATATTCTTTGCTGACGTTTTGGAGGGAAAGAATCGCCATGCGTCGAACCGTCGCCCCGCGCGGCCGCTATTTCAACCTAGCGAGGGCACCCTCGATCGCCGAGTTCAAATCCTTCGAGTCCGGCTCCACTTCCGAATCAAACCGCGCGACCACTTTGCCGTCCGGGCCAATTAAAAACTTCGTGAAATTCCAGCCAATTTCTCCGCCGGTCTTCGGATTCGCCGCTTTGTCCGTCAGGAACGCGTAAAGCGGTGTGATGTCCTCACCCTTTACGGAAACCTTCGCCATCATCGGAAACGTCACGTGATATTTCGACGTGCAGAATGTCTTGATCTCCTGGTTCGTTCCCGGCTCCTGTGCGCCAAAATTATTCGCTGGAATTCCGACGATCACGAAGCCCCGGTCCTTGTATTTCTCATACAGCGCTTCCAGCCCGGCATATTGCGGCGTAAATCCGCAGCGGCTGGCCACGTTCACGAGCAACACCACTTTTCCCTTGAATGATGCCAGTGGCGTGGACTGCCCTTCAATCGAATTCAACGTAAAGTCGTATACCGTCTTCTCCGCTGCCATGAGTGTTGTCCCCAAAAGTGCCAGTAGCACAAATAACTTTTTCATCTTCTTCTCCCGAATTGAGTTCGCGCGGAAGCTGAGAAATTTCGAAGTGGACTTCTGGCCACTCTTCCCATAGATGGGCCGCAACAATAATAGGCTACCTGCCCGGCGATTCCCACTTTCTTGCCTGTCAATTCCATGTAAAGTTCATGCCCGCCGTGAAATACAAGCTATTGCAGCAAAAACACGCTCACGCTTTGCCCCGGCACGCGCAATTTCATCGTCTTTCCCGCCAGCTCCGCCTGCCCCGGCCCAAATATCACAGTTGCGCCCGTCGCTTGCTGTGCCGAAGTGTCCTCTAGCGGCACCGCAATCTCCCGTGTGCCCTCGCCCGTGTCGAACGCCACCACAATCCTCTCTTCTTCGGTCTCTCGCATGAACACATACGTCGCGTCGTTCGAAGCAAGGCTCCACAATTTTCCCCGCCGCAGCGCCGGATGTTGCGCCCTCACCTGCAGCAACGAACGCACGTACTCGTGCAACTCCTCCTGCTCTCTCTCGCGCCCAACCTTCTTGAACGCGTTCCGCGCATCCTCCGTCCATCCCCCGGGAAAATCGCGCCGGTTGTCCGGATCGCGCCCGCCCGGCATGCCGATTTCGTCGCCGTAATACATTTCCGGAATCCCGCGTACGGTAAAAATCAAACCGAAGGCCAGCTTCAATCGCGCAGGTGTCCCCTCCGGCGTTCCCGACAGGCGCGTCGTATCGTGATTCCCGAAAAATGGCACCAGAAATTCCGGGTGCGGGTAAAGCGAGTCCTGCCGCAGGATGTTCGCCAATTTTCCAACTGGAGCGCCCTTCAGTAGAACGTCCCGCAGTGTGAAATAGAGAGGGAAGTCAAACGGCGTCGTCAGTTGCGTATCGATGCCGTCCCAGCCTTTTCTTCCGCCCTGATAAAACGAAGTCACTGTGGGGTCGGGATGAAACACTTCGCCGATCGTCGAAAGCCGCGGATAAATTCTCCTCAGTGCCGTGTGCCACTGTTCCCAAAACTCCCGCGACACATACGGAAACGTGTCAATCCGGTAGCCATCCAGCCCCGAAGTTTCCGCCCACCAGATGCTGTTCTGCGCCAGGTATTCGACCACCGCCGGATTTTCCGTGTTCATGTCCGGCAAAATTCCCGCGAACCATCCCTCGGTCAAACTCCGTCTCAACTGCGGGGGAGTATGAGGGTCCACCAGCGACTCAAACGCATCATTGGTAATTTCCTTCTTGTCCTCGAGCCCATAGAACGATCCCTTTAGTGGCGACGCCGCCGTCAAATGGTGCTCCGGCGTTCCGTGAAACCAGTCCGGCATCGGCGGATGTGCCGCCCAGGGGTGCCGCGGCCCCACGTGATTCGGCACCACATCAAAGAGAACTTTCATGTGCTGCTTGTGCGCCGCCTGTACAAGTTCCTGATAATCTCCAAGGTTGCCCAGGTGTGGATCCACGGCATACAAATCCGTCGCGCCATACCCGTGGTAATCCTGCGCGGCCCCGTTCTTCACAATTGGTGTCAGCCACAGCGTCGTCACCCCAAGGTCCTTCAAGTAATCCAGGTGCTGCTCGACGCCGCGCAAATCTCCGCCATGATACGCGCGCGGTTTACCGCGGTCGTGCGTCCCCGGAAACTCCGCGGGCTCGTCGTTCAGCGGATCGCCGTTCGCAAATCGGTCCGGCATAATCAGGTAAATCACGTCATCCAGTGAAATCCCTTGGTTTCGTCCGAGAATCTGCTGTCGCGCCGCGATCGGCAATTCAAACGTAGTCTCCCCGTGAGCTGTCGTGACCCGGCAGACAGCCGTGCCAGTGTGCAAATCCGGCCCAAGTTTCAGCCATACGAACAGGTAATCGCCGTCGCCTGACGACTCCGTCCGGCCGACAACCACGTCGCGAAGATTGCAGCTCACATGCGTCGCCCGCAGATTCTTCCCGGAAAGCAGCAGCATCACCTCTGGCGTCAGCCCCACCCACCAGTTCGGCGGCTCCACCTTCTTCACCGCCGGCGCATCCGGGTTTGCATTCTCCTGCGCCCACACCGAAACCCCGCTTGCCATCCCGGCGAGCAAAATCATCCCGGCGATGGCACAAACCCGTGTTCTCCGCATGCCGGTGTTGCGCCCGGGGTCTTTTCGATCAGATCCGAAACACAAACCACGAATCACGTTTCTCCTCCTACTCCGCCGCGCGAAATTCCAAATGCCCAAACGCCTCTGGCACATGAAAATTCGGCGCGGGCGTCATCGTCGGACTCCACGCCGAATAAAATCTCGGTTCCGCTTTCCCCTCCACCCGAAAAAAGTTCGCCCGCCAACTTCGCTTCGGATCAAACGCCGGCGTCAGGCTCCGCATCGGCACCGCAAGTTCGGCAATCCAGGTTCGCGCCGCTGCATCTTGCAGAACGCGCCGCCGCAATCCGCTGCCCATCTCTTTTTTCCCGCCGTGCGCAATATTCAAATCAATCCAAAATCCATTCGGGCTTACTTCCAGCTCCTTGTATACACGCGGGTCGCTCGCGTCCGGCTGCAAAAATGCTTCCGCCACGTCGCGCTCCCATAATTCGTCGCGCCATCCATCCGCCCGCGCATCCTGAAACACATGCAGTTCCCGGTACAGCGCAAAAAATCTCAAGTACAGCGTCCGTTCATTCCACAGCAGCCGCACCTCCGTCTCCCGCTGCGGATCCGCCTGCTCGCCTCTCCAATCGCGCTCAAATCGAATCGGCGGTGCCTTCTCCCACCACGCCGCGGCCGGAAAACCCTCTGCCGCCATGCTTTCTTTTAGCCACAGCGCATAAGCTCTCGGCAGCTTATCGAACCTCGAAAGCGTTTCCGGATTCATCGTCCAGATAGTGTAGTCCACCAGCCATCTGTTCTTCTCATTCTTCCGCGCTTGAAACGGGCCACGCACCTCCCCGTCTCATCGGCCAGCAAACTCTTTGCGCACTTCGCCACAGCTCCGCGCAGTTGCCTCCACCCTCGCATGCTACTATCCGCTCTAGACCACTCCCGAAGGAGAAACTCACGTGGAAGCACGCCGCACCACTCTGGCCGATCGCAATGTCGAGGTTCGCACCGATCCCACCCGCCGCAACCCCGCCGATTTTCAGTATGTAAAATTCCGTATCGAAGCCAGCGCCGCTCGCATGACCCTCAATCGCCCCGACCACAATCTCCTCAACGAATTCATGCTCCGCGAATTGCTTGATGGCATCGCCCACGCCGGCGAGCGCCCGGACGTGAAACTCATCGTCCTCGATTCCGCCTGCAAGGTTTTCTGCGGTGGCATTGACGTCGGCGAATACACCACCGATCGCGTCTTCCAGATGCTCGATGCTTTTCACTCCGTCTTCTTGGGCATTCTCGAAACTGCCAAGCCCGTCGTCTGCGTCGTCAACGGTCCGGCCATCGGCGGCGGCGCGGAACTCGCCGCGTTCGGCGATCTGGTCATCGCCACACCAAAAGCCCGCTTCGCGCAGCCCGAAATCACGCTCGGCGTTTTTCCGCCCCTCGCGTCCACCATTCTCCCGTTCCTCGTCGGTCCCAAGGTCGCGCTCGAACTCGTGCTCCTCGGCGAACCCGTCACCGCGGAACGCGCCCTCGACATGGGTATTGTCAATCGACTCGTTCCAGAAGCGCAGCTTGAAGCCACCGTCAACGATCTCTGCGCCCGCATCGCGGGCCATTCCGGTCCGGTCCTCACCATGGCCAAAAAAGCGATTCTCGGCGGCATGGGCCTCTCTCTCCGGGACGGCCTCCGCAATTCCATGAACATTTTCCTCAACGAACTCTACCGCCTTGAAGACTCCCAGGAGGGCCTCCGCGCCCTTAGCGAAAAGCGCAAACCCAACTGGAAAAACCGCTAGTCACGCCACGCAGCGCAAATTTGCGGGCGCTTGGCTTGTTCTCGACTAACCGTTTCTCTTCCAGTCAAACAAGGTAAGGCCCAGCACAACATTCGCGAGCGGTATTACCAGTTCCGAATAATTTCCTTGGCGGGCGGCCTGCGAAGCTGTACAGAACCGCACAGACTCGCTTCCTGGCGCCGGCTATGATCGTCCTCGAGAAAAGCACTGTCGTACGGCCAGTTCATCCAATTCAGCTGGGGATCCCTGGCTCGTTCATCCGTGGAGGACATCGGGGAGGCTGCTCCTCGTGCAATGCCTGCCTGGATAGATACCCTCTCGTTAGGGCCAGTTCTCATCCAACATGCAGGGTCGAATGTAGTCGATCTGAAGAATAGTGCAACGACGAGCAACTTACCGCCTCCTCGTTACACCAAAAAACGCCCGTATTCTGGAGGTCGCTGTGGCTATCCGGCGGAAAACCGCTCTGATCGTTGTTGGAATCGCGGCGTTACTCTTGCTCGCGCTTATTTTGGCCTCACCCGCGCTCATTCAAGTGGATCGCTACAAGCCCCAGGTGATCTCATTTCTCCAGGAAAAAACTGGAAAGCAGGTCGAAATCGGGCGCCTGTCACTCACCTTTTTCCCTTTATCCATTCACATTGATGATTTCGGCGTGAAGAACCCTCCCATATTTCCGCACGGTTATATCGTGCAGGTGGCGCGCATTGATGGTGAGCTTGGGCTTGTTGCCCTCCTTCGCCGGCAAGTGGTCATCAAGTCCCTCGTGCTCGAGGACCCCGTCTTGAACATGACTTCAGATCCCGACGGCCCCTGGAACTTCGAGAATCCACAAGCGCAGGCTTCGCAGAATGCCTTTCCTCTCGGAGTGATTTCGAGCGTGCAAATCAGGCGGGGGCAATTGGTCGCATCGAATCTGTTGCCCTCCGACGCAGCGGGTCCCATTTTCTTTGAAGCCCACGATATTTCCTGCGACCTGCAGCAGGTGAACCTGATGGGAATTATCAATCCTTCCTCGTCCTCAACCGATGGCCAGGGCACCGTCAAGGCGGGTCTTCTGCGCTTCGGCGCGGTCGAGGCAAAAAATCTGGAATCCAATTTGCGGCTTGAGGCGAGGCACGTTTTTTTCACGGGGGTTAAAGCGGAAGTCTATGGCGGGAGTGCTGCAGGTGATCTGACCTTTGACTTGTTGGGGAAGAACGTGAACTTCAAGACCACTTTGCGGCTGAACGGAGTCAATGTAGCCCAGCTTCTGGCGGCCTTCCCAAACGGCGGTGGAAAGATGACCGGGAAGATGGAAGGGGAAGTAAAATTAGCGGGAGAAATTGCGCATTCGCTCCGCCCTTTGGCGGGAATGCATGGAGCCGGACACGTGACAGTGCGCAACGGCCAGGTGCCGAGCCTCAAGCTCAACGCGAATTTGATGAAGCTGGCGCATTTCAATGATCTCGGCCCGGCCAAGAATGATCCTTCTGCATTTAATTTGATAACCACCGATCTGGAGCTGGACAATCAGCGCATTTCCAGTCGCGTGATAGATATAGACGGTTACGGAGTGGATGTGGACGGCTCGGGCAGCGTCAGCGTCTCAGGCTCTGACGAGCTGAACTATCGCGGTTTGGCCGAGATTACGACCAAGGAAGGCTTCTTAACCAACACCGTCGCCCGGCTTTCTGGAGCCACACTAAAAGACGGCAAGTTGCAATTTCCTTTTCGGATCGTCGGAACGATTAACAGCCCGGTATTCTCCAAGGGCAAGGGCGATAAGGACGTAGACGCGGTAGAAAAACCCCGGTGATGAAACATACCCGACCGCTCTAACCGAATGATCGGCAATTCGCTGTGATTGCCAAAGCAATTTAGAGTGTGTGGGATTTCACGACGGCAACCAAAAAACTGCTTGCTTCAGGCAAACTTGACTCCCCGTTCTCAATAAACTTCATAAACAAAGCTAAAAAGACTCAGGTATTTTCCGGTAGCCATCCCCGGTATTCACCCAATAGACATCTGTCGCGCCTCAGCTATCGTTCAGGTCGACCAACAGGTCGGCCGCCAGCTTGTGAGGATGCTTTCTGCCGTACCCGGCCGTGATTTCTTCACACCCCACGCAGGCTTGCGCACATCGTTGTCAGGCCCCCTCTAGCTTCGATAACAAATTCGGGGAATTCCCCCACGGAGATGGCTATGTTTACTACAATCCTCAAACCTCTACCGGCCCTTGTCTCGCGAGTGCTCGCAGTTCTCACCATCTCGCTGGCCGTGATCACCACCCAAGCATGGGGCGCGACGAATCAAAAGCACTTCTTTTGGGCCGCAGGGCAGTCACCCAACCTCAGCTCGGCGTCGAACGATCTTATCTATCACGGTGGCAATGCAGGGGCGGGCGCCATCGGCGTCGAGACCACGCCGGGGATCTATCTGATCTTCTGGGGGCCCGATTGGGCGAACGGATTCACCACCACGGACGTTAATGGAAAGCAGTACACGAGCCAGCAGTTACAAACCTACGTGACCTCGTTTTTGACCAATCTTGGCGGTACGTCCTGGGCCGCCATCCAGACGGAATACTGCAACACCGTCCCTGCCGGAGCCACCAGTTGCGCCAACGCCAACGGCAGCGGGTACGTCACCAACCCAAGGAAACAACTCAAAGGTGTGTGGACCGACACGACGCCGGTTCCCAGTGACATCATCGCTCTCGGCTTGGCTGAAAACGTGGCCGATGATCCGCTCGCCATGGAAGCGATTCGCGCATCCGCACACTTCAATTACAATTCGCAGGCCACCTACATCATCCTTACACCACCAACCTCCATTGCCACGGGTCAGCCGGTTTATTGCGGCTATCACACGCAGACCACCAGCGTCGATGGCCTCGGCAATCCGTACCGCCTGCAATACGCCTTCATCCCATTTCTCAACATGAATTGGCCGGGCCTCGGCACCGGCGGCTGCGGCATGAATTCCGTGAACGTGATCAGCGACAGCTTTGGCCACGGGGTTTTCGACGGCTACAGCATCGTCACCGGGCACGAATACGCCGAAGCGGTCACCGACCCGGACAATTTTGCCAGCATCCAGGATGGCTGGAACGATGCTCAGGGCAGTGAGAACGGCGACAAGTGCGCCTGGACCAACCTCGCCAATGTTCCCATGGATAATCACACCTCGTTCGCGGTGCAACCCCTGTGGAGCAACAAGTCATTCGACGCAACCGGCCAAGGCTGTGTACGCTCTGCTCCGGCGAATCCTCACGCCATGCCAGCAGCAGGCATCACACCGCCCGCGATTGATATCTGCATGACCCTCCCCACGTGCCCGCCGGGCGTCGCGGCGGGGCAGCCCATGCCCGTCAACATGGCCTATTTCGGCGGGCACGTCCAGGTCAGTCCCAAGATCTATCTTGTCTTCTGGGGTTGGGGTCAGCCAAACGCATTCGATCACACCTCGGTGGGCAACCCCGCAAACGATCCGGACGGCGCAGGCGAGCTGATGATCAGATTCATCGCAGCCATGGGCGGCACAACCTGGGGAGATATCGCCACCCAGTATTATCAATCCAATTACAACGGCAACTATTCGACGATCGGCAACCCGAAGCAGCAACTCGCGGGCGTTTGGCACGACAACACCAATCCCACTCACGACAATCTGGCACCC
This sequence comes from Acidobacteriota bacterium, assembly GCA_013289665.1. GTDB lineage: Bacteria > Acidobacteriota > Terriglobia > Acidiferrales > UBA7541 > Acidiferrum. The sequence goes on along the minus strand of JABCZN010000004.1, from coordinate 153,498 downwards.
ATTGACCTGGCACGCGAAGCCGCGCGAGCGGTGACATTTTTCCATGCGGCCGATCTGACCGATTCCAATTTCGTCATCGCCACTCCGCAGAAGTTCAACGATGCAGGCTTCAATCAAAGTCAATATTGCGCTTGGCACGATTTCACGACGCCTACGGGTTATCCCGGCGTCGAGCAGGGCATCGCGTTCACCAATATGCCTTACGTGTTGAACGCAGGCGGCGGTTGCGGAAAGGACTTCGTCAATCCCGCGCCCACGGGGGATGTTGACGGAGTCACCATCGTGCTCGGCCACGAGATCGCGGAAACCCTCACCGATCCGGGCGCCGAGTCAACAACCGGCCAGGTAGAGAACGGCGGCTGGTTCGATTACCAGGGCTGGGAGATCGGCGACAAGTGCGCCTGGGTCGGCGACGGACTCCAAATCCCCGGCGCGCCCTTCAACATGATCGGAAACGACGGCCGCGCGTATCCGGTGCAGACCCTGTGGAGCAATCAAAGTCTCTCCGGAGCCGGCGCCTGCTCGCAGGGCTTCTGAAGCGCATTTGACCACTCGCTAACGCTTTAGCGTGGCGTAAGCGGCCCGGCTACTCCCCGAGCCGGGCGGTTTTCTTTTCATTCTTTTAGGATTCACACTTCGGCATCTTCAAGAACTAACGACGTTTGTCTTCGATTCCCAATTTCTATTTTTTGACACCCTTCTCCACGCCCCAACGAGAGAGGCCACTCTCTCAGAAATTTTTTACCAGGTACTCGCGCAAGTGGTCGATTCGGAAGGACGCGTCGGCGGTCTCGATTTGCAGCACGAGTTGGGTGGCGGCCAATTGATTGTGGAAATCGAAGGCCGCGGAAGTGTCGGGCGCCGCAACCAGCTGAAGGTTTTTTTCGATCTGCTTGTTTTCTTCCTCAAGGGACTTGAGTTTAATCTCCTGCACCGTTACGCAATCCACCAACTGCTGCCGCAGGACCTCCATCTGCCGCACAACATCGTTCTCCTCAACTTTTTTCCATTCGTCGTGTGCTTCGACGGCACGATCCAGATGCTTGTTGATCGCGTGGCTGGCAAGGTTGTAGTTGATGGAGACCTGCCCATACGGCTGCGCACCCTGGGCAATCGGATTTACCTGTTGATGGACGCCAACGGTGAGGGCAACATCCCAATTATTCTGCCGGCTCAGTTTCGCCAGCACCCTCTGCGCACCCTCCTCGCTGCTTTGTTTTTGCGCCACTACCTCTTTCAACGGTTGATCGCTCAGCGGCGGAAGATAGATAGCGGAAAGTTTCAAGCGAGTGTCGGCGCGGTCAGCCTCCAGTTTGATCTTTGTTGTCTGCAGTGTGAAAAGCATCAGCTGCGTAGCATTCTGTGCCTCCAGCATCTTCGCGGTCTGCGCGATCAGCGTGTCCAGTGATTTTGCGGCCTGTTCGATCAGAGTGAGCCGGTTGAGGAGGGCTGCTTTCTCCAGGCCGGACAGCGCGTACTGGATTTCCTGCTGAGCTCCCGTGGTGGCCTTGTAGAGTTCGCAGTTTTTGCGGGCAACATCCATGGTCAGCTCAGCTTTCCGGACATCGGAAAGGCCCAGGGTTGCGCCCCCAACCAGTTGCATGGGCAGCCCGGTCTCGGGTTGCGTGAACCCTGCCGTGGCCGCCGGCGTGCGCAGCAGGTCTCGTTGCGCTTGCGCCTGTTCCATCGCGTACTTGCAGTAGGCCTGCTGATCTTGTTGGCCACTCGCAATCGCCGGGACCGCGCAGAGCAAGGCTGCTGCGAGCACAGTTTTCCAGGGATTCCTGATCATGGGGTTCACCTCAGAACAATAGCGGCTTTCGGCCGAGGAACACGGTCTTGGACTTCGCGGATTCCGGGTGGTCGAGATTCATCTGCATCAGGAATCCGCGAATGTTGGTTTTGAAGATGGGATGCACGGCGGTTTCTTCGCCCGCGAATATCTGGTTCACCGTGCCTACTTTGCGGCACGCGAACATGTTGAGGTAGCAGTCGTAAACCAACCGCCCGGCCACCGCGCTGGCCTGATTGTCATAAGGAACGAATGCGAAGTACAGCGTCTTGCCACCCTCCGCGTTCAGATAATACGGGCTTTGTTTGGCCGTGCGAATGGCATCCCGCAACCGGTCAATCTGCCGCGATTCTTCCTGCAGCTGCTTATCGGCGACGTTAATCGCCACATCGAGCTGAGCGGCTTCGGAGCGCAATTCCGCCTGCTTTTCCAGAACGTCGAGCGAATCTGTGCCCGTCGTGTTCTTCTGCAGGACGCTGTCTGTCAGCAGCACCTCGGCTATTTTGCTGTCTGTGTAAGCATTCTCGGCCTGATTCAGCGCGGACAACTGGGTGGCTGCGTCGCCTTTTGTAATCAGGCCGGAGGCCAGGTCCTTGTTGATGTTGGACTCGATTTCCTTGAGTTGCTTAAGCACCGCTCGTGTTTTTACGTTGTCGGCCTGCTTCTCTGTGTCCAGTGCGGCGAGTTGCGGGCCGATGGCCCGGTTGTGCGTCCGCTCGCGTTCAATCGCCACTTGAAGTTGAGGCTCGAGCGCCAGCAGCGCCGACCGGTGCTTTTTCATCTCAGCAATGCCGCTTTCCAGTTTTTGCGAGTCTACCTTCAAGTCTTCGATGGTTTGCTGGCTGGTCACCAGCTTTTGCCGGAAGTCGAGGCTTTTCTCGTCGACCGCAGAAAGGATCAGCGGCGCGGCCCACGAGTTGCTTACCGCATAAAATCCCATCACGAAGGCATAAGCGAGGATGCCGCCAAGCACCAGATACAGCACCGTTATAGCGAATACGCGGTAAAGCGAAATCACGACTTTGTAATGAAACGATTGCCGCGGGGGGGCTTTTTTCGGTTGCGCGGGTGGAGTATCAGCGGTCAGGGTTGGCAAGCAGCACCTCTTGTTCTTCTTTGGTTCGCGTTCCCCAGTCTGCGGAATCCATCGTACACAGGGCCAGAGGCGTCAGAAACAAGCTGCTCACCAGCGACCATGCGACATATGCCCCAAACACCAGCGGGTGGGCCAGCGCTTCTCGCGCACTGTATTTCTTGATCACCCAGGTCAGTACCGCTCCGATTCCAAGCGCCGTCAGCAAGGGCAGCGGTCCTGCCCACGCCAGGGGGTCTGAGGAGAGCATCGTTACGGCGACCAGAAAGGCAACGATTGCACCAAGCGGCGTAAGCACCAACGTGAACACGGTGTTCGGGTGCAGTTTCCAGACATGTCGCGGAAGTGTTCGAAGCGTGTAGAAAAAATCGCGCACGATGCTTCGGCGCCACCGCAATTGCTGCTTGAAAAGGACGGAGAGCGTATCGGGGACAGTGGTCCAGCAAAGCGCGTCATTATTGATGTATGTCCCGTAGCCGCGCAGCAAGGTTTGATGAGTCAGGAACCGGTCTTCACCCTGATTCACTGGAATGCCGAACCAATGCCGCGCGCGGATCGCGGGCTCGATCTCCAGCAGCAATTCGCGCCGGATGGCGAACAGGCATCCGCTGATGCAACAAACACTCCGCGTCCAGTTCTCGGGAATTTTGTAAAGTTGAAACGCCGAGTAGTAAACGACCGCCTGAATGCCGGTGATTATGCTGTCGTTCGGATTCCGGACGCCCACCCTGCCACCCACCGACCCGATTCGCGGCTCGGAGAAGCAGGCGGTCAGCTCGCGAATCGCGTCTTCGTGGAAAATGCAATCTGAATCGATCGAGATGATGATGTCGGCGGAGGAATGCTCGAGCGCGTTGCAGACCGTGCGCGCCTTCCCGCTATTGGCCGCGTTCCGGCCGGTGCGGATGCGGATGTTCGTGAAATCTCGCTGGGCTTTGAGCACCCACTCGTAGCTGTCATCAACGGAACAGTCGTCCTGGGCGATGACTTCGAACTTCTCGTTCGGATAATTGCATTTGCTGATGCTTTCGATCGTTTCATACACCGTCTTGCCTTCGTTGAAGCAGGGCATCAAAACACTGACGGTGGGCCGGTAGCTGTAGTCTTTCCGGATTTGCGTGCTGGGGAACGATAGCTTCAAGATGATTCCCATCACGTACTTGACGACGGAAATCAGCAGGCAAAGGACCATGACGAGCCAGAGAAGTATCGGGGCCATATTCGCAACGCCTCCCGAGGCATTTCGCTCATCTAGGTTTCAAGAACTTGAGAGGATTGTATACCGAGTTCGCTTGCTCGGGATGCTGCGGCGCGATGATTGTTTCCATCACCTCAAACTCGCGCCATGGGCGAAGACACGGGACGTTGCCAGGCGGCTGGAGTGCTCGGCTACCGATCGAAGCCCTTCACCCCAAGACTCTTTTCGCTCGAATCGAGGAGGCGGTCCTGAATCCGGAAGTGAACCAGCGCGTCTGATCCACCCAAAATCCCGTCCTCGATTGACACACCTCCCGGCGCCTCGTAAACTGTTTTGGACATTCAGCAGGCAAGGGAAGTGGGGAAGTGCCGTGCAAATCGGCCGCGGTCCCGCCACTGTATTCGGCTTCATCGCCGAGAGCCAGGCTACCCTCCCTCGCCATCGTGGTTGCGCCTACTTCGCGAGAGGGTACGCCTCCAGTACGACCCCGGCCTCTCGCCGGGTTTTTTATTTTCAGATTTCTCGCGGCACCTTCGTCAGGGGAGATTCGTGCACCACAGTATTGCCAATGCCTTGCGTCGCGCCCGCATTTTCGGCGCAGCCCTGCTCTTGCTAGGCGCCTGGCAGCTCCGCGCGCAGTCCTCCGCGCCCGCCCCGGCCTCCGCCCCATCGCCTGCCATGCGCGAAGTCGTCGACGAATCCGGCCGCACCGTTCGCGTCCCGCTGCTCCCCTCGCGCATCGTTTCCCTCGCGCCCAGCCTGACAGAAACGCTTTATGCCCTCGGGGTCCAGGATCGCCTCGTCGGCGACACCGACTACTGCGACTATCCTCCCGACGCGCAAAAGAAAAGGAAAGTCGGCGGCATTGTGAATCCCAATCTCGAAGAGATTGCCGCGCTCCATCCGGATCTTGTTCTCGTTACCAAGGAAATCAATCGCCTCGAGACCGTCCGGGCTCTCGACGCCCTGGGCATCCCCGCCTATGCCACCCACGCACGTAATGTCGACGACATTCTCTCCACTACGCAAAAACTCGCCGACCTCCTCGGCGTCTCCGAAACCGGGAAATCGCTAACTGCCGAACTCCAGGCTCGCCTCGCGGCACTCCATTCCAGACTCGAAGCCCTCCCGCCCAGCCGCGTTCTCTTTATCGTATGGACCCACCCGCTCATTTCCGTCGGCAGAAACACTTTCATCGCCGATGCGCTACGCAAAGCCGATGCCGCGAGCATCGTGGACGCCTCCCAAGACTGGCCGCAGATGAACCTCGAAGAAGTCGTGCGCCTGCAACCCGATTACCTGGTCTTCGCCGCCTCGCATGCGGATTCCGCCGCGCGCGATTTCGATTCGCTCGCGAGCCTCCCTAGTTGGCAGCTCCTCGATGCCGTGCGCAATCGTCGCTTCGCCGTAATCAGCGACGCCGTCAACCGTCCGGCTCCCCGCATTGTCTCCGCCATCGAAGATCTTGCGCGCCAGCTTCATCCCGCCGCGTTTCAGGAATCGCCCGCTCCTGAAAAGCCCGCCGCTCCCGCGACGCCGCCTGCTGCCCCTGCGGCAGCGCCGGCCCACATGACTCCTAGCTCGCAACCCTCGACTGTGGAGCTTGCATGCGCCCGTTGACACTCACTCGCCTCCTGTTGCGCTGCGGCCTTCTCGCTCTCATTCTCTTCGCTGTCGTTGTGGTGGCCATGAAACTCGGCGCCGTCCAGGTTTCCCTCTATGGCCTCGGCAAAGACCTGATTAGCGTCCTGCTTCACCGCACCAGTTCTCTTTCCAGCGACTACGGTATGATCGTCCTGGGCATTCGCTTGCCGCGTATCGTCCTCGCGATTTTCGTCGGCGCTTCTCTTTCTGTGGCCGGCGTCAGCTTCCAGGCCCTGCTTCGCAATCCTCTGGCCGATCCTTATGTTCTCGGCATCTCCTCCGGCGCGGCTCTGGGCTCCATTGTGGCTCTCATCGTCGAAAGCCATCTGAGTCTTTCCCCCGAAATGGCCGGACTGATCACTCCGGTCGGCGCGTTCCTTGGCGCTGCGGTCACCATCGCGGCTGTCTACATCCTCGGCCGCCGCGACGGCCAGATTGACAGCACCACGCTCCTCCTCGGCGGCATCATCACCGCTTCTTTCCTCCAGGCCGTCATCATGTTTCTCATGACCACGCTTTCTGGCAACAATCTCCGCGGCAGCGCCTTCTGGTTCATGGGTGATCTTTCCACCCCGCAACCCCGCAGTCTGCAATACCTCCTGTCGTTCGGCTTCATCATCGCGGCCGGCGCGATCTATACCACCGCCTCCGACCTCAATCTTCTCCTTGCCGGCGAAAAAGAAGCCATGCATCTCGGCGTGGACGTGCCGCGCGTCCGCATCGTCGTCTATATCGCCGCATCCATACTCACTGGCCTTGCCGTCAGCGTCAGCGGCACAATCGGCTACGTCGGCTTGCTTGTTCCCCACGTCATGCGGCTCATCTTCGGCTCCGACCATCGCATGCTCATTCCTGCTTGTGCGCTCGGGGGCGCCATTGCATTGCTGGTCGCGGACACGCTCGCCCGCACCGTCACTTCTCCCACCGATTTGCCTGTCGGAGCCGTGACCGCCCTGGCCGGCGCGCCCCTGTTCATCTATTTGCTTCGCCGGAGAATCGCATGAGCAGCGCGCTTCGTCACCCGCTTCCTGGAGACGCCTCGCGTGCCACCCCCGACGTCCGCCTCAGCGTCGAGCAGGTCAGCTACGCCTACGCGCCGAATCCTTCGCAGGCGCCGCTGTTCACGCTCGAAGCGATGAGCTTCCAGGCCAAGCCCGGCGAACTCGTCGCCATTCTTGGCCCCAACGCCAGCGGCAAATCGACGCTCCTAAAACTCATCTCCGGCGCGCTCCTGCCCCTGTCTGGTCGAATTTTTCTCAACGGTTTTGAAACGCATTCTCTTCCGGTCAAGACCCGCGCCCAGCGCATCGCTCTCGTCCAGCAGGAAAGCCGCTTGCTTTTCCCATCCCGCGCCTGGGAATTCGTCATGCAGGGCCGCCATCCCTATGGCGGCGGCCTCCGCTTCGAATCCGAGGAAGACATCCTCATCGCCAACAACGCGATCGCGCAAGTCGGCGCCACGCAACTCGCCGATCGCTGGATGGACAAAATTTCCGGCGGCGAAAAGCAGCGCGTCATTCTCGCGCGCGCCCTCGCCCAGCAGCCGCTTCTGCTGCTTCTCGATGAACCGACGCTGCACCTCGATATCGGCGCACAGGTGGATCTGCTCGAATCCCTGCGCCGCTTGGCCGCGCAGAATCGCTACACCGTCGTCGTCGTTACCCACGAGCTCAATCTCGCGGGAGAATACGCCGACCAGGTCGTGCTTTTGCAGAGGGGAAAATGTCTTCGCGTTGGTCCGCCGGCAACGGTGCTCCAGCGTGAAATTCTCGAACAGGTTTTTCAAGCGCCGCTTTCTGTGGAGATAACTCCTTCCGGTCGACCGCGCGTGACGCTTTTTACAAATAAGTAGAAGTTTCCTTGTCCACCCCAACGGGGGGCTGGCCTGTCGCAGACAGGCCTCGCGCCTCCGACATCCTTAACCCACAGCGGGCTCTGCCCCACCACAACAACCGCGGACTTCGTGCTCGGGAAGACGGTGTAACACCGTCGCCGCCGCGCGACTGTAAGGCGAATGTACGGCTCGCCAGCCACTGTAGCCAATTTCCGCTACGGGAAGGCAGCGAGTGAACTCAGTGGTGGCCGATCTTCAGATCGGCCCGAAGTAGCGGCAAGCTTCAGGCCGCTACGTCCACCCAGAGTTCCTTTTCGCCAAGCCAGGAGACCGGCGAAGTCTGCAGCCCGTGCAAGCCTCTTTGCACCGGCCAACCTTCAAGCTCCCGCGCGTGAGGGAGCGGAGGAATCATGAAAAACACAATCGCTATACTCTCTTTGCTCGCCGCATTCTTTGTTCCCGCTGTCAGCTCCAAAGCCGCACCGCAATCCCAAAGCAACAAAGCCACTCTCGCCGGCACGCTGACCGATCCATCCGGCGCGCCCGTCGGCGAAGTCCGGATCACCGCGCAGCCCGAAGCTTCTTCTGTCGGCCAAGCCGTTTCCGCCATTTCTTCGACCGACGGCGCTTACTCCCTTTCTCTGCCCGCGGGCCGCTATCGCCTGCGGTTCTCCCGCGCTTCCTTCGCCGCGCGCGAAATCGTTCTCACTATCGCGTCAGGCGAATCCCGCGTTCTGAATCTTCACCTCGACCTCGAACTGCTCTCCGACAGCGTCATCGTAACCGCGCAATCCGTTCCAACCCCTGTGCAGCAAACCACCGCGCCCACCGACGTCATCTCCCGCGAAACCATCGACGATCGCCAGGCCGTTTCCCTGCCGGAGCTTCTGGAATTTTCCCCCGGCATCGCCGTCGGCCGCACGGGACCTTTCGGTGGCACCGCCTCCCTATTCCTGAACGGCGGCAATTCCAACTTCACCAAAGTCCTCGTTGACGGCACGCCCATCAATCCGCCGGGCAGCATGGTGGATTTTTCCAGCCTCACCACCGAAAACATCGACAAGGTCGAAATCGTGCGCGGCGCGGAAAGCGCTATCTACGGCAGCGACGCCGTCTCTGGCGTCGTCCAGCTCTTCACGCACCGCGGGGATACCCGCGTACCTGCGTTCACCGCCTATTCCGAAGGCGGCAATTTTTCGTCCGGTCGCGGAGGCGCGGACCTCAGCGGGCTCGTCGGCAAATTCGATTACTCTGCCGCAGCCGCCTATTTCCAGACCGACGGCCAGGGACCCAACGACTATTTCGTAAATCGCACCCTGTCGGGAAATTTCGGCTACGCTTTTTCCAACACCAATCAGCTCCACCTCTCCCTTCGCAACAACACCAGCGACGCGGGCATTCCCGGTCCCACGCTGCAGGGCCCGCCCGATCTTTTCCAGGGCTATGGCCAGAAGATTTTTTCCGCCAACGCCCGTTGGGAATTCACTTCCGGCTCGCACTGGCACCACCAGCTCATCGGCACGGATTCCTATACCCGCCAGCGCAGCTTCGCGAATCCGGGCGACACTTTTCCATTTGACTCCGTGCTCAGCTTCAATCGCGCGGCCGTCAACGCGCAATCAAGCTATGTCACGCGCAACTTTATCGCCACAGCCGGCTACCAGTACGAAGTTGAAAACGCCGGCATCAATTTTGTCCTTCCGGGCCACCTCCGCCGCAACAATCAGGCCGGTTATCTCGACTTCCGCTATACTCCCATTTCCCGCCTCACCCTGGACTTTGGAGGGCGTGTCGAGGCAAACGCCAGCTTTGGCACGCGCTTCGTTCCCCGCGTAGGCGGTTCCTACGCGTTGCGCTACGGCAAAGGATTCTTCGGTGACACACGCTACCACGCCTTTTACGGCCAGGGCATCAAGGAACCGCGCTTCGATCAAACCTTTGGCACCGATCCCTGCTTCCCGGGAAATCCCGATCTCAAACCCGAAGCAAGCAAGGGCTGGACCACTGGTTTCGATCAGAAACTCGCCTCCGACCGATGGAAAGTTTCCGCCGATTATTTCTACACGCGCTTTTACGACGTTGTCAGCTTTGCCTCGGGGGGATCCACCTTATCGTGCCCGTTCGGAACGGGCACCTATTTCAACACGGACCTGGCCATCGCGCGCGGCACTAACGTCACTTCGGAAGTCCGTTTTCGCAAATGGCTCTTCGTGAACGGAAACTACACCTACGACAACTCTCGCGTCCTCAAGTCTCCCAACACCTTCGACCCATCACTCGAACCGGGCAACCACCTGGTTCGCCGCCCGGTCAACTCCGGATCCTTTGGTCTCAACATCGACTACGCCCGCGTGAACTGGAATTTCATTGGTTACTTCACCGGAGTCCGCACCGATTCGAATTTCATCAATCCTCAGCCCACTAAGGATCCTGGCTACGCCCGCTTCGACATGGCCGTGAAATACAACTTGACCCACGGATTGTCTGTCACTGCTCGCGCCATTAACCTTTTCGATAAGCAATACCAGGACGCCTTCGGTTATCCCGCGCTGGGCCGCTACTACATGTTGGGCCTGCGCTACGCCTTCACCGGAAGAAACTGATGTCTCCAGCTGAACCCATCCTCTTCTGCTGGAGCGGTGGCAAAGACAGCGCCCTCGCGCTGCACACGCTGCTCCGGCAAACCGACGTACGCATCGCCGCCCTTCTCACCACCGTGACCGAAGGCTACGACCGCATCAGCATGCACGGCGTCCGCCGCGAACTTCTACAGCGGCAGGCGGAATCCCTCCGCCTACCGCTGCACGAAGTCTTCATCCCGCCAAAATGCGGCAACCCGCTCTATGAAGCCCGCATGGAAGAAGCCCTGCTCTTGTATTTCCAGCAGGGAATCCGCCGCGTCGCCTTCGGCGACATCTTCCTCGAAGACCTCCGCCTCTACCGCGAAGAAAATCTCTCTCGCGTCGCGATGCAGGCCCTGTTTCCCATCTGGAAACGCAACACTTGCGAGCTAATCCGCGAATTTCACGCCGCGCAATTTCGCTCCGTCGCCGTCTGCATCGATTCCAAAGTTCTCGACCCAAGTTTTGCCGGCCGCGAGCTCGATGCCTCCTTCTTCGCCGATCTCCCCGCCGGCGTCGATCCCTGCGGCGAAAACGGCGAATTCCACACCTTCGTCTTCGACGGCCCGATCTTCTCGCGCCCCGTCGACTTTACCCTCGGCGAAGTTGTCCAGCGCGATTCCTTCATCTTCCGCGATCTGTTGCCAGAAAAAGCCCTTAAGGAGGTCTGACTCGAATCATGCTCCAGGAAAAATCGTCCGCTCACGCTTTCCTACTTCGCGCCGTTCTCGCTGCGGTAATGATCACGCTCGCCGCTGTGCTGCGCATCGTTCCGCATCCGTGGAATTTCACTCCCATCGGAGCCATGGCGCTTTTTTCCGGCGCGATGTTTCGCGATCGCCGCATCGCTTTTCTTTTCCCGCTCGTAGCCCTTTTCGCTGGCGACATTTTCGTCGGCCTCCACCGTCTCATTCCCGTCGTCTACGCCAGCTTCCTTCTAAGTGTGCTCATCGGCACCTGGCTCGCAAATCGCCGCAGTATCCTGCGGATCGGCGGCGCAATATTTCTCGGCGCTCTCCAATTCTTCCTCGTCACCAACTTCGCTGCCTGGCAACTATTCGGCACCTACCCGCACACTCCCGCTGGCCTGGTCACCTGTTACCTCGCGGGCTTGCCCCTCTTCGGCAACACCCTCGCTGGCGACACCCTCTACACCACGCTTTTCTTTGGCATATTCGCGCTGGCCGAAAGGCTCCTTCCTGCACTGAGTGAACCAGCGAGATATGCTGCTCATTGAGGAGTTACCATGCACGAACCGTGCGTTCCTCGCGTGGATGTCGGTGTCCTGCTGGTGGACGAATTGGACCGCGTGCTGCTCACGTTGCGCAACCGCCCACCCGAGGCCGGTTGTTGGAGCATCGTGGGCGGCAAACGCGATTTTCTGGAGGCACTCGAAGAATGCGCCGCTCGCGAAGCCCGCGAGGAGGTCGGCGTCGCAGCTCGCAACGCCATTCGCGCTTACACTAGTCAACACCTGCCGCCGGGCCTTAACGAGTCGCGGTGATGCTATAATTCTAGTTTCGCCATGACGAAATTCGCCGCTGAATCCGCCATGTCCCCCGAACTCCTCGCCAAATACGAGCCGGTCATCGGTCTGGAAGTCCACGTCCAGCTCCTCACCAAAACAAAGATTTTCTGCGGCTGCTCCACGCGCTTCGGCGACCCGCCCAACTCCAACGTCTGCCCGGTCTGCCTCGGCCTCCCCGGCACACTCCCCGTTCTCAACAAGCGCGCCGTCGAAATGGCCATGCGCGCCGCGCTAGCCATCAACTGCACCGTGCACGAGCACTCCCGCTTCGCCCGCAAAAATTATTTTTACCCCGACCTGCCCAAGGGCTACCAGATCTCGCAATACGAACTGCCCCTGGCCACCGGCGGCTGGCTCGAAATAGAAGTCCAGGGTGAAAAAAAACGCGTCGGCATCACTCGCCTGCATCTCGAAGAAGACGCCGGTAAATCGCTTCACGACGGCTTTCCACACTCCGACGAGAAAACCTACGTTGATTTCAACCGCTGCGGCACCCCGCTCAGTGAAATCGTTTCCGAGCCGGATCTGCGCACGCCCGATGAGGCCTACGCCTACCTCACCACCCTCCGCCAGATCCTTCTCTACACCGGGGTCAGCGACGTCAACATGGAGGAAGGCTCGCTCCGTTGCGATGCCAACGTCAGCATCCGCCGCCGCGGGGCGGAAGAGTTCGGCACCAAGGTGGAGGTAAAAAATCTCAACTCATTCCGCTATCTCGCCAAAGCCCTCGAATACGAAATCGAGCGCCACGTCGCGATCATCGAATCCGGCGGCCGCATTTCGCAGGAAACGCGCCTCTGGAATCAGGCCGCCAATCGTACCGATTCCATGCGCTCCAAGGAAAAAGCCCACGACTACCGTTATTTCCCCGAGCCGGATCTCCTGCCGATCCACGTCAGCCCAGCCTGGAGCGATGAAGTTCTGCGCTCGCTGCCCGAACTTCCCGGCGCCAAGCGCGTCCGTTTTGTTTCCGTGTACGCAATCACGCCCTACGACGCCGAAGTCCTCACTGGCTCCGAAGAGCTCGCCGACTATTTCGAATCGGTTGTGAAAGCAGGTGCCCCCGGCAAAGCCACGGCCAACTGGATGCAGACGGAACTGCTCCGCCGCCTGAACGACTCCGGCAAGGAAATCACCGCAAGCCCGGTCAAGCCCACAGCTCTCGGCGAACTCGTCGTGCTGGTGGACTCCGGAAAAATCACCGGCGCGGTCGGCAAGAAAGTCTTTGCGGCTATGTTCGAAACCGGCCACTCCGCTGCAGAAATCGTCGCCGCCGAAGGCCTCGGCACCCAGGTCGCGGACGACGTCATCGAAAAGGCAGCTCGCGAAGTCATCGAGAAAAATCCCGACAATGTCGCCAAGTTCAAATCCGGCAACGAAGGCGTCTTCAAATTCTTCGTCGGCCAGGTAATGAAAGCCACCAAGGGCCAGGCCAATCCGCAAGCGGTCAACGACATAGTCCGCCGCCTGCTCTCATAGCAATTGTATGGCCCGCCCGCCGCGGCGGGCGGGCACTTTTGGGCCATGAGTAATTCATCCCCAGGTTCAGGAGAACGATCCCATGCTCAGAATCGGCGACAAAGCCCCCGAGTTCACCCTCGCCTCCGATCGAGGCAAGCAGCTCTCGCTCAAGGACTTCAAAGGCCGCCAGGTCCTAATCTTCTTCTTCCCGAAAGCAAACACTCCGGGTTGAACAGTCGAAGCGTCCGAGTTTCGCGACGCAAAAACGAAGTTCGATACGCTGAGGGTCTCCATTCTCGGAGCCAGCGCCGATCCCTTGAAGGCTCTGCAGAAATTCAGCGACAAGTGGAGGCTCAATTTCCCGCTGCTGAGCGATCCAACCCACAAAATGATCGAATCCTACGGCGCGTGGCGCGGCAAGAAATTCATGGGCCGCGTGTTCAAGGGAATTATCCGCAGCAGTTTTCTGATCGGCCCCGACGGCAAAATCGAACAGATCTGGGACCCAGTCAAAGCCAAGGGCCACGCCGCCGAAGTCCTCGCCCACATTTCGCAATAAAAAGAGCAAGTCTGACTAGCCCGCCTCTTCTTCCGAAAATCCTGGAGAGAGTTCTTTTGGCATCATCTGTATTTGAATTGACAGATGCAACGATTGCCCTGTTTAGGAGGCGAAATAACCTCTCAGAGAGTTCCTCATAGCGGGTTCGGCTCTCTCCCTCAAAGCTTTGGTCATTCCATGAACCCATGCCTCCAAAAACCCAGGCGGCCTCGGCAGAGCCCAGAAGCTGATTCGCGGAAAGGGATAGGAAGCCGGGCGGCACGATATCTTGGTGATAAAGCCCTTCGAGCGGCGTATTTGAGTCGAGTCGCGTGATCCCTGATTCAAAAGCCGCCGTAAACCAGTCGAGCTTATGTGACCGCGAGAAGTCCGCGATGTCTCCTAGACATTCTCTCAACTCAGCCTTTAATTGGGTCAGGTTATCGGCTTGTCCATGTGCCGATGGATTTCCCGTGTGAATCCGAACGTAGGAGACTCGCCATATCTTCTTGTCTGGTCGCTCTCGATTTCCAACTTGCCAGCGTGCTTCCCAATAATCCGCCCGATCGGCACTCCGTGTTTCGATGAGCCACCTTCCACCGCCGCCAACGAAGCCCACGAGGATTCTGTCGGCGACATCAGTTCTTCCCGACGGTCCATGTCTGATTTTGAGGGTGTGGACATTTGCTTTCCTCAGTCGCTCGAACCAATCATGAAGATTTGCGGCCCAAATGCCCGCTTTCTTAGCAGGGACCCCCTTAGGTGCCTCAACGAAATCAACCGATTCGCAGAAAGTGAAAGTACTGTTTTGACTTTGCAAAGTCTGGCTCTCCGACAGTCCTCGGAGGATGGAGTTTCCATGAGCGGTTAGAGCAACAATTTGAGCGATTGTGCCTTGCATTGGCCTCTCGAGATCACTGCGAGTCTGCTTCCGTCGAACGACTTCAGACGCCCGGAATCATTGAGGGCGTTCGTCCTCGTGATGGCAGCAGGCATGCTTCACTGGCGACAATCTATACAATGTGGCGTAGCCATCAGTGCTAAACCTCGACGCGTAAGTCATCTCCAGTCGGCTCGACCAGCATATTGTCAATCAATCGCGTCTTCCCCACATATGCCGCGAGCACCCCATAACAGCGCCGCTCCACCCGCACCACCGGCTCAAACGTCTCCGCATCCACAATCTCCGCGTAATCCACACGCGCGCGCGGCTCGCTCGCCAGCATCTTGTGCATCGCTCTCTGCAACTCCAGCGAATCCCGCATGCCAGCGGCAATCTCGCTCTCCACCGCCCGCAACGCGCGGTACAACACCGTCGCCGCCTTGCGATCTTCTCCTTCTAAGTAAGCATTCCGCGAACTCATCGCCAGCCCATCCGCCTCGCGCACAATCGGACACACCACAGTCTCCGTGTCCAGGTTCAGGTCGCGCACCATCTGCTGCACGATCCGGACCTGCTGGGCATCTTTCCGCCCGAAATACGCGAAGTGCGGCTGCACAATTTCCAGCAGCTTCATAACCACCGTGGAGACGCCGCGAAAATGCCCCGCGCGCGACCTGCCCTCCAGCCGCTCGCTCAGCCCCTCGACCTGCACATATGTGCAAAATCCCGCCGGATAAATCTCCGTCGCATCCGGCAGAAACAATCCATCCACTCTCGCTGCGGTAAGTTTTTCCACGTCCGCTTCCAGTGGCCGCGGATACCGCGATAAATCCTCATTCGCCGCAAATTGTTTGGGATTCAAAAAAATCGAGGCGTACACCGGCGAGCATTCCCGCCGCGCCCTTTCCACCAGCGCCAGGTGCCCCGCGTGCAGCGCTCCCATCGTCGGCACCAGCCCGACTATCCGTTGCTCCCGCCGCGCCGCCCGCGCCCGCTCTTTCATCCAGGCAACTGTCCGAATCGTCTCCATTCGCCTCAAGCGCCCGCCGCCACAGCGCGTTCCCTATAGAAGTGCATCAAGTCGGTCAGCACAGGCTGTGCGCCCAATTGCCGCAGCAACGTCGTCACCTGGCCCCGGTGGTAGGTCCCGTGATTCACAAGATGCTGCATCGATTGCCAAAGGGGGTTGCTGTAGACGCCGAATTTCAGGGTCTTGTATTCCATCACCCGGTTCAAGTCTTCTTGCGTCAGGGAGCCTGCAAATTTAAGCAACCGCGCCTCGAGCTCCGACCACCTCTGTCGCAAACCTGCCACGTCTTGAAATTCCGCCACATCCGGAAGGGAAGCCGGCGAACGCCCCTGAAACCGTTCGAGCCACACCCATTCGCCCCCGTAAATATGAGCAGTGGTGTCCCGCAACGAACCGAAACTGGACCCCAGCGGCCGCAAGAATTCTTCCAGCTTCACTGCAGCAACCGCTCCCAACATTCTCCGGTTGGCCCAGGCGTTGAATTCATATAGCAAAGCCATCTCGTTGGGGGTCATGCCGCGCCTCCTTGCTGCAAATTATTTTGGCGAGTTTGTTCGGGGCACGCGAAACCTTTCCGCCGCCCGTCAGAATCAGAATGGTAAATTCAGCGCGCGATGCGAATGGGTTTTCCGCCCTTCATCGCACTCGGCGCATGATAGGACTCCAGATCCGAAGGAAAACTCCCGCCCTGCACGTCGGAGCAGTATTCGCGCACCGCCTGCGAAATCACTTCGCCTAGATTCGCGTATCGCCGCGCGAATTTCGGCGACTCCTGGAACGTCAGCCCCAGCAAATCGTGCAGCACCAGGATCTGCCCGTCGCAGTCGGGCCCCGCGCCGATCCCGATCGTCGGAATGCGCACGCTTTGCGTAATCTCTGCCGCCAGCTCACGTGGAATTCCTTCCAACACAATCGAAAAGGCCCCCGCCGCTTCCACCGCGCGCGCATCGCGCAGCAGCTGCTCCGCGCCGCCCGCGGTTTTCCCCTGCACGCGATACCCGCCCATGGCATTCACCGATTGCGGAGTCAATCCCACGTGACCCATCACCGGAATCTCGGCCTCCGTCAACCGCGCAATCACTTCCAACCGGCGCTCGCCGCCTTCCACCTTCACGGCCTCCGCGCCGGCCTCTTTCACGAAGCGCACTGCATTTTGCAACGCTTCGTTTATGTCACCCTGATAGGTGCCAAACGGCATGTCCGCCACCACCAGCGCCCTCTCGACGCCGCGCCGCACCGCCTTCGTGTGGTGCAGCGCTTCCTCCATCGTCAGCGGCAGCGTGCTTTCATACCCCAGCACCACCATCGCCACCGAATCGCCCACCAACACCACGTCCACCCCGGCCTCGTCCATCAAGCGAGCCGTCGGATAGTCGTATGCCGTCAGGCAGGTGATCTTTTTCTTGTTTGTGGAATCCGCAGCCAGGGACTTCCGCTGCAGCAATTCGGGAACCGTCGCTTTCGCAATGCTCCCATTCGGAATGATGCTCATGTCGGCCTCCGGTGCCGTTCCCTGAATGCGGGATACAGCCCTCGCGCGAACAGCCTAACTATAACAAATTGTGATGCAACTCACCATAATTTGTGATGGCGGACGCCTGCCGATGACTGTTTAACCGCATCGAATGTAGGCCCATGGCTTTAGCCATGCCGGCCGCCGCAGGCGGGCCAGTCCTCCTGCTAACGATCTTCCCTATTTCTCCGTCCCGACATTCACCACCCGCGACTCCAGATTCCACCCCCGCAATCCCACGCTCAGTCCGTCTTTCACCGCCTCCTTTGAACATTCCACAACAATCTCTTTCTTCTCTCCCGGCAGAAGCGAAACATAGTTGTCGCTGTAATACGCCGGCAGCACCCGCGTTTTTCCATCCGCCTCCAGCAGGGTCAGCTTCAATTCAATCGCCGCCGTGCTCCCCGCATTCTCCAGCACCACTTTTACGCGACGCTCGTCGCCATCAACGGCGATTCGCGCCGCTGTCTTGACCTGTGCCTCTCCCAGCCGGTTCAGTCTCCGGTAATCCGCGCTCGCTCCGCCCATCCAGTAAAAATTGTCTGACACCAGTTTTCCAGTCGAATCAAGCAATTCCAATTTCACCAGCGCCACGTTCTCTTTCAAAAATGGCTCCAGGTCCAGCGTGAAAAACTCGGTGGTCCCGCTCGGTGCATCCTTCTTCTCCTCACGTTCCGCCAGCAGCTTGTTCTCCAGCGAATAGACGCGCGCGTGCGCTGTCAGCCCCGTTTTCCTATCCGGCAGCGAATTGGACACCTCCACCGCGTTATTCGAAGGGTCCAGCTGCACATGCACCAGTTCGCTGGCCTTCTTCACCGCATAGAACGACGCCTGCGTGTCGTAATCCGAGCTCAAAATCTGCCACGTCGAACTCGGCCACGCCGGTTGCGTCATCCACAGCATCCGCCCCGTATTCGGCGCCCACAAATGCGCGTTCATCCCTTCAAACACCGCGCGGTGCTGCACGTAATTGAACATCTGCGCTTTCCGCTCAAAATCCTCCAGGCTGGTCGGCGCGCCAAACTCCTTTTCCATCTCCGCCATGAACGGCGTCATGTCCCCGTTCGCGCTCTGGTGCCAGTCGTGATACGCCCAGTTGTCGCTGATCGGCCACAAATCCTCGCGCGGAATCCACGCCCGCCAGTTCTCCAGCGTTGGAAACGACGGCGTACCCGTCTCCACCGAAAATCCATGATTCAGCATCGTGAAATACAGCTTCGGCTCCACGTATTTGTAAGGCCCGCTGTTCTGCAGATTCACCTGGTTCGAAGTCGGCGTGTAATACCGCGTTCCATCCACGGTCCGCGTCAACTCTTCAAGCCCCTGGTTCAGGATCGGCTGCGGCACGCCTTCGTTCCGCCCGCACCACACCGCAATCGACGGGTGATTCCGGAAACGCGAAATCGTGTCTCGCGCATTTTCCAGGAACAGCCCAGGGTCCTCCGGCTCGATATTGTAGTTTTGCGTGGAAGCCCAGAAATCGTTCCACACCAGCAGCCCATACTCGTCGGCAAGTTCAAAGAAAACTTCCTCCGTGCTCTGCCCAACCCAGTTCCGGATGATGGTCACGTTCGCGTCCCGGTGCAAGCGGAAAAACGGCTCCAGGCGCTCCCGCGATACGCGCTTCAGCATGTCGTCCATGCCCCAACTGCCGCCGCGCGCTGCGATTCGGACGCCGTTGACCTTGATCGTCAGGTAGGGCGCAGACCGCGTATCCTCGACATGGCTCACCGACGCCGATTTTTCCGCCCCCGGTCTGAGCGAAGCCACCCACGACTTCCAGTTGTCTCTCCACTCCTCGGGAAAAATCGAAGGAAACGGATCCGGTGACGGGACATTCCGAATGCCCGCGTGCGTCACATCCACAATCTGCTCACGCTTGGCTCTCGCCGCCGACGGAGAAAACTCCACGCGTTCTAAGTGGCCCGCGCTGTCGAGAAGGCTCAGTTCATAGGTAAGTTCCCGAATCCCGAACCGCACTTCCTTGACATCCGAATTCCTCCCGTCCACCGTCACCCCGAGTTTCAGCGTGTACAACTCCGGCTTTCCGTATCCATTCGGCCACCACAACCGAGGATGTTGGACTTTCAGTTGCGCAAATTCCGAAGGCGCCAACGTCACCGCATTGTTTCCCGGCGCAAGCGAAATCGCTTTCGTCACCTTCACATTGTCAAACGACGCCTCCAGTGTCCCGCTCACCGTTGTGTTCGTCTCGTTCCGTAGCGGCACCATAATCTCCACATCCGCCGTGCTGCTCTCCGGTAACGGCAGTTTCGTCACCACCTGCGCATCCTCAATCCGCACTCCGCCTGTTGCCCGCACCGTCACCGGCTGCCAGATTCCCGTATCGCGATCCCGGATCGAGGGAATCCAATCCCAACCTTCCGTGTCCACAAACGTCGGCCCATCCAGGCACATCATTCCGCCATTCTCACCCGGCCCGGCCTTGATGCTCTGCTCATGCGGAATTCCCGGATGCGGCGGTGGCGAAACACGTACCGCCAACACATTCGCTCCGCCGGCTTTCGCCGTCTCCGTCACGTCAAACACTCCCCGAATGAACGCGCCCTTGATCGTCCCCATCCGCTTTCCGTTCAGCCAAACTTCCGCAGCGTAGTTGATTCCCTCAAACGTCAACGTCAGCCGCTGCCCCTTCCAATCGGCAGGCGCCATGAACTCGCTTCGATACCAGTAATCCTGCTTGTTCAAACTTTCCGGGATCGCCAGGTTATTCAGCCCGTAATCGGGGTCGGGATAAACGCCCTGGTTGATCATCGTCGTCAGCACCGTTCCCGGAACCGTTGCGTCCCACCAGTCAGGCGTTCGAAATCCATTTTGCGAAATGGCGCCGCCACTCTCCGGAATCTCCGGAGCAGGCCGCAGCTTCCACCGCCCGGAAATTGTCCATTCATTCGAACTCTTCGCTTCAATCCCCAGCTTCGATTCGCTCGCCGCTTTTTTCGCCGGCCGCGAGTAAGCCGCCTTCGTCCTCGGCATCGTGTCCGGATCCTGTGGAGCGCGGTAACCCGCCTGCGCCTGCGTTTGCACCGGCCACGGCTTCGACCCTTCCTCGTAAACCACAGTCGCGAAGTTCACCGGCTTCCTGTAAATCTCCTTCAATTCCTCATCTGTCAACGCGCGCCGCAATACCGTCAGTCCCGCAATCTTCCCGGCAAAATGCCGGTTCTCCTGCGCCGGAAACTGCGCTGGCGCAATCACCAGCAGCGGACTGACTCTTCCCGTATCCAGCCTCCCGCTCGCCACCTTCAGGCCGCTCGCATAAATCTGAACTTCCCGCCCGTCAAATGTCGCCGCAACAAATTGCCACTTGCCCGTCCCAATCCCGGCCGTCCCGGAAAAAGTCGCGTCCCTGCCTCCCCAGTAAAACAATCCCTCGCCGCCGACTCCCAGATAGCGCGAATACTCCTCCCCGGGATCTCCCAAGCCCGCGATCAGCACTGCTCCCTTCGGCACTTCACTCATCCACACCCATGCGTACAAACTCCACGGCGAATCGGCACGCAGCACCGTATCGCTCTTCACCAGGTGTTTTTTCAACTCATCCCCGCCCGCCAAAAAGTTGCCGTTATACGGCCCGTAGCTGGGAGGATCGTTCGAGGGAATATAGATTTGGCCACGTGCCCTGGCAACGCAGAAAAGCGCGGCTCCAAACATCATCACAACGGCAAATCTGGTTTTCATGGTGATCCGAATTTTTCGCTTGGCCGGCTTGGCGTACTCCGGGGAAATAATTCCACATTATTGCTATTGTTGGAAAGCATTTCCGCTGTCCGCCGAAAGAGAATCGCCGCCTATTGTGCGGAAGACTTTGCCGGGGCCTGCGCGCGCCCCTTCCACTGCCCGCCGCGCCCCAGCCAATATCTCACCGCGGAAAGCCAGGTCGCATACGTGTAAAACGCCGCCGCCACCGGCAATGCCGCCGCCCAGAGAGGCGACATCCGGTAAAACCGCACAGTCGGCAAATACGTAATCGCCATCAACGCCCACGCCGCCAGTCCCAACCGCCACACCACTGGCCGCGCGGTGAACGTGAAAATCACCGGCAGCAAATACGTCACCAGCATTCCCAGCATCGTCCCCGCCAGCGCCAGCCACGAATACCCAAGTTGCGTGAACGCCGTCCGCGCGATCAAATCCCGAATCTCCGTGAACGACATATACGTTCGCAGGCTCACGCTCTTCCGCGTCAACCCCATCCAGATTCCTCCGCCCGTCCGCTTCACCGCCCGCGCCAGCGTGCAGTCATCAATCACTTCGCCCCGAATCGCCGCCAAGCCGCCAATCCTCTCCAGCGCTTTTCGACAGAGCAATACGCAGCCTCCCGCCGCACCTGCCGTCTTCCATTTCCGGCTCGCAGTCCAGCTCGGCGGATAAAGTTTCAGGAAAAAATAAAGGAAGGGCGGAATCAGCAGGCGTTCCGGCAACGAGTTCACCTGCGACAGCACCATCAACGAGACCAGATCCAGCTTATCTTTCTCCGCGCGCTCCACCACCCGGCGCAGCGTATCCGGCGCATGCTCAATATCCGCATCCGTGAACCAGAAATATTCCCCCTCTTCGGCGCCGGCACTCTCCACGCCCTGCTGCATCGCCAGAAGTTTCCCCGTCCACCCGCTCTCGAGCGCCGCCCCTTCGAAAATCAACACGCGTTCGGCGGCCCCCGCCCGCGCGGCCGCTTCCCGCGCCAGCGCGCCGGTTCCGTCCTCGCTGTGGTCGTCCACCACGACCACCCGCAGCCGGCCTGGGTAGTCCTGCTTTACCAGCGATTCTACCGTCCGCGCGATGAACTCCGCCTCATCGCGCGCCGGAACAATGGTCACCACACGCGGCCACCGCTCCAAAGATTCCTGCTTCAGAGTGTCGTCATCGAACGCGAGGAGTTGCCAGAATGCCCCGCGAAAAAAGGTCAGCACAACCCAGATCAGCAGCGACAGAACAGCGAGTATGAGGGCCAGTAGACTCACGCCCCATTCTGTCCCAATTCCCAACCTGCCGCCACCGTTTGGAGTGCGGAAGCTCAGCTCCCGCCTTAGGGGTTCAACCGAACCACCCGACTTCCCCATCTACTCCCCAAACTTACGCCAAATCCTCTGCCCGGATCGGCAGCCGCCGCACCGGCTTCCCCGTCGCCGCAAATATCGCATTGCACACCGCCGGCGCGATCGGCGGCGTCCCCGGCTCTCCAACCCCGCCCGGTCCGTCGTTGCTCTCCACAATGTGCACTTCCACCTGCGGCGTCTCGTTCATCCGCACCACGTCGTAATCATTGAAGTTCGCTTGCTCCACGCGCCCATTGGCAATGGTAATCTCGCCCTTCAGCGCCGCCGTCAGTCCATAAATAATTCCGCCCTCAATCTGCGCGCGAATTGTCTCCGGATTTACGTGACGCCCGCAATCCACCGCCGCCACCACGCGATCGACCCGCACCGTATGCGCCTTGCGGTCAATGCTGATCTCCGCCACTTCCGCCACGTAGCTTCCAAACGATTCCACTACCGCAATTCCCCGGTAACGCCCAGCGGCCAGCGGCTTCGTCCATCCCGCCTTTTCCGCCGCCAGTTCCAGCACCCCGCGTTGCCGCGCGTCCTTCGTCAGCAACCCGCGCCGGAATTCAAACGGATCTTTCCCCGCTGCCTTCGCCAGTTCGTCCACAAAACATTCCGCAATATATCCGTTGTGCGAATTTCCCACCGACCGCCAGAATCCCACCGGCACGCCCGGCTCCGTCAGCAGGTACTCCACCAGAAAATTCGGCACATCGTATTTCAGCGTCGCAATCCCTTCCGTCGCCGTATCATCCAAACCATTTTTCACCGATCCGGGGAAAAATCGCGACATGATCGACGGCCCCACAATCCGCGATTTCCACGCCACCGGTCCGCCCCTGTCGTCCAGCCCCGCCCACAGTTTCACCATCACCGCCGGCCGGTAAAAATCGT
The DNA here is from genome assembly GCA_013289665.1 of Acidobacteriota bacterium. GTDB lineage: Bacteria > Acidobacteriota > Terriglobia > Acidiferrales > UBA7541 > Acidiferrum. The sequence continues at coordinate 130,403 of JABCZN010000004.1, read as the reverse complement.
GCTGCATGTCGTCCTCGCGCGACCACGTCACCTGCACGGGCGCGGCCGTTGTCTTCGAAAGTTCCACCGCCTCGATGATAAAGTCCAGTTCGGCGCGCCGCCCGAACCCTCCCCCCAGATACGTAGTGTGAATCTTCACTTGCTCCGGCTTCAATCCCGTAATTTTCGACCCGGCGATCTGCGCAAACGTCTGAAACTGCGTCGGCGCATAAATGTCGCAGCCGTCCGCGCGCACGTCCGCCGTGCAGTTCATCGGCTCCATCGTCGCGTGCGCCAGAAACGGAACCGCATATACGGCTTCCACTTTCTTCGCCGTGCCGGGCATCGTCCCGGCCACGTCGCCGTCCTTGCGCGCAATCACGCCGGTCTGCTCGAGGCGCTCTTGATACAACTTGTGGATCGCGTCGCTCGAATTCTTCGCGTTCGCACCTTCGTCCCAGCTAATCTCGAGCGCGTTTCGCCCTTCCATCGCCGACCAGGTGTTGTCGGCCACCACTGCCACGCCGGTCGAAACCTGCACGACGCTCGTCACTCCACGCACCGCCTTCGCCTTCGTCCCGTCAAAGCTCTTCACCGTGCCGCCAAACACCGGGCACCGCGCCACCGCCGCATGCAGCATCTTCGGCCGCCGCACATCAATCCCAAACTCCGCCGTCCCGTTCACCTTGATTCCGGAATCAATCCGCTTCGTTGCTTTCCCGACGTACCTATACTCTTTCGTGCCTTTCCGCTTCGGGCTCGCCGGCACCGGCAGCTTCGCCGCTTCTTCCACCAGCGCGCCATAACCGATTTGCTTACCAGAAGCTGTGTTCACCACTGCGCTGTTTTCCGTGTGGCACGCGGCAGGCTCCACGTTCCACCGCTTCGCCGCCGTCGCTACCAGCATCTCTCGCGCCGCGGCTCCCGCTTTCGCCAGCGGTTCCCACGAGGCGCGAATGCTTGTGCTGCCGCCCGTGCCCTGCAATCCGAAAACCGGATTGAAATAGACCGGTGCCGCGGGTGCAAATTCCGTCTTGATCTTTTTCCAGTCAAGGTCCAGTTCATCCGCCAGGATCATCGCGAGCGCGGTATTGATTCCCTGGCCCATCTCAGACTTGTCGATAATCAGCATCGTCGTATCGTCCAGAGCAATCTGCACCCACGCGTTGATCGCCGCCGCACCTGTCGGCGGCACACCCGCCAGCGCCTCATATTTCCCCGGCAGGTAAAGCCCAATCACCAATCCGGCCCCGCCTGCCGCGCTCTTTTTTAGAAATTCCCGCCGGCCCACCATCTCTATCGTTGGCATTTCTTCTCCTCTTAAACCAGATCCTGGGGCTGAATGGGCAGCCGGCGCAGACGCTTGCCGGTGGCCGCAAAAATTGCGTTGCACATCGCCGGAGCAACCACCGGCAATCCCGGCTCGCCGATCCCCGTCGGCTCCTCCTTGCTCATCACCACATGGACTTCCATTTTCGGCGCCTCGTTCATCCGCGGCATCCGGTAATCATTGAAATTCGATTGCACCACGCGACCTCCGCTGATCGTGATGGCGTCATAGGATGCAGCGGAGAGCCCGTAAATGGCGGCGCTTTCGACTTGTGACCGGACGCCCTCCGGATTGATCGGCCGTCCGCAATCCACGGCGTAAACCAGTCGCTCGAGCTTCACGGCTCCGTTTTTCACGCTGATTTCGGCGACGGCCGCGGTGTAGGAATCAAAAGAATAAAATGCCGCAATCCCGCGTCCTTGTCCCTCAGGCAACGGTTTTCCCCAACCTGCCTTTTCCGCCGCGAGTTCTAACACTCCCTTCAGTCGCGCAGTGTCCAATGGCGGTTCCTTCTCCGCGTCGAACAGCGGAATTTTCCGATCCCCGCCAATCAGCTTCAGCCGAAATGCCAGCGGATCCTCGCCGGAGGCAGCCGCAAGCTCATCAATAAAACTTTCCACTACGAAGCCGCTGGTTGAATGCTCCACGGAGCGCCACCACGCCCGTGGCACGCTCGATTCCGCCAGGGTGTATTCGATGCGGATATTCGGCGTCTGGTACGGAATTGTTAACCCGGTGCCGAATTCGCCCTGCTCGGGTTTTTCCGCGCCGTTCTCGCGCCACTTGGCCGCGATGGATGTCGAAGTCTGAAAATGTTTCCATGCGGCAAGGTTGCCGTTAGCGTCCAACGCGCCTTGCATTTTGTGATACGACGCCGGGCGATAAAAGTCGTGCTGCATGTCGTCCTCGCGGGTCCACAGGACCATCACGGGTTTTCCCGCGGCCTTGGCCACCTGCGCTGCTTCCATCACGAAATCCGCCTGGTAGCGGCGCCCGAACCCGCCGCCCATCAGCGTCGTGTGCACGATCACTTTTTCCGGCGGCAGCTTGGCCGCTTCAGCGATCACTCCTTGCGCCCATTGCGGTGCCTGCGTCGGAACCCAAGCTTCCGCTCCGTCCGGCCCGATCTGCACGGTCGAATTCATCGGCTCCATGCAGGCATGAGCGGCAAAAGGGAATTCATAAGCGGCTTCGATTTTCCTCGCGCTGGACCCCAGCACCGAGTCCGCATCCCCATCATTGCGGACAATCTTTCCCGGTTTCGCCAGATTCTCCAGAAACTGCTCGTGCAGTCCGGCGCTCGATTCCTTTGCCGCCGGGCCCAGGTCCCATTTCAGTTCGAGCGCCTTGCGGCCCTCGATCGCGGCCCAGGAATTCACCGCCAGCACCGCAACGCCGCCCGCGGTCGAAGCCCCGCGCCCGCTGGTTTCAAACGCAATCACATCGCGGACGCCGGGCACCGCTTTTGCCTTTGCGGCGTCAAAGGAAGCCACCTTGCCGCCAAACACCGGACAGCGAGCCACAACCGCAAATAGCATTCCTGGAACGCGCGAATCGATACCAAACACAGCCATGCCAGTGGTCTTCTCCCGAACCTCATATCGCCGCGTATCATGGCCGACCAGCGTGAAATCATCCGAATTCTTCAGCGGCACCGTGTTGAAATTCGGAACCGGCAGCTTCGCGGCAGACTCGACCAGCTCGCCGTACGCGAAATAACGCTTCGGGTTGCCATGAACCACCCGGCCGTCCACTGCTTTGCAGGTGTCCGCGCCAACTTCCCACTTCTTCGCGGCCGCGGCAATCAGCATTTCGCGCGCTGCCGCGCCCGCCCGGCGCAGGGGCAACCACGAACCGGCAACGCTCCCGCTGCCTCCGGTGCCCAGATCATAAATCTTCGGATTCGTGGGCGCCTGCTCCACCTTCACATTCTTCCAATCCACCGAAAGCTCTTCTGCAAGGATCATCGGCAGAGCCGTCATGATTCCCTGGCCCATTTCCGATTTGCCAAGAATCAGCGTCACGCGATTGTCGGGGGTAATCCGGACCCACGCATCATATGGACTCGGCGGTTTCTTTTCCTGCTCCGCGGCCTGCCCGGCAAAAGCGCGGGCAGACATACGAAAACCGACGACCAATGCCGCGCCGCCGGCTGCACCCGTCCTCAGAAATTCGCGGCGGGAGAACGCAGGACTGTTTGCCATAAGACACCCCGGAAAGTTTCGCGAACAATTCGGTGAAAAAGGGCTGGAGTGTTGAATTAAGACTTGCCGGCTCCGAGGGAAGCGGCGTGGTGGATGGCTTTGCGGATGCGCTGGTACGTGCCGCAGCGGCAAATGTTTCCGCTCATGGCATCGTCAATATCCGCATCGGTTGGATTGGGTTTCTTTGCCAGCAGCGCCGCCGCGGACATGATCTGCCCGGACTGGCAGTATCCACACTGCGGCACGTCTTCTTCGATCCAGGCCTTCTGTACCGGATGCGACGCATCCGCCGAAAGCCCCTCAATCGTGGTGATTTTCTTCCCGGCAACGCTCGAGACCGGCGTGATGCAAGAGCGCGCCGCCTCTCCGTTGATGTGCACCGTGCACGCGCCGCAAAGCGCCATCCCGCAGCCGAACTTCGTGCCCGTCATGTTCAGCGTGTCCCGCAGCACCCAGAGCAGCGGCATCTGCGGATCAACATCAACGGTAGTGGACTTCCCATTCAACGTAAAAGTTGTGCCCATGTTCTTCTCCCCCAACTCGCCAATTATCCTACAACACCCCGCCACCGTATGGAAATCACCGAAAATCCGCTTGCCACCGCGCCTCCTTGCTTTGGCAGCAATCCTTGAAATGCCGCGACGCTTTGCTCCGAGCCGGCTAATTCTGCCCGCACCGCTCCGCTTGGAGATTGCGGCGCAGGTAGCCTTTGGCTCGAAACATCATCGTTCTCAGAACAGGAAGGCGAGTGTTCAGCACGCGAGCGATCTCGGAGTAGCTCATTCGTTTGTAGTAGAGCAGGATCAGCGGAGCTTTGTATCTTTCCGGCAGGCGAGTCAATTGCTCCCTGAACTGGCGGTGTTCGTCCTTGCGCAAAAGTTGGGAAAGTGGCGAAGGAATCGAACGATCGGGGATGCACTCAGCGTCGGTCTCCTCCAGGGAAGAACTCTGCTCGCGTTTTCTTTTCCGTAGTTTGTCAATGCAGTGGCGCCCTGCCACCCTTGAGACCCATGGGCGAAAGGGCAACGTCTCCTCTTTTTGGTGCAGCACCCTGTAAAGTTTCAGGAAGACTTCCGCCGCCGCATCCTCGGCATCTTCCGGCTGCCGGAAAAACCGCCGGCAGATCCCCAAAACATAGCGATAGTGAGCCGCATAAAGGGTGCTGAACACCTCGGGACAGATTGGCTGCGCCGGATTCTGGGCCGCGCCGAACGGCACATCTTCCATCATCATTAAAGGAGATTTTGTTGCCATCACCGGTCCTTTCCTCTGAACTTGGACACACGAGTAGCGTCGTGCTCGCTGCAAATGGCCGAGCTCGTCGTTACCTTTGTTCAGCTAGCTGAACCTTTTTTCGCTTCGCTCGCGGCTTGCCTCGATCGAACATCGAAACTCTGGCCCCGTCGAGGCCTTGAAATCTCTTTGTTGCCTGCGGAAGGGCGCTCCGGCGCCATGGCTTCGCGGCGGCGGACGACCAGGAGCGTCAAATCATCGCTCGGCGAACACGTGTCGGCGAAGTCGAGGACCGCCCCTAGAGTGGAAAAGAGAACCTGGTTTGCAGTGGCTCCGCCGATTGCCTTCGCTGCAGCCGTTAACCTTTCCATCTCAAACTCCTCGTCCAGGGGATTCCGGCATTCTGTAAGGCCGTCGGAATAAGCCAGCAGCAAATCGCCCGGATCCAGGCAGACACTCCCCGCCTCGTATTTCGCTTCTTTAAGCGCGCCTAGCATCGGGCCGCCCTTTTCGAGCCGTTCCACCGACCTGTCGCGCCGCAAAAGCAGCGGAGGCGGCAGGCCGGCGCTGCAGTAGACAAGTTCACCGCTCTCGGGATCGAGTCGGGCAAAGAACAGGGCTGCGATCGGCGGCTCGTTCTGATCCCGGCACAATTCGCGATTGACCCTGGTGACCACGTCTGCGGGCGGCAAGTTGGTTCTCGCCGAGCGTTGAATCAGGTCCATCAAATGGGCCTGCCAGATTCCTGCCGACAATCCTTTGCCCGCGATGTCACCCACGGTTATCCCAAGCACGGAGTCGAGTTTCATCACCTTGAAAAAATCCCCCGACAGGTGGCGTACCGGGAAAATTTCGCCGGCAATTTCGAACTCGCCCGATACCAATTCGCGCGGGGCGCATAGCCGCCGTTGAATCTGGGCCGCCTCATAAATGGCTTGCTGCAGTTTTACATGCTCACGGCGCACGCTCTCGAGCTCGTCTTTCAGCAACGGGGCGCTCTCTCTGAAGTGGGTCGCTGTGGCAGCAGGCGCCTGCTTGCGTGCCTGCCCCTCCGCGGCGGGGTTCGCGGCCAGCGCTGGGCGCTTCCCCGGCAGCTTTCGCGGCGCGTTCTGTCTTTCTGTAACTGGCGTGATCATGTTCATTTCATCCTACGAACTTGTAACCCACCCCGTGCACGGTCAGGAAAAATCGCGGCTGCTCTGGAACTGGCTCAAGTTTCTGTCGAATCCGCACGATATGAGCATCCACCGTCCGTGTGGTTGGGAAGTTTTCATATCCCCAGACCTCGTCGAGCAGCCGCTCGCGGCTCAGCGTCTCCCCGGAGTGACATAGAAAATGCTTCAGCAGCTCAAATTCCTTGCTTGAAAATTCCACCGGGTTACCACCCCGGGTCACCTGGTAGCTCCGCAAATTCACGTCCACATCCCCGAAGGTATAGCGGTCCTGCTCTTTCGGAAGTGCCTGTGCCCGCCGTAGAACAGCTTTTACACGAGCGAGTAATTCCCGGATCGAGAAAGGCTTCGTGACGTAATCATCGGCGCCAAGTTCCAGGCCGACAACCTTGTCCACCTCCTGCCCGCGTGCCGTAAGCATGATGATGGGAATTGAGGGACGCTTGGCCTTCAGCTGCTTGCACACATCCAGCCCGCTCATGCGCGGCATCATCACATCCAGTACGACCAGGTCCGGAGAATCCTTCAGCGCCCGCTCGAGGCCCTCGACGCCATCGAGCGCCGTCAGCACCTGAAACCCCTCGAACTCGAAGTTATCGCGTAGGCCGGCAACCATGTTCGGCTCGTCCTCGACTATCAGAATCTTCACTGGACACATACCGTCTCCCTTTTCCATGACCCGAACAGTGTTGCTCAGTAACCCTTACGCGGTTGCGCTTCCCGTTTGTGAAGCGGAAGCGAACGGCAGCGCGATCGTGAATTTGCTGCCTTTTTCGGGGGCGCTTTCCACCGTTACATCCCCTCCGTGCGCCCGCGCGATATGACGGACGAGGGAGAGACCCAACCCTGATCCCTTCACGTTGTGCACCAGCGGATCGCCGCAGCGGTAAAACTTCTCGAAGATTTTGTCCTGTTCGTTGGCTGGAATACCGATGCCGCTGTCCCGGACTTCCAGGTTTATGGAGCCGCCGGAGCGATATAGGCTCACGCCGATGAACTTCCGATCCCTGGAATACTTCAGCGCATTGTTCACCAGGTTGAGCAGCGATCGCGCAATCGCCTCGCGATCCACCTTCACTGGTGGAATATCGCCGGAAATGTTTTCCTCGAACGCGAATCCATTTTGCTGGATTTGGAACCGATAGGATTCCAGGGTCGAATGAACCAATTCACCCAGGTCAGTTTCCTGAAACTCATATTCCTTACGCCCGGCCTCGATTCGGGAAAAATCCAGGATGTTGTTGATGAGCGCCGTCAGGCGTTCGCTCTCCTCCCGGATAATGCGAAAATACTCCTGGTATTTCTCCTTGTCCTTCAGCCGCCCCAACTCCAGCGTTTCGGCATAGAGCCGGATGAGAGCCAGAGGCGTTCGCAATTCGTGTGAGACGTTGGCGACAAAATCGGATTTCACTCTCGCGAGTGTCATTTCTCTGGAGACGTTGCGATAGGTCAGCCAAATTCCACCGGCCATAAGTACGGAGAGTGCCGCAAGGACAATGTAGTTATACCTGAGGAATTTAGAGCCTATATCGGCAACCGTTGTTCCCTGGTATTTGATCGCTACGCTTAACCCGGGGAAAACAAGTTCAAAACTGCGGTCCGCCTCCGGATTGCCCCCGTCCCAATTTGCGGAGGATACCCAGGGAGCGGGATCCTTCGACGGATGAATCATCATGACAGGCGGATTCTCTTCGAGCTGCAGCACATTGCTCCTGCTGGTCAATACATCCTTCATCATCGCGGGCAAAAACGTCTTGCGGAGATAGTCTTCGTCAAACGAGACAAACCCAAGCTCCACGCGATCTTTCGGCACGTCGGGCGGGATAAAGTAAGCCAGGTTATAGTAGGCGCGCTGATTATCGTTTAGCATCCAGCCGCCTTCAAACAGCACTGGCTCGTCCTCCTTCTCCATCCGGTGAACCTTCGCGGCCATCTGGGGGGCATCCAGAGAAATCCACGACTGTGCCATGTTGATCGACTCCTGAGCGCGCGCGTAGAATCCCGAATCCCAGTCGCGTCCCGGCTGCGCCCGGCTCACAAACAGATTGCTCTTCTTGTCGTACAGGAACGCGTACGCGAATTCGGGATATTCCGTCAGCATTTGCTCGAGTTTGGCCTTGATTTTGTCGCGATCCCCGTCGGCGTTAGGAAACTTGTTACGAACAGGAATGACCATATCGTTGGCTTTGTGCCAGGTTTTCTTCTCGGCAATCTTCAGTACGTGGGAAAAGTCGCGTTGGATGGCTGCCTCGACAGCCTCAGACCGCTGGATATGCTTCAGGTTCCAGATGCTGAAACCCATCAAGGCTGCCGCTGGCAGCACAATGGCCAGCTCCAGTGTCAGGAGCGTTCGCGTGCGGTCCGTCAATCGCCATTTCTTGGACATTCCAACCCTCGCCCGGTCTTTCCGTCGATCTTACCGGGCATGACTATAAAGGCTTGCCGAAACGAATGTGTCAAGCCAACGCAAAGGATTGTAAAAAGTTGTAAAAGAGGCCGCTAGCGCGTACCCGTTTTGACGCACTTCCACCACGCTGGAATTCGCTCCCGGCCTTCCCGGCGAGATGGTCCAAATGCTTGGGGAACTACGAAACGTCCGTGAAACTAACAGGGACTCAATCGATTACAACGTCGCCGGCTCCATCGCCGGCGGTTCCTTCTCCACGCCCTTCCACCCCACCGGCCGCCCGCTCACCGCTTCCTTCACCGACCGGAACAGCACGATATACATCAGCTGCCGGTAATAAAATCTCTGCAGCAGCACCGGAATCAGCAGCGTCCAGTCTTCGTGCCTCTCCAGCGCAAACGCGATCACGCACGTCAGCACGTCAATCAGCAGGAATCCCAGGAAAAACACCACGGAATGCTGCACGTCCGCTGCCGTCCACAACTGCGGAATCTGCGTGATGTGCAGCCCCGCCAGTCCCCAGAGCGCCAGGCTCCCCAAAAACAAAAGGTCCAGCACCGGCGAAAACAACGGCAGCAAAATCTGAAACACAAAAATATTCGGCAGCGCCACCCATCCGAGCGTTCCGTACTTCGGCCGGAACAGCGTGTCGCTGTGTTTCCAGAACGATTGCAGCGTCCCAAACGTCCACCGGAACCTCTGCCGGATCAGCTGCCCCGGAGTCTCCGGCGCTTCGGTCCATGCGATCGCCTCTTCATCGTAGGTAACCCGCCATCCCAGCCGCCGGATCGCGATCGTCAGGTCCGCGTCTTCCGCCACCGTGTCCGCCGTGATTCCTCCCACCGCCTCGATCGCTTCTCTTCGCCACGCGCCAAGCGCTCCGGGCACCACCGTGATGCAATTCAGCAAATCAAACGCGCGCTTCTCCATGTTCTGGCTGGTGATATATTCGAGCGCTTGCCAGCGCGTCAGCCAGCGCGAACGGTTGCCCACCTTTACGTTTCCCGCCACCGCGCCCACTTTCGGGTCCGAAAAATGCCGCAGCAGCTTCTGAATCGCATCCGCCTCAATTTCCGTGTCCGCGTCAATCGTCACCACGAACGCCGTCCGCGCGTGCGAGAGCGCATTGTTCAGGGCCGCCGCCTTCCCCCGGTTCACTTGATGAAGGATCTGCACGCAGCCGTTGTTGCCAAAATTGTTTTCCAGGATCGCGAGCGTCCGGTCTGACGATCCGTCGTCCACCACAATCACGCGGATATCGCTCAAATCCGAGTGCAGCACCGATTCGACCGTCTGCACGATCACGCTCTCTTCGTTGTACGCAGGGATCAGCACCGTCACTCCCGGCGAAGGTTCCGCCAGTTTCGCGTTGTCTGGCCGCAGTTTTTCGATGATCGCCAATATGCCGATGATCACCGCCCGCCCGCTCACCAGCACAATCCCCAGAATAAAAACCGTTGCGATGGCGAACCGTGACCACTGAAATATGCTGAAAATGAATCCGTCCGCCTGCGCCGCCAGCCGTTCGCGGAACGTCAGCGGCAGCATCAGGTCCGCGCGCGTTTTCCCCAACAGAGCCGCCACCGACACAAATTGATACCCTCGCGCCCTCAACTGGTCAATGATCAGCGGCAGCGCGGCCAACGTTTGCGCGCGCTCCCCTCCTCCGTCGTGCAGCAGCACAATGTTTCCATTCTTTGCCTGCCGCACCACGTCGTCCGCAATTTCCTGCGCCGGGCGTTGACGCTTGTCTTCCGTCATTCGCCAGTCGTCGGGATCGATCCGCTGCCCCACGATGATGTAGCCCAATTCCTGCGGGTAGGGAAGTTGCGCCACTTCCTCCGCATATTCGGGCTGGTGATCGATGCCGTAGGGCGGGCGGAAAAAGAGCGATTTTACTCCGAGCGTGCTTTCGATCAGCCGCTGTGTCAGGTTCAGTTCCCACTTCAGCTGCGTCCGCGAAATTTCATCGAACTGCGGGTGCGTCCAGGTGTGGTTCCCGATCTCGTGCCCCTCGTTGTATTCCCGCTTCAGCAGGTCTGGCGCGCGGTTCGCCTGGTCCCCAATCACAAAAAATATCCCCGGTACTTTCTTTTCTTTCAAGATATCCAGAATCCTCGGCGTCCATCTGCGGTCCGGCCCGTCGTCAAACGACAACACCACCTTCTTTTTCGCCCCGCCGATCTGGTCAATGTCATAGGAAAGCGGATACGCATCATACTTTTCGCCGGTAATCAGCGCCGTTGCCGGATCGTAGGTAATGCTGCGGTGCCCCTGCTTCGGCACGTCCGCGATGTGCCAGATATCTCCGTCGCCCTCCAAAATCAGGTCCGGCCCCGGCGGCAGGTCCGCCAGCTTCGCGCGCGCCGCGTCATCCGGGTGCGTCGCATCCCACACCGGCCACAACGAGGAATCCGACGATCCCAGCCTCCACAGCGCCGTTCCCTGCACGCCCAGCCGTTCGCTCGCCCGCAATTCGTTGTACGCCGTCACCGCATCGAGCATCCATACCTGGTGCGTGTGGTTTTGCTCATCCGAATACGAATAATGCGGATTCAAAGTCGCCGGATCGAACTCCACCTCGCTTTCCGATTCATAGGCGTGCAGCAGCGCTTCCTGGATGCTGAATTCCTCCGCGTGCGGCTTTTCCTTCTTCGAAGTTTCCGTCCAGTCGTAGGAATAGTTTGCGATGCCCACCACGATCTTCTGCGCCGGCACCACCTCCAGCACCTGCCGCAGGTTTTCCACAAACCAGTCCTGCGCCGCGATCGGCCCGGGCGGCGACGTCAGCCAGTGCTGGTCGTAGTTCATCAGGATGATCGCGTCGGTCTCCTTGCCGAAAAATTCATAGTCATACGAGTCGTCCCGCGCCGGCAGCGCAATCATCAGCTTCAGCCCAACCGCGTGCAACGCGGGCGCAAACTGTCCAATAAATTTCTGGAAATTGTCCTGGCTCTCGTCCGGCACTTCCTCGAAGTCCACCACGATCCCAGCCTGTTTCGCCGCCACCGCGTATTGCGTGACGTCGGAAATCAGCCGGCCGCGCGCAGCCGGGTTCCCCAGCAGCTCCGCCATTTCCTTCACCCGCCACACCGCGCCGTCGTAATTGTTCAGCAGGCCCATCATCGGCAGTTCCAGCGGCGGTGTCAGGGAACGCATCCACTGGTGCAGCTTGTCCTGCTGCAGCCGCGAGAACGCTTCGGCCGGCGATGCCTCGACCGTCTGGTTCCGTTCGTAGTCCACCACCGTGATCGCCCCATCGGGCGTCACCGCGTGCAATTGCTCCGGCATCAGCAGGTCGATGTCTTTGTAATGTTTTTTAAGCGAGGCCAGGCTGTTGGGGTCCCAGCTTACGAAAAACGCCGCGCGCAGCGGGTCATACTTTGCGGGAACCTGTCCGATGTTTGCCACCCGCTTGTGGCGTCCCTCGCGCTGTACCACCGGCTTCAACAGCTTTTTTTTGATCGAGTGATAGATGGGCCGCGTGTCGGGCAGCAGCGCCGCCGGCAATTCTACGCTCCCCGCGATCGTCAGGAAGAAATAAATCAGCAGCAGCGTCAGCAGCGCGCCGCTGACTTCCAGGATGCGGCGCGTCCGCCGCCAGCGGACTTTCTCCGAGTCGTAAAAAATAGGTTTTCGTTCTTTCATGAACCCTGGCTGCCCTCAGGCGCGGGCGGGATCGCACTTCGGGACAACGCACTCCGTCGAGTGGAACAAAATCCTCCTTATTGTAAGATGCAAAGCACGAATGAAGCGAATTTTCTCCAGCCCCATCCTGGCTCTCGTTATCGGCGCCGCAATGCGCCTCTTTTTTGTATGGAAGTTTCCCGCCGGCTCGGGCGACACCGTCATTTACGATCAGCTCGCCACCAACTGGCTGAAACACGCGAAATACGCCATGGACATAGCCGGCCAGCCCGTCTCTGTGGACATCCGCATGCCCGGGTATCCCGCATTTCTGGCCATCGTCTATGCCTTGACGGGACATGTCGGGGAAGCCGCCCGCCGCGCCGTTCTCCTCGCCCAGGCCTTCGTGGATTTATCCACCTGCGTGCTGATCGGCGCCCTCGCCGCGTTCCTCGCTTACCTATCGAATGAAAAAGACAACGCTCGCCGCGCATTCCTCATCGGGCTCTGGCTCGCCGCAATTTGCCCCTTCACCGCCAACTACGCCGCCGTTCCCTTGACCGAAGTCTGGGCCGTATTTTTCACTGCCCTCGCCATGTTGTTTCTGGCCGCCGTCATCGCTCGCGCCACAGGTGTTTCCACCTTGGGACAGTGGCCGCTAAGCGGCAGCAATTATTGGCTGGCCGCCGGGCTCGCCGGTTTCGTCGTCGGCCTCGGCACTCTCTTCCGCCCCGAAGCGCCGCTCCTGCTTGTGACAGTTTTCCTCATCCTGGCCGTTGTGCTTCTCCGCCGCGGAGAATTCCAGCGCTTGGTCCTTACCATCGCCTTCGTGAGTTTCGCCGCCGCCCTGCCGCTCGTTCCCTGGACCATTCGCAACGCTTCGACGCTCCACGAATTTCAACCCCTCACTCCGAAAGACGCTTCTCTCCCCGGCGAACTCATTCCGAAAGGCTTCATGGCCTGGGAACGCACCTGGCTCTACCGCGTCCGCGATTGCTATCTTGTTTCCTGGAAGTTGAACGGCGAGGAGATTCACCTAAGCGATATTCCCGATGCGGCCTTCGACACTCCCGAGGAACGGAATCAGGTTGCCGCCTTTCTCGACGCCTACAACGAGGATCTCAACCTCACCCCGGAAGAAGACGCCGTCTTCGCCCAACTCGCTCGCGAACGCACCGCCCGGCATCCTCTTCGCACCTATCTCCTCATTCCTTTTCGGCGGGCTGTCCGCATCTGGTTTACCCCGCGGATCGAACTCATCCCTGTCTCCGGCAATGTCTTCCCGCTGATGTACATGCGGCAGGAAGATCCCGTGGACCAGCGCGTCACTATCCTGTTTTTCTTCCTAAATATTCTCTATGTGGGCCTGGGATTATGGGGGGCGTTCCGTCTCGGCCGCTCTCCCGCCGCTCGTGCCGCGGTCTCTTTCTTCTTCCTCTACATTCTTGCCCGCACTGCCTTCCTCACCACCCTGGAAACCCCCGAACCCCGCTACGTCCTGGTCTGCTTTCCCGCCCTCATCGCCCTCGCCACCCAACTCTTCCTCACCCGCTCACCCCAACAATTCCTCAACCCTCCTCAATAAAGCCCACCTGCCGCGCCAAGAAGTGTGCTCTCCTCCTTGACAGGGTGCGGCCCGCCCGAGCTTGCCGAAGGGCGGCTCAGCCACCGCTTTTACGGACTCATCCCCATCGACCAACTCGCATCCCGCCTCCCACGACGGGCCCAAACCACCGATCTCAGGCCTCACCTCCACTGACACTTAACCGTCAACAGGTACTCTGTTGCTCCGGACCATCCTGTGCGAAGATGGGGGCGACAAGCGCCCAGCCCCCGGCGCCTGCTACCTTCGGTTTTTCCCGACCTAGCCCAGTCCCAGACGCTTTGGTGCTTTCCGATTACCGCCAGCGGGAGTTACACTCCCCGTCTGGCCTTGCGGTTATCTGAATCACGTCGCGTGGGGTGCGTTATGAGCGAACAATGGAAAAAGTGGGAAGGCCAGGCGATCGAGGGCAGATTCGTCCTGGGGCAATGCCTTTCCAGCACCGAATTCCAGGCCGCGTATCTCACGGAACTCCCGGATCCCCCGGGCCAAAAAGCGGTGCTCAAATTGGTCGCCGCCGGTTCGCCCGCTGCCGAACAGCAACTCGCCCTCTGGAAGCGCGCAGTTCATCTCACTCATCCCAACCTGCTCACGATTTTTGAGGCCGGCCGCTGCCGCCTGGAAGAGCTGCCTTTCATTTATGTCATCATGGAATTTGCCGAAGAGAATCTCGGCGAGATTTTGCCGCAGCGCGCCCTTACCGGGGAAGAAGTGCGCGATGTCCTCGACCCGGCTCTCGATGTCCTCGTCTACCTTCACGGCAAGGGCCTCGTCCACGGCCATCTGAAGCCCTCAAACATTCTTGCCACCCACGACCGCCTGAAACTTTCAAGCGACTCGATCTTTCCAATCGGTGAAAGGCGCCAGCTTCTTCGCGCCCGTGACATCTATGACGCGCCCGAAATCGAATCCGCCCCGGCCGCCGCCAAGGAAGATGTCTGGTCGCTCGGGATCACGCTCGCGGAAGCGTTGACGCAACATCCCCCGGTCTTTCCGTCAGAGCCGTCGGCGGATCCAGCAGTTCCCCGCGAACTCCCAGACCTGTTTCTCGTGATTGCAAAGCACTCGCTTCGCCGCGATCCAAACCACCGCTGGAGCGTTGCCGAAATCGCGGCGCGTCTGAACCCCGCTCCCCTGGCCGCCACTGCCCTGGCTTCCCCCCCACCCGTTCGGTCAACGGCGCCATTGACGCCTTTGATAGATGTCTCTCCATTGAGCGTCCCGCTTTCCAGCGAACCCCCCATGCCACTGGCCAAAATGCCGGCCACCGCGGAAACTCCGGTGCGCCGCCAACCGCCACCCCCGAAGCGCCAGAATGCCTCGATGCTTGACTACCTCGTTCCCGTGCTCCTCGGCGCCGCCGTATTCGCCGGTCTCATCTTTGCCATCCCGCGGATCTTCAACTTTCGCAGCCAGCCCTCCTCCACCTCCGCTTCGGTAACCAGCGAACAGCCCGTCGCCGGAAAGCCCGCTGAGTCTCACGAACTCCAGCCGGCCGCCATCCCCGCCTCCAGGGCGCCAGAAAAAGCCGCCAGCGGCGAGCCACCCAATCAATTAACCAACCGGCCCGTCGAAGCCTCTTCGCTCACCCCGTCGCCTGCCGTTTTGCACGCGGCTCCGTCGCCCGCGCCGCGCGCAAAAACAGCCGGCGCGGTTGTCGGCCGCGGCGAAGTCCTGAACGAAGTCCTGCCGAAACCTCCGCAAAAAGCGCTCTCCACCATTCACGGCACCTTCCACGTCGCCGTGAAAGTCCAGGTGGACGCGGCAGGAAATGTAATGAATTCAGAACTCAACTCGCCCGGTCCCAGCAAATATTTCGCCGGCCTCGCCGAAAAGGCCGCGCGCCAGTGGCAATTCTCCGGCGCCGAAGCCGCCGGCAGGGGAATACCCAGCACGTGGCTCATCCGCTTCGACTTCACCTCCGCCGGCGTCCATGCCACGGCGCAACAATCCGCTCCGTAGCGCGCCCTAGGGAAAAAATCAAAAGGTGCAGGTCAGTGACAAACTTCGGTTAACCACCCAACTCAAATTCCGACCTAGATTCAACATGGGCATTCCGCATCCCCCGTTCACTAGAAATACTTCATCCGATCAACAAACTGCGCCATGCTTCCATGCGGCCCCGCCGCCCAGCCTCTCCCGTGCCCGCCAGAAAACGTAATCGCGTTCAGCGGCGTGCTATCCACATGTTTCCAATCGGACCCGTCGGTGCTAACCTCCGCGCCCGTGGGACCAACCGCCACATAGCCAGCCCGAAAGCCCGCCACGCTGGAGCGATAACCTTTGGGGGAAATCGCGGCAAGCTCCCACGTTTTCCCTCCGTCCCTTGAAAGCGCTGCATTCCTCCCTGACTGCGCCGGATTCTGATAATCGCCCCCCATCGCCAAAATCGTTTTTCCGTCGCACAGCAACGAAAAAATCCCCGAAGACGCATTCCCGCCGGCGATAGGTGTCTCCACCACTGTCCACGTTCTGCCGAGATCATGGGACCTAAAAACACGCGCTGCCGGACCTCCGGTGCCAAAGAAAAGATCCTTCCCATCCACGCAAAGCCCGGAATTGCTCGCAGCAAACGCTCCTTCTTTCCCGAGCGCCGCGGGCATGTGATCCCGCGGAAGCTCCTTCCACGTTTCGCCGTCTTCTGTCGTGATCAGCAGGAATTTTCCATCCACCGGATCACTCAGGGCGAAACAGTGCTTCTGATCCGCACAGGCAAGCGCATCGAGAAAAAATGCTTCATCCTCGCCTCTATATTGCTGCTTCCAGTTCCTTCCGCCGTCGGTTGTCTTGTAAATCCGCGATTTGGCTCCCTCGCCGCTTGCCATCACATACGCAATCTCTCGACCGAACGCCTGCACTCCGCGGAAATCCAGCGAATCGCCTTCCGGAATCGCCAGCCGCTTCCACGATTTTCCGGAATCGCTCGAGCGCACAACCGCCCCGTTTGAGCCTGTCGCCCAGATGGTTAGGTCGCCCTCCCCGGATTCATCCATGACAATGGAAACACCGCGCAAATTGGAATCTACGCCGCTCTCCCGCACCGCCCACCACGTATCGGCTGGGAATAGAACCGCTATCGCAAGAATCAGGAATCTCATCGAGCGAAAGTCTAGCAGACCCGGCGGGCGATTCACGAGGCCAGGCGGGCGTACGCCTCGACCGCACACCCCCAGCCGTAAGCCCTTAGTCTCAGCTCACTCGACCGCTCAAATTTTCAATGGGCTTCTACTTCTTGCCTTGCGTGATCGAGTTTGTGGACGTCACGGTCCGCGCTTCGGGATGCTTCGGCGTCCAGTCTTCCGGCGGAAACGCCACCCGCCAGAAACTGGGCCGCGCGTCGGAAAATTCCAGTCCCACTTCCGCTTTCCCGGCCCGCACCGGCCCCAGAAACGCCACGTGGCATTCCTGCTCTTCCCTGGTGAGATTGTGTTGCAGTTTCACCTTGCTGCCGCTGGTAAGGCGTGCCTGCATCATCACCAGCGCGCCATGCGCGTTGATCGCCAGCGTCGCCGTTTCTTCCTCGAATTTCTTGCCCTGCGCGTCATTGCCCCAGATTCGTATGGGGACTTGCATCAGCACGCGCTGGCTTCGGCGCCTCGGTCCCGGCTGTCCTGGAGTGTTCGGTGACTGACCCATAAAACCTCTTCCTCTCGACTATACCGCGCAAGCCGCGAAAGTCGAGAGCCATGCCACCCGCTCGTATGCAAAAAGGCTACTCGGCGCAAAGCAAGTATTGTTTTGAAAACTTTATCGAGAGGAAAAAGGACTCACAACTGTTCGGGGCGCTGGTTCCATGCTCGGGTTGTTCGGGCGCGGAACGCGGGCCATGCGTCCCGTCTTACAAACGCTGCTCGATCGGTGCGTAACTCCGCGTGTCGTAACCCAGATAGATCTGCCGCGGCCGGGCGATTTTTTGCTCCGGGTCCAGCAGCAGCTCTTCCCACTGCGCAATCCATCCTGACATCCGCGGAATCGCGAACAACACAGGGAACATCGTTGTCGGAAAGCCCATCGACTGGTAAATCAGCCCGGTGTAAAAGTCCACGTTCGGGTAGAGCTTCCGTTTCACGAAATATTCGTCTTCAAGCGCAATGCGCTCGCACTCCAGCGCGATCTCCAGCAACGGATTCTTCCCCATGAGGTCAAACACTTCGTAAGCCACGCGCTTGATGATCCGCGCCCGCGGGTCGTAATTCTTGTAAACGCGGTGCCCGAAGCCCATCAGTTTCGTCTCTCCCGCCTTCACCCGCTTGATAAACTCCGGCACCTTTTGCACCGAGCCGATTTCGTGCAACATGCGCACCACTTCTTCATTCGCGCCGCCGTGCAGAGGCCCGTACAGCGCCGCAATCGCCGCCGCCGTCGCCGAATACGGATCCACGTGCGAGCTGCCCACGCCCCGCACCGTGTTCGTCGAGCAATTCTGCTCGTGGTCGGCATGCAGGATAAACAGGATGTCCAGCGCGCGCTCCAAGGTCGGGTTCGGCCGGTAGCGCGCTTCGCTGGTACGGAAAAGCATGTTCAGGAAATTCCCGGGATAGCTCAGGTCGTTGTCCGGATAAACGTACGGCATGCCCAGCGTATGCCGGTAAGCGAACGCCGCGATCGTGGGCATCTTCCCCACCAGCCGGTAGGTCTGCTTTCTGCGCGATTCTTCGTTAAAAATATCCTTCGCGTCGTTATAAAAAGTCGAAAGCGCCGCAATCGTCGAAATCACCATCCCCATCGGGTGGGCGTCATAGTGGAAGCCGTCCAGAAATTTCTTGATGCTTTCATGAATGAACGTGTGGTGCGTCACGTTGTACTGCCAGTCCTTCAGCTGCGCCGCCGTCGGCAGTTCGCCGCGCAGCAGCAGATAGGCGGTTTCAAGATACGTGGATTTTTCCGCCAGCTCTTCGATCGAATAGCCCCGGTAACGCAGGATCCCCTTGTCTCCGTCAATATAAGTGATCCGGCTGATGCACGAAGCCGTGTTGTTGAACGCCGGGTCGTAGCTCATCATTCCGAAATCTTCGGGATGCACCTTGATCTGCCGCAGGTCCATTGCCCGTATGGCGTCGTGGGTGATGGGGAGTTCGTAGGATTTGCCGGTGCGGTTGTCGGTGATGGTTACCGTGTCCCGGCGGGTTGTGCCCGTTTCGGAAGTCTTGGTTTGCGTCGTGGGAAGAGCCGAGTCCATACGGATAACCTCGCCGGAAGCGGCGAAGCTTCCGCCGCGATGACTATCACTTTACACCAAAGCAGGAGAGCGGGGAAATGGAGCGCTGCCACGCCAACGGGCTTCGTCCGGAACGCTGCCCAGGGTGGGAATCGCAACAGGTTGAGGGGAAAGGGGATGGTCCGCAGCAGACGGCGCAAGGAATAACCTCTTGACAATAGTCGTTATAACGAGTATTGTTATCTCGCAAGTCCAGGAGGCTGGTCATGATTCATATTCGTAAAAGCGACACCCGCGGGCACGCCAACCACGGCTGGTTGGATTCCCGCTTCACCTTTTCCTTCGCCGAATATTTCGATCGCAATCACGTCGAGTTCCGCACCCTGCGCGTCATGAACGACGACCGCATCGCCGGCGGCGGCGGTTTCCCCACCCATCCGCACCGCGATATGGAAATCGTCACCTATGTTCTCGACGGTGAACTGGCGCACAAAGACAGCATGGGCAACGGCTCCGTGATCAAGCCGGGCGACGTGCAGTATATGAGCGCCGGCACGGGCGTGGCGCACAGCGAGTTCAACGCGTCGGACAAAGTTCCCGTGCATATGTACCAGGTCTGGATGTTCCCCGACAAAACGGGCCACACGCCGGCATACGATCAGAAGCATTTCAGCGCCGCCGAAAAACAGGGCCAGCTGCGACTCGTCGTTTCGCCAGACGGCCGCGACGGTTCCGTGAAAATCCGCCAAGCCAACGAGCTCTACGCCACGGTACTCGCTCCCGGCGAAACCGTCGAACACGCGTTGCAGCCGGAGCGCCATGCCTACGTGCAGGTGGCGCGTGGAAGTATCACGCTCAACGGCACGAAGCTAGCCACCGGCGACGGCGCGGCCATCTCAGAGGAGAAAGCTCTCGAACTAACCGGCGTCGAGGATGCGGAAGTGCTGCTGTTCGATCTGGCGTGAGCGCGGGAACTAACCACGGAACGGTAATCAGTAACCAGAAAGGGCAGGCCAAGAAGGGCGGGAGAAAGCCCGCCCTTCTCTTCTCGACTGGCCGAACGGAATACGGGGAAAGCCATTTCCTCAGGAGGCCGGGGCAGGAGCCCCGGCGTAAGGTGACTATAGCGAACGGGCTTTAGCCCCTGAAGGGAAGTTTTCGATGTTCTTCCCCAGCCCTCAGGCCGCTTTCGATTTAGAAAACGTCGGGGCGGAGGCGAGCAGGCCGAGGACGATGGCGGCTGCCAAAACCAGCAAGGAAGAAAGAAAAGTGTCCGGCTTCACGGTCATCAGATAGACAATACCCAGCGCCATCATCGCGCGGACGCGGATCAGCGTTGGCAGGCCGGGGGCGCGCAGTACTGCCGTGGCGTTTGCCGGTAACGCGGCGCTGCCTTCGGGCAGGGCGGCGCGAATTGCCTTCACCCGCGGCAGGATGAGCATGAAGCCGATGCCGAGCGCGAGCACGATGGCGATCATTGAGGCGGACATCCAGCCGTTTTTCATGGCGCCTTTAACCTGGGCGAGATAGCCGCCGCTCAAAATCAGCACCAGCAGGCCGGGCCCGGAAACCGGCAGCGACGTGCGATAGACGCGCAGCCACGCGCGCACCTGATCTGTCGTGGTAGCACCGCGAAGGAACGCGGAGACGATCCATTCAAGGCCGTAGCCGACAAACAGCATGGCCAGCCCTGCGAAATGGAAGAATAGAGCGAGCGAATCGTTGGTCATAGTCTCATCAGTCTGCCGAACTGTTGGCCACCCGGGTGGGGCGGCCGACGAAGTTTTCTTCAGTGGCTAAAGCCCACATTCTCTGTCACTTTTAGGTCGGGCAGAAGCCCCGACCTTCTAAAGAACTATTTGCAAGATTAGTTCTAGCCTTTGGCGCGGTGGAATTCGCGCATGAAATGAGTGAGCGCCTCGACCGCGTCTAGGCCCACCGCGTTGTAGAGCGAGATGCGCATCCCGCCGACCGAGCGGTGCCCGGGCGTGCCGACAAGATTTGCCGCTGCGGATTGCCTAGCGAATTCTTTTTCTAGATCTTCATCACCAGACTGGCCAGAGATACCTCCTACCCGAAACACCACGTTCATCAGCGAGCGCGAAGATTTTTCCACCGGACAACTGTAAAAGCCGCCGCTCGCTTCGATCGTGTCATAGAGCAGCCTGGCCTTCGCTTCATTCCGTTTCTGGATCCCCGGAAGGCCTCCTTCACTGGCGATCCATTCAGTGACCAGGCCCAGGATGTACACCGCGAACGTCGGCGGCGTGTGGTACAGCGACTTCTCCTTGATGTGTGTGCGGTATTGCAGAAGCGTGGGCAAATTCTTGTCGGCGCGCTCGGCCAGATCCTTGCGCACGATCACCAGCGTGACGCCGCTCGGTCCCAGATTTTTCTGCGCGCCGGCGAAAATCAGGCCGAATTTCCGAACGTCCACCGGGCGCGAAGCGATGTCGGAAGACATGTCCGCCACCAGCGGCGCGGCGGAGGCCGGCAGCGCGTGGTACTGCGTGCCCTCAATGGTGTTGTTGGTGCAGAAATAAGTGTAGGAAGCGTCGGCGGAAAGTTTTAGTTCGTCCGGGCGGGGCACGCGGGTGAATTTCGCGGCTTCAGTGGACGCGGCGACGTTATGAAGTACGCCCTTTTTCAGTTCGGAGATCGCCTTCGCCGTCCACGCGCCGGTGTGCAGTACGTCCACCGGCTTTCCCGCCAGCGCCAGGTTCATCGGCACCATGGTGAACTGCATGCTCCCGCCGCCCTGCACGAAAATCACCGCGTAGTCGTCGGGGATCGTAAGCAGCTTGCGCAGGTTCTGTTCGGCGGCGTTGTTGATGGCCTCAAACTCCGGCGAACGATGGGAAAGCTCCATCACGGACATGCCCGTGCCGCGATAATCCAGCAGTTCTTCGCGGATGCGCTCCAGCACAGGAAGTGGCAGGGCGGCGGGTCCGGCATTGAAATTGAAAGCGCGCTTTGTGGCGCGTGAAGGTGCAGTGGTGGTGCTCACGGTCGGGAAGGCCTCCGGTTCATAGGATAGCAGAGGAGCTGGCCAGTGGCCGGTGCCCAGCGACCGGGTGGGCGAGTGGCGGGTGGAGAGAATCGTGGCCCGCGTCCCGCGACCGTGCCCCGCGCTCTTTGTAGAGGACGGGCTTGCCATCCCGTTCCGTGGTTCTCGGGCGGCCGCCGGCCGCGGCCGGCGGGCAGGGTTTGTAAGGAGTGGGGGAGCCAAGCTCCCGCCGTTGTGTAGTGAACTTTCAGCTCCCAAGCGATCAGAGCCGAAGCCTTTACTTCGGCATGATTTCGCGGGCGAGCTTGCTCATTACGACTTCGCGGAGATCGTTGCGTTTCTTGCCGGCATCGATCATGGCGTCGCGCGAGCCGTAATGCTTGGCGACGACGGTTGCGCCCTTGGCATCGAGGGCGTCGAGCGCGGCATAGTTCGGATAGAGCACTCCGATGGCAACGTCCCAATCGCCCGGGTGATCGCTGGTGTCGTTCAACCAGAATTTGTAATCGGTGAACAGACCTTCTTTCTTCAACGATTCAAAGATCGGCTTGATGTGCTCGCGCACATCCTTCCAGTAGGCTTCTCCCTGACCTGGCTTGATGTGGTAGTAGGTGACACGCCAGACGGGACCGACGTCATAGTTCGGACTTTGCGCGTAGCTGGGCAGGGCGGACAACAGCATGACCACGAACAGCGTGGCCCAAAGCACTTTTCTCATGGCTTCTCCTCAGTTTTCCGATGGATGGATTTGGCCCGGGTACCGACCTCGAGAGGTTGGCGAGAGTCTATAGCTGGAGTTTGCCTGCGTCAATGGATAGAGAACGAACTGCTAGCAGCGATCAGCGACGAGGAAGCGAGAGGGGGTTTGGACTGCGCGTATCCGCGCTCGTCCGGGAACCGGAGTTGAATGCGCAAAAGCGGAAGCGTTGTTTCCGCATTCAGAAAGTGGAGCGGCCCGCACGCCGCGGCGGACGGGCCCTCGAACTAAGAGGAAGCCAGAGCGAATTCGACGCGGCGGCGGATGGGGTCGATGCGTTCGGCGCGGACGCGGATGCGGTCGCCGAGTTTCCAGGTGAGCTGCAGGGTGGATTTGCGGCGGGCGGACCGGCGGCCGCCGCCGGAGTCGCGGCCGGTGAGCGCGACGATGGCGTGGTCGCTTTCGCGGTAGACGCAGCGGGCGTCGGCGGCTTCTTCGATGGCGGTGATTGGCAAGAGCCCTTCCACAAAAACCTCAAAGAGTTCGACGAAGCAGCCGTATTTTTGCACGGAGATGATCAGGGCTTCGTACTCGTCACCTAAATGCTGCTCCATGAACTGCGCGGTCTTCCAACTGACGAGTTCGCGCTCGGCTCCAGCGGCGCGGCGTTCGGTTTCCGACGTTTCCGCCGCGATTTCCTCCAGATGCTTCAGCGAATAGATGGCGGCTTCGGTGCCGATGACCGGTTTGATGTGCGTCGGCGCGGGCGAGTCGGGATTGGCGAGCGCCCATTTCAGGATGCGGTGAACAATCAGATCGGGATAGCGGCGAATGGGCGAAGTGAAGTGCGTGTATTCGTCGAATCCGAGCGCGAAGTGGCCGTGCGGTTCGGCGGAGTAGCGAGCCTGCTTGAGGGAACGGAGCATCAGATAGGAAAGGATGCGCTCTTCGGGTTTGCCGGAGAGCTTCTGGACCAGGCGTTGGTAGTGCTGCGGTGTGATGGAGATGTCGGAGGCGGGCAGAACGGCGCGCATTTGGCGTTCGCGTCCCTGGCCGCGCGTGTCGGGGCGGCCAGCTTTGGCGGGAGAGGGAACTTTGCCGTGGCGGACGGAGACTTCGCGCTGGTGGAGATCTTCGACGCCCAGCGAGTAGCCGAAAGCGCGGGCGAGTTCCTCGAATTCAAGGACTTTGCGCGCGTCGGGCTTTTCGTGGACGCGGTGCAGCGCCGGCAGGCCGCGTTGCAGCAGGTAGTGAGCGACGGCGCGATTCGCGGCGAGCATGAATTCCTCGATCAGGCGATGAGCGATGTTGCGTTCGCTGCGGCCGATGTTGGTCATCTGCTGCTGGTCGTCGAATTCGATGACGGGTTCGGGAAGATCGAAATCGATGGAGCCGTTTTCGGCGCGTCGGGCGTTGAGGAGAAGCGCGAGACCCTTCATGGCGCGAAAGTGATTCGTGAGGTGGGCGTAGCGCGCGGACATTTCCGCGTCGCCTTCGAGGACCTTGTTGACGTTCGTGTAGGTCATGCGCTCGGCGGAACGGATGATGCCGGGCTTCATCCGGGAGTTGAGCATGCAGCCGGAGGAATCGAATTGCATGATGGCGCTCATGACGAGGCGCTCTTCACGCGGCTTCAGGGAGCACATTCCGTTGGAGAGGGCCTCGGGAAGCATGGGGACGGCGCGATCGAGGAAGTAGACGGAATTGCCGCGGAGGCGGGCTTCACGATCGAGCGGAGATTCTGGCGTGACGTAATGAGCGACATCGGCGATATGGACTTGCAGGAGCCAGCCGCCGTCTTCGCGGCGCTCGACGTAAACGGCGTCGTCGAAGTCGCGCGCGGTTTCGCCATCAATGGTGACGATGGGGAGACTGCGAAAATCCTCGCGGCCGGTTAACTCGGGTTCGGAAACAGGGCGCGCGAGCAGTTCGGCTTCATGCGAAACTTCGCCGGGAAATGTGTGCGGCAGGTGGTGCTTGCGGATGATGATCTCGGTGTCCACGCCGAGATCGCCAGGGCGGCCAAGGATTTCGATGACGCGACCCACGGGAGCGGCGCCTTCGCGAGCGTAACGGATGAGTTCGGCGTTGACGACGGCGCCATCCAGTTTCGAAATGTGCGGCAGTCGTACGCGTTTGCCGGAGCGATCTCGCTCGCCGGGTAGCAACTGTTCGCGGAGAGCGGGAGAAAGTTCTTCCCCCGGTGGCAATTCGATTTCGTGCTGCACGCGGGGATCGTAGGGAACGACGACGCAGCCGCGCGAGGTGTAGCGGAAGAGGCCGACAACGGAGGGATGCGCGCGGGAGACGATGCGGAGGATGCGGCCTTCGGCGCGGCGGGCACCGGGTGTGCCGCTGAGGCGGGTAATCTTGGCGATGACCTGATCGCCGTGCATGGCGTCTTCGACGAAGTCGCGCGGGATGAACAGATCTCCATCGAGATTCGGAATGGCGACGTCGGGAACGACGAAGCCATAGCCGTCCTGATGAAGAACGAGCCGGCCCTTGATTTCGTCGCGGGAGAAAGCCTTGTGCTGGGGGAAATTATCGGCGGTCGGCAGGGAAGAGGGGCGCGGCTTGGAGGATGGCTGTTCTGAACGAGGAGCCTGTCGAAGAAGGAAGCGACCCTGGGAAAGTTCTTCGACCAGGCCGCGCTTTTTGAGCCTGGCGAGCATCTGCAGCATGGCGCGACGGCTGGACTTCCGAACCTGGAGCGAGCGGGAGAGATCTTCCACGGAGGCGGGGGCGTTTCTAAGTTGTAGAAAACGGAGGATGTTATCAGGGCTAAGCTGCGACTGGCGAGACATCCAATGACCCCTTTCCGGGGAGCGAGGGAACGCGTATAGATTCTAGTCATTTTTCTGAAATTCGCTGTAACTTTTTTCGTGTTTCGGGAGTTTCATAGGCAAGCCAACACACGACCGATTAGCCGCCCTCCGTCAGGCTAATCGGATTCCCCGAAAGGGGAATAACAGGGAGGCGAGAAGACCTGGCTCGCCTCCTTTCTTTTTCCTAATCAATTCGAGAGAAGGATCATCCAACGCGTAGGTTTGGTGTGGACTGAATACGTTCGGGTTCTTCAGCCATCCTTATCGGATGGCTTCACTATGGCAGCGCGGTGAGCTCCAACGTGGCGACGCGGGAAGCAGGCCGTTTCGCTCATTGTCATCGGGGCGGATTTTCGGATATGGTGCAGGCATCGGGAAGGGCGGAGAAGACAGGTGAAGCGAAAAATTCTGTTTGCGGGCGCGGTGGCATTGCTGGCGGGGCTTTTGGGCGCAGTGGGCTTGCGGGCGCAGAGTTCGCCGGAGAATTCGAGCCGGGAATTGCAGATCTGGACGGGCGGCGGGCATGGGATTAATGGGAGCACGTCGGAGACAGGCGTGTGGAATCTGGGATTGCGGTATGGATTGATATTGACCAGCCCGCATGGGCCGGGATTTTTGAAAGGGCAACTGGAGTACGCGTTCGACCTGGTGCCGGCTTGGGTGCTGACGCAGAAGACGAATACGGCGTATGGCGGGGGCGTGAATCCGTTCGCCTTCAAGTGGATCTTGTCGGAGCCGAAGAAGGTGAAACCGTTTTTCGAGATTGAGGGCGGGACGTTGTTTACAAATACCAAGGTGCCGGAGAATACGTCGCAGATTAATTTCACGACGAGCGGGGCGCTGGGGATGCATATTCTGGGCGAGAAGCACAACTGGAGCGCGGAAGTGCGGTTCATGCATATTTCCAATGCGGGGATGACCACGCCGAATCCGGGGATCAATACGATTCAGGTGAGGATTGGGTGGGGAATGTTCCGGAAGTAGGGAGCGGTGACGGGTGAACAGCGCTCCGATTGTCAGATCGTTACTTTTGGTTGGCCAGTAGAAAGGCGGGCCTGATTATTTTGCTGTGGGGGTTTGGGTTTGGTGGGCGGCCAGGAAATCTTTCAGGGCCTGGGGCATGAAGTTGACGGTGCTGAAGGCGTGGGGCAGGGCGGCTTCGAAAGTGGTGGCGCGAAAGTGGCCGAGGCCGTCGGTGATGATCAGAGCGATGGGTGGTTTGCCGGCTTCGTGATTGAAGCTGCTGGATTCGAAGCCGTACTGGCGGTCGCGATAGCTGACGGCGGGCCACTGCCCTTTTTCTCCCACAACGACGATCGCGCGCAGGAAATAGTCGCGCTCGGTGGCGGCCTGCTGGAGAAGTCCGCCGATGGGGAAGCGATAGTGGAAGGCGGCATCGTCGCCGCCCGCGGCGCGATAGATTTTCCCGGAAAACGAGAGGCCCGCGGCGCCGGTGTGGCGCGCGGTGGTGAAAAGAGTGACGCCGCCAAGGCGGGCTTCCGCAGCGGATTGGGTGAGCTGCGCGAGCTCTCCGGACGTGATGGGGAGCGAATCGCGCGACGCCACGGGGAATTTGTCTTCGTCCACAAGCTGATCGGAGAAGCGCGTAACGCGGACGGTGTGGTCGGAAGCCTGGCCGCAGACGATGAACAGGTGGGCGTAGTCGGTGACGGCGTGCTGGAAATCGCGGCAATCGCCGCAACTTCCGCTGACGCCGCAACGCTCGGAGAAGAACGCGACGAAGCGGACGGCGTGACGCGTGACGTCCGGGCCATAAAGCGTGGTGACGTGATTGAGCAGCGAGGATTCGCCGTGGATTGCTTCGGGGACTTCATATTCGGTATTGCCGCCGAGGACGATGTGGTCTTCCTTGTTCACGGTGACGACGGTCGCGGCGCGAACTTTGAAATGGGAGATGGACGGATCGGTGCCAGCGCTTTCCGCGGCGTCGAGCGCTCGAAATATTTGGGCGCGCAGCGTGGCGTCAGGGATGAGCGCCTCGGATTCGGACGTAAGGTGCCAAGAAGCCGTCGATGGCGGTCCGGACGCAGCCACGGCGGCGAGGATGGCGATCAGAAATAGAGAGCCTGGAGCGATGTAGCGAATCATGATGGCGACCCTTCTATGCCGGGGAAGCAAGGCGCGCCAGGAGCAGGCGGAAAAATTTGTCGGGGTCGACTTCGACGGCGACTTTCGCGTTGGGCTTGAATTCGGGCTCGGGAGATTCGGCGGCGGGCTGGCCGGTTTCGAGCGGCGGAGAGCGGCGAACGGGGCCGTGCGCGTAGCCGAGCGATTGTCCGGCGGTGAGTTCGCCGGTGGTCTCAATTTCCACAAAAAAATCCTTGAGGGTGACGACGGACGGTTCGATGAGCTGCGCGACGGTGAGCGGATCGTGCATGGCAAAGTCAACGGCGTTGCTGGTCTTGTGCAGCCGGTCGAAATTGGCGCGCAGGATTTTGCCGGCGGCCTGGCTGACGGGATTTTGCGCGGCTTCGAGTGCGCGGACCTGTTCGTCACGGATGAGTACCTTGCGGGTGACGTCGAGACCGACCATGGTGAGCGGAATGCCGGAATCGAAGACGATGCGCGCGGCTTCGGGATCCACGTAGAAATTGAATTCGGCGGCGGGAGTGATATTGCCTCCGCTGAGCGAGCCGCCCATGATGACGATGGATTTGATCAGCGGGGCGATGGTTGGGTCGGACTTGAGGACGGTGGCGACGTTGGTGAGCGGCCCGACGGCGACGATGGAAATCTCGCCGGGATTCGCGCGGACGATGCGGCGGATGAGTTCGGTGGCGGTTTCAGGGACGGGCTTGAGTTTCGGTTCGGCGAAATCCACGCCACCGAGGCCGTTGCTGCCGTGGGCGTATTTGGCGGTGACCAGACGGCGAACGAGAGGAGTGGCAGCTCCGGCGGCGACGGGGATGTCGGCACGGCCGGCTATTTCGACGAGCCGGAGGGCGTTTGGAAGCGTGAGGGAGAGAGGAACGTTGCCGCAGACGGGCGTTACGGCTTCGACGTGGAGTTCGGGGGAACGGAGGGCGAGGAAGATGGCGATGGCGTCGTCCACGCCGGGGTCCGTGTCGAGGATGATGCGGTGGGGTTTGGTGGGAGGGGCGAAGTAGGTGTTCGCAGGATTTTCCTTTGAGGGGAAGAGCGAAGAGGGAAGGGCACCGGCGGCCAGGGTTACTGCGGAGGTGCGGAGAAAGTCTCTACGGTTGCGGAAGAGATTGTTGGAGCGCATTGGGATCCTCGAATGAAGAGTGAATGAGCGTTAGAAGTTAGCGCAGAAAGAGCGGCGGTGCAATGCGGAGGAATGTGCTGGAAAGTCCGATAGCGCGGTTGAGTACGCAGAAGCCAGAGCTTCGCCCCTGCACTCAAAAGAAGGCAAAGGCCCCGCCGCAGACGGCAGCCGCTAGAAAGTCCGAGTATTTCTGGGGCAGATTGAGTGCGCAGTTGCTGAGTGGAATTAAGAGAGGGCGATTGACAGGGAGGGGAGGGGACTCTAGAGTGGCGGCTCAGTTCGGGTACAGGGGAATCGATTGCTCGAGCGGCTTTTCAGGTTGCAGGAAAATCAGACGACCGTGCGGCGGGAGATGCTGGGCGGGCTGACGACGTTCATCACCATGGCATACATCATCGTGGTGAATCCGCAGATATTGTCGCAGACCGGCATGCCTCCCGAGGGAGTGGTGTTTGCGACGTGCCTGGCGGCGGCGGTGGCTACGCTGGTGATGGGGCTGTACGCGAATTATCCGATCGCGCTGGCGCCGGGAATGTCGCTGAACGCCTATTTTACCTACACAGTTTGCATCGGGATGCATGTGCCGTGGACGACGGCGCTGGGCGCGGTGTTTTTTTCAGGCGTGCTGTTCGTGCTGCTGACGGTGACGCGGGTGCGGGAGCAGATCGTGAACGGGATTCCGCTGGGGTTGAAGCATGCGACAGCGGGCGGAATCGGGATGTTCATCGCGTTTGTGGGATTGCGAAGCGCGAAGCTGGTGGTGGCGAACGCGGCGACGTTTGTGAGCCTGGGGAATTTTGCCGATCCTTCGGTACAGGTGGCTTCGGTGGGGATTCTGCTGACGCTGGCCTTGATGGTGCGGCGGGTGAACGGGGCGATTCTGCTGGGAATTCTGGGCACGGCGCTGTTTGGAATTTTTCGCGGGCTGGCGCACTTGCCGGAACACTGGGTGGCGCTGCCGCATCCGTCGTCCACTTTCTTGAAGATGGATTTGCGCGGAGCGTTGCACCTGGGGCTGGTGGAGATTATTTTTATTTTTTTGTTTGTGGATTTGTTCGACAACGTGGGAACGATGGTAGGCGTGTGCGAACAGGGCGGGTTTGTGAAGGACGGAAAAATTCCGCGCGTGGGGCGGATGCTGCTGGCGGACGGGATTGGAACGATGTTTGGCGCGATGACCGGGACGTCCACCGTGACGAGCTACATCGAGAGCGCGGCGGGCGTGGCGGCGGGGGCGCGGACGGGGCTGAGCAACGTGATGGTGGCGACGCTGTTTTTGGTGGCGATGCTTTTTTCGCCGGTGGCGGCGGCGATTCCGGCGTTCGCGACCGCGCCGGCACTGGTGCTGGTGGGCGCGCTGATGACGGAATCGATTGCGCAGGTGGAGTGGAAGGAATTTACGGAAGCGTTTCCGGCGTTTGTGACGCTGGTAGCTACGCCGCTGACGTTCAGCATTGCGACGGGGTTGAGTTTGGGAGTGATTACCTACACGGCGGCAAAATTGGCGGCGGGGAAGTGGAGAGAGGTCAGCGTGTTGTTGTGGATTTTGACGGGGTTGTTTGTGGTGAGGTATGCGGTCCTGGCGGCGGAGTAGTTGGCGGCCGGAAGCGCTTCCATTCGATTTTGAGTTGGCAGCAAGACTGGGTGTTGATGTCCTTCGCCTATCCTCGTCGGACAGGCTCAGGATGGCAAGTTTTTGGAAGACCCTTGATGGTGTCGAACGGTTGAGTCGGCCGGGGCGGGTCACGCCGTAGAAAGCGGTCGGAGCCACCGCACTCCAACTTACGGGGCGTCGACGACGCAACGGAAGCCGATGGTGGCGGCTCGGTCGCGGCTGGGAGCCATGAGAAGGAGTTTCTCGTGCTCGTCGAGGCGGTAGGTTTGCGGGAAATACCAGACAGAGCCTAGTGGTTGATAGGAGGCGGCGCCGCGGATGATGGCGGCGCGGGTGTGATCGTCGCGGAATTCGTCGGTCCATTGCGAAACATTTCCGATCAGATCGAGGAGGCCGAAGGGGCTGGCGCCCTGTGGATGTGCGTCGGCGTTTGAAAGCGGAGCGCGGGTGTGGCCGCGATCGGCGGCGGGGACATTGGCGGCGTTCCAATCGTTGCCCCACGGATAGAGGCGCGCGTCGGTGGATTGCGCGGCGTATTGCCATTCCCACTCGTGCGGAAGACGCTTGCCAGCCCAGGCCGCGTAGGCGCGGGCGTCTTCGAGAGAGACCCAGGTGACGGGTTTGGCGTCCCAGCCAGCGGGAAAATTTCCGTTGGACCAATCACGCAGGAAATTGTGATCGTCGGCGGGATGGTAATGCGTGGCGTCGAGGAACTGTTTAAATTGCAGATTGGTGACGGGCGTGCGGTCGATGGAATAGGCGTGGAGATGCAAGCGGTGAAGATGAGAGCGGCGCGGGGAATTTTCCCACGGATATTGGACGTCGACGCCGGGATCGTTGCCGCCTTCGATTTCTATGCCGCGGACGGAGAAGTCGAAGTCGCCCTCGGGAATCTTGAGCATGCCTGGGGGAGGGGTGGCGGCGGGCCTGGTAGGCGGAATTTCGACGATAGTTTGCTGAACATGGGACCATGTGCGGGGATATTCGCGCAGCGATTTTTTCGAACGCTCGGCCATGAAGGAAAGAATTTCGTGCAGCGATCCGGAGGAAGTGTTTTCATTCGTCGCGAGGATGGCGCCGAAGCCGAGCCCTTCGAGCGAAAAGCTCAGCGTGGCTTCCTGGGCGTTGACGCGCGGCTGGAGTTCGACGCCGTGCCAGAGATCGTAGTAGTGAAGGCCGACTTCGTAAGGGACGCGGAGTTGCTGGCCGTCGAGTTCGAATTCGTTGCGGTTGACGATGTTCCAAAGCGTCCGCTCGGATAGGGGAAACTTGCTGGCGAAGACGCCGGATTGCAGGGTGGGCGCGTGCGGCTGCCAATCGGGGCTGACGAGATTGGCAGCGAAGGCGCGTTCGATGCGGGTGAAGCGGAGAACGGCTTCGGCGTCGCGAGGATTCATGGGGTACCACAAGCCCCAGAGATTTTCGAGGCTGGCGTAGCCGCTGCCGTTAAAGAAGGCGTGCTGGAGGCTGTCGGTTTTGTCGCGGGTGAAGCGGTCGGTGACGTTGATCATGTGGCGCGGTTCGAGCCAGCGGGTTTTGCTGACCATCGGCGTGAAGGGATACGCGACGTCTTCCCAGGTGACCCAGTCGTTCCAGCCGAGGGTGCTCCAGGCGAGGGATTCGTCGCGGATTTCGAATTGCGGTTCTAAGGCCAAGCGGTGTCCGGCGGCGATGGAGGCAGCGCGGAAATCGGCGGGGACGCTTTCGAGCGTGTCGAAGTTGATGCCGTCGGCGCCGATCTCTTTCAAGAGTTGCGTGAGGGCGACCCAGGGAGGAGCGGATTCTTCGCGCGTGCCGGAATCCCAGGCTAGCACGGGGAAGAGAACTTTTACGTTGTGGCGGTGAAAATCGTCGACGAGTTTTTTTAAAGCGGGGAGGCCGCCGGGGAGATCGCCGAGGAGATCGAACTGGTTGCGGTCGTCAACTCCAATGTTCGGATAGACGTGCCAGAGGAGGACGGCGTCGATAGGGCCGAGGCGGCTCTCGATTTCGGCGAGGAATTTTTCGGGCGTGTAGCGGCGGGTTTCCGGATCGTAGAGGGAGCGGTCCCAGACGAGAAGCTGGACCTGGGAGAAGGTGCGCTGGGTCCAGGCGAGATCGGGATTCAAGTAGTCGGATCCGTCGAGGCGGAGTTGCGTTCGGCGTTCCTTGCGCCAGGCTTCGAGACCGGCTAGCCAGGAGCGATCGGAAGGGTCGGCGGGGCCGGCGAAGAAGACTTCAGAGGGCGCCGGAGGAATGGTGAGGGTCATGGTGCCGTTGGGCGCGACGAGGGCGTGGCGGGCTTTCCATTCGTCGGAGTGAAGCGAGACGGCGCAGGTGAGGAGGAAGAGCGCGAAGAAAGATGCCGGCCGGAAATGCGAGGGACGAGGAAAGAGGCGCATGGGAAGAAGAATACGCGAAGAGGGAGAAGAATTCAGCCGCGAGTTGGGGATGTCGAACGGGAATTTTCTGGAGGGACTTCGGTTGAGGTGCTTCGTCCGCCTCTGGCGGGCGCATCTCCGGCAATCACAGCCGGAGTCCAAACACCTTATCGAATACGCTCGGAAGGACAGTGGGAGGTGGTTGGATGGCGCTCCGTGGCTTGCTTGGGCGTCCGGGCAAAAATCGTAATGGGGGTGGCGGAGCCACCGCATTCTAAAAAAAAAGGCGCCCGCCGCGTACAGCGGTCGCTAGAAAGGCAAGAGTAGGAGTTGCGTTACAGCGAAAGAGATGGTGCCCGAAAGAGGACTCGAACCTCCACGACCGTGAGGCCACTAGCTCCTGAAGCTAGCGCGTCTGCCAGTTCCGCCATTCGGGCACAGGGGAAGACAACACAGGCAGGTCTTATTTTGGGGTCGGAAATGGCGTTTGTCAACGAAGGGGAAAGCCCTCAAAAGCCCTCTGCCCGGGGTTATTGATGGCATCGGGGTGACTAGCATTCTAAGGCCAGAGTGCTATACTCCGCCTGAAAAGCTCTGCCTACGGTTGGGGGTAGGCACCGCGGACGGTTTCCACTGGAGGTTGCAATGAATGCCATGGAGGCGTTTTCGGGGCCACTGATGTATCTGTCGATAGTCTGGGGAGTCGTTACCGCCATCTTTCTGCTGTTGATTGCGTGGCGCAGCGTGCTCACCAGCCATGAAGACGATCAAATCTTCATTGACGCGGCGGAAGAACATATGGCCAGGGAGCAGCGCGAGTTGATCAAGAAGATCGAATCGCTCTCGAGACCCGTGATGATGAGCGGGATTACCTCGGGCGTGCTGCTGCTGGTGATAGCCGGTTTGTTTGTGTACCAGGGCCTGAAGAATTTTTAGCCGCTGACCTGGCGAAACGGAGCCGCGGGCGGCTCAGGGCTTTGGAGGTGTAGCCGCAGGGGGTTGTGCTGCCGGGGCGGCTGCCTGCGAAGCCTGCACCAGAGAAGTATGATTGTGGACGATCAGCCAGTTGTCATTGCGCTTTTCAAAGATCAGCGTGGTGTGTCCGAAGGCTGACGACGGAACTCCATCCACCACCGCTGTAAATTCCCACTGATAGGAAGCCCAGGCCACGCCGTTTCCAGGCGCGAGGCGGATAAGTGTGTTGCTGCGGTCCAGACGCACCTGCTGCGCGCGGGCGCGCTGCGACTGGTAACTGGTGAGATAGTTCGGCCAGCCGACGACCGGCGGCCCCCACATGCCGTTGACTGCGTCAACGTCGTCGGCGTAGTGGGAATGAAGTTTTTCAGTGTCGCCCAGTTGCCAGGCGCCGAGCATTTCGCCAATGGCGTTGTCAATGCGCTGCTCGTCGGGAAGAATGCTGGCGGTCGCGGGATTGGGCGAGCTGTCGTCTTTTTTCTTTTTCTTCTGTGCAGAGGCTGTGGAAGCCAGTGCGAGGCTGAGAAGCAGAAAGAGAGAAAGGAAAAGGGCGCGGATTGCGGCGATGCGGATGATGGAAGGGTCTTTCCAGAGTTTCATGCTCGATTCACTCCCCAGTTTTCGGGCGCGCTTCGGTAGTTGACGGAGGAAGCGGCGCGGCGATGGCGGTTATGCTGGACAGTAGAGAGCATAGCGCAGCGCGAAGGCCGGCGCGGAGGAATGTGTTCAGTTGGTTTACGGGAGTTTCGGTGGCATACGGAAAACGGATTTTGTAGGGACGGCCTTCCGAGGCCGTCCGTTCCTGGTTGCGCGAGCTGTGGCGCCACTGCGGCCCGCCTCAGAAGGCGGGCCCTACATGGAAGAGGAGTTCGAGGCGCACAACAGATTCACGAAGAGGCGGTACGCGCCGGGGACGCCTTCGGGGAGTTCGCGGAAGAAGGCAAGGCCGGTGTAGATGTAGATTCCTTTGCCAAGACGCACATAGACGAGCCCGCCGTTCAGATCCTTTTCGCCGGGGTCATGCATGGAGAGGAGCGGCGTGTATTTGGCGTCGAAGTCGCTCCAGTAGTAGAGGCCGCGTTCCTGGACCCAGTTCTGGAAATCGGCGGGGGTGATTTTGTTGGGCGTGTTGAGCATCGGGTCGCCGGGCTTCAGGAATTTCACATCGGCGTTTTCGTCGGTAATGCGCGGCGTGGGATTGCCGATGGTGGCGTGATAGGGCGCAGGGAGGAATTTGTTCCAGATGAAGTCGCGGTTGTACTGGACGACGAGGGTGCCGCCGGCGGAAACGTAGTCGAGGAGGCGCTTGTTGGCGCTGGAGAGTTCCGGGCGGAGTTCGTAAGCGCGGACCCCGACGACGATGGCGGAGTATTTCGAAAGGTCGCCGAAGGTGAGGGCGTTGGCGTCGAGCATTTCGACGCTGATGCCCAGGCGCTTGAGCGCTTCCGGGATCATTTCACCTTCGGCGGAGATGTAGCCGACGCGGAGATTCGCGGGGACGTTGATATCGAAGGCGTGGACGACGGTTTGCGCGGGCTCGCGCCAGAGGATGGAGGGCATGGTGGGAAGCGGTTCGAGCGAGGTGGAGAACTTCTCCTCATCGCGCTTGGCGTATGCGGTGATGGTGAAATTGCCGGGTTCAAGCCTGGCGGGTGGCGTGACGCTGATCTTGGCGTACTGGTCGCCGACACCGTCGAAGGAGAGTTCGACGGGCGCGCTGGAAGTGAGACCATCCGGTGTATCGAGGCCGACGGAGACTTTCGCGGATTTTGAAGAGTAGGAATGGATGCGGAGGAAGACGTCGAAAGGCCTGTGGCTAGCAGAGAGGACTTCGATCGCCTGGGTCGGTTCAACGGCCAGAGTGTAGGCAGGGACAATTCGCAACGGAACGCGGCTGGCTTTAACCGAGGAAGCCTGAAGGCTGACGACGGGGGCGCATGCATTGAATGTAGAGTCGGTGTCATTTTGCAGCCTGACAGACTCACACACCTTAACCGCAGAGTCGATTTCGGGTACGGGGTTCACATTGTTTTGGGGCAAAGATTCCCCTTCCGCAACTGTCAGGGTGAAAGTGATCCCCTTGGTAGTGTCCCCCTGAATTTCTCCGATGATCCGCGGGGGCAATGAATACAGAGGTCCTTTCAACCCACAACTAATTCCATTTCGACAGCGAGAAACCGCGGTTAATTTGAGGGGCTCACCCGCCACAGCATCCGGAGTTTCCGACTCTACCCTGAACTCAAATCCGGCCGCCAACTTCAGAGCTTCGATGATTCTAAATTGCGCGGGTCTCGCATTTGCGCAAGTGTCGACTTGGGGAGAATCGGCGATTTTTCTTGGCGGGATGACTTCGCCGACCAGCTTTCGAGCTTGGTCGATATCATCGACCGCCAGAGGCCATTCAAGTTTCAAAGCCGCTTTCCTCGATTCAGAGAGTTTGGCGTCGGCAAGTTTCAGGTTCTCGCTGAGCTTGGAGTTTTTCTCGCAGCCCTCGGGCTGCGCAAGCGCGAGGAGATTTCGGCTGAGCGATGAGGGATCGAGCTTGCTGCCGTCTTCCGGGATTAGGGCGAGAGGGCGACGGAGGAACGGGGAGCTTAGGAAAGCAGAGATGCCCTGGCTGCGGTGATTGCTGAAAGCATCGATGCCGATTTCGCGCCAGGATTTTCCGTAGAGGGGAGAGACATCGTCCACAGGCAGGATGTAGCCCTTGGGATTTTCGCTGCCTCGCTCGACGTCGAGAATCGAAACGCCCGTGCCGCCGGCGTTCCATGCAGGGTAACTCGTGTCGGGAAGAAATTTTGGATCAGAAGCGAGCTTGACGGCTTTCGGGGTCCAGATGCCGGAAAGCTGGTGATGGCCGTGGCCCGAGTGGACGCCGCCCCAGCCGTTGATGACGATGTTGGGGCGGAATTCGCGGATGACGCGGACCATGTCTTCGAGGACGGGGTCGCCCCATATTTTTTCGGTTTCCTCGGGAGTTTTGGAAAAGCCGAAATCCTGGGCGCGGGTGAAATAGAGTTTGACGCCGTAGCCGCGGGTGGCGGCGAGAAGTTCCTGGGTGCGGATGAGGCCGAGCTGCGGCGCTTGTTCGGGGCCGAGCGCGTTCTGGCCGCCTTCGCCGCGGGTGATCGAAAGCAGCGCGACATCGGCGTGGAGGCCGCGGGCAAGGTAGGTGAGGATGGCGGAGCTTTCGTCATCGGGGTGCGCGGTGATGTAGAGGATGCGCGTGGTGACGCGGGCGGCGTCGATGGCTTCGATAGTTTCGGGAAGGCCGGGGCCCGTGCCGGGGGCGGGAGGGAATTGTGCGTGAGAAGGGAGCGGGAGGAGCATGGTTAAGAGTGAGAGTGTTACCAGGCGGATGCGGTTCAAAAGGCCTCCAAAAAAGAACGTCGATGACCGGCGCCCCTCAAGCCGCGGAGGGGCCCAACCAGGAATTGGAATCAGTCTCAGCGCTTACGCGCTGGGCTAACCTCTGCCGCGCCTCCGGCGCTAGCCAAGCGCCCGCCTCGGATGGCGGCCGCTACGCGGGTCGGGCGGCGGATGATTCGCCGCTCTCCGGGGCGAAGGGCCATTCTCTCATTTCGCGGGCGCGAATTAGAAATGCGGTTGCGCCCAGGGCGATTTCAAGCAGGCCCCACTTTCGGGCGGGGCCGGTCTGCCAGAAAAGCCAGGCCCAGCCGAGCATGGTGAGCACCGCGGGCACGGGATACAACCACATTTTAAATGGCAACCCCTCCGAGCCCAAGCGGCGGCGCAGCAGCATCACTCCAACCGCCTGACCGATGAACTGCACGATCAGGCGCATGGCGAGAATGCCGGCGATGGCGGTTTCCAGTTTAAGAATAATGCTGAAGAGGAACGCCAGCGCCCCGAGTATTAGAAGCGAAATGTGGGGAAAATGTTTCGTCGGATGCACTTTGGCGAAGACGGGGAAGAAATTGCCGTCGAGCGCGGCGGAATAGGGCACGCGGGAGTAGCCGAGCAGCAGCGAGAAGACGGAGGCCATGGCGATCCAGAGGACCATCCAGGTGACGAAGTGCGCGGCGCCGGAGCCGTAAAGGCGTTCGACGAAGAGGCTGGCGATGAAGGGAGTGTTCTGGGCTTCGCGCCACGGGATGACGCCGAGCAGGCTGGTCTGCATGGCCAGATAAAGCACCGTGATGCCTAGAATCGAAAGGAAAATGCCGCGGGGGATATTTTTTTCGGGATTGCGGATTTCGCCGCCCAGGTGGCAGATGTTGTAGTAGCCCCAGTAGCTGTAAACCGTGTTGATCATCGCGGCGCCGAGCCCGGCGAACCACAAGGAAGAAAGATGGAACGCGCCGGGAGGAAAATTAAAAGCCAATTTTGGATCAAAGTGGCGGATGCCTCCCCAGATAAGCCAGAGCATGGTGCCGACAACGCCAACCCACAGCAAAACGGAAATTTTGCCGATGGTGGTGATTTTCCTGTAAAGAAGAATCACAAGAAAAATAACCAGGCTGCCTGAAATCGTTTTGGCCTGCCAGAGCGTTAGCGGATGGAGATAACCGGCGTAGCGCGCGAAGCCGATGGAAGCCGAAGCGACAGAGAGCGGCGCCTGGACGAAGGTTTGCCAGACGAAGAGGAAAGACATCAGGCGGCCCCAGCGGCCGGGGCCGTAGGCTTCGCGAAGGAAGACGTAAGTGCCGCCGGCTTTGGGCATGGCGGCGCCGAGTTCGGACCAGACGAAGCCGTCAAGCGTGGCGAGGAGCGCGCCGGCGAGCCAGGCGATGAGAGCTTGCGGGCCGCCCATGGCTTTGATGACGAGGGAGCTGACGACGAACGGGCCGATGCCGACGATCTCGATCATATTGAGCGCTACGGCTTCCTTGAGGCCGAGGCCGCGCTCAAGCGAGGATTGTGATTGGGCGAGTTGGGGGAGTGGAGGGGAATTGGACATGCGCAGCGAGAATAACAAAAGGGCGGGAATCCTCCTACGGAGAGGAATGGGAAAAGTGAATCAACGGAGAGGCGCCCGCCTCGGAAGGCGGCCCCTACAGATGCCAAATTGTTTTGCGACGGCACGCGGGGACGGCTTACACTCGTAAACAGGAGAGCGCAGGCCCACCGTGGCTCTCCGTTCAACCATGAAACGAATCTTCCTTTTGCTGGCGCTGGGCGTGTGCGCGTTGTTGCTTGCGGCGCGCCATGCCGCCGCGGGCGAACTTTCCCTGCCGCCGGGCACCGAAACGATTCTCGAGCACATTTATTCCGGTCGCAGCGACCTGGCCATTCTGGAAGCGGAGGCGC
This sequence comes from Acidobacteriota bacterium, assembly GCA_013289665.1. Taxonomy (GTDB): domain Bacteria; phylum Acidobacteriota; class Terriglobia; order Acidiferrales; family UBA7541; genus Acidiferrum. The sequence continues at coordinate 91,690 of JABCZN010000004.1, read as the reverse complement.
TCGAACGCGAGCAGCCTGACCATCCACTGGGATATCTGCTGGAAGCGGAAGCGCGCTGGTGGCAGATCTGGTGCCTTTCGGCCGATTACAGATACGGGATGAGCCTGCCGAGACACAGAGGCAAAGTGCCGGCCGACCAGGTCTATCTCGAGGCGGTGGCGAAGGCGGAGGCCCTGGCGGATGCCAGCCTCGGGAAACACGAATCGCCGGATATGCACCTTTACGCCGGAATGGCCGGGGGCCTGGCCGCGCGCATGTATGGTTTGCGCGCGGAAAACCGGGCGGCGGCGCGCGCTGGAGTGCGTGCGCGAGAACATTTTTTGCGCACACTGGCTCTTGACCCGTCGCTCGCGGACGCCGACATGGGCCTGGGGCTCTACAACTATTATGTGGACACGCTTTCGACGATCGCGCGGGTGCTGCGCTTTTTCATGGGCATCCCCGGCGGATCAAAAGAAGAGGGCATCCGGCAATTGCAGCTGGCCATGGATCACGGGCAATTGACGCCGGCTCTGGCGCGATACTATCTGGCGATCTGCCTGCACCTCTACGATCAGAACTACGAGAAGGCCCTGCAGGTGGCGACCCCGCTGGTGGAAAAATATCCGGCGAATCCGATCTTCCGGCTGGTTCGCGGCGATCTGTTTGGAAAGCTGGGAAGAAAGGCGCCGGCGATTGCCGATTACCGCGCGGCCGCAGCGGCGCCGATTGCGGACCCGGCATGCCGGCGGAAGCTCGAGCAACTGGTGCGAGAGTCGCTGGCGGCACAGGGTGCTGGAGCGGAGCGCGGCGCGGGGCAGTAGAGCGGGCGACACGGGGCTTTGAGCCGGAGACGGCCTGCGCCATAATAAGGGCCTGGGTTTGTGGGCAGGAGTCAGGTACCCGAGTCAGAAGGGGATCTGCGGGGGGCCGGTAAACGCGGCCACGCGTTTTCGCATCTCAACCCAAACAGTCAGGCAAACATCCTTTCTTCCCGTGATGAGAGAAACGGATGCACAGGTGAGTTTCGCGCGAAGGAGTTTCCATGAAGCGGTTTTGGACAGCGATGGCTGTCGCAGGTTTGGCGTTCGGTTTGTTGGCCGGATGCAATGATTACAACAACTCGATCCAGTACAACACCGGGCCACAGATCACCCAACCTGCGCCCTCCGGCACGACCACCGGGAGTCCGTCGTTTCTGCTGACGGTCAATGCTCAATCCGCTCAGAATCCATTCGTGCAGGCCACGGTGATTCAGTGGAACGGGAAGAAGCTGGCTACCAACTTCGTGGATGGCGTAACGCTGACCGCAACCATACCTGCGAGCTTAGTGGCCAGTCCGGGCAGAGCAATCATCAACACGCTGACGCCACAATCCGGGACTGGAAACAACGGCCTCTCCAACAGCGAGTATTTCTACGTTTACACGACGACTCCGAACCCGTTGCCGGTATTGACGAACGTGTCACCAAATTCAGCCCCGGCGTGCGGAACGACTTGCACGAACGCTTCGGTGACGATTACGGTTACGGGGTCTAACTTCGTGCCGACTTCGAATAACGGTGGGACGACAGTGACCTTCGCGGACAAGCTGACGCCGAATCAGCAACCGGCGACATTGAACATCACTAGCCGTTCCGATACGCAAATCAAGGCAGTGATCCCCGGGAGCTACCTGGCGAATTCGGATGTGGGTAGCGTTGCCTTGTGCAATCCACCGAACATCCCAGGTGGCGGAACTTGCGGCCAATGCCCGGATCTGACCTGCGTGAACCTGGCGGGAGGGGGAACCAGCACCAACTCAATTAGCTTTACAATTGGCAGCGGGGCGGCGGCCGCGGCGGCGATTGCGGAGGAGACGCCGGCGATCAGCCAGGACGGACGCTACGTGGCGTATGGCTCGCAGCAGAGCCAGGTGAACCAGATATTGCTGAAAGATACGTGCCTGGGTGTTTCGAGCGGATGCAGCGTGAACACACGCGTGGTTTCCGTTGCGGCGGACGGCGCGGCCGGTAATGCGGACAGCCACAACGCCGTGGTGAGTTCGGACGGGCGATACGTTGCGTTCAGTTCGGCGGCGACGAATCTGGTCGAAGGCGCGCCGGCGGGGCGGCAGGTCTACGTGCACGATACGTGCATCGGGGCGGATAACAAGTGTAAGCCCGCGACCACGCTGATTTCGACGGACTCGGAGGGCGCATTGAACGGGACGGAAAGCATTTTGCCTTCGATCAGTTCGACGGGGAGGTATGTGGCATTCGTGGCCATCACGCCGACGAATGGGCCGAAAGTTGCCGGCGGGCTTGCAACGAATGCGCAGGCAGGGCCGAACAGCGGGTTGCGGCAGGTATTCATGCGCGACACTTGCCTGGGAGCGACGAATTGTACGCCGAAAACGACGCGGATTTCGATGATGCCGGGGGATGCTCCCGCAAATGGAACGAAACCCTCCGGGCCGGCGATCGGCGGCGCGGCCAAGCAGATTGCGCTGGCGGACGCGAAGAGCGCGACCGTGTTTACGCCGACAGTGGCGGTGGACGAAGGCGTGGTACTCGCCGTGCCGAAGGAGCAGTAGACGCGGCTCTTGTTTTTGAATGCGGCAGCAAAGCTGCCGCTCTTACCATCTAAACCCCTCGATCAAAATAATTTCCTGAGCGAGTGCGTCGTGGCGGGCGGCCACGCGCCCACATACTGACGCGGGTTTAAAATCCATCAAAGCCCTGCTCGGTTTTGCCAGATCTGCTTCACTTCAAAATTGCACCAATTTTTGTTCGGAGGATGGCGTTGAGTCCGTAAAACCGGCCGCAGAGCTGCTGCACTCCAAACGAGCAACGAACCCGGTTGCAAAATCGGCACCTGGGGCGGCCTGGATTCGAGCTGAATCTCCAGAATAAAGCCTAGTTGAAGCGGACTTTGAGGTCGGGTCGCTTTTCCAGGCGCACGGAATCCACGAAGCGGACCTGGCGTTCGTCGAGCGTCAGAATCATGGATGAGGTGCGGATGCCTTCGCCGAAGAAACGCACGCCCTTCAGCAGATTGCCGTCGGTGACACCGGTGCAGGCGAAAATGATTTTCTTGCCCGGGGCGAGGTCCTCGGTGGCATAGATGCGCTTGGTGTCCTTGACGCCCATTCTTGCGAGTCGCTCCGCGTCTTGAGGCTTGCTAATCACCAGGCGCGCAAGAATCTGGCCGTTGAGGCACCGCAGGGCCGCGGCGGTGAGCACCCCTTCCGGAGCGCCGCCGGTGCCCATCACCATGTGAACGCCGGTCCCGATCACAGCCGCGGAAATGCCGGCGGACAAGTCGCCGTCGCCAATCAGGCGGATGCGGGCGCCCACCGTGCGAATCTGTTCGATCATTTTTTCGTGACGCGGGCGGTCAAGGACCATCACGACGAGATCTTCCACGTCGCGGTCGAGGCGCTTGGCGACGGCCTTGAGGTTGTCCGCGACGGGCGCATCGAGATCAACAGCGCCCTTGCACGATGGGCCGACAATTATTTTCTCCATGTACAGATCGGGAGCGTGGAGCAAGCCGCCTTTTTCACTGGCGGCGAGCACGGCGATGGCGTTGGGGGCGCCCGTGGCGCAAAGATTCGTGCCTTCGAGGGGATCGACGGCGATATCCACGGTCGGAAAAAGCGCTTTGGGAGCATGCGTGGCGAGACCGACTTTTTCGCCGATGTAGAGCATGGGGGCTTCGTCGCGTTCGCCTTCGCCGATGACGATGGTGCCGTCCATTTCGACTTGATCCATGGTTTTGCGCATGGCTTCGACGGCGACTTCGTCGGCTTTATGGCGGTCGCCGAAACCCATGGTGCGGGCGGCAGCGATGGCCCCATTTTCAACGACGCGCAAAAATTCAAGGCTGAGCTGCTCTTCCATGTTGGCGCCCTCCGCGGACGCTAATCTTAGGGCAAAGTGCGGCTTAAGGTCGATAGGGGAGTTGGAAGCGACGCAGCGAATCCGGCAACCGCACAGGGCAATCGCACACCCATAATGGACTCATGGTAGTGGTTCTTTGCCCGGAAGTGGGCGGATAAGCCCGTTGATCAAAAACGGATCCGTAAACTCGGTCATTTCGCCGGCGTGCTTGTCCTTAACGGGGAGCAGGCGCGCTGAGAGCGGCTTGTTCCATTTGACGGAAAGCGTGGCGACGTCGCCGATGATCCGGGCGAGGTCTTCGACTGTGGTCTCGCCGGGAAGGGGAATGGTGTCGAGGCCGGTGGCGCAAACCGCGGAGTAGCTGAGGAGTTGATCGAGGGAGAGGCGGCCCTGGTTCCAGCGGTCGGCAAGAGTCGGGTCTTCTAGGACCGGAAGCATCACGCCGGAGTAACCGGTGCGGCGCGCGCCGATTTCCTTTAACGCTGAAGTGATGACGCCGACGGCGGTCATGGTCCCGCTGGAGCCGAGCGGTTGCTTGGAAATGGTTTCGATTGCAGCGCCGATGGAAGCGCCCTGCGAGGAGGCGGGAGAAAGATCGATTCCCATGTAGATCCAGCCCTGTTCGCGGTCAATGCGCTGCGCGGTGTCTTCCACGTCGAATGCGGCGTTGAAAAAGGCGTCGATGATCTGGCGGCGAGCGGCGGAGAGATCCGGAGCATTTTGCGCGGCGCCGTTGACCAGGCCGGCGGAGGCGAGACCGATGGCAAACTGGCGGCCGCTGCCGGTGTGGTACGCGCCGGGGAAAAAGGCTGAGTAGGGCGGGACGCTGGCGTTGGCGGCGAAATGGAAATTGCCCTCGCTGTGGTCGGTGGTTTCGGAAAGTTTCTTGATGACGCGAGCGGCGGCGTTGACGGCGGGCCAGTTGATGCCGGAATCGTTGGTCACCGTGAGGTTGCCGAAAATGAATTTTGTGTTTTGCAGGACCGCGGCGAGGAGATCGGCCTGGGCGTCGCCGTCGTTGCCGGCGAGATAAGCGGAGCCGATCGAAAGGCGGACGTGATACTGGTCGGCGAGTCCGTCGAGATTCTTAAAAAAGCGGACAGCGTCTTCGGTGGAGAGGCCCTTGGTGTATTCGGGGAAGGGTTGCGTGACGATGCGGAGGGTTTCGATGGTGTAGCCGCGGGATTCGAATACGGTTTTCGCATAGCCGAGGAACTTGGCGGTTTCGGCGAACTGCAGCTGGTATTGCGCGCGATCGAGATTGATGAAGGCTGTGATGGTGCGGACGTGGGGCTTGGCGTTGGCGGGAGCCTTTGCCGGGGCCGGCGTCTGGGAAAAGATGACCGGGGTGCACGCGAAAAGCGCGAGTAAGATTGGGGCGAAAAATCTGGCGTAGTTTTTCATGGGATCACACAAAGGCTGAAATGCCCGTGATTTTTTCTCCGATGATCAGTTTGTGAATGTCGTTGGTACCTTCGTAAGTGTAAACACTTTCCAGGTTGTTCATGTGGCGCATGACGCAGTAGTCGTCGACGATGCCGTTGGCGCCGAGGATGTCGCGGGACTTGCGCGCGGTTTCGAGTGCCATGGCGACGTTGTTCATCTTCAACATGGAGATGTGGGAGGCGTCGGCCTTGCCTTTGTCCTTGAGGCGGCCGACGTGGAGTGCAAGCAGCTGTCCCTTGACGATTTCAGTGATCATCCAGGCGAGCTTTTCCTGGACGAGCTGGTGCGAGGCGATGGGCTTGTTTGCGAACTGCTTGCGCGTCTTGGCGTACTGGAGAGCGGTGTCGTAGCAGGCCATGGCCGCGCCGACGGCGCCCCAGCCTATGCCGTAGCGCGCCTGGTTAAGGCAGCCAAGTGGGCCGCGCAAGCCGGTGACGCCGGGAAGGAGATTTTCCTCGGGGATGGCGCAGTCGCCAAAAGACAAGCCGGAAGTGACGGAAGCGCGCAGCGACCATTTGCCGTGGACGTCCCAGGTTTTGAAGCCGGGTGTGCCTTTTTCGACCAGGAAACCGCGGATTTTTTCGTCTTCAGTTTTGGCCCACACGACGGCGACATCGGCGAGCGAGCCGCTGGTGATCCACATTTTTTCGCCGTTCAAAATGTACTGGCCGCCTTTTTTCACGGCGCGGGTGAGCATGCCGCCGGGATTTGATCCGAATTGCGGCTCGGTGAGGCCGAAGCAGCCGACGGCGTTGCCGGATTGCAGCCGCGGCAGCCACTTCTCTTTTTGCGCGTCGCTGCCGAAAGAATAGATCGGGTACATCACCAGCGCGCCCTGCACGGAGACGAAGCTGCGCAGGCCGGAATCGCCGCGTTCGAGTTCCTGGGTCATCAGGCCGTAGGCGACGTTGGACATTCCCGCGCAGCCGTAGCCGTGAAGATTGGCCCCGAAGAAGCCGAGTTCGCCGAGCAGCGGGATCAGGTGCTTCGGAAAAGTTCCTTCGCGGCTGTGTTTTTCGATGATGGGGATGATTTCGTTGTCAACGAACTGGCGGGCGGTCTGGCGGACAAGTTTTTCTTCGTCGTTGAGCTGGGAATCAAAGTCGATGAAGTCAACACCGGGAAAAGAGGGCATGAAGATTCCTTCGTCAGGCAAAAGGCGCGACGCAGGAAGTGTAGCAAGGCCATTCAGGGAGCGGCAAGAAAACGCGGGGACTGCGGCCGAGCGGGTACACTAGAGGGGAACTGGAAAGGACGAGTTGACGTGGCGAAACGAGCGGTGAAGAAGGTCGATCCGGAGATTTTGATTTTTGACGTGGATGGCGTGTTGATTGATGTGAAGGAGACGTTCTGGCGGTCGGCGCTCGAGACGGTTGAGAAGTTGACGGGAAAGGAAGCGACCTGGGCGGAGCTGCATAAGTGGAAACGCCAGCCAGGCAATAACGACGACTGGATGATGGTTTCGCAGTGGGCGACGGCAAGAGGCGTGCCCACAACGTATAAAGAGGCGCGCGAGGCGTTCCAGCCGTTTTATTGGGGAAGGAACGGCAAGCCAGGCAATGTGGAGAGGGAAAAATGGCTGGTAACGCCGAAGCTGGTGGAAAAGTGGGCGCGGCGGCGGGAGCTGAATTTATTCACGGGAAGAACGCGGGCGGAATTCGATTATTCGTTCAGGCGGTGGCCGGCGGCGAAGCACTTCCGCAAGGTGGTGACGATGGACGACGCGCGGAAGAAACCGTACCCGGATGGCTTGCTAGCGATTCTGCGCGAACGCGATCCGAGTGTGGCGCTGTATCTGGGCGACAACGTGGACGATGCGCTCTCGGCACAGGCGGCGGGTGTGCCGTTCATGGCGATTGTGCCGAGGAACGCATATGACTATCGCGAGCGCGCCAGGAAATTCCGCGAACTGGGCGCGTTGACGCTGCTGGAGCGGGTGCGGGATCTCGATCGCTGGCTTGTTTGACGGGCCCAACTCGCGACTAGACTCTGGCGACAACTTGAGCTAACCAAGCGATTGTCATCCTGGGCTTATCCGACGAGGACAGGCGGAGGATCTCAACTTTTGGATCTTGGATAGCGCTCCAGCTGAGGTCCTTCGGGCGAAAACTGCGCGCCCCTCAGGATGGCTATCTCTTAATCGGGTGATTGGCCAGTGCGGGCTTCAGGAAGACGGAAATGCCGTGCTCGGTGCCGAAATTTACGTCCACGTTCATTTCGAGCGGAACAAATCCCGCTGCAGTGATTTTCAGGATGTAAGCGCCGGCGTGCAGGCCGGGAAAGGCAAACTCTCCGTTTTCGGTGGTTACAGATTCCCTCATGCGGGTTCCGCCGTCGTCAGAAAGCCAGACGGAAGCGTGCGGGATGCGCTGATTTGGTGGCTTCGGAGTAGACGACGCCATTCAGATTCGCGGAGGGACTTGCTGCCCTGGGCGGAGGTCCAGCGGCGAGCGTGGCAAGCGAGACGAGCAGCGGGAGAGAAGTTCGGAGCACGGTTCCCTCCGACCAACGGGGAAGACGAATTCTACACCGGCTGCCGGCCACGGGGGGCGTCACCCTTTTAAGCAGCGGCCATCGCGAGAGCCACTAGAATCAAGGGTGGCAGGAGGACCGCTAACGCTAGAAACTTGCGATTGAACATTTTTATTTTGGCGCTGCGTAATAGAATTTCAATTCAGCTTGTAGCAATGCCTCATACATTTGGTCGAAGCTGTCGATGGCAAAGAGAACCTTGTGAATTTCATCGACCTTGACCGTGCTATTGAGGACCGCGTCGAGCTCAAACCTTCGCACTTCACACCTTCCCTCGAGAACATTTGTGCACTCACCGTGCGAGCTGATGATTCCGCTCCCGAACATCTTGAGCTCCCCGCCCTGCCGAATCAGTCCAAATTCGACCGTGTACCAGAACAGCCTTCCGAGTTGTTCGAGAACGTCCGGATCCCTTGTCCCCGCACAGATCTCGCCATAGCGTGCGAGGAATTCGGCGAAAACCTTGTGGGCGTGCATGGGCACATGCCCGAAGACATCATGGAAAATGTCGGGCTCCGGTGTGTACTCAAGCGAACTGCGGTCGCGCAGCCAAGTTGTCGACGGGAACTCGCGATTCGCGAGCATCTCGAAGAAGGCCTGGGCGGGAAGAAACCCGGTTACAGGAGTGGTCGTCCAGCCGGTTCGAGGCAGCAGTCGCTCGGAAATTCTCTTCAGATCCGGCAGACGGGCCTCTTCCATGCCGACGAGTCGGGAGCCTTCGAGATATTCCCTGCACGCAAATTGTTCGATTTGAGGAGTACGCCGACGGACCAGTTCCGCCCAGATCGCATGCTCGTCTTCACTGTAGCGTTCGTACGACTGCCGGCCAAGGTATGGCGCGGCGTAGGTAAAGTTGTTTTCCATGGTCTCCGCCAAAACGTCTTCCCTTTGGGAGGGCGCGGCGCGGGCGGGCCCAGGTTGAAGGCTTTGAATTTGTTGAGACCAAAGCCCATGAGAGGATAACACCTCAGCAATTTCTGCGAAAACAGGGAGACCCGCAGGGTGTTAATGACGTGTGCTTTCCCAGGCGGTAACATGGCTTGTAAAACGACCGGTGCGACCCGGGGGCCACTCGGGGAACTTTCGTGGCATCGTAGGGGAATGGTTTTGGAGGGACTTCGCGCCAGGCGCTCCCTCAAGGAAAAACGGACATGAAGCAGGCTGGCAACATCGCGAAACTGCTGGGAGCATGGCTAGTGTTTACTGGTGCGGCGTTCGCGCAAGCGCCGCCGGGACCGATCGCTCCGGTACCTTCGCAGAGGCCATCGTCGGAACCGCCGCCTCCGCCGCCGGTGAAGATTGTTCCGCGGACAAATATTTTGGGGGCCTGGAAATTGAACCGCGACGAAAGCGACGACCCCAAGGCAAGATCCAACCAGCGCAAGGCGAATGATCCGAATGGCAGTCGAGGTGGAAATAGCGGTCCGCGCGTGGGCTTTCCGGGCGGCGGCATGGGCGGCCCCGGCATGGGCGGCGGGCAGCGTGGCAACAGCGGGCCTCAAAAGGACACCTCGGAAGATCGCCAGCGTTATAGCGAATTGATCGACCCTTCGATCCGGCTGAAGCTGGAGCGGAAGAACGAGAAGGATCCGATCGTGGAAATGTTCGGCGACCAGGGGCGGAAGACGATTTTCTACACCGACGGGCACAAACCAGACGCGCCCGCGGGAGTGGGGACGGACGTGGTGGAAGCCAGATGGGACGGCGAGAAACTGGTGAGTTCGGCGCCGCTGCCGAAGAAAGGCTCTCTTACCCGCACATATGAAGTTTCGCCCGACGGGTTGCAGTTATGGGAAGAAGTAGAGATGGTAATCGGGAAGGACAAGAATCCGTCGAGGTTTCGGTTTGTGTACGACGCAGTGGCCCGGGAAGAGTAGGGGCGCGTCGCGTCTTCCGTTACTCGAACAAGGCGGAGATTCTGGCTGTAAGCCGGGATTGTCCTCAAATCTGCGTTCCTAGCGAAGCTTTGGGTTGAGGCCCTGAGGCCATCCTTCTCGGATGCCCTCCGGATGACACGCTCGCGCAAAAGTTGACCGGAAGATGCTGATTTCGCCGTAAAAGCGGAGCCTCAAAAACCGTCAGGCGCGCAATTTTGAGAGCGCTTGCTCCAAATCGGCGATGAGGTCGGTGGTGGATTCAAGGCCGATGTTGAGGCGGACGATGCGGTGATTGTAGGGAGGCCGGCCGGGAATGCGGCCGATGTTGTAGGCGACGGCGAGACTTGTGACCCCTGCCCAGCTGTAACCCACCTTGAACAGTTTCAGAGCGTCAACAAAAGCGAAGACCTGCTCCTGCGTGGGGCCGGTCTTGAAGACCAGCGAAAATACGCCCGAAGAGCCAAGGAAATCGCGCTTCCAGATTTCGTGGCCCGGGCAGGCGGGCAGTGCGGGGTGAAGGACGAGCTCGACTTCGGGGCGATCGGCGAGCCATTTGGCGACGGCGAGCGCGGAGTTTTCGATGGCCGAGAGGCGCACGGCGAGCGTTTGCAGACCGCGAAGGGCGAGGCTGCAGTCGTCGGGCGAGACGGCGAGGCCGAGCATCTGCTGCGCCGCGCCGAGGCGCTGATGGATGGCGTCGTCAGAGACGGTGACGGAGCCGAGCAGCAGGTCGCTGTGGCCGCCGATATATTTGGTGACGGCTTGCATGGTGATGTCCACGCCGTGGGCGAAGGCATCGAAAAGCACGCCGGCGGACCAAGTGTTGTCGAGGACGACCCTGACGTTGCGCGCGTGAGCGGCGGTGGCGAGGGCGGGAATATCCTGAACTTCCATAGTGATCGAGCCGGGGGATTCGGTCCAAATGAGGCGCGTGTTTTCCTGGATGAGCGCTGAAATTCCCGCGCCGATCAGCGGATCGTAAAAGGTGGCGGTGACCCCGAAACGCGATAGCAGTTGCCCGGTGAGCTTGCGGTTCGGGTAGTAGACGCTCGCAGGGACCAGGATGTGGTCGCCACCCTGCAGCAGCGCGAGATTGATGAGCGAAATGGCGGCCTGTCCGCCGGGAGCGAGGACGGTGTGCTTGCCGGATTCAAGTTCGCAGATGCGCGCGGCAAGTTCGAGGGCGGTGGGCGTGCCGTAAAGGCCGTAAGTGTAGCCCACTTTGCGCTGGTCCCAGGTGTCGTTGACGGAGGAGGCGGAAGGAAACAAGGTGGTGGAGCCGCGAAAAACGGGTGTGGCCAGGGATTTGTAGCCGGTGGGAATTATGGCGTCAGAGTGGATCAGTTTGGTTTGCCAGGTCTTGGTCATGGAGACTCCCGCACGCCAAATTGGCCGACGGGCGCGCATTGGAAGTGCTTTGGAATTATAGCGAGGAACGCGATTTTCGTACTCCTGAGCGCAAGGCGTTTCGTTGACGGAAAGCCGTTGCGAATGATATAAATTATTGTTCCGTAAGGCGGCAGAAGGCCCACCGTATGCTCCCACCGGGTCGGGGGTTCGGCGTGGCTGCCTTCCTGAAATTTTAGGCGAAACATTTTCATGTCTGATTTGGTTCACCAACTTGGCGAACTGTTCCTCCGGGCTGTGCCCGTAGCGGTCATCGTCCTCCTTTTCTACGTCATCATGCGGTCGATTTTCTTCCAGCCGTTGCTGAAGGTGATGGCGGAGCGCGACGCGCGTACGATCGGCGCGCAAAAGGCCGCGGAAGCGGCGCAGGCTGCGGCGGCGGAAAAAGTGCGCTTGTACGAAGAAGCTCTGCGGCAGGCCCGCGCCAAGGTGTATGCGGAACAGGAAGCCGACCGCAGAAAATGGATGGAAGAGCGCGCCGCGATGCTCAAACAGGCGCGCGCCAAGGCGGATGGTGAAGTGAACGCCGCGAAAGAGCGCGTGGCCGGAGAGTTCGCCGGGGCGAAAAAAGAGATCGAAGCCCTCACGGGGCAACTTGCGGCGGAAATTGCGCGCCGGGTCCTTGCATCCTCACCAGCTCCCGGCAACCCCACGAGAGAGGCCCGATGAAGCACGCGCGGAGCGTCTATTGCAGTCTTGTTGTGTGCGCGTTTGGCCTGTTTTCCGCCGTGGCGGTGTTTGGAGCGGAAGAAGGCGGCAATCCGGCGGGCGAATCCCTCGAGATGATTTTCAAGTGGATCCACTTTGTAATCCTGGCCGGGCTCGTTTACTGGGTTTTTGGGAAATTGCTGCCGCCTGTGTTTCGCCGCAATGCGGATCAGATCAGCTCCGCAATCAGCAAAGCGACTGCGGCAAGAGTTGAGGCGGAGCGCAAGCTCGAGGAAGCCGTTACGAAAATGGGCCGCCTGGAGAAGGAGATTGCGGAGTTCCGCGCTCAGGCGCAGCGCGACGCGGCGGCGGAAGTGGAACGCTTGCGCGGAGCGACGGTCTTGGACGTGGAGAAAATTCGCGCGGCGACCAAAGCGGAAATTGAAGCGGCCGAGCGCGCGGCTCGCGTGGAACTGAAAGAACTGGCGGCGACTCTGGCGGTGGATGGGGCGGAATCGCTGGTGGCCAAGCAGATGACGCCGGCGGTCGAGGAAGCGATGATCAGCGGCTTCCTGCAGAGCTTCGAGGGGAGGCCGAATTGAGGTCGGCGAGCCTGCAATACGCGACGGCGCTGGCGGATGTCGCGCTCGAACAGGGCGCGGCGGAGCCGGTGAAGAAGCAGTTGGAGGATTTTGGCGCAGCGTATCGTGAATCCGCGGAGCTGCGCAGTGTGTTGAGCAGTCCGGCAGTGGAGCGCACGGCGAAGCACGGCGTGATCGAAAAGCTGGCAGCACGCCTTGGCGCCAGCCGCATCGTGCGGAATTTTCTGTTTATCGTGGTGGATAACCAGCGGACGCATTTGTTGCCGGAAATTCTGGAGACGTTTGAAACGGTAATCCGGCAACGGCAGGGCGTTGCAGAAGCGGAAGTGACCTCGGCGGCCGAACTGTCCGCTCCGCAGAAAGCCAGATTACAGCAGACGCTCGAAGGCCTTACGGGGAAAAAGATTCAAGCAAGCTATTCGCTGGATCCGGCATTGCTGGGCGGCGCGTTGGTCCGCATCGGCGACACAATTTACGACGGCACGGTGCGAAACCGGCTGAACCAGATGCGGGCACGGCTGGCCGCGGAATAGGCATTCGGGAACGGAGCAGGCATGGCAAATATCAAAGCAGACGAAATCAGCAAGATACTTCGCGAACAGATCGCGAACTACGAGCAGACGGTTTCCGTGGACGAGGTCGGCGCGATCATCAGCGTCGGCGACGGCATCGCGCGGATTCACGGCCTCGAAAAGGTGATGGCTGGCGAGATGCTGGCGTTTCCACACAACATTTTTGGTCTGGCGCTGAACCTCGAAGAGGAGGAAGTCGGCGCGGTGCTGCTGGGCGAGTCGTCGGAATTAAAAGAAGGCGACGTCGTGAAGCGCACCAATACGATTATGTCCGTGCCGGTGGGGCCGGAGCTCGTCGGGCGCGTGGTGAATCCGCTGGGCCTTCCGCTGGACGACAAAGGGCCGATCACATCGAAACTTCGGAATCCGCTGGAAAAACTGGCGCCAGGTGTTCTGGATCGCCAACCGGTGCGCGAACCGCTGCAGACCGGCATCAAGGCCATCGACTCGATGATTCCCATCGGCCGCGGCCAGCGCGAGCTGATCATCGGCGACCGCCAGACGGGGAAAACCGCCGTCATTCTGGACACCATCATCAACCAGAAGGGCAACGACATGATCTGCATTTACTGCGCGATCGGGCAGAAACGCTCGACGATCGCGCAGGTGATCAAGGCGCTGACCGATGCGGGCGCGATGGAGTACACGATCATCGTGGCGTCTTCCGCGGCGGAGCCGGCTTCGCTGCAATACATCGCGCCGTATGCGGCCTGCGCGATGGGCGAATATTTCCGCGATAACAAGCGACACGCGGTAACCTTTTACGACGACCTTTCGAAACACGCACAGGCGTACCGCGAAATTTCGCTGCTGTTGCGCCGGCCTCCCGGACGCGAAGCGTTTCCCGGCGACGTGTTCTATCTCCACTCGCGCTTGCTCGAACGCGCGGCCAAGCTGAACGACAAGCTGGGCGCGGGTTCGCTGACTTCGCTGCCGGTCATTGAGACGCAGGCGGGCGACGTTTCTGCCTACATCCCGACCAACGTGATTTCGATTACCGACGGCCAGATTTACCTGGAATCGGATTTGTTCAACGCCGGTATTCGCCCCGCGATCAACGTGGGTATCTCGGTCAGCCGTGTCGGCGGCAACGCGCAGATCAAGGCAATGCGCCAGGTGGCCGGCAGCCTGCGCCTGGACATGGCGCAGTTCCGCGAATTGGCGGCGTTCGCGCAGTTCGGCGCGGACCAGTTGGACAAAGTGACGCAGGCGCAGTTGCAGCGCGGCCAGCGCCTGACGGAAGTGCTGAAACAGGACCAGTTCGTGCCGCTCTCGGTTGAAAAGCAGGTGCTGGTGCTGTACGTGGCCACCAGCGGCGGGCTGGATAACGTTCCCCTCAGCGAAGTGCGGCGGTTTGAAAAAGAGTTCGTGCAGTTCGCGGAGACGAATTATCCGGGCGTGCTCGAGGACATTGCGACCAAGAAGGCGCTCGACGACGGCATCAAGGCGACGATCAATACGGGGCTCAATGGATTCAAGGAGCGCTTCACGGCCGCGCTGGCCGTGACCGCGAAGTAGCAGGAGGAGCCAGGCTTAAGCAGAGACCATGCCCACATTACTCGATTTCCGGCGCCGCATCCGCTCGGTGAAAAACACCCAGCAGATTACACGCGCGATGAAGTTCGTGGCTGCGGCGAGATTGCGACGGGCGCAGGAAGCGGCGCTGGCGGCGCGTCCTTATGCGAAGGAACTGGTGCGCGTGCTGCGTTCGACGATGGCGCGCATTGAATCGCCAGAGCATCCGCTGCTCGCCAAACGAGCCGAAGAGCGCATCCTGGTGCTGGTGCTTTCCGGCGAGCGAGGGCTGGCGGGGGCGTTCAACACCAACATATTGAAAAAGGCGGCGGAATTTTATCGCAGCAAGCCTGGAAAGAAATTCACGCTGATCCCGATCGGGAAAAAGGGTCGCGACGCGATGCGGCGGGCCGGATTCACGTTTGCAGGCGAGTACGTGAACGTGTTGTCGAAGGTGAACTACGGAATTGCACGCGAGATTTCGAAGCTGGTGACGGATTTGTATGTGGAAGAAAAAGTGGACGCCGTGTATATGGTGTTCAGCGAATTCAAGAACGTGATTTCCGCGGACTTGACGGTGGAAAAACTTCTTCCCGTGGAAAAGATTTCGACGGGCGAAGAAACGGAAGCCGAGGCCGCCTCTTCCCAAATTGATTACATCTATGAGCAGCCGGAACAACAGTTGCTGGCCCGATTGCTGCCCCGCTACGTGGAGACGCAAGTGCTACGCAGTATGCTGGAATCCTGCGCGGCGGAGCATGCCGCGCGCATGACGGCTATGGAAGCGGCCACCAAGAACGCCGGCGAAGTGATCGAAGGCCTGACGCTGCACATGAACAAGGTCCGGCAAGCAGCGATTACCAAGGAAATTATCGAAATTGTCAGCGGCGCTTCATACACCGCGTAGGAGCATAAATGGCGGAGCAACAAGTCGGACGAGTGATCCAGGTCATCGGGCCAGTACTCGATATTCAGTTTGAACAGGGGCATTTGCCGGCGATTTACAACGCCGTGCGCATCACCAGCGAGGGTTTCAATCTGCCGGAACCGCTGGACGTGACCGCGGAAGTGCAACAGCATCTGGGCGAAGGACGCGTTCGCACGGTGGCGATGGAGCCGACCGAGGGCATGGTGCGCGGAATGAGGGCCGTCGACCTGGGCGAGCCGATCACTGTGCCGGTGGGGCGGCCGACCCTGGGGCGCGTAATGAACGTGCTCGGGAAACCTGTGGACCAGTTGGGGCCGCTCAACAGCGAAACGAGGTATTCGATTCACCGGCCATCCCCGGCGTTGGACCAGCAGTCCACATCGCTCGAAATGTTTGAAACAGGCATCAAGGTAGTCGACTTGATTCAGCCGTTCCTGAAGGGTGGAAAGATCGGGCTCTTCGGCGGCGCGGGCGTGGGCAAAACGGTTTTGATTCAGGAATTGATTCACAACGTCGCGATGCAACACGGCGGCGTGTCGGTGTTTGCCGGTGTGGGTGAACGGACGCGTGAAGGAAACGACCTGTGGCTGGAATTCCAGGAGTCCGGCGTCGTGGTTCCCGGAAATTCAGAAAAGTCCCGCGCCGCGCTGATCTACGGACAGATGACCGAGCCGCCCGGAGCGCGTTTGCGCGTCGGCCTGACGGGCGTAACTGTGGCGGAATATTTCCGCGACCAGGAACACCTTGACGTGCTGCTCTTCATTGATAACATTTTCCGTTTCGTGCAGGCGGGCTCGGAAGTTTCGGCGCTACTTGGACGCATGCCTTCGGCCGTGGGTTACCAGCCGAACCTCAACACGGAAATCGGCGAGCTGCAGGAACGCATCACCTCGACCAAGCACGGATCGATCACTTCGGTGCAGGCGATTTATGTGCCCGCCGACGACTACACCGACCCCGCGCCGGCCGCGACGTTTACCCACCTTGATGCGACGACCAACCTCAGCCGGCAGATCGTGGAGCGCGGCATTTACCCCGCGGTCGATCCGCTGGCCAGCTTCTCGCGCATTCTGGATCCCCGCGTTGTGGGACAGGAACATTACTCCGTGGCCCGCGCAGTGAAGTCGGTGCTGCAGCGCTACAAGGATCTCCAGGACATCATCGCGATTCTGGGTATCGAAGAGTTGTCCGACGAAGACAAACGCACCGTTGCCCGTGCCCGGCGCATTGAGAAATTCCTTTCGCAGCCGATGTATGTCGCCGCGCAATTCACGGGCCTCGAAGGCAAGTACGTCAAGATCGCAGACACCGTGCGCAGCTTCAAGGAAATCGTGGAAGGCAAGTACGACGATATTCCGGAGCAGGCGTTCTACATGGTCGGCACGATTGACGAGGTGCTCGAGAAGGCCGAGAAGATGAAGGCGGGCGTCTAGGATCGAAATGCTTCCCGAATCCATCCAACTGATCGTCGTGACACCGGAGCGGCAACTTCTGCGGGAATCCGTGGTGGAAGTTACCATGCCGGGACTGGACGGCCAGCTAGGAATCCTGCCGGGGCACGCACCACTGATGACGGAATTGGGGATTGGGGAGCTGTCTTACCGGACGAGCGCCTCGAGCCAGCCGGTTGTGCTCGCAGTCGTCAGCGGATTTGCGGAAGTGCTGCCCGATCGCGTGACGGTGCTGGCGGAAACCGCGGAGCGCGCCGAGGAGATCGACCTGGCGCGCGCCGAGCTGGCCAAGGCGCGGGCGGAGAAGCGGCTGTCGGCCGGCGACTCGAACCTGGATTGGGACCGCGCAAATATCGCGTTGCAGCGCTCGCTGATCCGCATTCAGGTGGCGCGAAAACGCCACAGCGTTTTAGTCGAATCCCGCTAACTGTGTGCGTTTCTGTCCCTTAGTTTGGTAATGCGACGCCAGTGCGCCTGGCGACATCGAATGCGGTGGAGCGGAGCATGGAACCGATCACGATATACAGCGCAGGATGGTGCCCGGACTGCCGCCGGGTGAAGAATTTCCTGAATCAGCGCGGCGTGCAATTTCGCGAAATCAATATCGAAGAAGATGAAGAAAGCGAAGAACTGGTCCTTCGCGTGAATAACGGAAAGCGGAAAATCCCGACGCTTAAGGTCGGCGAGCGCTATTTCGCATGCAGCCCTTTTAATGCCAGCCAACTTGCGGATGAGCTGAACATTCCCCTGAACAAGTAAAACTCCCAGCTGGTTTCCCGAGCGCGAAGTTTCCATGCAAGTCCTAGCCGGTTAGGCCGCGGGTCCAGGTTTGCGTTACGTTCAAACTATCGTCGAGCAGCAGGATGTCGGCGTCGGAACCGGGGCGCAGCGAGCCCTTCTTGAACTCGATGCCGAGCAGGGTGGCAGGATTCAGCGTCAGCATACGCAGCGCGTCGGGCAGGGGCACGCCGAGAGTCACTATGTTCCGTAGCGCGCGGTCTAGCGTCAGCGTGGAGCCTGCCAGCTTGCCCTCCGTGTTTCGGGCCACCCCGCCGCTGACCGTCACTTCAAAAGTTCCGAGAGTATATTTCCCGTCGGGCATCCCCGTGGCGGAGATGCCGTCACTGACAAGGATCACGCCCGCCGCGCCCTTGGCCTGCAACAGCAGTCGCATGGCAGTTTCGTCCACGTGCACGCCGTCGGCAATCAGTTCAGCGGTGACTTCCGGCGTGGTGAGCACCGCGCCGATCACGCCGGAATCGCGATGCGAGAACGGGCGCATGGCGTTGTAGACGTGGACGGCGTGATGCGCGCCGCGAGCGATGGCGGCGCGAGCCTGTTCGTAGGTGGCGTCGGTGTGGCCGATGGCGACGACGAGGCCGGCCTTCCGTGCGGCGTCAATGCAGGGCATGGCGCCCAAAAGTTCCGGAGCGATGGTAAGAATTTGCGCGTTCCCCTTCGCAGCGGCAACAAACTGTTCGAGCAGGTCGGCGGAAGGAAGTTTCAGAAATTCTTTGGGATGCACGCCGCGGCGCACAGAGCTGATGAAGGGACCTTCAAAATGGATGCCGAGGACATCGGCGCGGCAATCATCGGAATGGTGCTGGCGGGAAATGTAGCCGGCGATGCCTTCGGCGCTGCGGCAGATGGATTCCGTGCTGGCGGTGGCTGTGGTGGCGACGAAGGAAGTGGTGCCGTGATTGGCTACCATGCGCGACACGGCTCTGAGCGCGTCTCCGGTTGCTTCCATGACGTCATGGCCGCCCGCGCCGTGGATGTGCACGTCGAGGAAGCCTGGCGTAGCGATTTTGTCCGTAGCGATGATTTCGCGCGCGCCGGCGGGCAGAGTGACCGCGGCGCGCGGCCCGATGGTTTCGATCACGCCGTCGCGAAAAAGAATTGCAGCATCCGGAATTTCCGTGACGGGGGTGAAAGCGCGGGCAGCATGAAGGAGAGTTGTGGACATGGCGACCTTTTATCGTAGCGGAAATCCCGCTGGCCGCAAAACAGAACGGGCAGGAAGAATGTTCCTGCCCGTGCGGGATATCTCGCGAAATCGCCTACTTGGCCATTTCGATGCTGGTGAGCTTCAGGGCGCTGCCGTCCACGGTGCCTTTCACGACCACATGGTGGCCGGCATGGGGTGCAACTCTGTCCTGCGCGTCAATCGTGTAGACCTTCTTGTCGCTTTCGTTCACGAAGACATACTTGGCGCCGTGCTCCTTCACGCATCTGGATGCGCATTCCCCGCCGCCTTCCTGGGCATTTTTCGCGCCGCACATGTCGTCGGAAATCCAGCCGGTCCACGATCCATCGGCGGGCGAAGCAAAGGAAGCGGCCAGCAGGGCCAGCGCGGGCAGAATGAAAAATCTTGATTTCATGAAGGGTCTCCTCAGGGTAACGAGTCAGTCTAAGCGCGGACGAGTTTAGCCTCGCACACTGCCGAGGGCGTGTCCAGCCGGTGGGAGCTTCGGTATACAATAACGCGGGTTGGGGACAGCAGACGGAGCTTCTTTTGAAAATGATTTGTGGCGAAACGCTCGGTGAATTCCGGTGTTGAAGGTGACGACTCGCGGCGGGATGCTGTTGATTGCGGCGCTGGTGGCGACGCCGGGGGGATGGGCGCAGGGCGTGGCGCAGGGGTCACCGCCGCCTCGGACGGCGAAGACGATCAAGTGTAGGGGCCGGATTGTTCCGCAGTTTGAAGACGTCACTGAAAAAGCGGGAATTCGCTTTTCGCACACTTCCGCGCCGGAGAGTCGCTACATCATCGAGTCCATGAGCGGCGGCGTGCTGCTGCTCGATTATGACCGCGACGGTTGGCTGGATATTTATTTCACCAACGCACCAACGGTAGAGATGGCGTTGAATGGGCAGCACGCGCGCGGGGCGCTTTACCACAACAATCACGACGGCACGTTCACCGATGTCACGGACAAGGCGGGCATCGGCAAGCCGTGCTTCGCGATGGGTGGCGCGGTCGGCGACTACGACAATGATGGCTGGCCGGACATTTATGTGACCTGCTACGGCGGCAATGTGCTGTATCACAACAATGGGGACGGCACTTTTACGGATGTTACTGCCAAGGCTGGCGTGCGCGATGGACGATTTTCCACCGGCGCGGCGTTTGGCGACTACGATGGCGATGGCTTTCTGGACTTGATGGTCGCTAACTACGTCGACCTCGATATTCATCACCCACCCGCTTTCGGCAGCAGCGTCACCTGCAAATACATGGGGATTGATGTGCAGTGCGGACCCCGCGGCCTGAAAGGCGCGGGCGATTCGCTGTTTCACAACAATGGCGACGGCACCTTTACGGATGTTTCGAAAAAGGCGGGCGTGGATGATCCCAGCGGCTACTACGGGCTGACTACCGTGTGGGCCGACTTCAACAACACCGGGCGGCCGGATATTTTTGTCGCTAACGATTCGACCGCAAGTTTTCTCTACCGCAATGATGGAAAGGGAAAATTCACCGACATTGGGTTGGAATCCGGCACCGCGCTCGGTGAAGACGGCCACGAACAGGCTAGCATGGGCGTTGCGGTTGGAGATTACCTGCACACGGGCCGCCCTTCGCTGGTGGTGACGAATTTTGCGTTGGACAACAGCCCGCTCTATCGCAACGACGGCAAGTGGGACTTTCAAGATGTTTCCTACCCGTCTGGAATCGGGTTGCCATCGGTGCCGTTCGTGAAATGGGGGGTGGCGTTTGTGGATCTGGACAACGATGGTTGGCTGGATCTGGTCACGGTGAACGGCCACGTGTATCCGCAGGTGGACACGCTCGAGACTGGAGCACGCTATCGTGAGCCGAAACTGGTGCAATACAACCAGGGCGACGGAACGTTTTGCGATGCCAGCGATCAGTCTGGCGCGGCGATTGCGGAGCCGCGTGCTTCACGAGGGTTGGCGGTCGGCGATCTTTTCAATGACGGCAACATGGATCTGGTCGTGGAAGATTTGCAGGGGAGTCCGATGGTGCTGCGGAATCCCGGGCTGGCGGGACGTCACTCGGTCAGTTTCGAACTGGCTGGAACGACGAGCAATCGCCTGGCGATTGGCGCGCGGCTGAAACTTGTGGCCGGCGGCATGACGCAAACCGACGAGATTCACAGCGGTGGCAGCTACCTGTCGCAAAACGACCTGCGCGTGCACTTCGGATTGGGAACGGCCACGAAAATCGAGAGCCTGGAGATACGCTGGCCTTCAGGCGCGGTGGAAACGATGAAGAACCTGGAGGCCGACAAGTTTTACAGTGTGCTGGAAGGCCAGGGAATTGTGCCCGCGGAAAAGATTCGGCCGATGGCACCTCGGGGAAAGCCGTAACAACTCTCCCTCAGCAGCGCAATTTATTCACGGAACAGTCGGAAGCACCAGGGCTGAGGGGTGCTCTTTGTCGTGATAGATGGTGTTGGTGGCAGGCAGCATTTTCGTGGAGGTTGCCTGGTCCGCCCCGGTGTTGAGGTTGCGGTCGAAGCGCGGAAAATTGCTGCTGGAAATTTCCACGCGCAGGCGGTGGCCGGCGAGAAAGACGTTGCTGGTGGCCCAGAGGTCCACCGCGACGTGGTAGATTTCGCCGGGCTTGGCCAATTCCGGCCGCTCCATGGAATTGCGATAGCGCAGGCGGAGAATGCCCTCAGTCAAATTCTGCGCGAATCCGTTGGGCCAGAGATCCACGAGCTTTGCGGTGAAGTCGGTGTCTTTCGCGGATGTGCTGGCGAAGAGATCGAGTGAAACGGGTCCGGTGACTTCGGTGTCGCGCACAAAGGCGGGCGTCGTGTACACCAGAACGTCGCTGCGTTCTTCCGCCGTGCGCTGATCGCGCGGCCCGGGCGCCAAATGCACCCAATCACAACAAAGCGGCCCGCCAATGGTGGCCACGGGGTTCGCCGGATCATAAACGTAAGAATCCGTTGGCTCCGCAGCCGGAGCTTGAGAGCTCAACTGACCGTCCCCGACGGCACCATTGGCTTTTCCAGCGGAGTGGAGATAATATTTTGTGCTTTTGGCGCTCGCCAACGGCCAATCTTCCGTGTCGCGCCACTCGTTTCTCCCCATCAAAAAAAATCGCACCCGTTTCTTGCCGGCAAATTCATTCGCCTGCCCCTTCAGAAGATAGTCGTACCACTGGAGCACGCGTTCGTCATCGTCGTGCGGTGCCGCGGGCCCAAAATCCACCTCGCCGATTTTTCTCTGGTCCGAGCCGCCCGAATGGCCCCCGACTTCCACAAACAGGTGCTGGCCGTTGCGCGCGGATTCGCTGCCCGCCCGGCTTTTCAACAAGACGTAGTTGCGCAGCGAGCCACCGAGGAAAATGTCGTACCACGCGGTGAGATGAAGCGCCGGCACCTGGATGTGCGAATAGTTTTCTTCCAGCGAGATGCCTTTCCAGTAATCGTCGTAGCTCGGATGCGCCAGCCAGTCGCGGTAGTAGGGAGCGAGCGACTTCGGGTCTGGAGCCGCGAGGAGCGGATAATTCACAAGCGGCAGCGTGTCCCGCCAGTTGAGCGCGTTGGTGTCTTTCGCGACGCTGCGTTCCAGGGTGTTCTCCGCCAAACCGCTGGACCACGACTGATTGAACCACTGCTCGAAGGCGCCGCCCTGGTACGTCCAGTTTTCATGATAGTTGGAAGCAGTGATGCCGGGAGCGATGCCGGAAAGGTGCGGGGGGCTCGCGATGGCCGCGAGCATCTGGGTAGCCCCGACATAGGAACCGCCGAACATGCCGACCTTGCCGTTTGATTCCGGCAACGCCGCCGCCCATTCCACGGTGTCGTAGCCGTCCTCTGATTCGTGGCGGAAGGGATACCACTCGCCTTCTGAAGTGTAGCGGCCGCGCACGTCCTCGACCACGACGACATAGCCGCGAGCGGCAGCCTTCATGCCAAAGAACCGTGAGTTGTTCTTGTCGTAAGGGGTGCGCTCGAGCAGGACAGGGTATTTCCCCTCAGCCCTGGGGAGATAAATGTCGGCTTTAAGGATGACGCCGTCGCGCATCTTTGCGGGAACATCGCGCTTGACGACCACCAGATCGGATTGCCCGCGCATCCCGATGGGAAGGACGGAAATCGACAACAACGCGGCCGCCAGCGCGAACGGCACGGAAAACGGAAATCCCGGGTTCCTCGGCATTTTGCCCCCTCGCGCATCGTAAATCGCGCAATACTCATCGTCAACCATCGTCAACCGCGAACAATCGCAATCGCCTGGCGAACTCGGATACAATGCTTGACGCCAGCGCCAGATCAAACCATCAGCGAGAAAAGGAAAATTCAGATGAGAAAAGCAGGGATTGTTGGTTTTGCTTCACTACTGGCTTTTGCTGCTTGCATGTTTGTTTACAACCAGAGAACCCGTGCTGCCGGCGCCAGGGCGGCCGCATCGGGCTATAAAGTCTCCGGGAAAATCCCAGTGGCCGGCGAAGGAGGATGGGACTACCTGGTGGTGGACGCCGATGCCCGGCGCCTTTACCTTTCGCACTCCACGCACGTAGTGGTTTTCGACGTGGATTCTCACGCCCTGGTGGGGGATATTCCAGATACCCAGGGAGTGCACGGGATTGCCCTGGCGCCCGAATTGGGGCGGGGCTTCATCAGCAGCGGCCGTGCCAACTCGGTGACCATCTTTGATTTGAAGACACTGACGACAATCGGCACGGTTCCCGCCGGCACGAACCCGGACGCGATTTTGTACGACGGCGTCAGCAAGCGCGTTTTTGCATTCAACGGCCGCAGCAAGGATGCCACCGTGATTGACGCGGCCGAAGGAAAAGTTCTGGGCACCTTCCCAGTCGGCGGCAAGCCGGAGTTTGCCGCGGCCGACGGCAAGGGCAGCGTGTACGTGAACGTGGAAGACACCAGCGAACTGCTGCACATTGACGCGCGGAAAATGACTGTGCTCGACCGCTGGTCGCTGGCTCCCTGCAAAGAGCCGTCCGGCCTGGCGATGGACACGAAATCGCGGCGCCTCTTCGCGGTTTGCGACAACGAGATGATGGCCGTGGTGGATGCAGACTCCGGAAAGGTGATCGCCACACCCAAGACGGGGGAGGGGGCCGACGCGGCGGCGTTTGATCCGGCAACGAGCCTGGCTTTTTCGTCAAACGGGGAAAGCGGTACGCTGAGTGTGGTGCATGAAGACGCCCCCGACAGATATTCCGTGGTGGAGAACGTGCCGACGAAGAAGAGCGCGCGCACCATGGCGCTCGATCTGAAAACGCACGCGCTGTACCTGCCGGCCGCGGACATGATCCCGCCCGCCGCGGGGCAAAAGTGGCCCAGTGTAAAGCCGGGAACCATGGAGCTCCTCATCGTTTCGAAATAACTCGAAAGTCAAAATCTGCCGGTTTCCCCGGGTTGCGCGGCGGGATGGGAACCAGCAGACTGTTTTTTGTGGACGATTCAACAAGGAGCAAGGTAATGGACGAGTCCCTCGACGCCCCCGCGGGAGCGCCGGAAACCGAAGCCGCGCAAACTGTTTCACGATTCAGGTGGATCGGCTGGTCCAGCCTTTTCCTGGCGATGCTGCAGAGCGTATGCACGATTTTCGTGGCGCTCAGCGGCTTGCGCCTGCTGCTGGGGGCGGCTGCGTTTGGCGCGGCCATCGGCGTGATGAAATTCGCCGATCAGAAAATTCACATTGATGCCGTGCGAATACCGATGGTGATGTTCGCGCTGGCGGGCGCCGTGTTTAACCTGGTGGCCTTGTGGCAGGTACGCCGGTTGCGAGGGCGCGCTGCTTCCGCGTGGAGGCAAACGGCAATTTCCCGGAGCAAATTTGCTTCGGAGGGAATGCAGTTGGCCCTGTCGGTGCTTACGCTGGTCCTGCTGGCCGTGGAGACGTTCTATCACCTGCGCAACACCCATCATTTATAGTGTGTGAAAAGCGGCGCGCTACGCGGGTCCGTTTTCAGATTGCTCTTGTTCGCGAATCACCTTTTCCAATCGCGCGTGCAGCCGTTCGCTGTAGCCAAGCGGTAGTTCATAGGTGCGTTCATCCGCGGTCAGAACCAGGATATTCCGCGTGGAGTCCAGAATCGCCGAGCAGACTTCGCAGTTCTCCAGGTGTCGCTCAATGTCCATGAGCAGCTTGGGATCGAGCTGCCGGTCAAGATACTCGGAGATGTGTTCCCAAACGTGTTTGCACTCCAGCGTCATTGAAACATCCTCCCGAAGAAACCCTTCCTTGCCGGAGCAGTTGCCCGCAGATAGGGCGCCAGCATTTTTTGCAGCATCATGCGCGCCCGGTGCAACCGCACTTTCACGAGCGTGACGTTGATGCCCAGCGCGCTTGCCGTTTCTTGCTGGTTGAGTTCCTCTAGGTCCCGCAGCACCAGAACCTCGCGGTAGATGGGCGGCAGTTGTTCGACGGCGTCGCGCAATTTCTGCCGCATTTCCTTTTTCTCCAGCACTACGGATGGAATCTCCCTCCAGTCCGTCAGCACCGCCGGCGTGAAATCGCCTTCGCGGTCTTCTTTGGTTTCATCCAGCGATTCCATCTGAGCCGTCTTGGCTTTGCGGAGCCGCCGCCGCGCTTCGTTCACGGCAATGGTCACCAGCCAGGTGCTGAACTTGGCCTCGCCGCGAAAACCCTTCAGGTGGCGAAAGGCGCTGATCATCACCTCCTGCGCGGCGTCCTCCGCTTCCTGGTCGTTGCGCAGCATGGTGAGGATGGAGAGATACACCATGCGCTCGTAGGGGCGAATCAGTTCGTGGAAAAGATTGGTTTCGCCCGCGATGATCCGGGCGATCAGTTCCTTTTCCCGCTCGACCGTGGCCGGCATGCGTGTAGGCAGAGCTCCCTTCTCTTTCCTGTACATAGGAGCAGCGGCTCAGGCAAAGGTTACAGCAGTTTTCCTAGGGATTCGATGGGTTCGCGGGAGATTCACGGGTGCGGCGAGCTGCAGATAAGTCATTTCCATGGAACTCCTTGCCAATCCGCCGAATCACCGGGAGTATGGAGCAGCCCCCGGGCTTG
Organism: Acidobacteriota bacterium; assembly: GCA_013289665.1. Lineage (GTDB taxonomy): Bacteria > Acidobacteriota > Terriglobia > Acidiferrales > UBA7541 > Acidiferrum. Next base: position 65,864 of record JABCZN010000004.1, on the reverse strand, counting down.
TGGGCTATTTGCGGCGCGGGTAAACCTCCGGCCCTTCTGGAACCTTTGGGCCCGCGGGATCTGATTCAGAGAGAGGCTCCAGCGGAAGGATCGCCATCCATGAAAGATAAAGTTGTTTTCATCACCGGCGCTAACGGAGGGCTTGGCTCGCGGGTCACCAGGGCGTTTCTCGAGCAGGGAGCCCGCGTAATCGGTGCGTCGCTCGGCATCACGGCGGCGGATTTCCCGCAGCCCAACTTCGAGGCGATGGCGATGGATTTCAATCAATTGGATGAGATCAAGCGCGGAGTTGCGAAAATTGTGGAGCGCTACGGCCGGCTGGATGTGCTGGTGCATCTGCTCGGAGGATTTGCAGGAGGCCCGTCCATCGAGGAAACCACCGACGCCATGTGGGAACAAATGCAGAACATCAATCTGACTTCGGCTTTTCATGTTTTCCGCGAAAGCATTCCTCACCTGCGGAAATCCGTTTCCGGAAGACTCATTGCCATCGGCAGCCTGACCGCCGCGCAGCCGCATCTGAATCTTGGCGCTTATGTCACCTTTAAAGCGGCGCTCGCCATGCTCGTGCAAACCGTCGCGCTCGAAAACGCCGGCGCCGGATTGACCGCGAACGTCATCCTGCCGGGCACCATGGACACACCCGCGAACCGCAAAGCCATGCCTGACGCCGATTTTTCGAAATGGGCGAAGACCGAGGATGTTGCCGACCTCGTGCTTTCCCTCGCCGGTGAGCAAGCCCGGCATCTTACCGGCCTGGCCATCCCGATTGAAGGCGGCCATGGCTGAAAGTGCAGCCAGCCCCGTGGCAAGCGCGACGTGTGCCTGCGCGTCATGAGGAAGCTTGGGGAATCGCGGCCCTTCCCTGGCGTTTCGGATTGAAATTTCCTGATACTTCCGGGCTTTTTACGACTCTCACGGGATGGGCGGGCCGCACGTGCGCAAGCCACCCGGAACCCGGAGGACCCCGACTGTGACGATGAAGTTCCTGCAATCCTCGCTCTCCTGCGCCGCCGCCGGCGCGGCAGCTTTGTTGCTGATTTCCGCCTTCGGGCGGAGCGACGGCCAGGCAGCGCCGCGCGAACCGGGCAGCGCGCCACGAGTTGTAGTCGTCGAATTGTTCACTTCGGAAGGATGCTCCAGCTGCCCTCCGGCCGACGCCCTGCTCAGGGAATTAAGCGAGCAACAATCCCTAGAAGGCGTGCAGGTCGTAGCTCTTGAAGAGCATGTGGATTACTGGAACCATCTCGGCTGGAAGGATCCCTATTCCGCGGGCGAGTTCTCGCAGCGCCAAAGCGATTACGCGCGAGTGTTCGGGTCGGACGGCGTCTACACTCCGCAAATGATCGTCGATGGCCAGCACGAATTTGTGGGAAGCCGCAGCCAGGCGGCGAGGGCAACCATCCAGAAGGCGGCCAATCAGCCGAAAGCTGAAATTCTCCTGGTAGGAAGCAGGAATTCATCGCCGGACAAGCCTGCCGTTGACGTCCAGGTACGGAGCCTGGCTGGAATTCCTGCCCATGGCGAAACGGAGCTTTGGACCGCAGTGACGGAGAAGGGTCTTCAGTCGGACGTGAAGGCGGGAGAAAATTCGGGAGAAACCCTGAAGCACGCCGCGGTGGTGCGCAGCCTGCGAAAACTGGATACCCTGCGCGATACCGCCGGGTACAACCGCCGCATTCAAGTCACCCTAGAGCCCGGATGGAAAAAGGAAAATCTCGCTGTGGTGGTGTTTCTCGCAGAGAAGAGCTCGCGCAAAATCATCGGGGCTGCCTCGACCACTCTCAGCTCCACGGGCGCCGCCAGTCACAGAAAAGCTGCCGGCACACCGAAAGCTGTTTTCGCACTCTGTCCGGTTTGTGTTTGGCGCTTACCGGTTCGCGGTCAGCAGGGGCATGAAGTTTGCCAGGCCAGTTTGTAAGCCATTGCCGATGGCGGTTGTCCGGCTTTTTATCCGAGGGTCGCTTCCAGAACTTCGCGCAGCAGTTCCTTTTTCTGCGGCGTGAGCTTCGCTCCCTGCGCCGTCAGGTAGAAAACGTCAATGGCTTTCTGGCCCTCGGTGTCAATTAGAGCCACGTCAATGTTGCAGCCCTGGCGGGCCAGCGCCGATCCCACCTCGTACAACAGCCCCGGCCGGTCCTGGGTGACCACTTCCATCAACGTCGAGTGGTCGGAAGAGCCGTCGTCGAACTGGATGGAAGTCCGCAAACTGACTTTGGGCGGTTTCGCCACGGCGGCCGCAAGCCGGCCTTTTAGCAAGGGTTCCAGAGGCTGCTTGCCGTTCACCACATCTGCGATGCTCTCCTGAAAGCTCGCTCGCTCGCCGGGGTTCAGTTCGAGCGTATGGTGCATGTCAACAAAGTGGAACGTGTCCAGCACCACCCCGGCGGAATTTGCAAACGCATCCGCTTTCACGATGTTCATGCCCCAGGCAGCCAGGACTCCGGAAATCGCGGCGAACAGCGCCGGGCGATCCGCCGACAGCAGGGTGAGCTCGAAGGCGTGATGCCGTTGTTTCAAATCGGTCTGCACAGGCTGCGCACCCAGTTTCTGGTACAGCGCAAAGTGCAGCGCCACCTCTTCGGGCGAGTGAACGGCGAGATACCGCCGCGGGAAACCTTCCAGGAACCGCTCGACCTCTTCTTTCGATGCGGTTTCGGATTGGCGCCTGACTTGATCGAGCAGGAGCGCCTCGTCGGAAACATGCAGGCGATCCCGGTCCACGGTGCGGCTGAAATGGTTGGAAGTGGCCACAAACAGCTGCCACAGCATTTCCGATTTCCAGGGAGTCAGCGCTTCCGGATTTACCGCGTGAATGTCGGCGTAGGTGAGCAGGCAAAGCCGCTGCAGGCGTTCCTGGCTGCCCACCACGGCGGCGAATCCGGAAACCGTGGAGGGATCGAAGATGTCGCGGCGCTGCACGGTGGCGGACATGTCCAGGTGGTGCTCGATCAGGAAATGCACTTCGCTTTTTTCTTCGGGGCCGAGCTTCAAGCGATCGGCGGCCGTTTCGAGAGCTTGCAGGCTGCCGGCCACGTGGCTTTCCACCGGCATGCCCTTGCCCACATCGTGAAGCAGCAGCGAGAGGATCAGCAGGTCGCGGCGATCCATGGTTCGCCACAACGGAGCGAAGTGCGCGCCGCGCTGATCTGGCGGCGCGGCAAGTTCCTGCAGGTGCTCGATCGCGCGCAACGAATGCTCGTCCACAGTGTAGCGATGGTAAAAATCCCGCACCACCAGCGAATCGATGGTCCGGAATTCCGGCAACGCTTCGGTCAACAGGCCCAGGCGGTGCATTGGCCGCAGCGCGAGAGACGGAAAGGCGCCGGCGAGAATTTCACTCAGCGCCGGCCAGGTGATACGCGTATTTTTGTGCTGCAACTCCGGGTGCAGCATGATGTAGGCAATCCCGCGCTCGGCGTCACGGCTCAGAGGGATTCCCAGACGCGAGGATTCCGCCAGCAGCGCATAAATCGTTTGCCGGTCAGAGAATGCCTGCTCGTTGGTCAATTCCAGCAAGCCGTCGCGCACGGCGAACGCTCTTCCACTTCCCGTTTCAATTTTTCCGCCCGGCATGGCGTTCATCAGGCGCTGGCGCAGGGAAAGTGTAGTCGCCGGGCGCTGCTCCATATAGCGCAGCAGCTGGCGGTTCAGGGTTCGCGCGTGGCGGAAGTACATGCGCATCCACTCGGCGGCGTTGCGGCGCAGGTTGTCGTCAATGCCCAGCGAACGTTCCGCGGCGTCGGCCTGCAGTTCGTAGCTGAGTGTATTGTCGTTGCGCCCGTTGCTGTAATGGAGGAAGCACCGGATGCCGCTAAGAAACTCCACCGCGTTGCGCGTGAGTTCATCTTCGTTCAGCGGGCTGATGCGCGGATCGCGGCGGTCGCCGGCCAGCTGGCGCATCCAGAGAGTCGCATGGTAATCGCGCAGGCCGCCCGGCGCTTCCTTTACGTTGGGCTCCAAATGAAAAATTGTGTTGCCGTAGCGCGCCAGCCGCTCGCGGGTCAGGCGCTGGAGTTCGGAAAGCAACAGCGGCCGCGCCTGTTTTTCGGGTCCAAACAAGACCTTGGCGTCCAACTTTTCGAACAGTTGCGCATCGCCGTCCAGAAAACGGCGGTCCAGCATGGCCAGATGGAATTCGGAATTGGATTCCTCGATGTGCCGGCACTCCTCGAGCGTGCGGCCGGCGGAGCTTACGCGAAATCCAAGATCCCAAAGTGTGCGTGAAAATTCGGAGATGAGCGGCCGGAACTCCTCCTCGGCCTTTTCGTTGCCGAACAGAAACAGCAGATCCAGGTCCGAATAGGGGAACAACATCTCGCGGCCGTAGCCGCCAAGGGCCAGCAGGGACATGCCCTGCGCCGGCGCGCTGCGCACGCGGAGCAATCCGCCGAAGACTTTCTTGATCGTCCCGTCCGCCAGCTCACACAACTGCCGAAGCGTCTCGCGGGCGCCTGCGCCGCTCTCAAATAGTTTACGAATCCGCTCCCGCTGAGCTTCGCATTGCGGCCCCAGCTCAGAAAGCGGAGTGACCTGCGGTTCTTCCATCGTCATGCTTTTCGCGCGAAAGCTTGGAACCAGACCTGGGCGAGGAGAGGACATCGGGATCCTTACAGAGCGCTTTCGCCGCGTTCCTCGTTGCGGATCCGGATTGCTTCTTCAACCCGGCTAAGGAATATCTTACCGTCTCCGATTTTTCCTGTCTTGGCGCTCTTTAAAATCGTTTCCACCGCGCGGTTCACCAGGTTGTCCGGCAGCACCAGCTCCAGTTTGATCTTGGGCAGCAGATCCACCGTGTATTCGCGGCCGCGGTAGATCTCTGTGTGGCCTTTCTGCCGGCCGTGGCCCCGCACTTCCGTCACCGTCATTCCGTCAATGCCGATTTCCAGCAGTGCGTCCTTCACCGATTCGAACCGCGACGGCTGAATGATCGCTTCGATTTTCATCATACGGATCTCTGCTCCCGCCCGGCGTTATTCCCGCGTACCATCCTTGCCTCACGATTCCAGGTTGTAAGCCTCTTCTCCATGTTGCGTGATGTCCAGCCCTTCGATTTCCTGGTCTTCGGTTACGCGCACGCCGGTGACCGCGTCAACGATTTTCAGAATCACGATGGTGCCGACGATGGCGAAGACCCACGCCAGCAAAATGCCCACCAACTGGTTGCCCACCTGGCCCCAGTGGCCGTCGAAGCCACCGACGGCTTTCCCGTCGCCATAGATCGGATTGATGACCATGCGGGCGCAAACGCCCGTCAGCAGCGCGCCGATGGTGCCGCCCGCGCCGTGCACTCCAAAAGCATCGAGCGCATCATCGTATCCGAAAATCGCCTTGAATTTCGTCACCATCCAGTAGCAGAAGGCGCCGGCGAGGAAGCCGATGCCAAGCGCTGAGAGCGGGTCAACAAATCCCGCGGCGGGCGTAATGGCAACCAGCCCCGCGACCGCTCCAGAAATCGCACCCAACGCGCTTGCTCGTCCGTTCTTCAGCCATTCCGCCGCGCTCCAACTTAACGCCGCTGCCGCGGCCCCGAAATGCGTAGCCACAAACGCGCTGCTGGCCAGGCCGCCGGAAGACAGCGCGCTGCCCGCGTTGAAGCCAAACCATCCCACCCACAACAGGCATGCGCCGATGAAGCTCAGCACCAGGCTGTGCGGCGGCATGGCCTGCTTCGGATACCCGACGCGCTTTCCCATGTACAGCGCGCAAACCAGCGCCGAAACGCCCGAGGTGATATGCACCACCGTGCCCCCGGCAAAATCCAGCGTCGGGAATCTTCCGCCGAGCGAAGCGTTCAGGAATCCGCCTTTGCCCCACACCATGTGTGCCAGCGGCGCGTAGACAATCAGGAACCACAGCGTCATGAACAGGCACGTGCCCGAAAATTTCATGCGCTCCGCGGTTGCGCCGGTGATCAGCGCGGGCGTGATCACAGCAAACATCAACTGGTAGATCATGAAGGTAAGCTGCGGAATAGTGGCGGCATAATCCGCGTTCGGAACCACGCCAACGCCGCGCAGCATCGCAAACTGGAAATTCCCGATCACCGGCCCACTGCCGCCGAAACACAAGCTGTAACCCACGAGCGCCCACAGCACGGTGATCAGCGCCATCAGCGCGAAGCTCTGCATCATGATGGCCAGCACATTCTTGTGGCGCACCAGCCCGCCGTAAAACAGCGCCAGGCCCGGCCCGGTCATCATCAGCACCAGGGCTGCGCTCACCAGCATCCACGCGTTGTCCGCGGAAGATTGCGCCGCTGTCACCCGCTGGTCTAGTTGGTTCAGCCTCTCGGCGACGGTTTTTGCAGAATCCGGCGAAGGAGCGTTGGCGGCGGGCGAGGAAGCGGGAGGCTGTTGCGCGCGAATGGGAAGGCAGCTGAGGACCAGGGTCAGTATGCAACAACACAGAATGCCCATGCGCTTCATCAATAGATTCTCCGGAGCGAAAGGTTTGCGCCCGCCCATTACAGGGTGAACCGCTGATTGTTTCGGGGGATGTTCACTTGACCGCCCAGATTATACGCATTGCGGTTGGATGCCTGCGCTTGAAATTTTGCTGGAGAAAATTCATTTTTCGGATACTTGACCTGCCTGGACTTTCCTTTTTATTTCGCCTGCAAGGCGGTCGGCATCGCGGGTGGGCCGAGGAATGCGGTAACCGTCGGTCACGGCAAGGGTTAGCCTGATGGCGGTCTCCAGGCTGACGCGATGGCCTTGCGAGATGTAGATCGGGCGCACCCCCGCGCGCGAGCGCACCGCGGCGCCGATTCGTTCGCCGTCGGCTTTCGTATCGATCAGCGGCGTCCAGCTCCCGGCCTTTTCTGGCAGCGCCCTGTGCGTTCCGATCAGCAAGCTCTTGGCGCACCCGACGGAAGGACGGTCCAGTACCACGCCGAGGTGCGACGCCAGCCCCATCCGCCGCGGATGCGAATATCCCTGCGCATCGCAGAACAGCAAGTCCGGCAGGGCGCGCAATTTCCTCAGGGCAGCGAGCAGCACCGGAATCTCCCGGAAGCTCAACAATCCCGGCACGTAAGGAAATTCCAAAGGCAGAATCGCGTACGCGCGTTCGAGCTCTTCCATTTCGGGAAAGCGGTACATCACCACGCAGCCGATCGCCCTGTTCGCCTCTCGCAATCGGCTCCAGTGGCCTATGGATTTCTTCAGCGCCTGCGATTCCGTCAGCACAAACGAGGCATCCAACCCGGCCACCGTGCGCAACCGCCCAAAGGTGTCCTCCCCCTGCCAGCAGGTTCGCAGCTCCTCCTGGATTTTGCGCGCCTCGGCAGGAGCGACATCCCACCGGTGCCCGTGAACAACCCCAATTGGCTTGTCCTTCATCCTTAACATCGTATAATGCAAAAGCCGCCACGACCCGGATGCCCTGCGGCCACCCGGTAACTCTGCAAACCTGGAATTAAGGAAGCACTGCGATGACTCTGCATCCACCACTGGAAATTTCCTCACGCACGACCAACGGCATCCACTACGTGGATGTGCAGGGACGCCTGACCATCGGCGATCCCAGCGAACACCTGAGCGCGTTCATGCAAAAGCTGGTAGCCGAGGGCGCGCGCAAGGTGATCGTCAACCTCAACGAGATTCCCCAAATTGACAGCTCCGGCATCTCCGCAATCGTGAAGCTATCCATCTCGCTCGCCCGCCATGGCGGCGGGCTGCACCTTGTCTGCGGCGAAGGCCGCGTGCGCGATGCCCTCACCGTCACGCGTCTCGTCGAAGCCATTCCCACCTACGAAAACGAATCCGCCGCCCGCGCCAGCTTTTAAAGACTTACCTTCGCTCCTCGTCAGATCCACCATTCCGCATTCTCCTTGCCGATAAGCAGCTTATGTTTGCTCGTGAACTTCGAGCGGACAGGATTGTCTTCGGTTTGCTCGTCCAGAAAGGCGATTCCCTGCAACTCATGGCGAGGGTGCTGAAGCATGAACAGTTTTGGCAACAGCACCGAAACGAGCAGGGAAACAAGCGCCAAGATCCCCCTGGGGGATTTGGCTGCGGGTTTCCAGCCCCGCGAATCCTATGATTCACTGCCCAAGCGAGAATCGACTGAGGCCCAGTTGCTCACTACCTCTTCGTCACAAGGGAAAGGAGCAGGAGGGGCACTACCCAACTGCTTCTATATGCCCAATGCCCCTTACAGTGACGCAGCACGGAAAGGGAAGCTCAGCGGAGCGCTACTCGTCGAGGGGATCGTTACCACCGACGGAAGAGTAAGCAGTCCCAGGATCATCAAAGGATTTCCACCGGGACTGAACGAAAGCATCTTGGATACTCTGAAAACCTGGCGGTGCAAGCCTGCAATGCAAAATGGCGTGCCAGCGTCCGTACTGGTTCCGTTTGAAGTGACCTTCCGGTTGTACTAGGCGAACTAGCCGCCTTTTTTGAGTTCGGCGAGGACCATTTTGGCGAGTTCCTTGAGAGTTTCGAAGACGCCCGTGCCATTGATGGCGATTCCTTCGATGATCGGCTCGCCCTTTTTCTGAAGCTGCTTCTTCAGTTCCTCTACCGTCATCGCATTCGGCAGGTCGCGCTTATTTAGCTGCAGCACGTAGGGAATCGTGTCGAAATTCAGGTTGTGTTCCTTCAGGTGCTCGTGCAGGTTTTCCATGGTCTCGAAGTTCGCATCCAGGCGTTCTTCCTGAGAATCGGCCACGAACACCACGCCATCCGCGCCCTTCAGGATCAGCTTGCGGCTGGCTTCATAGAACACCTGCCCGGGCACGGTATAAAGGTGGAAGCGGGTCTTGAACCCGCGCACCGTCCCCAGGTCCAGGGGAAGAAAATCGAAGAAAAGTGTGCGATCGGTCTCTGTGGCCAGGGAAACCATCTTGCCCTTCAGGTTCTGGCCCGTGTGGTCGTAGATCCACTGCAGGTTGGCGGTTTTTCCGCCGAGACCCGGACCGTAATACACGAGCTTGCAATTTATTTCGCGCGCAGGAAAGTTTATGAAAGGCACGAGTCGTTAACCTGAATTACATCTCAAACTTATAGCACACGCCTGCAGGGCAGGCCAGCACTCCGCCATGCTCCCGCTGATGGAAATGACTGCTACCAGTGTCGTGGAGGAGCGGCGTTTTCTAATAAGGTTATTTTCAGCACTGCTCCCCTTCGGTTAAGGCTATCAGACACGGCACGCGACGCACTAACTGGGGAACTCCAATCCCTCCAATCCTGCCGCACAATCCTGACACACAATCAGACACAATCCTGCACGCATTGACGTGCGGCAAAGCCTCTGCTAGCATTCGCGCCATGGCGAAAGTGCAGAAAACCTCCTCCAGCGCTTCCGGGCGGTCCAAGGCCTCTTCCAAAAGCGCTTCCAAGTCCAAGAAAAAGAATGTCTTACCTGCTCCTCCACCGCAGCGGGGCGGCGTTGAAATGGTGGATCCCCTGGTTCGGGCGCAGATGAAGCTTTATGAAGAGGCCATGGGATTGTTTCACCAGCAAAAATTTCAGCGCTCCAAGCAGGAGCTGGAGAAGGTTTTAGAAGGCCCCAGCAAGGAACTTGCCGATCGCGCCCGCACCCATTTGCGCATTGTCGAACAGCGCATGAAACCTTCCTCGGAGCAAAATCCGAAATCGCCCGAAGAACATTACCAGCGCGGCGTGGCCATGATGAATCTGGGCCGTTGGGACGAAGCCCGCGAAAGCTTGGAGAAAGCCCGCAAGCTGGCGCCAAAAGCGGACCATATTCACTATGCCCTTGCCGCGCTCGATTGCCTGACGGGCGAAGCCGATTCCGCCATGGCCAATTTGAAAATCGCGATCGATCTCCGCCCCGCGAACCGCTTTCACGCGCGCAACGACGAAGACTTTGCCTTCCTTCAGGAAGACCCTCGCTTCACGGAATTGCTGTATCCTGAAAAAGATGGTTACGCCGGGTAATCCTGGTCGCCTGGCACATCCGGTCATCCCGAACATGTTTTTGCCATGGGACGTTCGCCTTGTCTTCCATCGCCCTTCCAGCCACGATGGAACTCAATCGACAGGTGAAGCTCCGCGCCGGGCCGGGATTGTTCGATCACGGGGCTGCTCGTGAAAAAAAAGTCAGGTAGGAAAAACCAACCGGTTCGCGGCTTGCGCGTTGTCGCCCTGGGCGGCGGCACGGGGCTTTCCGCGTTGTTACGCGGCCTGAAAGAACACGTGGTGCGCGGCTCGGATCAGGCGCCGACGCGCGAACGGCCCATCTCCGATCTCACGGCCATTGTCACTGTCACCGATGACGGTGGCAGCTCCGGCAGGCTGCGCCGCGAGAATCGCATGCTGCCGCCCGGCGACATTCGCAACTGCATGGTGGCCCTGGCCAAGGACGAAGCGCTGCTCAGCCGCTTGTTTCAATACCGGTTTCAGGCGGGCCGCGGACTGATTGGCCACAATTTCGGCAATCTTTTCCTTGCCGCGCTAACGCATGTCACCGGCGACTTCGCCGAAGCGGTCCGCGTCTCCAGCAAAGTTCTCGCGATTCGAGGGCGCATCTTTCCGTCCACACTCTCCAACGTTCACCTGGTCGCCACGCTGGCGAACGGAAAGCGCATCCAGGGCGAAACCAGCATTTCCCGCAGCAAGATTCCCATCCGTAAAATTGAACTCAGCCCCCGCGGCGCCCGCCCTCTTCCCAAAGCCATCGAAGCGATTCAGGAAGCTGACCTGATTCTGATGGGCCCCGGGTCTCTCTATACCAGCGTGATTCCCAATCTGCTGATTCCTGAAATTGCGCAGGCGGTGGTGCGTTCCCGGGCGCCCTGCGTGTACATTGCGAATTTGATGACCCAGCCTGGCGAAACCACGCACTACACGCTTGGCCAGCATCTTCGCGCGATTGAAAGCCACGTGGGGAAACGCGTCGTCAACTACGTGGTGGCCAACCGCAAGTCGGTCTCGCCAGACGTGGCGCGGCGGTATCGCGCAGAGGGCGCCGAACCCGTCACGATCGACAGCCTGAACGTTGCGAAGATGAAAGTTCGATTGCTGGCGGACAATCTGCTCGAAGAGCACGGCGTGATTCGCCACAATTCGCCCCGTCTCGCCAGCCTGCTGGTGAAGGAATTCCTGCGTTTCTGAGCCGCAGGCGATTTCGCCGCCCTCTCCCACAAAATACAATTTCTTCCTGGGAAAATGTCAGCCTGCTCGCCCGAACGCCCGATCACCCTCGTTTTTGATCCTCGTGCCCTATCAAACGAAAAAAATTCCAAGTAACATTCTTGTGGTTCCCTACGGATTTCCACGGAGCGAGTTCATGTCCACTTTCGGCCTTATCGAATACAAAGACGCCAATCCCGCCGTCAAAGCCGTTTACGACGACATCATGGCCACGCGCAAAACCGATTACATCAATAATTTCTGGAAGGCGATCGCCCACGATCCCGCGCTCCTCAAACGCACCTGGGATGACCTGAAAGCCATCATGGGGCCTGGCGCAATCGATCCTTTGACCAAAGAACTCCTGTACATTGCCGTCAGCGTCACCAACAATTGCCACTACTGCATCGCTTCCCATACGGCATCGGCTTTCGCCAAGGGCATGACCCAGGAAATGTTCAAGGAGCTCCAGGCGGTGATCGGCATGGCCAACGAAACCAACAAACTGGTCACCGGCTACCAGGTCGCCTTGGACGCCCGCTTCCAGCCGCCGCTCGAGGCAAACAAGAAGTAGCTCGTCCCGCATTTTCCGCAGCTTGGATAAACCACGCCAGGCGAACATCTTTCGTCCGCTTTTCCGTTCCAACTTATACCTTCACTCTTCGCGCACAATGTATCCACCGTAGTACTTGCGTACTATATGGCCCCCTCCCCGGCAATCCCACCATATAGAGGTAGAAGAACCGGGAAGCCCGCGGTACGGGCCTGTCCGTACACGTCCAGTTTAAGTGAGTGGTTTATGACACCCATCGTGAAAGACCCAGAGAACGCAGCCGCACCAACCGCTCCCGGTATTCCCGCCGCCCCCGCTGCCAACGCCCCTGCCCGCCCGCAGCCCGTGGCGCTCGAAGTTCCCGTCACCGTGAACGGCGCCCGCTCCGTCGATGGCTCCGACAAACGCGAACCTTTCTCGGAACGCTCACAGACCGTGCTGGTTTTCGGCCACGGCGCTGTACTTCGAATTTCTGCCCAGCTCGCTCCCGGGCAACTCGTGTTTCTCACCAACGAAAAATCCAAAAAGGAAGTTGTGTGCGTGGTCGTGAAGTCCAAGACGGACGGTAACGCGGTTGGTTACGTCGAGTTGCGTTTCACGGAGCCCGCTCCCGGCTTCTGGGGCATGCGTTTTCCTTCCGACTCGGTTCTGCCGCACGCCGCGACGCGTCCCGCCGCGCTTGCGTCCGCTCCGGCTCCGTCCAAAGCGGCGCCCGTTGTGCCTCCCGTGGTTGTGAAGCCCGTAACTGCGCCGCTGCCGATTGCTGTTAAGCCCGTCACCGCAGCGCCGTCGGCCCCGATTGCAGTTTCACCGGAAGTTCACAAAATTCCTGCGCCTCGGGTACCGATCGCTCCTGCCGTTTCCCTCCAGCCGACACCCGCGGCCGAAGCCCCGCTGCCGGCCGTTGCGGCTTCTCCACTGTTCGCCCCAGCGGACTCGAAGCCAGTAATCGCCTCCGCCAACCAATCGACGGAAGAGCTCAAGCAGCAAGCCGCACGCCTGCAGGAGCAACTGAGCTCGCTGTTATTCGCCGAAGCGCCAAAACCGTCCTCATCTGCTTCCGCGCCGACCCATGAAAACACCACCACGCCAGAATTGGCGCAAAAAGTTCTGGACCTCGCGGATTTGGCGCCAGCGCCGGTCCACAGTCAGTCTGCAAAGAGCATTGCTCCACCGCCCAAAGCCGGGCCGTCTTCGCTCCAGGTCGAAGAGATCAAGATCCCCTCGTGGCTGGCGCCCCTGGCGCGTGAATCGGAAACTCAGACTGCCGCGGAAGCCTCCAGCGCGGAGTCGAATTCGTTCCCGGAAGTGGAATCGTTGGTTGCTGAATCGTCCGACGACGCTGTCAGTCCGGAGTCGCAGGAATCGTCGCGGCGTCCAGAAGTCGCCATCTTTGGCGGCCAGCTTCTTGGAGAATCCTCGCAATCGGGCGACGCAGCCCCGTCCGGCTCAAAAATGGGAGTTTTCCTGGGCATCGCGGCCTCACTGCTGCTGGTCGCCGGCGGAGTGTGGTATTCGCGCCAACCTGGCAACGCGATTTCCGGCCTGCTCGGCGGAAGTTCCTCTGCTTCGCAGCCGGCGGCTGCCTCAGCCCCGGCTCCCGAACCTGAACGAGCTAAGCCAACCAGGCGTCCAGAAGTTGTGGCGCCCAGTCCATCGCCGACTCCGGCCAATCCGCCGGCACCCATTGCTCCCGCCGCCGTGCGGAACACGCCGGCAACGCCGGCTCCTCGGAACACGAATCCGATCGCGACGTCCAGTGCGAGTGCGAGTCCTCGCAATACGCCGCCTTTGGTGGAGGAGCCGAGAAAGCCGGCTCTGGGCGACGTCCGTCTGGCTACACCGGTCATCAATCGCGGCAAAGCTTCTTCCGCGCCGGGTGAGTCCGAGCCATCTCTTGACGTAACCGCAAGCGCCAGCACTGCCGCGCCTCTCTCTGGTTTGAGCACGTCTCATCCGAACGAGCCGGCCGCTCCCGTTCCGATTGGCGGTGACGTGAAGCCCGCGAAGCTGATCAAATCCGTTCAGCCGGTCTATCCGCAGATGGCCAGGTCCCAGCACGTGTCCGGAAATGTCCAGATTGATGCATTGATTGACGCAAACGGGAACGTCGGCGCCATGAAAGTGCTTTCCGGCCCCGCCCTGCTTCGCGACGCGGCTCTCCAATCCCTGAAGCAATGGAAATATCAGCCCGCCGAACTCGACGGCAAACCCACGCCTATGCACCTCACAGTGACTCTGCAGTTCCGCGCCCAGTAATCAACCTCGGCAAGGGCCATGCCAGGCTAAACGGATGGGTCCGCATTCTTAACCGAGGTTCCAATCTGCCGGGGGAAATCCACACAGAACTCCGGCCGCTTGCCAAGGAAGCTTTTTCCTATCGTAGTACGCAGCGAGCGAAGTCGCAGAACGGGTGGGCACGCTACTTCCCGGCCAGCCGAGGCGCGATCCCTTCAAAGGCGCTCTTTGAACTAGAGATCACTTCGTTGGCCCCCAGCGTTTCCAGGATTTCCGCGAAGTCGTCCATATAGCAGCGGACGATAATGTGCGCCTGGGGGTTTTTCTCCCGGGCCTTCTTGGTAACCAGCAGGGCCGTTTCCACATTGTTTGTCGCCACCACCACCGTACGCGCGTGCAGAATACCGGCGTCCAACAGGGTCGAGTCCTGTTTCGCGTTGTCCACCACCCCCGGGTCGCGATCGACCAGCACATAGGGCAAGCCGGTTTCGCGCAGGTGCTCGACGATACGTGCTCCCAGGTGCGTGTAACCCACCACAATCACGTGATTCCTCAGCTCGCCAGCCAGCATGCGGCACCCCTCCTGTGGGTTGTAACGCTGCAACGCCTGCAAAAAGAAAATGGAAATCACAATCCCGAACAGTACGCACTGGCCCCAGAACGAATACAGTTCCCAAATCTCTCCGGCGCTCTTTTTCAGATAAACGGCGTTCAGAATCGCATCCTCCAACCCCAAACCCCCGGCATAACGGAAAACCAGCGTTCCCAGCAGAAACCAGGCCGCGATCACGGCAAATCCCCAGCGGGCCCGCCGCAAAAACAATTTGGCGCGTATCGAGAAGTGTCGCTTCACAGTGTTTTGCAAATCCTATTGGGCCATTTGACTGCCGTCAATGTCGCGTTGGTTTTTTCTCCACCATCCGCGCCAATTCACGCGCCCGCTCGCCTTGCGGTCTGACTTTCCCCTCCGTATACTGGCCTCCCGGCCAATTTTCGGGCCCGGCGGGTGGGTAGCCCGCCCGCGACCTCCTTTTTGGCCTCACTATTCACGCCTGCGCGACTCATACAGGCGAACTATGCTGTACAGCCGGCCGCCCACGAGCTGCCCTGGCAAAGGAGAATTTTGCATGCCTCTCACGCCTGCACCGGAAGAGATGAATGTCTACCAGAACGCCGAAGCGCGTTTTGAGGTGGCAGCGAACAAGCTTGGACTTGAGCAGGGAATCTATCGTTATCTGAAGTATCCCGACAAGGAAATCACCCTCTACATTCCCGTCGGAATGGATAACGGGCAGTTGGAAGTGTTCACCGGCTATCGCGTGCTGCACTCGACCGTGCGGGGACCCGGAAAGGGCGGCATTCGTTTCGCGCCGGATGTGAGCATTGATGAAGTCCGCGCTCTGTCCGCCTGGATGACGTGGAAATGCGCGGTGGTGGACATTCCCTTTGGCGGCGCCAAGGGCGGCATCATCTGCGACCCGCGCAAAATGTCCCGTGGGGAACTTGAGCGTATGACCCGCCGGTATACCGCCGAACTTTCCGACTGGCTCGGGCCCGAGCGCGACGTTCCGGCGCCGGACGTCGGCACCAACGAACAGACCATGGCCTGGGTGATGGATACCTATTCCATGCACGCCCGCCAGGCGACTACCGCCGTCGTTACCGGCAAGCCCATCGAACTCGGCGGCTCCCGCGGGCGCCGCGAAGCCACCGGCCGCGGCGTGATGATCTGCGTGGACAAGGCCCTGGCCAAGCTGGGCATGAAAAAAGAAACCACCCGCGTGATCATTCAAGGTTTTGGAAACGTCGGCTCACTGGCGGCGGACCTGATGAAAAAAGCCGGCTACAGAATCATCGGCCTCGCTGATATCGGCGGCGGTTTATACAACGAAAATGGTTTTGACGTCCCCAAAGTCATCGATTGGGTTTACACCCAGAAGAAGCCGTTGCAGGATTTCCCCGGCGGCGGCACCAAGATGAGCTCGCGCGACGTTCTTTTCCAGCCCTGCGATGTGCTGATTCCCGCGGCCATTGAAAACCAGATCACCGAGCAGAACGCTCACCAGGTGCAATGCAAGATTCTCTGCGAGGGCGCCAACGGCCCCACCACCTGGCAGGCCGACGCGATCATTGACGCCAAGGGTGTCTTCACCGTGCCGGACATTCTCGGCAACGCCGGCGGCGTGACCGTCAGCTACTTCGAATGGGTTCAGGACCGGCAGGGCTTTTTCTGGCGCGAAAGCGAAGTCAATGAACGCCTCCTGGACGTCATGGAACGCTCCTTCGACGAAGTCGTCCGCTACGCCGAAACGCACAAGGTAAACAACCGGATCGCGGCATACATGCTGGCGATTGACCGCGTGGCCACGGCGCTCAAACTGCGCGGGATTTACGCATAATTTGCTCTTGGCTTTCTGAGCCACTCGGCGTACGCTCTCTGCCAGAAGTTACGGCATCTTCATAATCCGGTTCGGTTCGAATCGTCCCTCGGCCGAGGAAAGGGTCCGCCAAGTGGCCACGGACTCCACCCCCGAAGTTTCTGGAAGACTTGAAGAACAATACCGGCGCGAGATGTGTGTCGTGGGCCGGTGGATGTACGAGCGGGGCCACATCGTTGCGTGCGAAGGCAATCTCTCCATTCGCCTCGACGCCAACCGCATTCTCACCACTCCAACCCGCATGAACAAGGGCATGATCTCGCCCCAGGATCTGGTCATCATGGATATGGACGGCCGCCACCTGCAGGGCGACCGGAAAATCTCTTCGGAAGCGGGAATGCACCTGCTGTTTTACCGCATGCGTCCCGATGTGCAGGCGGTTTGCCACGCGCATCCTCCAACGGCGACAGGCTTCGCGGCGGCAGGTGTTGGACTGGACCAGGCGCTGCTGCCAGAGGTGGTCGTTTCGCTCGGGAAAATTCCGCTGGTGCGCTACGCCACGCCGGGCACGCCCGATCTCTCTGCCGTCCTTGAACCGTACGTGCCGCACTACGATGCGCTGCTGCTGGCGAATCATGGCGCGGTCACCTGTGGCCCCGATCTGCAGACCGCATTTTTCCGCATGGAAACGCTCGAGCACTTCGCCAAGATTGCCTTCATCGCAAAACTCAGCGGCGAACCGCAATTGCTTACCACGCGCGAGGTCGCAAAGTTGATGGCGGCGCGCGCCAGGTATCACGTAAGTCCTCCTCCCGGCGGTGGAGCGGAGCTTCCGGAAACCTGCGACGGCGGCGAGAACGAAACCGACGAAGTCACCCTCACGCGCTCGGAACTCGACGCGCTCGTGGATGAAGCCGTGCGCAAAGATCGCGCCCGACGCTGATCCCGGCGGTTCACCTTTTTTTTTCAGGCGTAGATATCCGTTCACTTTCGAATCACATCCAAGTCGCCGAGGAGGGCTATTTCTATGACAGCTCGACTGGATTACCGTAAATTCTCGAAAGAACCGATAAAGGCGTTGTTCGACCTGGAAGCCTATCTGGCGCAATGCGGTTTGGATCCGAAACTTCTCCATATCATTAAACTTCGCGCGTCGCAGATCAACGGCTGCGCGTACTGCATTGACATGCACTGGAAGGATGCGCGCGCCGCCGGCGAAACCGAGCAGCGCCTCTATGGGCTCGACGCCTGGCGGGAGTCTCCCTATTACACCGAACGCGAGCGTGCCGCGCTCGAGTGGACGGAATCGCTCACGCTGATCTCAAGCACCCACGCGCCCGACGAGGCATTCGCCACTGTGAAGGCACAATTCTCGGATAAAGAGATCGTCGACCTTACCTACGCCGTCTCGGCGATTAATTCCTGGAACCGGATTGCAATTTCCATGCGCGCCGTGCCGGGCCATTACCAGCCGCCGCAAAAATCTTCCGCGACCAGTTGACGGTCCTGGAATTTCAGCTTCCCGCGCGCCGTCCCGCGCGGTCAATTTCCGCGGCCCGCGTTTGGCGGCCGGCCAAAAGAGGTGGAGTCATGTCCGAAAACAAGGCATTGTTTGAAGCAATCCGTTCCGGCGATCTTGCTGCGGTAAAATCGCTTGTCGGAACCGAAGCTTCACTCGCCTCTGCCAGTAACGATTCCGGCGTTTCGGCGCTCCTCGCCGCCGTGTACCTGAGCCGTGGCGGAATCCGTGACTTTCTGATCGCCAGCGGCGCGGCGCTGGAATTGCCCGAGGCCGCCGCCATGGGAAATCTCGCCCGCGTCCGTGAACTTGTCGAAAAGAATCCCGCTCGGGCCAGCTCGTTTTCTCCCGACGGCTTTCCCGTCGTGGCCCTCGCGGCTTTCCTCGGGCATCAGGAGGTCGTCGAATATTTGGCGGCCTGCGGTGCGGACATCAACGCGTCGGCCGCCAATGGCTCCGGCTATAACGCCCTCACCGGCGCGGTCACCAGCGGCCACGCCGCGGTCGTCCGGTGGCTCCTAGAACACGGCGCGAATGCCAATTACCGCTACTCAGCGGGCTACTCGCCGTTGCTTACTGCGGCCGCCAACGGCCGTCTCGATATCGCCAGACTTCTTCTGGCTCATGGCGCCGACCCGCACGCCTCGACCAGCGACGGCAAATCTGCCCTCTCGCTGGCCAAAGAGCGCAACCATCCCGAAGTCGCCGCGCTGTTCGAGGCGCGCGCCGCATCCTGACAGAATTTGCAAGACGAAAGGATCGAAAATGAAAATCCGCATTCTGGCAGTTGCCCTGCTCTTCACCACCTTTCGAACGCTGGCCCAGGATAAAGCAGACGATCGCTTGAAAAACTCCTACACCGTACTCAAGGAGATTCTGGGGATGCCCGACAAGGGAATTCCCCGCGATCTGCTCAACAAATCCGTGTGCGTCATCGTGTATCCGTCGGTTCTGAAGGCTGCGTTCATTGTCGGCGGCAGTTACGGCCGCGGTGTCATCACCTGCCGCATCGGTGAGGGCCACAACGGTCCGTGGAGCCCTCCCGCCATGTTTGCGCTCGAAGGCGGCAGCTTCGGTTTGCAAATCGGCGGCCAGGCCACGGATTTCGTGCTGCTGGTGATGAATGATTCCGGCGCGAATTCCGTCCTTTCCAGCAAAGTGAAACTTGGCGCAGACGCCTCCGTTGCGGCAGGCCCGGTTGGCCGGGATGCTTCGGCGGAAACCGATATTGTGTTGAAGGCGGAAATCCTTTCCTACTCCCGCGCGCGCGGCGTCTTTGCCGGTGTGTCGCTTGAAGGTTCCACCATGCGCTCCGATGAAGGCGCGAACAAGGCGCTCTACGGCAAGGAACTCAGCGCCAAGCAGATCGTTCAGGGCGGTGTTGTAAAGGCCCCAGCCGCGGGACTTCCGCTGATCCACTTGCTCAACAAGGTCTGTCCGCACCACACGAAATAAAGCGCGGGCCTATCTCGCGTTGACACCGCCGCGCCCGAGCGGCAATACTTTCATTCGATGATCGGACTCCTCCGCGGCCGCCTGCTCGAAAAAAGGCCCAACCAGGTTATTCTCGATGTCGGCGGCGTCGGCTATCTGGTCGCCATACCCCTCTCCACGTTCGCCGCCATGAGCGATCTCCACGCCGAGGTCACCTTGCTCGTCCACACGCATGTGCGGGAAGATGCCCTGGCGCTTTACGGTTTTCTCTCCGCGCGCGAAAAGCATTTCTTTGAACTGCTCCTCGGCGCTTCCGGCGTCGGGCCGTCGCTCGCCCTGAAAATTCTTTCCGGCATGAATGTCGAGGAACTGGTTCCGGCGATCCGCACCGGCGATCTGGCGCGCCTCACCAAAATTCCCGGCGTCGGACGGAAAACCGCCGAACGCATGGTGGTTGAGCTGAAGGACAAGCTGGATGCCGTGACGATTGAAAGAGAAAAGCCGGCTCCGTCCTCGCCCGCAGGCGTCGAAGCCGATGTGAAATCGGCGCTGCTCAATCTCGGCTACGACGAACGCACCGCCGATGCCGCCCTTGCCGAAGCCAAGCGCGAAGCCGGCGCCTCCAATTTCGAGAAACTGCTTCGTGTTACTCTGGCTGCGCTGAGCACACCGGCACGCACATGAAGCTGTCTCGGCCGGGGAATCCGGCAGAACGCTACTCGGCAGGGAATATGGCGGAATTCAGTCAGAAAAAAACGGTTGCGCGCCGCGATGAGCACGCTCCCGACCGCATCGTCAGCGGCGCACCGCTCGATGACGACGCGCGCCTCGATGCCAGCGTTCGCCCCAAAACCCTTGCCGAGTACATCGGCCAGAAACGCGTCAAGGAAAACATCGCCATCGCCATCGAAGCCGCTCGGAGCCGTGGCGAAGCCCTCGACCACGTACTGCTATACGGGCCTCCCGGCCTCGGGAAAACCACCCTCGCGCAGATCATCGCCAACGAACTGGGCGTCGTCATCAAGACCAGCGCCGGGCCGCTCCTTGAACGCAAAGGCGACCTCACCGCCATCCTCACGTCGATGGAGAAAAAAGAGGTTTTCTTTCTCGATGAAATCCACCGCCTGCAGCCCGCCGTGGAGGAGGTGCTTTACCCAGCGATGGAGGATTTTCGCGTTGACCTCGTCATCGGCCAGGGCCCCGGCGCGCGCATCCACCCATTCCACCTGAGCCAGTTCACGCTCATCGGCGCCACCACCCGCGCCGGCCTGATCACGGCTCCCTTGCGCTCGCGCTTTGGCATCGTGCATCGCCTCGATTTTTACGAGCCGGAAGATCTCCTGATCATCCTGTGCCGCTCGGCGAAAATCCTGAACATCCAGATGGACGAAGCCGGCGCCCAGGAAATTGCCGGCCGCTGCCGCGGCACGCCGCGCGTTGCCAACCGCCTGCTCCGCCGCGCCCGCGATTTTGCCGAAGTGCGCGCCGCCGGCCGGATCACCCGGGAAGTGGCCCAGGAATCCCTGCGCATGCTCGGCGTCGACGAGCATGGCCTCGATGAAGTCGATCGCAACCTCATGATCGCCCTGCTGGACAAATACGCCGGCGGACCTGTCGGTGTCGGCACGCTGGCCGCGGCCCTCAGCGAAGAAGAAGACGCGATCGAGGAAATCTACGAGCCTTACCTGATGCAGATCGGCATGCTCGACCGCACGCCGCGGGGCCGCGTGGCCACGCCACGAGCCTACGAATATTTCGGCCGCGAACTCCCCAAGCGCCAGCCGCGCTTGTTCTAGGGGTTTGTGAATAACTGAAGCGAAGGGGTTTCCACCTTCACGCCGAAATACCCCTGCCCGGCGTTTGAATCCCCGGACCAGATTTTCTTCTAACCAGCCCGTTCCGCGGCCGCGATGATCATCCCGTCGTAAAACTGCACCCCCCCTTATGGGCAGGGGGTGCGCTTGCCGTTCTTGGCCATCCGACCTCACCTTGCCGTCGTGTCGGTCCGGCTCCCATCAGGCCGGGTCTCCTCAATTGTGTTTCATGAACTCGCCCTTGCTGCCGGTCAGCGAGTTCGAGAGTGTCTCGATGAATTTGTCGGCGTCGAGGGACTCTCCCGACCACTTTGCCCACGGCGCCAGGATTTTTTCCTGTTTCATCTGTTCTACCGTCTTGTGCTCCTCGATCGCCTTCTCTACGACGGCCGAGGTTTCCTTCAGCATTTTTAGGAATGCGCGAACGTCATCGAGGTTAGAGAGCGCCCCATGCCCTGGAATCACCTTTACATCCGCAGGCAGTTGCGTCAAAACCTTTTCCATCGCGGCAATCATGCCCTGCACGCTGCCGCCGCTGGCCACGTCAATGAATGGAAATCCGTAGCGCACAAAATCGTCGCCCATGTGCACCACATTGTTCTTCGGAAAGAAAATGATGGCGTCGCCGTCCGTGTGCCCGGCGGGGAAGTGCAACGCGCGAATATCCTCTCCGTTCAAATGCACGGTCACGTCGTGCTCGAACGTGATCACCGGCAGCGCCCCTTTCGGCGCGGCCTTGGTTTCCATCTTTATCGAACTCCCGTTCCCCGCGATTCCAGGGGTTTCCAGCCGTTTGCGCACATTGTCCTGTGCGATCACGGTTGATCCGGTGTTCGCGAACGGTTCGTTTCCCCCCGTGTGGTCTCCGTGATAGTGCGTGTTGATCACGAATCTCACCTGCTTGTCCGTAATTTTCAGGTTTTTCAGTGCCGCCTGAATCTTCTCGGCCAGCGGCGCATACTGGTCGTCCACGATTACGATTCCGTCTTGGCCCACGGAAGCGGCAATGTTACCGCCTTCGCCCTCCAGCATGTAAATATTCCCGGAAACCCTGGTTACCTTGATTTCCACCCTGGAAAAATCCTTGTTCTGCGCTCGCAACCCCGCACAAACAAGAAAAACAACGCCCAGAATGAATCCCAACTTCAGTGAGAGTGCTCCGCAATTGATCTTTTTCATTTGGTTCGCTTCCCCTCCCCAACCCGTGGGATTCTATCATTCGCTGCTGACACAATCGGCCATGACCCGGGCGAGAAGTAGCTTCACGGCACACTCGCAGAATTCGCGCCTGCCGCGCCTTTAGGGGTAAGGTATCTTCAATCTGCGGAAACTTTTATCGAGATGGGCGCCTCGGCGCGTCTGGAAACGTTCTTGACTGATTCTTCTGCCACGGAAACCGCACCCGCAAGCTCCCGGCAATTTGCTTTTCTTGTCGCGGCGGGAATTTTTCTGAGCCGCGTCGCCGGCCTCGTCCGCGACCGTGTGTTTGCGCACTACTTCGGCAACTCGGACGCGGCCGATGTGTTCAAGGCCGCCTTCCGCATTCCCAATTTCCTGCAAAACATGTTTGGCGAGGGCGTCCTGTCCGCTTCCTTCATTCCCGTGTATGCCAGCCTGCTCGCCCGCGGTGACAAAGAAGAAGCGCGGCGAACGGCCGGAGCGGTTGCGGCGCTTCTCACCCTCAGCACCTCAATCCTGGTGCTCCTGGGCGTCCTCACCGCGCCCTGGCTGATCGAGGCCGTCGCCCCCGGCTTCCAGGGCGAAAAGCGCGAACTCACCATCCTTCTTGTGCGGATCTTATTCCCCGGTGCCGGCCTCCTCGTGGCCTCCGCTTGGTGCCTCGGTGTTCTGAACAGCCACCGCAAATTCTTTCTCTCCTACACCGCGCCGGTCCTGTGGAACATCGCCATGATCGTGGGTATGCTCGCCGCTGGCGCGGGCCGCGCGCAGAATTCGCTCGTTGTCATCACCGCCTGGGCCTCCGTCGCAGGAAGCGCGCTGCAAGTTCTCGTCCAGCTTCCGATGGTCTTCAAACTCCTCGGGGGCCTGACACTCTCCCTCGCCCACCAGGCGGAGCACGTCCGCACCGTCATCCGCAATTTTATCCCGGTGTTCATCAGCCGCGGTGTGGTGCAGATCAGCGCCTACATTGACGCGTTTCTCGCCAGTTGGCTGCCGACGGGCGCCGTTTCCGCGCTCGCCTACGCGCAAACTCTTTACATCCTGCCCGTCAGCCTGTTCGGCATGTCGGTCTCTGCCGCCGAACTCCCGGTGATGAGCGGAGCGATCGGTGCCGCCGACGAGGTGGCGGGCATCCTTCGCGCGCGGATGAACTCCGGCCTGCGGCAGATCACCTTTCTCGTCGTCCCGTCCGTCATGGGTTTCCTCGCGCTCGGAGACGTCATCGTCGCCGCCATCTACCAGTCCGGTCGGTTCACTCACGCCGACGTCATCTACGTCTGGGGTATTCTCGCTGGTTCCACAGTCGGACTCCTCGCCTCGACGCTCGGGCGCCTGTACTCCTCCGGCTACTACGCGCTGCGGGACACGCGCACCCCGCTGCGCTTTGCCATCGTTCGCGTCCTGCTCACCACGCTGCTCGGCTACCTGGCCGCGTTGCCGTTGCCGCGCCTTATAGGCGTAGAGCCGCGCTGGGGCGTCGCGGGCCTCACGATTTCCGCCGGCATCGCCTCGTGGGTCGAATTCACCTTGCTGCAGCGCGGTATTCGCCGCCGGATCGGGCAAGTGGGCGTACCGCTGGCGTTCCTCGCGCAAGTCTGGGTAGGTGCGCTCGTCGCTGCGGCAGCGGCGCGCGGCATCTTGGTCGCAGTGGGGCATCGCGGCCCGATCATCCTCGCCGCCATCGTCTTGTCGGTTTACGCCATCCTCTTTTTTGGTGTATCAACACTCTTGAAGCTGCCCGAAGCCCGGTCCATGCTTGGCTTCGTCCGCCGTCGTGCCGGCATGAAATAGATCGCCTGGCGGTCCAGAGGGCGTATCCAGGAAATCGTTCAATGATCACCGTCTACATCGCGCTCGGCACCAACGTTGGCGATCGCGAAGCCAATCTTCTTCAGGCGCTTCAGCTTCTTCCCGAATCCGGCGTGCACCTCGGGCGTGTCTCCAGCATTTACGAAACTGAGCCGGTGGACTATCTTGATCAGGAATGGTTCCTGAACGCCGTCCTTGAAGCCGAAACCGAGCTGGACGCTTTGGATTTATTAGCCGCGCTGAGACTCATCGAAGCCCGCATGGGCAGCAAGAAAGCCTTCGCCAAGGGCCCGCGCAAAATCGATCTGGACATCCTGCTTTACGGCAACGAAACGATTGACACGCCCGAATTGCAAGTCCCACACCCGCGCATGCTCGAGCGGAAATTCGTGCTCGTCCCGCTCGCCGAAGTCGCTCCGAATCTTCGCCATCCCAGCTGGAACTCGGGAGTAGCCCGCCTGCTCGCCGCCACACCCGACCACAGCGCCGTAAAAAAGCTCCACGACGCCCCAAGCATTTAAGGGTCTTCTACGGCCCGCCTTCCCGGGCGGGCCGCTCCCAGGCAACCCTCGACTCTCAAACCGGGTCTTCAGCTCGTCCGCCGCAGCACCAACCGGTGCAACGTGAACATCTTCGGCTCCAGCGCATCCAGCTCGATCTCTGACAACCCACCCTCGTTGATCTCCCGCCAGCGATATACGCCGGGCTCGGATTCTGTCTGCTCCCGCCCGTTCAATCGCCGCAGAAACTCCCGCGCGTCCTCCGCCGAAGCCTTCTCGCGAAGAGTTGGCCGAGCCACCGCTTCCACCGCATAACTCCGCAGCAGTTTGCTCCAGTAATGGTTGAACAACCGGTCGGAAGCGAAGATATCGCTCCACGCCACCTCGCCGCCGTAGGCAATCACCACGCCGACCACCCGCTCTCCCTTCAATCCGGAAGTTTCCTTCTGAAAGCGCCGCTGGATTTCGCTGACCACAGTTTCGACAGAAGCGCTCACGCGGCGCGATTCATAAATCTTGGAATAGGACTGCGTCGGCGCCTCGCTCTGAATGGTCGCTTCCAGATCGGCGCTGCTTACGGCCGGCGAGGGAGCGGTTGCCGCTCGCGGGGCCAGCGACCCGCCGGCCACCGCCGCCCACACATCTCCCTGCTTCTGCCTCACCGCGGCCTGCTCGCGCACGCTCGGGTGCACAATCGTTTTCGCCTCATTGAACTGCGAACCCGAAGACCAGCGTCCGTGCTCCACGCAGAAAACATTGAGCGGCAGCGGCTCGCCAAACGGTGCCACGATGCGGTCCTTGCCGATAACGCGGTCCTGCTTTCCGCCGCTGACCAACTCGCCCGCAAGCAGCAGCAACGGCCGCTTGCTGTGATTTGCGAGCACCAGTTGATTCACCGAGGGCCCGCCGTAGTTCTGCGCCACCGGCCGCGACCCATCGCGGTTGCGGTAAACGATGTCCGCGCCCTGCTCGCGCACCGTCACCTCTCCGCTCGACAACCCATCTTCCAGGGTCAGAAACGCGCTGGTGTCGTACCCTGATGAGCTGACCACCGGAAACACGGTAAGATTTTCATAACTCACCGGCTCAAGCAGCCTCCAATCCCCCTCCTGCTTCGCCGGAGGAGTCGCACCGGTCGGCGAATACCAGAGAAAACCGAGCGAAGCCATCCCCAGAGCCGAAAGTCCCAGCAATCCCTGCCCGAACACAGCGATCAAAATGCGGTTCATTCCATCCTCCAGAACGCGCCATAGCGCGTCTGCGGTTAGAACGCCGCAGCTGAATTCTCTTGCAGGTGAAGAGGCAGGGGGAAAAGCAGTCAGAGGGGCTGGTATTTTATGGCTGGTCGCGCGGTCTTTACTTCTTTACTTCGCCGTTTCCTATCCTCTCGGATTGCCCAGGTTGTTGCGCAATTTGTTCTTTCGCGACAACGAGGAAGTTTCCGCCTCGTGCTTTTCGTATTCCGCAAGTTCTTCTTCCGTGTAGGAATAGGATTCACGCGAGGCAAACATCGAATTGGTCTTATTGGCGGCCTTCTTTTTTTTGCGGGCGGCGCCAAATTCGTACCGCGTCATGCGCAGCGGCCCTTCAATCGCCTTGACTTCCACCAGCAGGTCGCTCACCTTCTCCAGAAAATCGTGCAAGTGGAAGGGCCGCAGCACATAGGGCAGGCGGGCTTCTTCAATCACCGGAACGAACTGGCTGCCGGTCATCTCCGGCACCACGAAGAGAACGCGCAACCGGGCCCCTTCTTCCACGCTGACCGAAGCCAGCTCGCGCAGAACGTGAAACAGCGCGGATTCGACCCCGACCATGGCGATGTTCGCGATCAGCAGGGAATATTCCCCGGTCTTCAGCTCGGCCTGCAGCATCTTGACGTCGGGGACCACGCGCACCCGCCAGCCTTCAGAATCGAGCATCTGCCGGAGCGCGGTTCCGCTATATGGATCATCCTCAAACACAAGGATGCCGACTTGCGGGGACTGCGGGGTAGGTGTGGGCGCCATGCCCGAAGTATAGGTCGCGGGGATGTCCGGGTCACCGGCCACAAGCGGTTAGGGACGTAACCGGCACCTGTACGGTAGTACGGGCAGGGATTCCTCCTGCTTGACCTGTGAACTCTAGCAGAGAGGGTTGGCATTTCAGGGCTTTTTGGGTTCTGCGGACTTGTCGAGGATGCATCCGCTCACCAGCATCCTGCCGTCGCCGTCCGGGGTGTCTTCCTCGAGAAAGCCGGCGTCGCCCTTCGTCCACCAGAGCACCTTACCGTCAGAGTAACGGTTGCCGTCGGCGGAGCGCGACTGGCGCATCAGGTAGATGTGGTCGTCAGTGCGGAGCTTGGCGGTAGTGTCGTGGAGGTAGACGGTGAGTCTGGCGCCGGCTTCGCAAGTGTAGTCGAATCTCTTCCATTTGATAGCCGGGCGCACGTTGTTGGTTGGGCCTGCCGCGGCAGATGGCTTCTCCGTACTGGCCGGCGTCTTTGGCGCCTGCTGGGCGCGGGCAACTCCACAGGCGACGAGACCGAAGCCGGCCCAGGCAAGCAAGCCCAGCATGATCCGTTGTCGCCGCGCTGAGGTCGTTATCACCGGCCCTCCCCATTCACTTCCATTCTAGCGCGTTATTTCCTTGGGAAGTACAGGAGGGGGTCAAAGAGCGGAAACCGAAGAATGCAGGCGAGCGCCCAAAACGCCGAACGAGAGCCGGCAGCACCGGACTGCTCAAGCGGGGGTGTATAAAACGGGACAGACGGGCGATCCCCGGCGGCGGAAAATCGCTTGGCAGCCTGGGATGCCCAATTTGCATCCGGAGAATTGCCATCATGCAGTGTCCTGAATGCGGTAGCAAGAGAATCCATCTATCAAGGCGCAGGGGAATTCTGGAAAAAGGAATACTGGCCAGCGTTTTCCTCAAACCGTTTCGTTGCGAACGCTGCGACTTCCGGTTTTTCCGCTTGTCGTTTTCCACCCACGCCAGCCCCAACCGGCCGGCAACGACCAATCAAGCCTGAATGCCATTCACCTGATCGGCGCGAATTCTCTTCTCCCTTTCCGACTTCACGAACCGCCGTTAGCTGCGCGGTCGCCTGCCTTTGGGGACCTCCAACGTTTCTCGGACCCGAACCCCCTATAAGACTCGAGAGTGTCCCTATGTGTACAGATACGGGACATCCCCCCGCCTACTATGGTGCTCGTGGCAGTAAGGCGGCATGGATGAGTCCCCGCCGCTCCCCACAGAAGAACGGGAGAACGATTATGAACTTCTCGGAAATAGGCCCGACGCAAGTACTCGTGATCGTCGCGGTCATCCTGTTGGTGTCCGTCGGCATCGCGTTTTGGGCGTTCGCAGCCAAGCGCCGGACACAAAGATTGCAAGCGCAGTACGGCAGCGCTGAATATAACCGCACCGTGCGAGCCGGCGGTAGCCGTCGTCAAGCGGAATCCTCGCTCGAGAAGCGCGCCGAACGCGTGGACAGCTTGCACATCCGGCCGCTTGCCCCCGAGGATCGCGCCCGGTTCATCGAGTCCTGGGCCCGGGTTCAGGCGCGGTTTGTAGACGGCCCCGGAAGCGCCGTAACGGAAGCAGACCAGTTGTTGGGCGATGTCATGTCCACTCGTGGCTACCCGATGAGCGATTTTGAACAGCGCGTGGCGGACATTTCCGTGGATCACCCGCAGGTTCTCGACAATTACCGCGCGGCCCATCAAGGCGCTCTTCGCCAATCGCGCGGCGAGGCCAGCACCGAAGACTTGCGAAAATCCATGATTCATTTCCGTACGCTGTTTGAGGACTTGGTCCGCGAGCCAGAGACGGCGCCCTCCTGAGGCGCCGAACCCCCTAGACGCGGGTCTCTGCAAGGGCCACACGCATGAATGACTTTTCAATGACAGGTGAGATGCAGATTTTGATTCAGTCAAAGGAAGTTCCAAATGAAAATGCTCCGATTGTCCGCAAATATCATCACCTTGCTTGCCGCCGGAATTCCCGCCGGATGCTCGGGCACCTCCGCTTCACCCGATGTCGCCAGCAGCATTCGCAGATCGCTCGATGAGGGGGGCTTCAAAGACGTCTCCGTGAGCCAGGACCGCGAAAAAGGCATCGTGACCCTTGGCGGGAAGGCGGTCAGCCAGAACGACAAGTCGCAAGCCGAGTATCTGGCGAAATCTCTCGCTGGCTCCCAGGTCGTCGCCGATCAGATCGCCGTGATTCCCATCGGTGCGGAAAGCGATGCCAAGGCAATGAACTCGGACCTGGATTCCGCCATCGAGAAAAATCTGGACGCCGCGCTCATCCAGAGCAAGCTGCACGACGTTGTAAAATACGTCGTCAAGAGTGCTGTGGTCACTCTGACCGGCGAAGTCAACTCCCAGCTCAGGCGCGACCGCGCCGGAAAAGTCGCCGCGGGAGTGCCCAATGTGCGGCAGGTCGTGAACGACTTGCAGGTGAAAGACCAGAAGGCCAGTTCCTCGCAGTACTAACAACACATTTGCTCACCAAGCGACAAGCCAGGGGTGCGCCGAGCGCCCGTTGTGTGGATAATGTGGGGCGTGGCGCAACTTGAAAATTTCCGCCTGAAAGTGTTTCGCACGGTGGCGCAGCAGTTGAGTTTTCGCAAAGCGGCAGAGCATCTCTTTATTACGCAACCTGCGGTTACGCTGCAGATCAAGGCGCTCGAAGAGGATCTTGGCGTGCGGCTCTTTGACCGGAGAGGGAACCACATCTTCCTGACCGCGCAAGGAACCCGCCTGCTCCGATACGCGAAGCAGATGGAAGCCTTGGTCGCCCGGGCCGAACAAGACCTTGCCGAGGGCGAAGGCCGGTTGACTGGAGAACTTTCATTGGGAGCCTCCACGACCATCGCACAATACGTGCTCCCGCGGCTGATCGGCGCCTTCCTGCTCGAAAATCCCCGTGTCCGGTTGTCGCTGCAGAGCGGGAACACCGAGCAGATCGTGCGGCTTGTTTTGGACGGGGCAATCGCACTGGGACTGATCGAAGGGCCGGCACGCCTTCGCGAGGTGCGCACGGAGCCGTTCATGGAAGACGAGATGGTGCTGATTGCGCCTCTAAACGCGGGAATCGAGCGGCTCACCCGCGAGCACCTGCGCTCGACCAGTCTGGTTATGCGCGAGCAGGGCTCCGGCTCGCGTCGCGTGGTCGAGTTGGCCCTGGGAAGGGCGGGCATAAAAACAAAAAATTTTGCCCGGGTGATGAACCTGGATTCCAGTGAAGCCATCAAGTCGGCGGTCGAAGCAGGGCTTGGCGTGGGCTTCGTCTCGCGCTGGGCCATCGCCAAGGAACTCGAATTGGGCATCCTGAAGATTGTGGAGATCCCCGGGCTGCGCGTGACGCGAAGCTTTTCGCTGGCGCGGCGTGCCGGCCCGCTGCCGCAGGGCCCGGCGGGTTGCTTTCGCAGCTTCGCGATCGAGCGGGTGCGCGCCCTTTCCTCCGGTTTGAAGCGGTCCGGGCGCCCGGGCGGCCCGGGCCGATAAGGCGGGCTAATGTCCGATTAGGATTGCTGCTTGGACTCGCGTTCTCTCGATCTGTCAGACTCGGCCAATGAACAAGAACCTCTTTTTTGCGGGTGTGATCCTTGCGGCCAGCGGATTTATATCCCCGCCCATTGCCCTTCTGGGCGGCCTCATCTATGGCCTGATGGTGATCCACCCGTTTCACGTGGAGAGCAAGAGCCTCTCGAAATTCCTGTTGCAGGCTTCGGTGGTGGCGCTCGGATTCGGCATGAATCTCCACGAAGTCGTGCGCGCCGGGAAGTCTGGGTTCGTGTATACGGCGCTGAGCATCACCGGCGCGATGCTGCTGGGGCTGGGGCTCGGTTACCTGATTCACGTGCAGAAGAAAGCTGCGTTTCTGATCAGCGCGGGCACGGCCATTTGCGGAGGCAGCGCGATTGCCGCCGTTGGACCCATTGCCGAGGCCAACGAAGAAGAGATGGCCGTATCGCTCGGCACGGTGTTCATCCTGAATTCCGTAGCGCTGTTTCTTTTTCCGGTAATCGGGCTGGCGCTGCATATGAGCCAGACCGAGTTCGGGTTGTGGTCGGCGCTGGCGATTCACGACACAAGCTCGGTGGTGGGCGCGACGGCGAAATACGGCGCGGCGGCGCTTGCAGTCGGAACCACGATCAAGCTGGCGCGGGCGCTGTGGATCGTGCCGCTCTCGGCCGTGACGGCAATTTTGCTGAAGAGCAAAGCGCGCATCCAGTGGCCGTGGTTCATCCTGTTTTTCTGTTTCGCGGCGCTGCTGAACACGCTGCTGCCCGCCTACAGTGGCGCCTTTGACGCGCTGAATCACCTGGGCAGAATCGGTTTGACGGTGACCCTCTTTCTGATCGGCACAGGCCTGAACAAAAAGACGCTCGCCAAGGTCGGTGTTCGCCCTCTGCTGCAGGGCCTGATCCTGTGGCTGATCGTGGGAAGCACGACGCTGGCGCTGATCCTGGGGAATTGGATACATCTCTGAGGTAAGTAGTGAACAGAATTGGTCGGGCCACGTGGGGGTGTCCCCCCTGATTCTGGTGGAAGAGTCGGGAAGTTATTGGGGTGGCGGTGATTAAGGAGATGCCTCCCCTGGCGGGCTGGCTTAGAAGACCAGCGCACATTGAGGAATCGAGAAGAAGAGCGAAGGGAATAGCGGCTGGGTTATTGGGAAGGGGAGGCTCGGAAGTGCTCGGCCACTGCGGGGAGTTTGAGGTGGACGGAGTGGAACGGGCGGTCTTTGGCGGCGACGAGATCGCGGATCACGGCAACACCCAAATTTGATTGCGAGTCGCGGAGCTTGAGCTTGGCGTCGAAATGGTCGTTTGGCGGGACGTAGGCGATCAGGATCCAGTGATAATGCTCGTCGGGATGCCCGGCTGGCGATTGCTGAGGAGCCGAATTCGCCACGGGTTGCCATTCTCCGTAGTCTTTATCTCCATGGAATTTCAGGGAAGCGGCAATTGCGGTGAAATTGCGCCCGGGATAAACGATGTAGAATGGCCGCAGAGCTTCGAACGAATCACCCTCGCCAGCGGATTCCCGTACCGGTCGAGAAAATTCGCGGGACTCAAACTGGGTGAGATGGGGCGGAGAATAAGCTCGCTTCAGAAGGGCAGCTTCCGCCCTGGCTTTTCGCAGGCTGATCGCATCCAAATCCTGCCCCGGCTTTCGGACGTGGTGAGGGCCGTGGGGCACCAGCTGGATGGCCACGACGAGGGCGACGACGGTGGCGATGACCAGCAGCATTCCGGGCGGGACTTCACCCTTGCCGAGCTGGTAGGCGACGAAACCCGCCGCGAACAGTGCGGCGACACTTCGGCCCCAAGGAGAGAAAGCGGGAAATCTGCGCGGTGTACTGATGATTTCCACCTGAACCCCCGATTCAGTTGTCAGGGGGCCCGGGTGCCGCCTGGGAGATAATGGTCTGAACCGTTAATAGTGTTCGAGCGAAATTGAACAGTCAAGTTAAAATCGCGTTAGGAAAAATAAAAAAGTAGATGTGACCTGAGGGCGCTGAATCAAATCCAAGTAATGTGCAGGAGAAGCGGCGCTGGCGGGATTTCAAGAATTCAAGTTTGGAGGAACGCAGAAATGAGTGAAGCAGCTCGACAGACAGCGAAAGAAACAACTTCGGGGAAGCCGAAGACATTTGCGGCGGATGCGTTCGCGGCGGGGAGTCCGACATCGGGATTGGCTCCGCTCAGCATTCCGCGGCGCGAGCCTCGCGCGCAGGATGTGCAGATCGAAATTCTATTCTGCGGCGTGTGCCATTCCGATTTGCACCAGGTGCGCAACGAATGGAAAGAGGTGATGCCGACCGTGTATCCCGTCGTGCCGGGCCACGAAATCGTGGGCCGCGTGACGAAAGTGGGCAGCGCGGTGACCAAGTTCAAGGCGGGCGACATCGCGGCGGTGGGCTGCATGGTGGACTCGGACCGTGTGTGCCCGGCTTGTAAAGCCGGCGAAGAGCAGTACTGCGAAAGCGGCCTGACGCTGACCTACAACGGCGAGGACAAGATTCTTGGCGGCGTCACCTACGGCGGATATTCGACCGGCATCGTGGTGGATGAAAGCTACGTGTTGCGCGTGCCGGCGGGGCTGGACCTGGCGGGCACCGCGCCGCTACTTTGCGCGGGCATCACCACGTACTCGCCGCTGCGCCACTGGAACGTGGGCAAGGGACACAAGGTGGGCGTGGTGGGCCTGGGCGGGCTGGGGCACATGGGCGTGAAGTTTGCGCATGCGTTCGGCGCGCACACCGTGCTTCTCACCACTTCGCCAAACAAAGCCGCGGACGCGAAACGGTTGGGCGCCGAGGAAGTGGTGAATTCGCGGAACAGCGAAGAGATGCAGAAGCATGCCGGGAGCTTCGATTTCATCCTCGACACGGCTTCCGCGGACCACGACCTGAATGCGTACTTGCAGTTGCTGAAGCTCGACGGCACGATGACGTTGGTGGGCGCGCCGGAGAAGCCCGCGCCGGTTAGTGCGTTCACCCTGATTATGAAGCGTCGAAGGCTGACGGGCTCGGCCATCGGCGGCATTCGCGAGACGCAGGAGATGCTGGATTTCTGCGGGAAGCACGGGATCACGTCGGACATCGAGCTGATTCCGATCCAGAAGGCCAATGATGCGTATGAGCGGTTGCTGAAGAGCGATGTGAAGTATCGCTTCGTGATTGATATGGCGTCGCTCAAATAGGCGGCCCCATTCTTGAACGAGGATTGGTCGGCAGGGTTGACGCCGCAAAAGCGAGAGCTTTGCTCTCGCACCGAAAAGCTACCTGCCGATTACGAACTTGGCGCCGGAGTTGAAGCGGCTGGGGTTGGTGGCGTCCCAGAAGATGCGCCACGTGGCGGGCGGCGCTTTGCCCGGGACGCCGCGCGTATAGAAAATTTGCAGGCCGTCGCGGGACCATTCGGCGGCGCGCTGGTAGGAATCGGCGGGGCCGAGAATCGTGCGGCGCTTTGAGAGAACTTCGTAAAGAAAAAAAGTGGAGTTCAGGCCGACGGAATCCGCGGGCGCGCCTGCGGGTGTCTTCAAGTAATAAGCAGAGACGAGCAGCAAATCGGCGTTGATGGGATTGGGGCGAAGCGTGTCGCTGCTCATCGCTTGAAAGGAATCGCCATAAATTTCTTTGAGGGCGACGGTTTCTGGTGGCTTGTCCTCGCCGAGCCAGTAGGCGTTCTCTAGGTCGCTCGCGAGAATCGTAGTGGACGAGGTCCAGCCATGGAGCGCTTCAACTGGTTGCGGAGAAAACTGGGCGGCGGTTTCAGGCGCATTGACGGGCAGCGTCCAGACCTGCCAAATCTTGCCGTCGTATTTCAGGAAAGCCACGCGGGAATCGTCGGGCGACCAGAAGGCGCTGCGCGCGTTGGTGGTGGCGAGATCGCGCAATCGGCCGGTGTCCCAATCGTATAACGCAATCGTGCTCTCGGGCCCATTCGCGGAATCGGAGCGAGTGTAGAGAAGCTTTTTGCCGTCGTGAGAGACGGCGAGTTCGGAGCCCTCAGGCGCGACGGCTCTTCTAATTGCGCTGCGGCTAAAGATGACTTTGCCAGCGGCGTCGAGATAAGCGACAGCTGTGGGCGGCTGGAAATTAATAATGGGATCGAGGACGCTCTTTTTGTCCTTGTCCTTGTCCTTTTCCTTATCCTTGTTCTTGTCCTTGTCTTTATCCTTACCCTTATCTTTGTCTTTTTCGTCCGCGTTGTCCTCGGGATCCAGCTGATTTTTTTTGCGGAATTCGGGGAATTTTTCAGGCGAGCTCTGGCCGCAGCCGTTGAGCAAGCCGATTTGCGTGTGCTGCAGTTCGACTTTGAAGGTGTACTTGATGTCGCTCATGCCGTCGGAGCAGGATTCGCGGGAAAGTTCGACGGCCACGTCGGCGCCGGTGACGTCGTCTTTAGCGTGGTAGATCCAGGAGACGCCGGGTTCGTCGGGAGCGATTTCGGCCGGGTCGAGGATGATGGGCGGATAGCCGGCGCGGTCGAGGCGCTCGGGCCCCTTCATGCCCAGGCGTAAAGACCAGATGGGCTCGCTGCCGTGGGCGAGGATGAGGATAGGGTAATGGCGCGAGACGGGGGAGGGAATAGCGGCGTTGGCCGCGGGGGAGCCGGGCTTTTGGGATGGACTTGGCGGAGGAGTTTGTGCCGCGGCAAAGTTTGCGACGAGCAATGAGTTACACAGGACTAGAGTCGGGGTCGAACTCAATGCGCGCATACGGAAGGCTCCCAGAAATTACTGTATCAAGAGGCGCCAGGGACGGGCGAGGAGAATGGGGACGCCGTACTCTCAATGCAAAGAGACTTCTAGGGGAGGCAGGGATCCGGGAGGCAGGAATTTTCTTGACATGGCGAACAAAAAGCGAAACACTGGAGATGCATCGAGGTGAGCCATGTCCCCAGTTCTTCCCCAACTGACGCCGCGTTTCGCGATGCGGCGCCGCCCCGTTCGACGCTCCGCAACACAACTCCTTCCTTTTAGCCCTGCTGAACCAAAGCCAGAGGCCGGCGCCCTTGCCCAGGGCGAAGCCGGCTGGCGCAAGGCAAGTCTGGAAAGCCCAACGGCGGATTGCCCCCTGCCGGAATTTCCGACTTCCCATGTGCCACTGGTGGGCATTGCTCGCCTCGCCGCCGAAGCCCCGGCGGCGGACACCAAGCGGAAATCTTTGGAAAAGCCTGAGTATTTCTTGCTGCCAGTGAAGTCGATCTTGAATAAGTGCGATTCGGCGCGGGTGCCGTTTGATTGGACGATCAACCCGTACCGCGGGTGCGAGTTTGCCTGCAAATACTGTTACGCGCGGTACACGCACGAATATATGGAAATTGACGGCGGGGAGTTCGAGCGGAAGATTTTTGTGAAGCAGGATGCCGGGGCGCTGCTGGCGCGGGACGTGGAGCGGAAGTATTCGCACGCCTCGAAGGCTTCCGGATACACAAAGGCGGAGCACATCGCGATCGGAACGGCGACAGATCCCTATCAGCCGGCGGAGCGGGAGTATGGTGTGACGCGGGCGTGCCTGGAGGAACTGGCGAAGCGGGAAGGGCTGAGCGTTTCGATCATCACCAAGTCGAACCAGATTGTGCGCGACATTGATTTGCTGAAGACGATTGCGGCGAAGTCGGCGCTGACCGTGAATATCACGGTGACCACGCTGAAGCCGCGGCTGGCGCGCTTGCTGGAGCCGCGGGCGCCTCGGCCGGATTTGCGGCTGGCGGCGGTGAAGGAGTTGCGCGAAGCGGGGTTGCACGTGGGCGTTTCCGCTTCTCCGCTGCTGCCGGGGATTACCGATGCGGACGGAGAATTGGAAGGCGTCGCCGCAGCAGCCAAAGAGGCCGGAGCGGAATGGTTCTGGTCCGGCGTCTTGTTCCTGATGCCCGCATCCGCGAAGCAGTTTTTGCCGTTCATCGAGGAGAAATTTCCGAGGCTGGCGAAGCAGTATTGCCGGTGGTACACAAAAAACGGCTACGCGCCCGAAGAGTATCGCAAGAAGGTATCGGAGCGAGTGGCGCGCATCCGTCAGAAGTTTGGATTTGTAACGCGACCGTGGGAAGGAGAGCGGCCAACTGCGCCCAATACGCAGCTATCGCTCGGCTGGGACACAAGCGCTTTGAGCGGAGAAGTTCTGGGGATCGGTTCCTCTTCGGCGGGATGAGAGGTTCCGAACCAAGTAACCAGCGGCAGCCTCTGTCCAGTCAGACCGTGGTGTGCCAACGCAATCCGCTTGGCAAGTCTCCTGAACTATATTCGAGGTGAATGACACGACGACTCTTGGGCAATTGGCATGCGGAGGAGGCGTGCACGATCAGTGGCCGCATCAGGAGAGCGCCTCCTCTCGGGACCAGGCACGCCACGGCCCCGGATTTATCCCAGTTTGCAATCTGCTCGGAGGTGAGCCTGCCGTGCAGGTGGGAGCCTGGAATCACGCGCAGGGGGCCGTTCTGTTGGTCGTTGGCATCCAGGTGAATCCGTATCGCAAGTATTCGGTCTAACACGTCCGTGCGCGGCTGCACGTTTACTACCCCACCCTTGATCGACCAGGGTCCAAACCCTTCCACTTCGACCCGATTTTTCACGGTAATCGTCAGGTCTTGATGCCAGGGAACTTTCCAATTTGATTTTTGTGTCTTGTTGAACAAAATCCCTTTGATCGCAAAGCAATTTGGGCCTAGCACCGGCGCAATCACGCGACGGATTTCTTCTGACTGTGCGAGTTCCCGTACAAGCGGTTCCCTCAGTAAATTTCGTCGACCGCATCGAGTGTCGTCCAATGTTCCTAAGAGCCGTATTACCAACGACTCGTCAAGGCAGCTCGAGAGAATTGCGAAACCGTCGCGCTCAATTGCGCACGCAAGTTCCTCAGAGCTGTTCCGAGAGGTGATCGCCATGGTCAGGGTCGCTAACCGGTGACCTTGAAGTAGGTTGAGTAGGATTCGTCGGCGATCGTGAAAAACGGCAGCAAGAGCAGGGAGCCGTTGCTGGTGCTGGTCTGCCACTGGGCTGGTGACGTCCGTCTTGCGGCCAGCAATTGGCTGCGCGTGGCTGCTTGGCTAGTTCCGTTGATACCGAACAGAACGAGAGGCCCGGAGAGCATAGCGACGGTATTGGGGTGCCTTTTGTCGATCGGCTCGAGACGCGTTCTCATCGGGAGGTCGAGCTCGACACGGTCGCCGTTTTTCCACACCCGCGAGATGGAAGCGAAATTCCCCGGCGCGACGGCCGCCGTGGTCCGTTTGCCATTCACGAGCAACGTGGGGGCATCGGCCCAGGCGGGAATGCGGAAGTGCAGCGTGAAATTCTTCGATTGCGCGGCACGAACCTGGAACTCGACCGACGAATCGAGGGGATAAGCCGAAGTCTGCTGCAAGGAGAAGCGCGCACCTTCCTGGATCCACCGCAGAGTGGAGGGAATGTAGAGATTCACGTACACGCCGCCGCGATCGCGGAAGTAGGTATTGATGCGATAGTCGGCGGCGACCTGGGGCATGGTGCCGGAACAGCAGGGCCAGTGAGTTGGCTTGTAATACTTTTTTGCGTCGGAATTGTAATCGGCGTAATAGAAAGTGCTGCCGTCCGGCAGGAGCGGTTTTGCGCCCAGAATGGTGTTGTACATGACGCGCTCCATGCTGTCGCCGTAGCGCGAATCGCGCGTGACTCGGAGCAGGTAACGGGTGAGTTTGAAATGCGCGTACGAGCCGCAGGGAGTCTCAAAGCTGTGGTGAGTCTTTTCGAGGCTGGCGGCCAGGTCGTCGCTGTCCGGCGCGCAGAGCGTTTCTTCGGGTCCCCATGCGCCGGTCGCAAAACTCTGGTCGAGGAGCATTTCAAACCCATTCTTCGCCGCGCGCAGAAGCTTCTTATCGTCGGCGGCGAGGTAGGCTTCTACCGCTGAGCAAAGAGAATTGACGTGGCTGTAGGCATGACGCCCGGCAAGATTGTTGCGGCCTTCCGCGAGCGGTGTGTAGAAGAGGTCGTCGAGATACTGAATAGCCAGCTGCTTGTAGCGCGGACCGGCACCGCGCTCGGACGCGAGGAAAAGATTTTCGGAAATGGTATAGGACTCGTCCCAGGTGTAGGACTCGTCGGTGCCCGGCCGCCAGCTGACCCCGTGCTCAATAGCGGTCTTGGGCAAGTGCGGCAGGGCGACGTCCGTCGTGTGATCCAGAATGGCGAGTGCGTCGGGATCGCCGACGAGTCGGTGTGAATCAATCAGGCCGAGCAGGAATTTATCGTAACAATAGGCGGGGAAGCGGCTTTTCTCGTAGAAATCGCCGGAGATGGTTTGCGCGTAGAGACGATTCAGGCGAATGACCTTTTCGCGAACGGCAGGGTCGGGCCGGATCGCGTAGGCCCGTGCCAGCGCGGAGACCCATTGGCCAAAAGGGCAGCCGGGAGCAAAACCCGTGTCGCCTTTGCGGTAGTCGAAATCGGGATCATAGTGATACCAGCCGCCCAGGTCATCACCCGGGGCCGGTTGTCCGGCCATCTGCCGCAGGGGTTTCAGCATGCTGTCTTCGCTGAGATTCATCAGCACGGAGTGGGTGTTGTTCAACTGGTTTTCGTGAAGCTCGCTCGCCAAAGTTACGTCCTCGTAGCCAAATTCCTCCAAGGGGCGGGCGTCAGAGAAACCTTCGAGCGAGCGAAACCCGGACAGCGCATTCGAGGATGCCCATGCCAGGGCAAGAGAGCCTGACTGTAGAAATGATCGGCGCGAAGGCAGTCGCATCGGGAGTTGTATTCCTTTCGGGAATCTACGGCACAATAATACGTGATTCTTCGCGCTTGAGTTCGTGGGCGCCGGGGAATTGGCTGCGGAGGAACTCGAGGAAGCGACGGGAGCGTGGGCGGCCGTTGGTGCGCAAGAGGCCCATGCGATAGAGGAAGACGAGGAGCTCGAAGATTTCGGAGTCTTTGGGGCGGCCCTGGGGATTTTGCGCGGGGGATTGCTTGGTTTCATTGAGGAAGGCGGAAAGGGCGTCGTAGAGGCCGCGCTGGACGGGAGGGACCGGACGATGTTCATAGACAATGCCGGCGGCCAGCGTTTTGTAGGATTGGGCGAGCGATTCGAGCGCGGCAAGGACGTCGGGGTCGGTGGCGGAGGGTTCTGCGGCGCAGAATTTGGCAATGGTGAAGGCGATGGCGGAGAGAAGCTGCGGATGGATACGGATGAGATCCGGGGCCAGGCGAACGTCAAGCAGCGGCGTGTCGGCGGGGAGTTGGCGGGGGTGTCGTTCTTCGTAGCGATGCGCGGCGACGAGGTAGACACAGTCGGACGGGCAGTCGAGGGTGACTTCGCGTTCGGTGCCGCAGCAGACGGGGCAGATGGTTTCGGCTTTGGCGGGGCAGAAGCGGCCGGGTTTGCGTTTTTGACAGATAGGACAGGACAAAAATATCCCCTGGAATGACGAGTGAATCGAGCCAAGAGCGCCGGCCGCGGCGGGCGGGCGCTACAGGTGCGAGTACTTGGCAGGACAGAATATCACGCCATGATGACTTTGTTCTGGAAGCGGCGGGCGGCGATTACAAGGAGCATGGTTCCCATGAAGAAGAGGGCGACGGCGTCGATCCAGAGATGCACCCAGCCGGCGCCGCGGAGGATGATGCCGCGGGTGATGTCGATGAAATAGGTGGCGGGGACGAAGTAACTGAGGACGTAGAAGAACCTGGGCATGGTTTCGCGCGGGAAGATGTAGCCGGAGAAAAAAATGCTGGGAAGAATGGTGAGGAAGGCGAGCTGCATGGCTTCGGCCTGGGAATTGGCTTTACTGGAAATCAGGATACCGAGCGAGAGGGAAACGAAGATGTAGGGAAGCGAGAGCAGGGCGAGGAGCAGCACGCTGCCGTGAATCGGCACGCTGAAGATGAAGCGCATGAAGGTGAGGATCATACAGAGCTCGAAGAAGCCGATCATCAGGTAGGGAAGCAGCTTGCCGAGCAGCAGGCCCATGGGGCGGACCGGGGTGACGAAGAGCTGTTCGAGGGTGCCGCGCTCTTTTTCGCGAACGATGGAAAACGCGGTGAGAAACGTAGTGACGTTCAGCAGCAGAATCGCGGTGAGGCCGGGAAGGAAGAAATTGGGCGAGCGCGAATCGGGATTGAAGAGAATTTTGGGGCGCATGTCCACGGCAAACGTCGTATCGCCGGTCTTGGCGAGAACGCGGCGGAGGGATTCATCGAGGCCGATGGCAGTGGTGACGTTGATGGCCTGGCCGGCGACGGAGGAATCGGAGCCGTCAATCAGCACCAGCACCTGGGCGCTCATCTGGTGGAGAAGCTTGTCGGAATAATCCACCGGGATTTTGATGCCGACGCGGCATTTGCCGGAAATGATGGCGTCGGTCAAGTCGTGGTCGGTATTGACGAACCGAACCAGGTTAAACGTGTCGGAATTTCGCAGGCGGTCGAGCAGTTCGCGGCTTTCGCGGCGGCCGTCGGCGTTGTAGACGACTGTGTTGATCTGGCGGATGTTGGTGTCAATTCCAAAGCCAAGCAGAAACATCTGCAGCAAGGGAATGATTAAAGAGAAGAACAGCGTGCCGAAGTCGCGGCGCACGTGCAGCGCTTCCTTGTAGAAGACGGCGGTGAAACCGCGGAAGGGATTAATCACGGGTGGCCTCTGCCTGCGCTTGGTGTTTGTAAGTGAGTTCGACGAAGACGTCTTCAAGAGAAGGAGCCAGCGGGCGGATTTCGGCGATCACGATGCCTGGTTTCAGCAACTCGGCGCGCAAGTGATCGAGGTCCAGGTCATCGTTGATGAGCGCATGGACGGATTGCCCAAAAATCGTGGCGCTGCGGATGCCGGGGATGGTGCGGGCGAAGCGCAAGGCGCGGGTTACTTCCGGAGTGGTGATCTCGACGCGGTAGGTGCCGGGGGGCTGAACATCGGGCAATTCGCGCAGCGAGTCGGGCGTGCCGTCGGCGATGAGCTTGCCGTAATAAATGTAGGCGACGTGGCTGCAGCGCTCGGCTTCGTCCATGTAATGCGTGGTGACGAAGAAGGTGATGCCGTGGGCGGAGAGTTCGAACAGCAGGTCCCACAGCTGGCGGCGCGCGACGGGGTCAATGCCCGCGGTCGGCTCGTCGAGGAAAATCAGTTTTGGTTCGTGCAGCATGGCGCAGCCGAGAGCGAGGCGCTGCTTCCATCCGCCGGAAAGCTGCGCGGCGAGGCGGTTCATGTACGGGCCGAGGCCGTTGAGCTGGACGATATCGTCCATGCGCTTGCCGAGACGGTCGCTCGAGAGGCCGTAAATGCGGCCGTAAAACGTGAGATTTTCGGTGACGGTCAGGTCCGAGTACAAACTGAAATTCTGCGACATGTAGCCGATGTTTTCCCGGACGGTTTCCGGATCTTTACGAACGTCAATGCCCAGCACCGAGGCGTCGCCTCCTGAGAGCGGCAGCAATCCAGTGAGCATTTTGATTACGGTGGTTTTTCCGCTGCCGTTGGGGCCAAGGAAGCCGAAGATTTCGCCCTTTTCTACGCCAAAGCTGACATCTCCTACGGCAGTGAAGCTGCCGAAACGGCGAACCAGATTTTGCGCGATGATCGCGGGTTTTTCAGGTTCGGTCACAGCTCAGCCCCCGTTCCGAGCGTGACGTCGGCGGCCATGCCGGCGCGGACGCGGCGCGAACTGTCGTCAATGCGCACCTTCACCCCAAAAACCTGGTGGACGCGCTCTTCGACGGTCTGCACATTGCGCGGCAGAAATTCGGCCTGCTGGTTGATCTGCTCGACGGCCCCGTCAAAGACTTGGTTCGGAAAAGAGTCCACGCGGATCTGGGCCTTCTGGCCGAGATGGACGCGGCCGATCTCGGTTTCGGGAATGTAGATGCGGACGTAGATCTGATCGCGCTCGAGGAGCGTTGCGACGGGCGTATTGGGAGCGACGAGATCGCCGGGACGCACATCGAGCACTTCGACGGAAGCGGCGGAGGGCGCGACGACCTGACGTTCGCGGAAACGGGCTTCGTCATAGGCGAGCGCGGCTTTGGCGGCGGAAATGTCTTCGACGCGATTGCCATTTTCGAGTTTCTCGAGCGTGGCCTCGGTCTGGCGAAAGCGGGCTTCGGCGGCGGCGATTTCCTCGGCTCGATAGCCGCGATGCAGCTGATCGAGCTTGTGCTCGTAATTTGCCTTTTGCGCCAGAGCCATTTTCCAGTTGGCATCGGCGGTGTCGCGCTGCTGTTTGGAGACGAGGTCTTTTTCGGCCAGAGCGTCGTAGCGCTGGGCGTCAAGACGCGCGCGAACTTCGTCGGCATTGGCGCGGTCGAGGTCGGCCTGCGCGGCGTCAATGTCTTCCTGGCGGTAGCCGTTTTTCCGCTGATCATATTCGGCTTTGGCTTGGCCGGCGGCGGCGCGGGCTTCGGCAATTTCCTCGGGACGGTAGCCGCGCTGCGCCTTTTCCGCGGCGGCGCGGGATTGCGCGAGGGATGCTGCGAGCTCCTTCTCGTCGAAGCTGATCAGCACCTGCCCGGCTTCGATGGGATCGCCTTCGCGAACGAAGACCTTGTCAATGCGCCCGCCGATTTTCGAGCCAACACGAATGTTTCGGGCTTCGACCGTTCCGGAGCCGTGGAGGGAACGGTCACGATGGAGCATGCCGGAGGAATACACCGCCAAGCCGATGAGCGCGGCGACGACCAGAACAGGAATCAGCAACTTCCGAGTCATTGTTTACTTCTCCAGTAGGAATGAACCAGCCACCCGGACCTGAGGCGGCACGGAACGCGGCGCAAGGCCGGTCCAAAGCACTTCAAAGGCATCTTCGATGCGGGAGAGCAGAGTGGCATCTCCATAGAGCGACCAGATGAGAAGCGTTCCGAACACGGTCTGCCGGAAAACATGGGCCAGGACATCGGGTGGCAGGTCGCCGCGGATTTCACCGCGCTCCTGGCCGAGGCGGATTATTTCCGTGTGGATGGCGATGATGCGGTTCTGCAGATCCACCACGGATTCACGCACGGGCGAGTCCGCGAGGAAGGCCTTCAGAAGAACGCGAATGATCGCCGGATTGCGAATAGGCTCCTGGGTCATGCGCGCGCCGAGCGAGCGCATGAAGACGGGAACGGGCACGTTTGCGGAGCGCATTTCTTCAAAGGCTGCCTTCAGTTTAGCCAGTTGCATTTCGCCAAAGGCGAGGAAGATGTGTTCCTTGCTGGGAAAATAATTGAAGAAAGTGCCTTTGCCGAGGTCGGCGGCGTTCGTGATGTCTTCGACCGTGGTTTCGGCGAATCCCTTGCGGGCGAAAAGATCGAGCGCGGCACGGAAGAGGCGTTCTCGGCGCTCGACAGATTGGCGCTCGCGGCGATTGGGGGGCAAGGTGGAGGAGACGGACTTCATAATGTGACCTGCAGACGTAAATGACTATAGGTCACATTTCGGTCGAATGCAAGAAGAAAGGCTCCCACGGTGTGCTTCGCGGGGCCTCTGATTAAAGCAAATAGTATGTGCGGCTTAGCTGCTAGATCTCTTTGCCTGAGGAGAGGTTCTTGGGCGATTTCTTGTTTAGATAAGAGATTAACCTCTGCGCGGCGGCGGGAACGGGCACCATTCCCTTGAAGACGACATCTTGTGGAGACACGCGCTTTTTGTAGAGCCTTTCATTTGCCGTGTTGTCGGGACGCACGGTGGACCCGGCAAGCGAAATCCCGGCGAAGAGGCCACGGGCGCGGGAGTAGGAAAGAATCTCCGCACGCAAGGTCACGTCGGTTGAGGCTTCCGCATTGCGGCCTTTGGGGCCAGCGGCGGCGGATGCGTCGGCGCCCAGTTTTACCTTCGAGCTCAGAACGGAGTTTGCGCCGCGGCCGTTCATGATCAGCAGAACGAAGTCCGTGGCCTGCCCGCCGATCTGCAGGCCGAAGCTGCCCCCTTCGAGAGCCATCATGGCCGGAGCACTCCAGGGCCCGTTGAAATGTTCGCCGCTGCGGCAGGTCATGGCGCCGCGGCCGTAGCTGGCGCCGAAGACGAAGGCGGCTTTGACAACCGAGGGATAGACGATGATGCAATAGGCCTTGTCCACCAGATCCTGCGGGATATCGTCGGGAATATCCATAATTTCTTGAATCACCACGCCGCAGTTCTCGAGGCGAGCGTTTTCTTTGCGGTCGTCGGCAACCATGGGCGGGCAGAGGAAGGAAACTGCCAGCAAAAACGGAAGAATCTTTTTC
This sequence comes from Acidobacteriota bacterium, assembly GCA_013289665.1. Taxonomy (GTDB): domain Bacteria; phylum Acidobacteriota; class Terriglobia; order Acidiferrales; family UBA7541; genus Acidiferrum. Next base: position 21,674 of record JABCZN010000004.1, on the reverse strand, counting down.
ATTCGAATCCACCTTTTCAAATTGTTGTTTCCAATCAGTGCCAGAGCCTTACGCGATAAAACCATCCGGGCGGCGGAAATTGCGGGGCGTGGCTGGGAGAGGCGGTGCGCCCTGCTTTTGCTTGCCGCGACCCGGCGGAAGGAAGCGCCCACTGACTTTCGACTATACTTTCAGTCCATGGGAATTGCCAAGAGCGGAATTGCGATGAGCTTCGCGGGGAAGGGCGCGCGGGGACTATTCTGGCTGGCGATCGTATTGGCGGCGCTGCCGTATTCGGCCGCTCAGGAGAAGGGTTCGCCGGACAAAGTTGGCTTTCGACAGGCGCGATTTCGAGCGCGCGTGGAGGGATTGCTGGGAGCGGCGCCAGTGGACAAAGGAGAGTGGGGACTGCTGGTGGTGGATGCGGAGACGGGCGAGACGCTCTATGAGAAGAACTCGAACGAATATTTCTTGCCGGCATCGAATATGAAGTTGCTGACGACGGCACTGGCTTTGGACGCCTTGGGGCCCGAATACAGGTTCCGCACGACGGTAGAGACGAATGGGATTCTGGCAACGGACGGAAGGCTGGCTGGGGATTTAATCCTTGTGGGCCGCGGCGATCCCAATTTGTCGAACCGGAAATTCCCGTATGAGACCAAGGAAGAGTTTGAGGGGCCGCCGGAGAAGGCGCTGGCGGAGCTTGCGGACGCGGTTCAGGCGCGGGGGGTGAAAGAAATTACAGGAGACGTGGTCGGCGACGACAGTTACTTTCCGCGGGAGCGTTATCCGGACGGCTGGGAAATCGACGACATGGTGTGGGAGTATGGCGCGGCGATTTCGGCGATTGTGGTGGACGACAACACGGTGACGCTGACGTTGACGCCAGGGGAGAAGGCGGGCGGCGCGGTGACGGCGGTGATTGAGCCGGCGACGCGGGAATTTGTGGTCGAGAACGAGGTGACCACCATCGGCGCGAAAGAGAAGCCTGATTTGCGGCTGACGCGCGAGCCTGGCGGGGGGACGGCGGTCGTGAGCGGGGTGATGCCGGCAGGAAGCGCTCCGCGCAAGCTGGTGCTGGCCGTTCAGGAACCGGCGCTGCACGCGGCGAACCTGCTGGCCGAGTTGCTGCGGGATCGTGGAATAAAACTCGGAGGGACGGTGCGAGCCGTTCACGAACCGGATACGGGCGAAGCGGCTCGGACCGTGCTGGCGGAGCACGTTTCGGTTCCGCTGAAAGATTCGGTGAAGCTGGTGAACAAAATCAGCCAGAACCTGCACACGGAAGTGCTCTTGCGAACGGCGGCGCGGCAGCAGGGACGCTGGGCGACGCCGGAGGATTTGCAGAAATTTCCGGAAGCGTTTTACGCGAAGGCGAGAATCCCCCTGGGCGACGTGATCCAGACGGACGGGTCGGGATTGTCGCGGCAAGACCTGGTGACGCCGCGGGCGTTCGTTGCGCTGCTTGCGTATGCGCAGAAGCAGGTGTGGTTTCCGGCGTTTCTTCTGTCGTTGCCCGTGGCGGGCGCGGACGGCACGCTGAACGAGAGGATGAAAGAGCCGCCGCTGGCGGGGAAGATTCATGCGAAGACGGGTTCGGTGACGCACGTGCGAACCTTGTCGGGTTACGCGGAGACACCGGGCGGAAGGAAATTGATTTTTTCGTTCCTGAGCAACAATCAGGGCGCGAAGAATCACGAGGTCCACGCGGCGATTGATGGTGTGTGCTTGGCGATGATGGAAGAGTTTGATGAGAAGAGAGAAGGTGCGAAGCCAGGAAGCAATGAAGCGATCAAATAGAGAAATGCGGAGAGGATCGGCGCACGATGAGGGCGAAGAGGATTGTCACCGTGTTCGGGAGTTCGCGGCCGAAGGAGGGCGATGCGGACTATGAAGAGGCGCGCGAGCTTGGAAAATTATTGGCGAAGCGAGGATTTGCGGTTTGCAGCGGCGGGTTTGGTGGAGTGATGGAGGGGGTTTCACGCGGGGCGAAAGAGGCCGGCGGAAAGACTTACGGCGTGACCGCGGAGTTTTTCAAGCGCAAGGCGAATGCGTGGGTGGACACGGAAGTCCGGATGGAGACGTGGGACGAGAGGTTGTTTGAACTGGTGCGGCTGGCGGACGGATTTGCGGTGTGCAAGGGCGGAACGGGAACGCTGGTGGAGCTGGCGGTGGTCTGGGAGATGCTCAACAAATCGGTGATCGCGGGGAAGCCTGTCGTGGTGGTGGGAGATTTCTGGCAGCCGATTCTCGATCGGGTGCGCGAAGTGGAGCAGGGGCCGCGACCTCGGACGGAGGACCGGGTGTGGGGCGAAGCGAACGGGAATCTGGTGTATAGCGCGGCGAACCCCGCCCGGGCGGCGGACTACCTGGCGGAAAAATTGAAAGCGGGAAAATAGAATATAGATCACCAAAGAGGAGGTTTTCCAGAAGGATGTCGCGGTCGGCACAGGATGTTTTGGAGTTCGACAAGCTGCGGGAACTGCTGCGGCTGCGGACGACGGCTGCGCCGGGACGGCGGGTGATTGATAGGCTGGAGGTGAGCACGAACCGGGCGGCGCTCGAGAGCGCGTTTGTGCTGATTCGCGAAGCGCGCGAGTGGCTGCGGCTGGGACGCGAATTGGGATTTGGCGCACTGGCCGATCCGGTGGCATGGTTGGCGCGGCTGGAAGCGCCGGGCGCAGTCCTGGAGCCGGCGGAATTTCTGGACGCAGGTTCTCTGCTTGAAACAGCCGGCTGGCTGAAGCAGCAGTTCCGTGAAGATGCCGAAAGATTTCCGCTGCTCGCGGCGCGGTCTGCGTCCGTGGGAGATTTCCGGGACTTGCAGGCGGCGATCCGGCGATGTGTCTTGCCAAACGGCGAGATCAGCGACGACGCGTCCGGTGCGCTGCGGCGGATTCGCGCGAGCATTCAGCAGACGCGCGAGTCGATCCAGCAGACGCTGCGGCAGATTTTGCGTTCGCGGCAGGCGGAGAGCGGCGAAGACTACGTGACGCTGCGCAACGACCGGTTTGTGATTCCCGTGCGCTCGGAGCAGCGCCGGAATGTGCCGGGCGTGGTGCACGGCGCGAGCGGGACCGGGCAGACGGTGTTTGTGGAACCGTTTGAGACGGTGGAGACGAATAACCAGTTGGTGCAATTGGCGGAAGACGAAGCGGCGGAGATTGTCCGAATCCTGAGGGAGCTGACGGATCGCTTGCGGGCGGTCGGCGAACCGCTGGAGGCCGCGGCGGCAACGATTGCGGAGCTGGACAGCGTGTTCGCCCGGGCGCGATTCGCGCGAGATTTCGATGCGTGCGTGCCGGAGTTTGCGGAGGTGACCGAGTTGCGGCTGGACACGGCTCGGCATCCGGTGCTCGAAGACAAGTTGCGGCGGGAGAATCGCGCGATTGTCCCGATGTCGCTGGCGCTGGGCGGCGAAGAGCGGTTGCTGGTGATCAGCGGGCCAAATACCGGCGGAAAAACCGTGGCGCTCAAGACGACGGGGATCGCGGCGCTTTCGGCGCAAGCGGGGATTCCGGTGGCGGCCGAGCGGGCGGTGCTGCCGTTGTTTGATTGCGTGCTGGTGGATATTGGAGATGAGCAGTCGATCGCGGCGGACCTTTCGACTTTTTCGGCGCACATGCTGAATCTGAAAGCGATGCTGGCGGAAGCTACTCCGAAGTCTCTGGTGCTGGTGGACGAAATGGGGACGGGGACGGCTCCGGAAGAAGGAGCTGCGCTGGCTGTGGCGCTGCTGGAAGAGTTTCGTAAGAAGAACTGCATCGTGCTGGCCACGACGCACCATGACCGGTTGAAGACGTACGCTTCGAAGACGCCGGGGATTGTGAACGCGGCGGTGGAATTTGACGAGATCAATTTGCGGCCGACATATCGGTTGATGGTGGGCGTGCCGGGCGGATCAAGCGGGATTCGGATTGCGCAGAGACTGGGATTGTCGGCGGAGATCATCGAGCACGCGATGTCGCTGCTGACGCCGGAAGCCGCCGAAGCCGCGGATCTGATTGCGTATCTGCATCGCAGCCGCGACGAATTGGACCGCATGCAGAAGCAGATGGCGGAGGAGCGGCACGCGCTCGAAGCGGAGCGCCACAAGCTGCGCTCGGATTGGGTGGAGCGGCAGAAGCAGCGCATTGCAGAGTTGGAAAAGCAGTTCGGGGAGATGCAGAAACGGTTCGAGGAGAACGTGGCCGGAGTGGTGGCGGCGGTGAAGGATCGCGAACTGCGCGCGCAGGTGGAGAAGACCTCGCGGCGGAAACTGCAGGATGTGCGCGGCACGGCGAAGGAAGAGTTGAACGCCGCGGTGGTCCAGACGATTTCAGAATCGCAAAAGGATTTAGGCATCCGGCTGGAGACACTCGAGAAGGTCAGCGCGGAAAGTTTGCAGCGGGGTGTGAAAGTGCGGGTGAGGGGTTTCAGCAAACCGGTGATACTGCGCCGCGTGGAAGGCGCGATGGCGGAGATTGAAGCCGGGCCGTTGCGGATGAAAGTGGCGGTAGAAGAGATTGCCGGAGTCGAGGAAGAGGCCAAGGGGAAGGCTGCGATTCAGCCGGCGAAGAGAGACAACATTACGGTGAGCGCGCGTTCAGGCGAAGGCGGGCCGACCGGAGAGATCAACGTCATCGGATTGACGGTTGAACAAGCGAGCGAGAAGGTGGACAAGTTTCTGGATGAGGCGGCACTGGCGAACCAGGTGAGGGTCAGGATCATTCATGGGCATGGGACTGGTGCCCTGCGCAAGGGGCTGGGGGAATTTCTTCGGACGCATCCGTTGGTTGAAAGTGCAGAATTTGAAACCGAAGAGCATGGCGGTAAAGCGATAACCGTTGTTGATCTGAAATTATAAAAATGGCGGAAACGGGATCATTTGCGGATCGGGTGAAGCAGCAAGCGGACATTGTTCGCGTGATCGGCGAATACGTGCGCCTGAAAAAGAGCGGCCAGAATTTCACGGGATTGTGCCCGTTTCACGAGGAGAAGACGCCGTCGTTTGCGGTGCACCCGGTGAAGCAGATTTTTCACTGCTTTGGCTGCGGCAAGGGCGGAGACGTTTTCAGCTTCGTGATGGAGATGGAGAAGTGCCCGTTCCCGGAAGCGGTGAAGGTTGTCGCGGAGAAATGCGGCATTCCCGTTCCGCAGCCGAAAGACAGGACTCCCGAGGAGCGCAAGGAGAATCAGCAGCGGGCGGCGCTGATTGAAATTCACCGCGAGGCGCAGGCGTTTTTCGTGCGGCAACTGGAATCGACAGCGGAGGGCCGGGCGGCTCGGGCGTACCTGGAAGACCGCCGGTTGAATGCCGAAACGATTGCGCGGTTCGGGATCGGGTATGCGCCGGGCGGCGGCGACGCGCTGCTGCGGCAGTTGAAGCCGAAGTACGCGGAGAAATTGCTGGTGGAGTCGGGGGTGATTTCACGGGACCAGTCGGGCGCGCGCTTGTTCGACCGCTTCCGGCGGCGCGTTACCTTCCCGATTGCCAACGAATCGGGGAAGATTGTGGCGTTTGGGTGCCGCGCGCTGGGCGACGACCTGCCGAAGTACCTGAATTCGCCGGAGACGCCGATTTATTCAAAGAGCAACGTGCTCTATCATATGGACCGCGCGAAAGAACCGATCCGGCGGCAGGACTTCGCGATTCTGGTGGAAGGGTACATGGACGCGATTGCGGTGGCGTGCGCGGGGATCGGCAACGTGGTGGCGAGTTGCGGCACCAGTCTCGCGGAGCCGCAAATTAAACTGCTTGGGCGGTTCACGAAGCGTGTGATTGTGAATTACGACCCGGACGTGGCGGGGCAGGCGGCGACAGAGCGTTCCTTGACCCTGCTGCTCGAGCACGATTTCGAGGTGCGCGTGCTGGCCCTGCCGGCGATCGGGGACCTGCCCGGGGAGGCAGCGAAGAAAGCCGACCCGGACCTGTTCATCCGCGAAAAGGGAGCGGAGGCGTACATCAAATTGCTGAAGGGAGCGCCGCCGTATGTGGATTACCTGATCGCTCGGGCGCGGCAGATGGACTTGAGCACCGGTGAAGGGAAGCAGCGCGCGCTGAATTTCCTGATGCCCTACGTGCAGAGAATCCCGAACCGGCTGCTGCGGTCTGAATGGGCCACGCGAATTGCGCAGCAGTTGCGGATTGACGAGCCGGTACTGCGCGCGGCGCTGAACAAATCGGCGACGGAACGCCTCAGCGAAGTGAAAGTGTCGCCGCAACTTGTGGGTAGGCCGGCGAAACAGATCGAGCGGCGGCTGATTCGAATGCTGGTCGAGGCGGAAGGTTTTAAAAAGGAACTGGCGCAGCGCCTGCAGCACGGGAGGTTGTACGAAGGGTTGGAGACAGAAAAGGTCTTCGCCGCGTTGATAATTGCGGGATTGTCTGACGAGCCGATACCTGCAACCGAGATTGGCGCCCGACTGGAAGAACGGGAGCGGCGGGTATTTTTTGAAATCCTATTCGAAGACGCGCAAGAACCCACCTGGGAAGAAGCGGAGAGTTGCCTGGATGCGTTGCGGCGGCGGCAGATTGAGCAGGAATTGGCGAAGGTGCAGAAGACCATCGAGGCCAATCCGAGTGGGGCGGGATTGCGGGAGTTGCTGGAGCGGAAGCAGGAGCTGATGAAACAGTTGACGGCAGCTGGGTAGCGCCGGCGTGGAGAACAGTGAAGAGTGGGCCAGGCGAGCCCGGCCCCTAGATGGGAGTTGGTGTTCTGTTGATGAAACTGAAAATACCCGGGGGGAGATTTGGGGCGTATCTGTTTGATTGCGACGGCACGATTGTGGATTCCATGCCGCTGCACTACCTGGCGTGGAAGCAGGCGCTGGCCGGATGGAATTGCGAATTTGCCGAGGAAGAATTCTACGCCTGGGGCGGCATGCCGGTGGTGGAGATTATTGCGCGGCTAAACGAGAGGAATGGATTGCGCATGCCGGTGGAGGAAATGTCTGAGAGGAAGGAGCACCTGTACTTCGAAATGCTCCCGCAGCTCCGGGCAATCCCTGAAGTCCTGGCGCACATCGAAGCGCAGCACGGGCGGATTCCGTTCGCAGTGGTTTCCGGGAGCACGCGGGAAGCGGTGACCGCGTCGCTTACCGCGCTGAGGCTCCTCGACCGGTTCGACACGCTGGTCTGCGCGGGGGAGTATCGGAAAAGCAAGCCCGACCCGGAAGCGTTTCTGCAGGCGGCGACGAATCTTGGCGTGGCTCCTGAGGCTTGCCTGGTATTTGAAGATACGGAGATGGGGATCGAGGCGGCAAAGGCCGGCGGAATGGCTTGGGTGAAGGTGCCTCCGCCGTGGGAGAGAACAACATAGTTGGGCAAGAGTCCGCGTTGAGGCGCTCAGGGGGATTTAGTGAAGTTTTGTCTTGCTCGCGCGGCAGCGAACGAGCACATCCATGAAAACTTCTCAAACCACGGTGGTGCGGCTGATTGCGTTGTTCAAACTGCTGAAGGGGATTCTGCTGATCGCGGTCGGAGTGGCGGCGCTCAAACTTCTTCACACCGACATCGCAAGCCTGGTCGAGAATTGGGTCGCGGTGCTGGGGCTGGACCAGAACAGCCGGTTCGTGGGCCGCGCTCTTTTGACGGCGGCGGCGCTTACGCCGAACCGGGTCCGGGATCTAATCGTGGGCAGCTTTCTCTACGGCGGGCTGTTTTTGACGGAGGGAGTAGGCCTGTGGCTGCTGAAAAGGTGGGCGATGTGGTTCACCGTCATCATCACGGGTTCGTTCCTGCCGGTCGAGATCTACGAGCTGGTGCGCCACCCGAGTGCGGGCAAAGCGGGGATATTGGTGATCAACCTGGTCCTGGTGGGTTATCTGATCCGGCGAATCCGGGATGGCCGCTCCGGCTAAGGTCGGGGCATTGAGGCCGGCTGCGGGGTGCGCGCCTGTGGAAGGTTCAGGTTCGAAAATCGAAAAATCCGTCTGGGGTCTGGCTAAATCCTTTATCTGGTATGGAATTCAGCGGCCAATGGGTCCCTGAGTCTTCCACTTCCGCGCAGTGTTTTCCTCAAACTAAAATATTGACAAGAAGGGACTTAAGCGTGTAGCGTGGAAGGGTTTCGCGGATAACGGATTGGTCTGTTCCGGCATCTATATGTATGTCTATAGTGCTTGGAACCGTTCGGCAACGGCACGGCAGGCGGGCAAGCGTGCAGCAGCACAAAAGACACAGCACGGCGCATCGGGCTTCACCGAAAAAATTGAGAGTCTTCCGGGGGACTCGCTCCCTCCCTTCGCCCCTTGTGGGCTTCCTCTCTGCATTTCGTGTGGACAGTGCGCGGAACTACAGCAGTGAAGTTCGCGCGGAAATCGAGAGACACATTCAGGAAGCGGGAGGAGTGCAGTGGCAGCGACAGGTCTAGAGGAAAAATATGATGCGGTACGCCAGCTTATTGCCGTCGGCAAAGAGCGCGGATACCTGCTGTATGACGAAGTAAACGATTCTCTTCCTGCGGAAGTGCATTCTTCGGAAGAGATCGATGACCTTCTGACCACGTTTGAACGCAACGGCATCGAGATTTATGAGGATGCGGCGTCGGCGAAAGCGGCGCGTGCGGTCGAAGTGTCTTCCGACCACGGCGACCGCGATGCGGTGGTGAAGGATGACGGGCACGCGGAAGAGGGCAGCGACCTGGATTTGACGCCGGGTTCGCTGGAAAAGACCAACGATCCGGTGCGCATGTACCTGCGGGAAATGGGTACGGTGCCACTGCTGACGCGCGAAGGCGAAGTGACGATCGCAAAGCGCATCGAGCGCGGACAATTGGTGGTGATGAAGGCGATCACCCGGTCGCCGATTGTGATCAAGGAACTCATCGCCGTCGGTGACGATCTGCGCAAGGGCGCGCGGTCGATCAAGGAAATCGTCCAGTTTGACGACGAAGAGTTGACCGAAGAGAAAATCGCCAACAAGACCAAGCAGACGCTGAAGTACATCGAGAAGATCGCGAAACTTTACGAACTGGCGCTGAAGCAAGCGGTGAAGCTGGACCATACCGCGAAGGCGAAGAAGAAGCAGTACGTTCGCGCAAAGTGGGAAGTGGCGCGGACACGCATCGCCATTTCGCTGGAAATCCGAGACATTGACTTCAACCCCTTTGAAAAGAAGCGGCTGATTGACAAGATGCGCGGCACGGTCGAGCGTTTGCAGTCGCTCGAACGCGAAGCCGGGCGGCTGGAGCGGCGCGCGGACGTGTCCAAGGGCGAGAACGCGGCCGAAGCGCGGCGCGAACTGCGCACCCGGCGATCGGAGCTGAAAGACATTGAAGAGGCCAGCGAAGTCGGGCTGACCGAACTGAAGCGCACGCTGACGATCATTCATCGCGGCGAAGCGGAAGCCGAGCAGGCCAAGAAGGAATTGATCGAGGCCAACCTGCGCCTCGTTGTTTCGATCGCAAAGAAATACACGAACCGCGGCTTGCAGTTCCTGGATCTGATCCAGGAAGGCAACATCGGCTTGATGAAGGCCGTGGATAAATTCGAATGGCGGCGCGGCTACAAGTTTTCCACCTACGCGACGTGGTGGATTCGCCAGGCCATCACCCGCGCGATTGCCGACCAGGCGCGCACCATCCGCATTCCGGTGCACATGATCGAAACAATCAACAAACTGGTGCGCACCAGCCGCCAGTTGGTGCAGGAGCTGGGGCGCGAACCGACCAGCGAAGAGATCGCCAAGCGCATGGACATTCCGGTGTCCAAGGTGCGCAAGATCCTGAAGATCGCCCAGGAGCCGATTTCGCTGGAGACCCCGATCGGGGAAGAGGAAGATTCGCATCTTGGGGATTTCATCGAAGACAAAGCCGTCGTTTCGCCTTCTGATGCGGTGATCAACCTGAACCTGAAGGAGCAGACTTCTTCGGTGTTGAAGACGCTGACGCCACGCGAAGAAAAAGTGATCAAGATGCGATTTGGACTGGACGATGGCAGCGAGCATACGCTCGAGGAGGTCGGCCAGTCGTTTGCGGTTACGCGCGAGCGCATCCGGCAGATCGAAGCGAAGGCGCTGCGCAAGCTGCGGCACCCGTCGCGTTCCCGCAAGTTGCGCGCGTTTTTGGAAGGCCCTTCACGGGATTATTTATAGGAAGAACCGAAATCTGAAAAGCGAAACGCGAAACGCCCCGAGACATCGGGGCGTTTTTATCATGTGCCGAGCAGGGTCGAAAAACACCTTCCAACTGGATTGCTCGAATGGGAATTCTGCGGTTCGACCCGGTAGCCGAGTTTTCGGAGTTGCCGGATCATTCTCGCAGTTCGTGCTTACCTCGATTGTGTGGTGACCGCGGGACCGTGTTCCTCGTAACGGACTCCATGGTCGAGGATTACGGCCTCTGAAAAATTTTGCGAAGGAGTTGTTTGTGGCGGGCGGGAAGCATACTAAAATGACGGAACCAGCTTAAGACAAACATGAAACCAGTACAAAAGATTTTAGCTGTGGTGTTGGCCGTACTCCTGGCGGCGAGCATATTCGGATTGCTGCGAACGGGGCAGACTGCCGAAACCCCGCCCGCGGGAAGCGTGGGAAGCGGCGCTCGGACGGCGCAGGCGCCGCTGGTGGACCAATCACCTTTGCTGACCGCGCAGCGTCTGGCGAAAATGCCGGCGAGCCCGGAGGAACAGCCCTTCGCCCAGGAAGCCCTGAGGCTTGCCGACCTCCAGATGGATCTGGCCTATGCGGCGGCGGAGCGCGATGCGGAAGACCACCCGCCGGTGTTAAGCGCACAGGCAAAAGAGATTCAGGCACGTCTGAAAACTGCCGAAGACAGTCTCGATGCCGACAACGCTTTAGTAGCGCGCTTGACGGCCGACGATGCGAAGGCTACCGGAGCCAGGAAGGACGCGTTGCACGACCAGCTCGTCCTGGCGACGGCTCATCAAGAAGAGCATCAGGATGAAGTGGACGATGCCAAGGGGGATCTCGAGCGCGCAGGAGGCGACCCGAAGAGCCGCATTGAGGCAATGATGCAGGAGCACAAAGCGTCTTCGGAAGCCACGGATGCATTGCGCGTGAACGTCACAGGCACGGTGGACCAGGCTGGATTAATTCATCGATTCCAGCAATGGATGACGCTCCATCAAAAACAACTGGTCTTGTGGCAAGCGAAACAAGCGGCGGAGTCGGCAGCGGCATCGCTTTCGGCGAGACACAATGAAGTCGAAGCGGAGCTGAATGCCGGGAAAAACAGTTCAGCGCAAGCGAGCGGTCCGGCAAACACAAGTCAAGGAACGGGAAACGGCGCTGGGCAATCGAAACTGAGCCACGACGATGCCGCGGCGCTGGTGAAAGCGGCGAAGCGGCGATCCGGCCAGCAGAAAGCTATGGCGTCGTTCGACAAGAGGATGGACGACCAGAAACAGCTCGCCGATAACTACGGGAAGTGGATCCAGGTGATCGCCGGGAATCAGAAAGCGGTCGTTCACCGCGCACTGATTGGTCTGATCGTCATTCTTGGCATTCTCTTGATAGGCGTCTTTTTCGATACCTGGCTGGAAATACTGCTGGGGAAGACGGCACTGGACCGGCGGCAAGTGGAGACATTGCGAACCGTGACGCGCGTTTCGATCCAGATTCTCGCCGTGCTGCTTATATTGCTGGTGATTCTCGGGCCACCGAGTCAGCTGGGCACATTTCTTGGGCTCGCGGGCGCGGGACTGACTGTTGCGTTGAAGGATTTCATTGTTGGCTTCCTCGGTTGGTTTGTGCTGATGAGAAAAAACGGAATCCGGCTCGGCGATTGGGTGGAGATTAACGGAGTGACCGGCGAAGTTGTCGAGCTCGGGATGTTTCATACGGTGCTGCTGGAGACCGGGAACTGGACAGACTCCGGGCATCCGACCGGGCGGCGTGTGACGTTCACCAACAGCTTCGCGATTGAAGGACACTATTTTAATTTTTCCACCACCGGGCAGTGGTTGTGGGACGAACTCACCGTCGTGCTGCCGACCGGGAAGGATCCCTACCCCATCGTCGAAGCGATCCGCAAGCAAGTGGAAGAAGAAACGCGGGAAAGCGGCCAGCAGGCGGAGCAGGAATGGCGGCGCGCGGCGGGTTCACGGGACATGAGCGGGTTTTCCGCATTGCCAGCTATCAGCGTGAAGCCGGTGCTGGGCGGCGTGGAAGTTGCAGTGCGTTACATCACAAAGGCCAACGAGCGGTTTGCATTGCGTTCGAAATTGAACCAGGCGGCCGTGCAACTATTGGGCGGAAAAGAAGAAACCTGGCCGGAGCGGAAATAGGCGGAAATTCATTCGCCGCCGTCCTGGCGGCGAACTTCCTCGCTGGTCATTCCGTATAACGGCGGCGTCGGCACGCCGAGCATCGAGAGATACAGGTAGATCTGCCCACGATGGTGGATTTCGTGCTCGACCATCAGCCGCAGCCACTTCCACTTGGTGATTCGGGCATCGCCCGGCGTTTTGCATTTGGTCTGCAAATCGGCGTCACTGAGGCGCGAGAATATCTCCAGCGATTCCTTGTGCAGGCGTTCCATCAGCGCCAGGACATTTTCGTAACCGTCGGCTAATTCCTTGCCGTGGCTCTTGTACTGGCTGGGCTTTCCCTGCAGATTTTCACCCCACATATAGCGTTCGGTGACCGCGATGTGCCTGAGCAGATCGCCGAGCGTGAATTTTCCTGGAGCGTAGGTCCAATCCAGCTTGTCGGGCGGGATGCAGCGGGCCACCCGAATGGTGCGTTCGCGGACGTTGCCGAAATAGTGGAGAAAGGGCTTGATGGTTTGGATTTCCATGAGAGCCTCACTGGCGTGAACGCGCAAACGACGGAAAAAGTCTAACGCAGAAAGGCGCGGGCGCGCGAGGCGGAGAGCGTGGCGCCGGCATACATCAGGGCGAGGAGAAAAAAGCCCGTGGCGATGCTGAAGCGCTGCGCGAGCCAGCCGAGCGAAAAGCTCATGGCGAGCTGCAGGACGGTGGCGATGATGGCGAAGGCGGATTGCGTGCGGCCCATGAAGTGGCGCGGCACGATAGACATCAACGAAGATTGCGCGACGATCCCGCCGAGGGCGCGGAAAAATCCGAAGCAGCCTTGCAGGATTGCGGCACCCAGAAGGAATGTGACGAACGGCACGGCGAGGTGGCCGAGCGCCAGCCCTACCATCGCTGCAACATAAAGAGGAAGGCGGACCCGCTGCGGCAGTTGGCTGGTGATCAGGCCGCCTGCGATTGCGCCGATCGCCCAACCTGCTTCGATGAAGCCGAATCCGCGCGAACCGGAATGGAGCACGTCGTTGGCCAGTGCGACCACCACCACGTTTCCGCTGACGACGCTGGCCATCAGGATCGCGTGCGTCACGCCCAGTGCGAGCACCACCGGCTGGCTGCGCAGGTAAGCGAAGCCTTCCTTCATGTCGGCGGCGTAGATCCCGAGCGAGGTTCCGGCTTCGGCGATTTCGGGATTTTCGCCGCTGCCGAGGGCTTGTGACGCTGTGTCTGTGGATTCGGAATATTCGCGGGGATACTGGCGGTGATCGCGCGGGGAAACGTAGCCGCTGCGCAGGCGGTAGAGGCAATAGGCAGAGACGAAATAGGTGAGCCCGTCGATCAGCAGAATTCCGGCGATGCCCATGTTGTCGTAGAAAAAGCCGACGAAGGTGCCGGCGAGGAGCATGCCACTCTGCACGCCCACGAGGACAGATGCGTTCGCGCCAGTGAACTGGCTGGGCGGCACCACTTCCTGCACCAGCGCGTTCACGTTGGCCCAGTACATCGCGGAGCCCGTGCCGGTGATCAGTGTCATGAAATAGAGGTGCCAGATTTCGAGGTGGCCGCGCCACGCGATGTAGGCGATGGCGAGCACCGCGACGCCGCGCGAGAGATCGAGCAGCACACCGAGGTAGCGGCGGTCGAGGCGGTCAATCAGCACGCCGCCGAGAAACGGCACGACGAGGCCGGGGAGGGTGACGACGATGACCTGCCAGCTCACGGCGACCGTCGAGTGCGTGGCCGACATGATGTACCAGCTCACACCGATAAAGTTCATTCCGCTGCCGAACAGCGAGACGAACATGGCCGTGAAAAAATAGCGGAACCCGCGCTGCTGCCAGAGCAGCGACCAGTCGACTCGATGTGTAACAGCGGTGGCCATGGAGCCTATCAGTTTACTATCGGAACAGGTCTGGGCAGATTCGAGATGTGACGGATAGAAAACTATCTATGGTTCCAGCGATGTTCCATCTTCGAGGCGGACGATCCAATCCGTCGAGCTGTAGGCTACATGCTTCGAAAAATCCTCATGGTCGCAAAACACCAGGACCGGCATGTCTTTCGATCTTGTTGGGTTGAGCGACGAGGAGTGGCGTCGGGTGCCCTACATTTTGATATCGCACAGCGTGCCCGTGGTCGCACAGATGGCCACGCGCATCGCCGTGATGCGTGCCGGGCAGTTTGTGGAATTCGGCCCGGCCAATCTGGTCCTCGAGCACCCGGAGGGAGCCTACGCCACGGAGCTGCTGGCGGCGGTGCCGGAGATACAGCGCACCGGGCAACTGTGATATTTTCCCTGCGAGCGACGCGTAGCACTCTCAGCAGCAATTCGCGACATCCCTGTGGTGGAGGAGTCCCTGATGGCTACCATTCCTGCGCCTGTGGCCGAGCCTCAGGCCGCAATCTCCCCGTTCGGCCGGATCATCGGCGTATTTTTTTCGCCTAAGGAAACCTTCGAGGACATTGTCCGCAAACCCGATTGGATTTTGCCTGCAGCCCTGATTGTTCTATTCAGTCTTGTGGCGATCATTGCGCTGAACAGCCACTTCAGTTGGCGCGACTACATCAGTCAGCAGATAGAGCGAAGCCCGCGAGCCGCCCAACTCTCCGCCGAACAGAAGGAACAAGAGGTGGCGGTGAGTGCAAAGTTTTCGCCTATATTCGCCTACGTTTTTGGGCTGCTGGTACCGATCTGCGGTTTGCTCGTCATCGCGCTGGTGCTGTGGGGCGCCTTCAGTATCATGGTCGGCGCAGGAACAAACTTTAAAACGTCTTTGGCCATCGTTTCGCACGCCGTTATCCCTGCCTCGATCGTCGGCACAATTCTCTTTGTCAGCGTGTTGTTCCTCAAGCCAGTCGGGATGTTCGATCTGGACAATCCCGTCGCCACCAACGTGACGGCACTGCTCCCCGACGATGCCTCAAAATGGCTCCTCGCGCTCGGCAAAAACATCGATCTGCTCGAGCTGTGGAAGCTGATTCTTCTCTCGATCGGTTTTGCAGCCGTCTACCCCAAAAAGCTCCGGGGCGCCAAATCGTTCATCATCGTTCTCGGAGTGTTCCTCCTTTATGTGGTTCTTCGCGTGGGAATCGCGTTCGCCTTCTCCTGATACACTAACCAGGTGAATTTTTCCTTCGAGGTTTTGGAAAATGATCCGACCGGCGCGCGGCGCGGACAGCTAAAAACGCCGCACGGAGTGATCGAAACGCCAGTGTTCATGCCGGTGGGCACAGCGGCGACCGTGAAGGGTCTGACGCAGGAAGCACTGGAAACCCTGGGCGCAAAGATCATCCTTGCCAATACTTATCATTTGTATCTGCGGCCGGGGCATGCGCTGGTCCGCAAGCTGGGTGGCCTGCACAAATTCATGTCATGGAACGGCGCGATTCTCACCGATTCCGGCGGCTACCAGGTGTTCAGTCTGGCGGAATTGCGAAAGATCACCGATGAAGGTGTGCGGTTTCGCTCGCACCTTGACGGCTCGGAGCATCTCCTCACCCCCGAAAAGGCGGCGGAAATCCAACTTGCGCTTGGTTCCGACATCGCGATGGTCCTCGACGAATGCATCGAGACGCCGGCGCCGCGAACGATCGCCGAAGCCGCGCTCAAGCGCACCACGGACTGGGCGAGGCGCGCGCGGGAATATTTCCTCGAACAAGCGCAGCAAAATGGAGAGCTTCGGCAGTGGCAGTTCGGCATCGTGCAGGGGGCCACGTTTCCGGACCTTCGAAGAGCAAGCGCGCGGCAACTGCTTGAGCTGGATTTTCCAGGCTACGCAGTCGGCGGCCTGGCCGTCGGCGAACCGCACGAAACCACTTGTGAGATGACTGCGGAAGTGACCGCGCTGCTGCCAAATGAGCGGCCGCGCTACCTGATGGGTGTCGGGCGGCCGGAACAAATTCCCGACTATGTGGCGCGCGGGATTGACATGATGGATTGCGTGCTGCCGACACGAGCGGCACGGCATGCTTGTCTCTACACCAGCGAAGGCCGCGTGCTTATCAAAAACGCGCGCTACATCCTAGACCAGCGCCCGATCGATCCGCGTTGCGCTTGCGCGGTCTGCCGGCGCTACACGCGCGCTTATCTTCGGCATCTTTTCGCCGCGGGAGAAATCACCGCGGCGATCCTCGCGACCCATCACAATGTCCACTTTTACCTTGACATAATGCGGCAAATCCGAGAGGCTATCAGTTTTGGACAACTTGCAAATTTCGCGACAGGGCTGCGCGCGCGCTATGCGGCGGGCCCAGCCTGAAGCGAGCCGCCCGGAACGCGTGTAAAGCGTTGGAGGGCGCGGGCAACCCGCACAAGTCGAGTCTCAGCAGGAGAATCGAGCGGGAAGGGAAGCGGGAACTTACCCGCTAGAGGATGGTATTCTCTCCTTCCGGTTCGAGCTGCGGGCCGCGATTGTGCCGACGGGTCCAACAGGTAAAACTCGGAAAGGCAAGGAACAATTCAGAACATGAATCTGGCAGCACTGATTTTCTGGCAAGCCGGCGGAGCCGCGGGGCTCGGCGGTTTTCTGATTCCCCTGGGCCTCATGTTCGGAATCATGTATTTCCTGGTGATTCTGCCGCAGCAGCGGCAGCGCAAGAAGGTGCAGGAGATGCTGGCGGCAGTGAAGAACGGCGACAAGGTCATCACCACCGCGGGCATCTACGGCACGATCAATGGCATGGACGGCGATACGGTCATTCTGAAGATCGCCGATAATGTAAAAATCCGCGTTGCGCGGGCAGCGATTGCTCAGGTGGAGGCATCCGACGATGCGAAATAACTCCATGAGCCGCTCGATTCCGCGCTTGATCTCTTAACCATGAACCCTAATCTGAAGTGGAAAGCCCTGTTCATCCTCGCAGTCATTCTGTTGTGCATCTATGCCGTCATCGGCTATCCGAACCTCCCCACGTCGCTCACCGCGGTCAAGGATAATTTCGAGCACCAGATCAAACTCGGCCTGGACCTGCAGGGTGGCACGCACTTGATCCTCCAGGTTCAGGTCGAGGAAGCCATCGCCCAGGAGACCGACCAGACGGTGGATCGCCTGACCACGGCGTTGCGCGCCAAGAATATCCGCTACGACGAAGTGCGCCGCGCCGACGATACGCACCTCGTCGTGCGCAATATTCCCTCCGACCAGCTCTCGTCGTTTCGCGATGTGATCCACGAACAATACGAGGGGGTCTGGGAACTTTCGCCTGCGCCGGGCGAACCCAGCTCCTACCTGCTGACGTTGCGTCCGAGCGAGGTTGCCCGCATCCAGGAAGTCACGATGAGCCAGTCGCTCGAAACCATTGAGCGCCGCATCAACGCCCTGGGCCTGACGGAACCCACCATTCAGTTGCATGGCCGCAAGGACAACGAAATTCTGGTGCAACTGCCCGGCGAAGGCGATCCGGAACGCGCCAAGGCGGTGATTCAGGCTGGCGGCCAACTGGAATTGATGTTGTTGGTGGACCCCACGCCGTATCCCTCCCAGGCGGAAGGGCTGGCGCGACATGGCGGCATTCTCCCACCAGGAACTGAATTGCTAAAGGAGCGGCCGGAATCGCACATCCGACAGAATCCCAACGATACATCGGAAAACTGGTATCTGGTGCAGCGGCCCCCCGTGGTAACCGGACGCGATCTCCGCAGCGCCACGGAAAACCGCAATTCGGATATGCCCGGTCAGTGGCAGATTAACTTCGTCCTCTCCAATGAGGCGGCAAAGCGTTTCGGCCCTTTCACCGAACAGAACCGCGGCCGGCAGATGGCCATCGTTCTCGAACATCAGGTTTATTCGGCCCCCACGATTCAGAGCAGGATTGAGGACCAAGGCCGAATTGACGGCAACTTCAGTCAGGATGCCGCGCACGATCTGGCGTTGGTGCTGCGGGCCGGCGCATTGCCCGCCTCGATCAAATACCTCGAGGAGCGCACGGTCGGTCCTTCGCTCGGAGCCGACTCCATCCGCCACGGTGTGCAAGCGTCCATTCTGAGCTTGCTTGTGGTGATGGTCTTCATGGTGTTCTACTACCGGTTGTCGGGCGTGAATGCGGTGCTCGCGCTGATCATCAACCTGGTGATTCTGTTGGCGGCGTTGGCCATGTTCGGCGCTGTTTTGACCCTGCCAGGCATTGCGGGCGTGATTCTGACCATCGGTATGGGCGTGGATTCCAACGTTCTGGTCTTTGAGCGCATCCGTGAGGAACTTCGCAATGGCAAGTCAGCCGCCGCCGCGGTGGACGCGGGGTTCTCGAAGGCGTTTCTGACCATCATTGACACCCACGTAACCACTGTGGTCTCTGCCTTTTTCCTGTTCATTTTTGGAACGGGCCCGATCAAGGGCTTCGCTATCACCCTGACCATCGGTTTGATCGCCAACGTCTTTACCGCGATCTATGTTTCCAAGACGATTTTCCAATACCACCTGGGCAAGATGGATCGTCAGGCCGAGCTGAGCATCTAGATACAGCCATAAAGTTCCGGTACTACTCCATCTTTTGGGGGCTGGGAACAAACAGAGACATGGTGGAGTCTAAAGAAGGGAAGCGCGAAACGGCATGATCGAGCTCTTTAAACAGCCCAATCTCGACTGGATGGGTAAGGCTAAGTATTTCTTCGCCTTGAGCGGTACCTTGCTGCTCATCGGCTGGGCGGCAATTTTCCTTAAGGGCGGCATCAAGTACGGCATCGATTTTCGGGGTGGCACCGACGTGGACGTACGTTTCGCCAAAGCGCCCGATGTCGAGCTGCTAAGGAACGGCCTGCGGGCCCAGGGCCTCGGGAACAGCGAGATTCAGAGCATCAGTGATATTGCCAATCCGAATTCCAACGAGGTGTTGATTTTCGTGGCGCAGGTCGGGCAGGGAGACCAGGCACTTGATGAAGCCAAGGCCAAGGTGCTCAGCGCCCTGAATGCCACCTACGGTGTTTCCAGCACCGGCAAACAGGATTTCAATGCGGCCACACCTACCCAACTGGCCAATTTCTTGTCGACGAAAGATCCACTCGGGTTTTCCGTGGCTGCCGGCGACAGATACCAGCAGCTCGCGAAAGCGATTCTCGCCTATCGCGACAAGGACAAAAACGGCGTTCTCACGTCCCTCGACGACCTCGCCAAGGTAAGCGGCGTCACACCGGCCGTGATCGCGGCGCTCAAAGACGGTTTTTCCCCGGCGCCCTTCGCCATTCGCAATGCGGAAATCGTCAGCGCCAAGGTGGGTGGCGAGTTACGCAATCAGGCCATCCGAGTTACCCTCTATGCTTTGGCGGGCATGCTGGTATATATTGCCTTCCGGTTCGAGTGGGTCTATGGAGCCGCGGCCGTATTGGCGGTGTTCCATGACGTCCTAATCACCCTGGGTCTATTCAAGATTTTTGGATTCGAAATTTCGCTCACGGTCATCGCAGCTTTGCTGACCCTGGTTGGTTACTCGATGAACGATACTATCGTCATCTTTGACCGCATCCGGGAAAACAGCCGCCTGCTGCGCAAGGAGCCATTCGCCGACATTGTCAACAAGTCGATCAACCAGACTTTGTCGCGAACGATTCTGACCAGCGGACTAACTTTTCTCACCGTGCTCGTCCTGTTCCTGATGGGCGGCCAGGTGCTTCGGGCGTTCGCCTTTGCCCTGGTGGTGGGGATTGTGGTAGGAACGTACTCCAGTTTTGGTATCGCCGCTCCGCTCGTCGTCGCCTGGAATAACTGGCGGGGACATGGTGGAGTCGCAAGCACCGGAACCGCAGCCGGCAGCAGACCCCGGGGCAACGAGGGCGGGCAACCGCGCCTCGCGACTTCTGGGAGGAGGTAGTAGCCAGCCATGTTTGAAGAAATGGTCGTATCAACTTCGACGAACCAGAAGACCAACAAGCCATGGACAGTTGCACTTTCCATGATCTTCCAGGTCCTGTTCCTCGCGATCCTGATCCTGATTCCTCTGATTTATACGGAAGCGCTGCCGAAGACGCTGATGTCTTCGATTTTGCTCGCACCGCCTCCACCACCGCCGCCTCCACCACCGCCGCCCGCCGTACAGGTGATTCATAAGCCGGTTCAGCACTTGATGGACGCCGGCAAGCTGGTTCAGCCAAAAGCCATCCCCAAGGACCTCAAGACCATTAAAGAAGAACCGGAGCCCGACATGGGCGGAATGGCTGGCGGAGTTCCCGGCGGCGTTGCCGGCGGGAGCGCTGGCGGGGTGCTCGGAGGCGTGATTGGTGGAGCAGGGAACGCGCCGCCGCCGCCGCCCAAGGCTACGCCGAGGCGCGTCACCGTTGGAGGCAACGTGCAGGCCGCGCGCTTGGTCAATCGTGTTCAGCCTCTCTATCCGCCCCTTGCGCGACAAACGCGCATCAGCGGCACCGTGAAGCTTCACGCCATCATCGGCAAGAATGGCGCCGTAGAACAACTCCAAGTGGTTCAGGGCCATCCACTCCTTGTGCAATCCGCACTGGACGCTGTCCGGCAGTGGCGCTATCAGCCCACGCTGCTGAACGGCGACCCGGTCGAAGTGGACACCGAAATTGACGTGATTTTCTCTCTGGCACAGTAATTTGTTCAACGGGGCGGCGCGGGTGTCGTGGGACGTGCGCGCCGGTCTGAGTCCGCAGTCGAATTAACTCACTTGTGGGATCCGGCTCGCCCGGCGCCCCTCGGAAATAAGGAGCAAACGAATGTTAGCAACTTTGTTGGTTTACGCGGCGTGGCTGCAGGAGCCCACCACATCATGGGACCTGCGTTCCATGTGGATTTCGATGGGCCTCCTCGCCAAAATCGTAGTCGTCATTCTTTTTATCCTCTCGGTGTACTCGTTCGGCGTCATGATTGACCGCTTTCTGATGTACAACAACGCGCGCAAGCAGTCGCGCCTGTTCGTGCAGCAGGTTGCCGGAGCGCTGAAGGACGGGAAACTCGACGAAGCCATCGCTATCGCCGAGCGCAACAAGAAGAGCCACATCGCCAAGGTTGTCGCCACGGGGCTTTCGGAATTCCAGTCGGCTTCCCAACAGGTGTCCGACGCGGAAGTGATCGAGGCCGCGAAGCGCGGTCTGGAACGTTCCGTCGCCATCGTGCACGCGGAAATGAAGCGCGGCCTCTCGGCCCTGGCCACCATCGGTTCAACGGCGCCGTTCGTCGGACTGTTCGGCACGGTCGTCGGCATCTTGAACGCGTTTAAGGGCATCGAAAGCCAGAAGGCAACGGGTCTCTCCGCAGTCGCCGGCGGTATCGCTGAAGCGCTGGTCACGACGGCCTTCGGTCTCCTCGTCGCGGTGCCTGCAGTGTGGGCCTATAACTACTTCACGAACAAGGTCGAAGCGTTTGACGTGGAGATGGACAACTCCTCGATGGAGTTGATCAACTACTTCATCCTGCGCCGCGGCGCGACCAAGAAGTAACCCGGAAGAAGGCATACTATGGCTTACAAGCCGCAAGCCGGCCCCCAGATGGCAGCACCGAACGTGATTCCGATGGCGGACATCATGCTCGTGC
>JABCZN010000003.1 GCA_013289665.1 Acidobacteriota bacterium | reverse complement strand
TCAGAGCGATTTTCAACTCACACCTGTTCGGTCCTCCAGTCGCGGTTAAGCGACCTTCAACCTGGCCAAGGGTAGATCATCCCGCTTCGCGTCTAATACCACGTACTTGTCGCCCTATTCGGACTCGGTTTCCCTACGGCTCGCTTGCGCTTAACCTTGCACGTGACATTAACTAGCCGGCTCATTAAGCAAGAGGCACGCCGTCAGGCTTTCACAGACCGAAGTCTATGCATGGCCCTCCGACTGCTTGTAAGCATACGGTTTCAGGTTCTATTTCACTCCCCTCGCAGGGGTGCTTTTCGCCTTTCCCTCACGGTACTGGTTCACTATCGGTCGCTAGAGAGTATTTAGCCTTGGAGAGTGGTCTCCCCAGTTTCCCACGAGATTACACGTGTCTCGTGGTACTCAGGATGCCGCTTCGAGTCCGGTCCACTTTCCGTTACGTGGCTGTCACACTCTTTGGCCCCGCTTTCCAGCAGGTTCACGTAGTGTCCGGATTGGTAACTCTACTTATGCGGTCCTACAACCCCGACGTGTAAACACGTCGGTTTGGGCTTTTCCGATTTCGCTCGCCGCTACTTTCGGAATCTCTGTGATTTATTTTCCTGCAGGTACTGAGATGGTTCACTTCCCTGCGTTAGCTCATACCGGCCTATGTATTCAGCCGGCTGTAACGAGAGTTCATCTCGTCGGGTTTCCCCATTCGGACATCCCCGGATCAAAGCCTGCTTGCGGCTCCCCGAGGCTTTTCGCAGCTTGCCACGTCCTTCATCGCCTTCTAGCGCCAAGGCATCCACTGTACGCCCTTAGTAGCTTAATCATAAAACTCACTCAATACGTCGTCTTCCGAGGTGCTTTAGAAACTTGCCAGGCCGAAGCCCGGCTACCACATTCAGCAGCTCACCGGAGTGGCTAAACTCCGGCTTTCCTCAGCTCGTTCGCCCTGTTTCAGCAGTTCCATTCTTCCCGTTCCCAGATTGCTCCGGTACCTAGGCTATCGACGCTACTATCGGCAGGTGCTTGACTGAGCTCGCCTTGTAATCCACAGCACTGCTCAACATACTCGAGCAGAACTTGTATGTAATCCACACCATCAATCCCCAGGGCGACCGTAATCGCTTCCGGGTTATCGGCGTGAATTTGCCAGCCTTACTGTTGTCAAAGAGCGTTGGCCCTGATCCCATCAGGGGCCCCGATTTAGATCGAGGCGCCCGCCTTGCGGCGGGCCTGGGAGTCCTCAGCATCTGTTGCCGCTAAAAACGTCCCATAAAATACAAAACCCGGCGTCGAGCGCCGGGCACAGCCGCCAGTTGGTAGCGGCTCCACGCGAAGCTCGACAGATTTTCACCCAGTGCTCGTAAGGCGCCTCACTATAGGATCTGTTCTTGGAGAACCTAAGACCCGACTGTGAATCCCCTGCACGGCCCAGCGCTTTTGAGGAAGTGCCGAACCATTTGTAATCTTACATCAAGCCAAAAATATGTCAAGCATTTCAAAAAACTTTTTTCAGAGCTTTCCACACCCCTGTGGAAGCTGTGGGAAAAGCAGCCAGGGGCCTGTGTATTCATTGAGGATTGTAGCGGTTTGGCCGCGCGCGACTGGAGCGCTGAGGCGGGCCTAATCCTTTTTGGGAGCGGCGGCGTCCTTGGCGGCCCTGGCCTTCCTTTGGGCTTCTTCGGTCCAGGGAGGGGTGATGCCGTTCAGGCGCGCGTAGGCAATGGTTTGGCCGAGGTGCTCGTGGTTGTGAACGACCACGAGGTAGATGACGTCGCCATCGTTGGCGTCGGGGCCGAGCTTCTTTTCGGGCTTGGCAAAGTCTGCGTTGGACATGCTCTTGACAGCGGCCTCGGCGTTCGCGAACGACCTGTCCAGTTGCTCGATGATTTTGGCTTTGTCGGTTGTGGATGTTTCAAAGCCGTCGGCCTTGAAGGCCGGCACTTGCGGGGAGCCGGAGATCAGAGCCGGAATGTTGTAGTTTGCAGCAGTGACGTGCAAGAACAGCTCGCTCAGAGAACGCACACCCGCTTCGGGGCGCCAGGTATATTTCTCGGCCGGGATGGCCGTGGCCAGGCTCACCATTTTCTTGTGCATATCCTCGAGGTCCTGGAGCGCCTGAGGCTTCATGTCGTAACTGGGCGGGGTCTTGTCCTCAGCCGCAGGATTGGCGCCGGGTTGCCGGACCCGGTTCCGGGAGTTCGCATCTCCTTCAGAAGCCAGCAGCAGGACGAGTGCGGATAACAGCAGAAATGATTTTTTCATCGAGAGTCTCCTATGCGCCTGATTGAGGCGAACTGCCGGGTGGAGCGCGGAAAAAGAGAACCCGCGGATTCCAGAAAGAATTTGGGATCAGGCCCACACCCGGGCAGGACGCACGGTTAGACGGCGTGACCCTTAGAAACGCTTCGCCGCTAGCAGAGAAAATCCGGAGCCATCCATAGAGAGGCACACCAAAGCCCGGGCGCTTCGTCACTTTCCTGTCTCCATTTCCCCCCGAAATCCGAAAAATTAATGACTTCCGATTGATTTAGAGGTGACAACCCGTTCCGGCTCTCCCCTTAGTCTTCCATCAAGCGGCTGCCAGAAAGCACGACGTTCAACCGTGGGGGGCCGTGATTACGTGTTCACAAAGGAGAAAGAAATGAAGAAAAAGGATCCGCAGATTTCCGCCGGCTTGGCATCCAACCGGCGGTCATTTTTACGAAAAGGTGTTGCGGCCGCAGGCGCAGCAACAGTGGGCCTGGGACTGCTGAAATCGCCGTCTCGTGCTTACGCCCAAGAGCATGAGGATGGCAATGGCAGGCTGAACCGGGGAGACGCCGCAATCCTGCGTTTCCTGCAGGCGCTGGAAACGATCGAAGCCGACCTCTGGCGGCAGTACGCCGAACTTGGGGGAGCCGGGGCGAAGACTCCGGGCACGGTGGGAAATTCTCCGATTGACCTTTCGTTCCCAACCGCCCTGGCACCGCTCTACATTGCGGGCCTCGAACAACTGGACGGCGACATGCCGCAGTACATCGACGACAACACGGATGATGAGCTTTCGCACGAATCCTTTCTGAGGAACTATCTGGAGTCCAAGGGCGAAGCGGTGGCCGATCTCAGCAAATTTTTCAACCTGTCGCCGAGCCAGGTTCCCGGCGTGCCAAATACCGGACGGCTCACCAACCTGACCCAGTTGACGATCGACACGAGCTGGTGGACACGCTACCGGAGCGATTCGAAAAACCCCGACCTGGGTGACACCTTCGCTCAGGCGATTCCGACGCTTGCCGTGGGCCAGCACACGGCCATTCCGAGAACAAGCGCCGACTTGAGCGCGGATCCGAGCCAGCCGGGAGGGGTATCGGTCCACACGCAGGCGATCGCCAACACGGCCGGATTTCACTTTGCGTTCATTGAGCAGGGCGGAAGCAGCCTCTACCCGCAACTTGCGCAGCGCGTGAGCAACGCGGAAGTGTTGCGAGTTCTGCTCTCGATTGGCCCAACGGAAACCTCGCACTTCCAGACCTGGCACGACAAAGCAGGCAACGCAATTCTTCTGACGGATACCGACACGGGTTTCCCGGGTTCGACGGGCGCGACGGTCACATTCCCAAATCTCAACGGAAACACGGACCAGAAATTGGCGGACGAATTCCAAACCAATCTGATCATGCCGGAACCCACGTTCTTCCTGAACAAGAAGTTGGGCATGGTCTCCATCATTCGGCCTACCGAAACCGAAGGGGCGGCAATGGCCGCGCTGGAAAGCCTGACCAATGACGGGTTGTTCATCGGCCATACGTCGAAGAGCGGGAAGTCCGACGGATTCCTGGAGCTGCTCCAGGGGCTCGCGGAAGAAGCGGACAACGCTCGCCGGCAAGCCGAGTAGTTTGACACAACGGGAAGAGGGCGCGACACAGACAGAGGTCTGGGCGTCGAGCGAACTCGAGCAAAAGCAGGAGGGTCCGGACTCTAGACAAAGTCCGGACCCTCCTGCTTTTGGTGACGAGACCCGACGTCGGGACTTCAGACGAATACCGGCCGGGAGCTACCAGGTTGCGCAAACAGCAAGGAGTTGTGGCGAGTCCAAGCGAGCCCGGCCTACGACGGCTGAATACAGGAAGAGTCCTGTAACAAAAATTGCCAATCCGCATCGAATGGGACCGGCCGAGCGAGGGGCGACAGGCAACCCGGAGATCGCGAACGATCTCAAAGGGCGACGGCGGAGGCCTGGGAATTCACAGGGAGGTGATTCTGATGGAATTGCTTTTTCTAGATCCGGCAAACGCGGCCCGGCAAGGAAAGACTCGAATCGAATGCGGGTAATTCTGAAAATCGTTGAACGAGCGGCGGGCAGGCAGCGGCGGGCGAAGGAAAACGAGCCGCGTGCAACCATGCGGAATGTTTCCCCATCCACGTAATCTTGACAGCGTGAGTTAGGCAGTCTACACTACGGAGTTTTTAGATGGCCCTTTGGAGCCATCTGGGTGAGGTCAGAAAGAATATGGACAAGAAGCGCCTGGAATATTACAAGAAGAAGCTTTTGAATCGCCGCGACGAACTGGTGAGGACCATCACGCGCACGGAAGAGGAAGGGCGGCAGGCGGACGACGACCCGACGGTGGACCTGGCGGATAAGGCAGCCAACTCCTATACCAAGGAATTTCTCTTTGGCCAGACCAACACCGACCGGGCGATCCTGAACATGATTGACGAAGCGTTAAAGCGGATCCGGAAAGAAGAGTACGGTACGTGCGCGAATTGCCAGGAGGAGATGCAGCAGAAGCGCCTGGAAGCCGTGCCTTGGGCCAAGCACTGCATCACCTGCCAGGAAAAGAAGGAACAGGGGCTGCTCTAAACGGGGACTGCCGCAGGCGGCAAATTTTCTTACCTGTCCGTTAGATAATTAAAATGGAATCCAGAGGGAGGCGGTTCGTGCGGCAGATCTGGCCGCTTTTGAACTCCCGCGTTCACCTGGCGCGCCGGCTGGAGTCGCTGGCCGGCGCGGCTGCGTCCGTGCTGTTGCCTTCCCGCGGGAAGCGTCCCCGGCCGGAAAAACATCTCCTTCATTTTGAAGAACGTCGGGAAGCCGTACGTGGCGCTTTTGTCATACGAGATGGCGGCCGGGTTGACAATTTCTCTATCTTGCTCTTAGATGATGTTATGACGTCCGGAGCGACGCGTAACGCATGTTCGCCTGCGTTACGCGAAGCAGGCGCCAAATCGGTGGCCGAGCTGACGATCGCCCGGACCGTGAGGCAAGCGATCCCGGCGCGAGAAAGTTCTGCCTGAAGGGCGCGCGATGAGCGCAAGACGACCAGAGGCGGTCGATCCCCGGGGACGATACATCCCCGAAGCGGGCAGCGTGCTTGTGCCCGGCGCTTCGGGGAATGTTGGCGCCCGCTATGTCCAGAGCCTTTCCGCCCGCCGTGCTTCCCTGATGCAGGAACCGGTCCTGGTTCTGAACGCCACCTACGAGCCAATTAACGTGACCGCTGTACGTCGGGCGATGGTGCTGCTTTTGAAGGGCGTGGCCCAGGCGGAGGAAGTGCACAATGCCGAGGTTCATTCCTCGGCGCACGCGCATAAAGTGCCTTCCGTGATCCGGTTGTTGGCTTACCGGCATATTCCGCAGCAGAGTCGTGCGCTTTCGCGGAAGAACATTCTGTTGCGGGACCGAAATACGTGCCAGTTCTGCGGGAAGATTTTCCCGAGTTCGGAGTTGACGCTGGACCACGTAATGCCGCGCTCGCGGGGCGGACGCTCAAGTTGGGAGAACCTGGTGGCTTGCTGCTACCGGTGCAACAACGACAAGGGCGACCGGACGCCGGAAGAGGCGGGGCTGAAACTGGCGCGGAAACCGCGGCCGTTTACGCTGCACACTTCGCGGCAATTGATGAGATTGATTGGCCATCGCGACGAACGGTGGCGTAAGTATTTGTTTTATTAAAGCTTACGCGACCTTCCAGGAAAATCTCAGATGCAGTAACTTTTAGGAAACCTTTTTCTTTGAGGCGCATCTAACTTTATAACAACCACTTCGAGGACACACCCCGGGGAGCTTGAGAGCCACACACGTGGAGATCAGGCTCCTCTCCTATTTTCAGGCGTTTTTTTTTGCGCTGGCGGCGGGAGAGAGATTTCTGGCTCAGGAATTGGCACCGCGGCTGGATTTGGGAAAACTTTCCAAAGCAGATGCTTCGTCGGGAAATTCCGGGAAAACCTGGTAGAGCTGCGTCACCTTCAGAATTTCTTCCACCTTCGGCGCCAGTCCCACGACTCTCATTGCGCCGCCCTTTTTGATCACTGCCAGATAGTTGCGAACGAGTTCGCCTATCCCGGAGCTATCGAGGTAATCGAGTGCTTTCAGATTCAGAACGATGTTGTTGTGGCCCTGACGAAGCAGGCGTTGAATCGCATCGCGGAATGCCTGGCCCTCGAACGAAGTGAGGTGCCCGCTGACATCCATGAGCGTGACTTTATCGGCTTGGCGGATCTGAATGGTGAAATTCAATTTCGAGTCCTTGTAGGAAAGAGGCCATGATTCTACATAGAATCGCGAGGAAGGCAAGGGGTGAAAGGGCGTCTCCAAATCAAATTTCATTAACAGATTCTATTGACGAAACATGACGCGGAGGCCGTGGCGCCAGCTTCTGGCCTGGCCGGCACGGATGAATTTGATATCCGGCAAACGATAGCGCTAGAAGATGTCTGTCAGGGGATGGAAGCGAAGAGCGGGCGCGATGAGATAAGGCGAGCGGCGGGCCGGCTGGCGCGCGCAGGTCTTCGGCTAAACTCACGACGACGGTCCAATAAACGACATAGTTTATGGAGTCACTATTTTCCGGCAGCGAGTTGCAAATAGGTGACTTGGACGGAAGGCGCCTGCCTGTTCCAGCTGGCGGGGACGCGATCGAAGGAAATGGAAAAACTGCGCCGCTGGCCGGGTGCGAGCGGTGCCTGGGAAGTTCCGAGGATGCCGCGGGTTTCACGGAGCACGACTTGGTGGAGGTCGTCGAAGAATTCGACGGTGACAGTGAAGCTCGCGATGCTCTGCTGGCCGGAGTTGAGGGTATCGGCGTCGAGAATGGTTACTTCCTGGTGGATGAAGTTCTCCGCGCGGCTCAGGGCGATGTTTTCGATGCGGATGTTTCCCCGGTACGCCGCTTCGGCTGGATTCATCTTCGCCGGGAGATTCGTTTGCCGCGAGCCGGACGACTGGCCATCCCGAGCATCAAAAAGACGCCAGAAACTGAAGCCGACGACGGCCAAAACCAGGACGCGCAGGAGAATGGCCAAGCGAGAGGGTTTTTCTTTTTCCGGTGGCTTCTCGTTTTGCAAAATTTCCCGCATGAAATTTCCTTGCTGACGGACCTGCGTCCAGGAAAAAGTCTAGCGGCCGACTTGCAACCGCAGGACCAGGGGCTCCGGCAATTTTGCATCGCGCATGCGTTTTTGCACGCCGGCGATGTCGTAGGGAACGCGCCAGAATTCGACCGTGTGGTTTTCAAGATCGGCGATGGCGAAACCCGCGCGGGGGTCGGTATCGCGGGGCTGGCCGATGGAGCCGGGGTTCAGCAGATAGCGTTTGGAGTCTTCAAGACGCAGAGCGCAACGCGACTCGTTGGTGCGCGGGTGCAAGGACAAAACTTCCAGTTCGGGGTCCTGGTAGGAGAAGCCGCCCTGATGATGGGTGTGGCCAAAGAAGGTAACCTGGCTGGTGGAATCCAAAAGGCCTTCGAGAGCTTGCGAGGGCGTGAAGACGTATTCATCTTCGTCTTGAAACGCGCCGTGGACAAGGACGACTCCTTCAGCTTCAAGGGGGCCTTGCGGGAGGCCGGCGAGCCAGCCCAGATTTTCATTCGAAAGTTGAGAGCGGGTCCAGTTCACAGCGGCTTTGGCTACGGGATTAAAGTCATCGGTGGGCATCAGTTCTGCGACGGCCTTGTCGTGATTGCCGCGGATGGTCACGGCACCGAGTTCGCGGATGCGACTGGTGACTTCGTTGGGGTCGGGCCCGTAGCCTACGACATCGCCGAGGCAAATCAAGCGCTGCCAGCTCCCCTCCGCGGCGGTGAGAGAGGCTTCCAGAGCTGACAGATTTGCATGGATATCCGTAAGGACTAAAAGTCGCATCCCGGGGTTCCGGACCTTTCAAGAGTATAGATGAAGCGAAGGGGAGGTGCACATGGCAAAGTAATTATTGCCTGGTCTCCCCGGGGAGCGTGTTAGAAGGCGCAAAAATGTAACAAAAAAACTGGGGAAAGCCGCGAAACATTCGCCTAGTAGGTTTCGTCTATACCAGTGCAGCCGGGTTTCAGGCTGTTCGGGATGGATGAGATTAGAAACGAAACCCCGCGGTGGCAGCCGCGGGGCCAGTGACACGCAGTTTTTCCGGCTCTTGGACCAGGAAGAAGAGGTGCCTTCAACGAGAGGCTACTCTTCGCCTGCCTGTGTGTCAATACTCCTTCCGTTTTGAACAAGTCCCGGTTGACTCGCTCCTTGAAAGGAAAGACCCACATGAAAAGCAATACCTTGGTTCGCAGTCTGGCACTCGCCGCGGCTCTGGCGATCACGGTTCCCTTGTTCGCCAAGCCGGTAGCAAAGTCACTGGCAGTTCCCCACCCGGTAAAGTTTGGCAAAGTGGATGTGAAGGCCGGCGACTATCGCGCGATGATCGACGACAACCACATCACGCTTCTGAATGGCAGGAAAGTGATCGCGGAATCCGCCGGACGGTGGGAAGACCGCAGCCAGAAGTCACCCTACACGGTGATTGTTTCAAACGAAGACGGCCGCGTGCTGGAACTGCGCTTCGAAGGCAAAGCACAGGTTTTTATTCTCTCCGAGTAAGGGAAGCGCCCGTGAACTTTCCTGACCCGATGCGAGGGGAGCTGTCTCTGGTGGCAGCTTCCCTGCTCGTTCTCCTTTCCGTCGAACTATGGAAGTGGCAGTTCCCGGCGATGGCTGCCGGGGAGAAGTTGGCTTGGGTTATAACCGCGCTGCGCATGAAGATTCCGTTTTCCTGTTCCGCATTGATCCGCCGCTAGCGAATCAGCATCGAATCCCCATAACTATAAAAACGGTAGCGCTCGGCAACCGCGTGGCGGTAGGCCTCGAGGATCTTGTCGCGACCCGCGAAGGCGGAAACCAGCGCGAGCAGCGTGGATTTCGGCAGGTGGAAATTTGTGAGCAGCTGGTCGACGACCGAGAAGTTGTGGCCGGGGAGAAGGAAGATTCCGGCTTCGGCGCGGCCGGAGGCGACCAGGTCTCCCGTCCGAGTGGTGGCGGCGCGGGCTGCGGCGTCTTCGAGGGCGCGTACGACGGTGGTGCCGACGGCCAGGACCGGACGGGACGCGGACTTGGCGCGGCGGATTTTTTCGGCAACTTCCGGGGAGATCTCGTAGGCTTCGGCGTGAATTTTGTGTTCTTCAAGCGTTTTGGTGTGGATGGGTTGGAAAGTGCCGAGGCCGACGTCGAGGGTAACTTCAGAGAGTTCGCAGCCTTTAGCTTTCAGGCTGCCGAGAATTTCCGGAGTGAAGTGCAGGCCTGCCGTGGGGGCGGCGACTGCGCCGGGGCGGCGGGCATAGACGGTCTGGTAACGCTCCCGATCGGCTGGATCGTCGGGACGATCGATGTAGGGCGGAAGCGGGACGTGGCCGAGGGCTTCGAGATTTTCGTCGGCGGAGAGGCTGTTCCGCGACGTGAAGCGGACGGTGCGAATTCCCGACTCGCCGCGTCGGAGAATTTCTGCTTCGAGTTCACCTATGCCAAACTGCACTCGTTCGCCTACCTGCATTTTCTTCCCTGGGCGGACCAGGGCTTCCCAGACTTCTCCTTCCAGTTTTCGCGTGAGAAAAACTTCGACCTTTCCGGTGAGGTGTTCGCGGACGGTTTTCGGGGAGGGTTTTTGCGCGTGAATGCCCGCGCGTTTGCCAACGAGTCGCGCGGGAATTACGCGGGCGTTGTTGAAGATGATGAGTTCGTTGCCGGTGAGCAAGTCCCGGAGCCCTGAAAATTGGGCGTCTTCAAGGTAACCTGTGGCGCGGTCGACGACTAGCATGCGGGATGCGTCGCGGCGCTCGAGCGGGCGTTGGGCGATCAGTTCTGGCGGAAGGTGGTAATCGAGGTCGTCGACACGCATGCAAGACTAACTATAGCAAGATCCGAATGACGGCAAGGGATGTGCCATTTTCGGGGTGGGGAACCTGGCCAGACAGGGGCCAATACAGGTGTGTAACCATAACAATTTAAATGGTATAGCCTGGTATGATGGGGTTCAGGATTGAACTTGACAATGATGCACTAAGATTATATGCTTCGTTTGCCATAGCTCATGGGACGACCCTTTCCGAGGGCGGCAGCGAAGTAATTCTCTGAAAGGAATGGGCACGGCGTCCTGTGCCGTGAGTTAGCATACGGGGCTGGCTGCCAAGCCAGCCCTTTTTCATAAACGAGCGAGCGAGGAATTTATGTTGCGTTTCGACAAGATGACCGTGAAAGCCCAGGAGGCGGTGCAGCAGTCAGAGGGGATTGCGGCGCGGCATGAAAACCAGGCGATCGAGCCGCTGCACCTGTTGGTGGCGCTGGTCGAGCAGAAAGACGGGGTGGTGCCGCCGCTGCTGGCGCGGCTGGGAATTCGGAATGAATTGCTGATCGAGGATGTCGGGCGGGAGATCGGCAAGCTGCCGAAGGTCGAAGGATTCGGGCAGCACAACTTGAGCCGGGCGTTGAACGACGTGCTGGAACGCTCTTTTGATGAAGCCCAGAAGTTCAAGGACGAGTACGTCTCAACCGAGCATTTGTTCCTGGCAATTGCCGCGGCCGACAAAGACCCGGCAGGAAAGTTGCTGAAGAAGTACGGCGCTTCGCATGAAGCGATACTGCAGGCGTTGGTAGGCGTGCGGGGTAGCCAGCGGGTGACCTCGCAGAATCCGGAGACGACTTATGCGTCGCTTGAGAAGTATGCGCGGGACCTGACGGATCTGGCGCGGCGGTCGAAGCTGGACCCGGTGATCGGGCGCGATGAAGAAATTCGGCGCGTGATGCAGATTCTGGCGCGGCGCACGAAGAACAATCCGGTGCTGATTGGCGAGCCTGGGGTCGGGAAGACGGCGATTGTGGAGGGACTGGCGCAGCGGATTGTCTCCGGCGATGTGCCGGACGTTTTGAAGACGAAGAGGCTTGTGGCGCTGGACATGGCGGCGTTGGTGGCGGGCGCGAAGTTTCGCGGGGAGTTTGAAGAACGCCTGAAGGCGGTGCTGAAGGAAGTTTCAGAAGCCGAGGGGCAGATCATTCTGTTCATCGATGAATTGCATACGCTGGTGGGGGCGGGGGCAGCGGAAGGCGCGATGGATGCCTCCAACATGCTGAAACCGGCGCTGGCGCGAGGCGAATTGCGGGCAATCGGCGCGACTACGCTCAATGAATACAAGAAATATATCGAGAAAGATCCGGCGCTCGAGCGGCGGTTTCAGCCGGTGCTGGTTTCCGAGCCTACGGTGGAGGATACGATCGCGATCCTGCGCGGGTTGAAGGAGCGGTATGAGGTGCATCACGGGGTGCGCATCAAGGACGCCGCGATTCTGGCGGCGGCTACGCTGTCGGATCGCTACATTTCCGACCGGTTCCTGCCGGACAAGGCGATTGATTTGATTGACGAGGCGGCGGCGAGCTTGCGCATGCAGATTGATTCCCTGCCGACGGAGATTGATGAAATCGAGCGGCGCATCCTGCAGCTGGAAATCGAGCGGCAAGCGCTGCTGAAGGAAACGGACGCGCACTCGGTCGAGCGGCGGAAGCAAATCGAGAAGGAACTCGCGAAGCTCAAGGAAGATTCAAGCGGGCGCAAGGCGCGGTGGCAGGCGGAAAAGGAAGCCATCGGCAAAATCCGGAAGTTGAAGGAACAGATTGAGCAGTTGAAGGCGGAGGCGGAGCGCTACGAACGGGCGGGCGAGCTGGCCAAGGTGGCCGAAATCCGGTACGGGAAAATTGCGCAGGCAGAGCGGGAGCTCGACTCGGCGCAGGAGCGGTTTCTGGCGGTGCAAAAAGACGCTCCGATGCTGAAGGAGGAAGTGGACGAAGAGGACATCGCGAAGCTGGTGAGCAAGTGGACGGGGATCCCCGTGGGACGATTGCTGGAAGGCGAAGCGCAGAAACTGGTGCACATGGAAGAGCGGCTGCGGCTGCGGGTGGTCGGGCAGGAGGATGCGCTGGCGCGGGTGGCGAACGCAGTGCGGCGGAGCCGGGCGGGTCTTTCCGATGCCAAACGGCCGATCGGTTCGTTTATTTTTCTGGGGCCGACGGGCGTCGGAAAGACGGAGTTGGCGCGGGCGCTGGCGGAATTTTTGTTCGACGACGAAAAGCTGATGATCCGGATTGATATGTCGGAATACATGGAGAAGCACAGCGTTTCGCGGCTGATCGGGGCGCCTCCGGGGTATGTGGGTTATGAGGAGGGCGGGCAGTTGACAGAACAGGTGCGGCGGCATCCGTACTCGGTGATTTTGTTCGACGAGATTGAGAAGGCGCACCCGGACGTGTTCAACGTGCTGCTGCAGATTCTGGAGGACGGACGGCTGACGGACGGCAAGGGCCGCACCGTGGATTTCCGGCATACGGTGCTGGTGATGACGAGCAACGTGGGGTCGACGGCGATTTTTGAGTTGTCGGAAAAAGATCCGGAGCGGGCGCGCAAGGAAGCGATGGAAGCGTTGCGGACGGCGTTCCGGCCGGAGTTCATCAACCGGATTGACGAGATCGTGATTTTCAATCCGCTTGGAAAGGAGCAACTGGCGAAGATCGTCGGGATGCTGCTGAAGGGCGTGGAAAAGCTGCTGGCGGAACGGCAGATTACCCTGGAGATCACTCCTGCCGCGACCGAGGTGCTGCTGCGCGAGGGGTACGACCCCGCGTATGGGGCGCGGCCGCTGCGGCGGACGATCCAGCGACTGATTCAAGATCCGCTGGCGCTCGAAATCCTCGAAGGGAAAGTGTTGCCGGCGGACCGCGTGATCGTCGATCGCGATGGCCAGAGGGAGGCCATGAAATTCGAGCGCGTACGGCCGAAACAGCCGGCGGCAGCGGCAAGGAAATAACAACGGTTTAGCAGGCGGGGCCCGGGGCGAGCGTTGACTCTCCGGCGCCCCCGAGCTGAGTGAAATTTCGCGCGTGTTGATGCGTATTCAAAGAGGAAGGCTACAACCCCATGAAAGTTTTGCGGACTGGTGTGATTCTGGTTCTGCTGACGGTGGTGCTGGTGGTGGCGGGCGGCGCGATCGGCGGACGCAGCGGCATGCAAATCGCGCTGGGAATTGCCGTGGTGATGAATTTCGTTTCGTATTTTTTTTCCGACAGAATTGCGCTGGGGTCGAGCGGGGCGAAACCGGTTTCGCGCGAGCAACTGCCGCGCTTGTATGACGTGATGGAGCGGCTGGCCGGGAAAGCGAACATTCCGGTGCCCGAGCTCTACGTAGTTCCGGACATGGCGCCGAACGCTTTTGCGACCGGCCGGAACCCGCGTCATGCTTCGGTGGCCGTGACAGAGGGGTTGCTCGAGATCATGAATGACGATGAACTGGAAGGGGTGATCGCGCATGAGCTTTCGCATGTGAGAAATTACGACATCCTGGTCAGTTCGATTGCGGCGACAATTGCGGGTGCGATTACCTACCTGGCGCAGATGGGACAGTGGGCCATGATTTTCGGGGGAGGCGGAAGGGACCGGGATGACGACCGCGGAGGCGGTGGGCTCGCCGGACTGTTGATGATTTTCCTGGCGCCGTTTGCGGCGCTGCTATTGCAGTTGTTCCTGTCGCGCACGCGCGAGTACGCGGCGGATGCGACCGGGGCGCGAATGGTGGGGCAGCCGCAGGGACTGATCAGCGCGCTCGAAAAGCTCGGAGCCTATAACCGCCGGATCCCGACCACGGCGATTTCGCCGAGCACTTCTGCCCTGTGCATCGTGAAACCGATGTTCGGCAGCGGCACAGTTTCCTCACTCCTCAGCACCCACCCGCCGCTCGAAGATCGCATCGCGGCTCTAAAACAGATCGTTCCTACGCCTCTCGGATAATGGGCATAGCCAGAGATTGGCATTGGAGCATCCAAAGCGGGGTAAAGTTTTCCCGGACGCTTTCCCGGGGGCAACTGGCGGAAGGGCCTGGATTGGTCTAAAATATTAACAACAAGATACTTAAGGGATCCATGGCGCGAGCGCCAGGTTTGGCGAGAGAGGTGCACTGTTAGCTGCACCAGTCCGGGGGGATTGGGGCAGGACTGGGGGGAAATCGTATGAGCTGCCGAGACACTATCCATTTGATCTGCATGTATTTAGAGGGAAAACTTTCACCTGGCGTACAGGGAGAAATTGAGCACCATCTCTCTGGCTGCTCGGATTGCCGCCTGGTTCTGGACGCGGCGACAACGACTCTCGATCGCTATTTTGGCCTGCCGAAGCCGGTTTCTGACTCCCAGGCTGCTTGAGCTCTAGAAGCAAGTCATTATATTTTATATGTTTACGGGCATGACAGGCGATCGCCATCATGCCCGATTTTGTTTTGACCTGAGCCGGGATTACAGGATTTGCCGGATTGACACTTCTGTAAAAATTGCGCTTGCCCTCGTGAATCTGTAATCTTTACTGGTACTAGAACTTTTTCAGCAATCCTTGGACTCGCCCCGCAGCGAACCTTAACTCATTCTCCTTGAGCGGCTTATGAGCCTTTCCGGGTGGGGCGGAACTTTGGTTCTGGGAGTGCCCATCTACTCTGGCAAGCGGCGGGACCGCCGATAAAAGGAGACGACGTACATGAGCGAGTTTCAGGAAACCACGACGCAGGCAGCGGCACCCCGGTGGGTAGGCCTGGCCATTGCGGCATTGGGGGCGACCTCCCTACTTGCGATTGGAATAGGCTGGAGCGCCCTCAAT
The DNA here is from genome assembly GCA_013289665.1 of Acidobacteriota bacterium. Classification (GTDB taxonomy): domain Bacteria; phylum Acidobacteriota; class Terriglobia; order Acidiferrales; family UBA7541; genus Acidiferrum. Next base: position 270,189 of record JABCZN010000003.1, on the reverse strand, counting down.
CAGGGGAAAGCGACCGAGCAAAGCGTGCAGACCTCGATCAAGCAACAGACGGACGCACTGCTGCAACGCCTGGCGAAGACCGACGATGAAAACCAGCAACTTCAGAGCGACTTGAAAGTCGTGACCAACAAATTGAATGTAACGCAGGAAGAGCTTGACCGCGCGCGGAAGATAACCAAGTCTTCGGTTGTGGCCTACAACAAGAAGCTTTCCGAAGTGAACACGCAGCTCGGCACAAAAGCGAACATCGAGGATGTGAACAAGCTGAGCGGCGACGTTACAGGCGTGAAGAATGACCTCGATGAAACGAAGGGCAAGCTCGATCGCGCCACGGGCGACATGGGCGTGATGAGCGGCTTGATCGCGCGCAACCACGACGACCTCGATGAACTGAAGCGCCGGGGCGACCGGAACTATTTCGAATTCACCATCCAGAGGGCCAAGACCCCGCAGCATGTTGGGCCGGTGGCCATCGCGCTGAACAAAACCGACTCCAAGAAGTCGAAGTACACGATCACGGTGCTTGCCGACGACAAGTCCATCGAGAAGAAGGACCGGACGGCGGGCGAACCGGTGCAGTTCTACGTGAAGGGAACGGGACGCAACTCCCCGTTTGAAATCGTGGTGTTCGACGTGAACAAGAACCAGATTACGGGTTATCTGTCGACGCCAAAGTCCGCGGGCGCGGCGACGGCCGCGACAAACACCTCAGGGCAGTAAGTTTCTGCCAGCCAGGGAGCTCTGGCTCCTCAAGAGCACAAGCAAGAGGGAGGATCAGAGAGAATCCTCCCTTTTTGTATTCAAGCGAGCCGGGCTCGATCCAATCTCGCTAGACATGTGACTGAGAGTTGTGACACCCTAAAGGGCGCCCTGACGGGGATGAATGGTAAGTTGAATTTCAGGAGGGGGATAGACATGAAAGTTAAATTCGCAGCAGGTTTAGCACTCACTCTTTGTACGGCGGTCCTCACTTTGGGAGCTGACGGCAGCTGGACGGGATATATTTCCGACAGCGCCTGCGGCGCCAAAGGCGCAAACGACAAGCACGCGGAATGCGCCGCGAAGTGCGTGAAGGAAAAAGGCGCGAAGTATGTCTTCGTCAACGATGCGGACCACAAGGTCTACGCCATTGACGCGCAGGACAAGGTTGCGGCCCACGCCGGGCATCACGTCACCGTGAAGGGAAGCGTGGACGGGGACAACCTGAAGCTGAGCGGCCTGGAGATGGCGAAGTAAGACGCGCAATATTTTGAAAAACGGTTCGGGGCAGGACTAGCGTCCTGCCCTTTTTTTTGTGTGCGGAAGGGCTGGATCTCCCCCAGCCCGCTTGAGCCTTGAATGCGTCCAAGTTGAGGTCCTTCGGGCATCCTTGCCGGATTTTCCAATTCTGGTTTCGTGGCCAAAGATGCTGGTTTGCGAGAGATGCGCGTCAGGAATTACTGATCGGCCAGCAGATTCATTGAGTCTGGCGGGGGCGGGAGCCGCTTAGGCCGTAGTAGGCAATATAGAGGTAGCAGAAGATGGGCAGGATGAAGGCGTGGTGCAGCCCGACGGCGGGCATGTCCGCCAGAGCGCCGAACAGGAACGGGATGATCGCGCCTCCCACGATGGCCATGATGAGGAGGCCGGAGCCGTCGCCGGTAAGCGGGCCGAGATCGGCAATGCCGAGGGTGAAGATGCTGGGGAACATGATGGAGTTGACGAAGCCCACCAGGATGATGCTGGCCATGGCGAGGTGGCCGGTGGTGAGCATCGAGGTGAGTACGAGGGCGCTCGCAGAAAACGCGGCGACGCCCAGCACGGTTCCGGTCTTCACTTTTTGCAGGATCGCGGAGCCGATGAATCGCCCGATCATCGCGCCTCCCCAGTAATAGGAGACAAGCCGGGCGCCCTGCGCTTCCGGAAGATTCCCAATCTCATGCAACTGAAAATATTTGATCAAGAAAGTCCCGATGGCGACTTCCGCGCCGACGTAGAGGAAAATCCCCACAACTCCAAGGGTGAGGTGGCGATACTTCCACAAGCTGACGGCGGGGGTGTGGCCTTTCCTTTGCGCTTCCGGGATCGAGGGCAAGCGAAGGAAATAGATGACTACTGCAAGCGCGACGAGCAGCAGGCCGATGAAGAGGTAAGGCGTCTTGACGGAGGAGGCTTGCTCTACCTTGTAAGCCTGGAGGGCTGGCGCGGATAGCAGCTTGAGCTCAGCGCTGCTCTTTGCGGTGGCCGTGAGAATGAAAATGCCGCCGATCCAGGGGCCGATCGTGGTGCCCAAAGAATTGAAGGCCTGCGTGAGGTTCAAGCGACTGGAAGCGGTTTTGGACGGACCGAGAACGGCTATATACGGATTGGCGGCGACCTGGAGGACAGTGATGCCCGCTGCCAGCACCACCAGCGCGCCAAGGAATAGATTGTAGGAGGCTGCGCTCGCTGCCGGGATGAACAAGAACGCGCCCACTCCCATGGTAAGGAGCCCGACTACGATCGAGGTTTTGTAACTGGTGGCGTCGATCAATTTTGCCGCCGGGATGGCAAAAAGGAAGTACGCAAAAAAGAAGGCCACCTGTACGAGGCTCGCCTGCTTGTAACTCAGGTCTAAAATGGACTGCAGGTGGGGGGAGACGATGTCATTCAGCACGGTGACAAACCCCCACATGAAAAAGAGGGAGGTCAGGGTGATCAATGCTCCGGTCTGAGTTTTTTGCGCTGCACTCAGATCGGACAAGGGTTGTGCGGTGGAATTTTCCATTGTAGGGATTCTCAGTTCTCCGGTAAGTCGCCTGAATCTGAATGTGGTGATAGTGCCACAGAGCGGGCCGGGGGAGAAATTGTTTCTAAGGGGGATTCCGATGGAGGGAAATAGGGAGGAGTTTAGCAGTTCAGGAGTTAAAAAGTGGAAGAGTGGAAGTAATAGCGGCCACCGGAAGGTGGCCGCTAGGGGGTGTTCGTGCTTGTGGGCGGAAACCTGGGCTAGTGCTGCTCGTAGACGAGGACCTGCATGGCGCCGTTTTCGGCGCTGGGGACGTAGAGGCGTTTTGTTTTCTGATCGTAGCCGGCGGTTTTCGAACCCTTCACGGTAACGAGTTCCTGGGCGAGGGAGTACTGGTCGGGGGAATCCTGATGGAAGATGAAGACTTTGCCGTCGCCGGTGGAGAGATAGACGAGCTTGGTGGTTCGATCAAAGGCGTCGGCATCCACACGCTCGCCGATGGGGGCGGTGAACACGACCTTGCCGGTGTCTGGGTTGACGACGCCCAAATGCTTGCTGCGGCAGCCGACGAAGAGGCGGCGGGCATCGACATCCATTGCCAGGGCGGTCGGAGTGCCACAAGGGGCGAGTGGCCAGCGCTCTGTCACTTTGAGCGTCTTGACGTCAATGTGAAGGGTTTCGTTTTTTTCTTCGAGGTTGACGTAGAAATTGCCCTTGCCGTCGGAGGCGCCGTATTCAGGGCCGCCACCGAGGTCGATTGTTCCGGCGAGGGAGCCATCGGCGGCGTTGAGGACGCTGATGCTGTCGCTTTCGCCATTCATGACGTAAAGGCGTTTGGTGAGGGGTTCATAGACGATGGCGTCGGGTTTTTTGCCTACTTTGATTTCGGGGAAGGATTTCAGGGTTTTCAGATCGAAGGGGATGACGGAATCCGCTTTGCCGGCGGTGATGTAGCCGCGGCCGAATTCAGAGGCGATGGCCACGCCATGGGCGCCCGGGGTGTTTGGGATGGTGCCTACAAGGCCCAGGGTGTCCGCGTCCAGCACATCTACCTGTGTGGCGTGGGCGATATAGACGCGGCGGCCGGACTCGTCAACAATCACGTAATCCCAGCCGCCGGCGCCGGGGACTGCAACTTTTTTCAATAGCTCATACTTGGTGGCAGCGGTTGCGAGCCCGCCGCACAGCGTTGCACCTGCCAGGAACAGCATGACCAGTCGTTTCATCGTTCTCTCCTTGAGCAACTTTTTACGTGTTGGCGGATAAACGCAGGTTAAATCGTCACTGAATATTCCCGGAGCTTCCCGGGTGGAGAAAAAGCCGGTGTGGCAGGTCTTCTCGCCAGCCGCACCGGCCATTGGGGGTGGTTAAAACTGGAAGCGGACGTAGAGCTGGATTTGCCGTGGCAAACCACTGCCGGTGTTGTCCGCGAAGAACTTGTCGCTGTTGAAGTTCTTGTTCACAAACGTATTGATGACGCCGAAGTTGGCCTCAGGCGTGAGATTGCAAACCAGGTTTGGCGAAGTCCCGGTGCAACCGTAGTCGAGGACCAGGTTATTGGGGTCAGCGAGCTGGGTGTGATTAAAGACGTTGAAGAATTGAGCGCCAAACTGGCCGGTCAAGCGCTCCGTGATGACGAAGCCCTTTTCCACGCTCAAATCCACCTGCCAGATATTGGGAGAGCGAACGATTCCGTTGCCTGCGTTGCCGTAGCGGAGCAGCGCCCCGGTGGCCGGGTCATAGGGCGGTGGCTGAAATGCGGCAGGATTTACCCAATTATTGGAATTTTGACCACTGGGAGTTATAGAGACGCCTGGAACCAGATCCGGCCGCTGCGAGCCGGCGGTCCCATCATTGCCATCGGGAAGCAAATTGGGGTCGCTGACATTCATAAACACGTTGAGTGGATGGCCGGTGTGCCAGTTCCAGAGGACACTGGTCGTCCAATTTCCCAGGATGCGGCTGGTAAAACCATCGGTGAGGTACTGCTTGCCTTTTCCGAAGGGCAACTGGTAGACGCTCGCGAGGATAATGTTGTGGCGCACGTCGTAGATGCTTGGGCCCTTCTCGCAGGCCAGGCAGGCAGCATTCTGGGGAGCGATCGCTTCGCCGCCGCCGATAGTGCCGACGTTGATGGAATGGGAGAAAGTGTACTTGGTGTTGAACGACCAGCCCCTGGTGATCTGGCGATCAAGTGCCAGCAGGAGGCCGTTATAGGTGCTGGTCCCCGCATTGGTCTTAAAGTCGATGGTCCCAAACGTCTGGCCGGTGGAGGGATCGGGGAAATTGTCCAGGGGACGAACGCAGGGTCCGATGGTGCCGTTGCCGGGATGGAGCTCGGCGGGGTCGCACAAGTTCTGGTAGTTGCGCGTGAAGATGTGGACGCCATGAGAGCCCAAATAGGAGACGGTGAACAAGAAGTTTTCTGGCAAGGCCTGCTGGATGGAAAGGCCCCAGGTTTCGACGTAGAGGTCGGGATGATGGCGAATCAAAGCCCGCGCGATCAGCTGGGGTTGCGCAGTGCCGGCAGGGATATTAAAGTCGGGAGGATTCTCCAAGTAGGAGGGCTGGAAGAATACATCGTTCTGGGTGAGGCCGGCCTGCCCGACTACGAACTGGTTCTCCGTGCGGTCGCTTTCCAGTGCCGCGTTGCGGTCATCGTTCTGCGCGGCTCCGTGGTAGATCCCGAAGCCGGTGCGAACGACGGTTTTGCCCTTCAACCGGTCCGGGGCCCAGGCCACGCTGAAGCGCGGATCAAAGTTCCTGTAGTTGGGGTACTCGAGCGGCGAGGTGGGGGAGCAGAATCCATGGCAGGCAGTAAGGTCGAAGATTTTCACCCGGTTGTGGGCTTCGGTGATGGGAGCGTAGTAATTCCAGCGCAGCCCGGCGTTCACGGTCAGGTGCGGGGTAACCTTCCATTCGTCCTGAATGTAGGGCATGACAAAGGTGCGGCGCAAAGCGTGGCCGTCCCAGGAAGTGGTGTAATCGATAAAGTTCACCTGATTGTTGATGAGGGAGGTGTTGTCACCCGCTCCTCCTTGCAGCTTGATCGCCAGGGACGCGGTTTTACCCTGGTTCAGCTGGATGCGCCGGACTTCGATGCCCGTTTTTACCGTGTGGCGGCCCTTGGTCCAGGTCAGATTGTCGTGGTAGGAATAGGTCGTTCCAACTTCATTGTCGGCCTGACTGTTGTTGAGCGGCTCGAAATTTGTTGTGGTGAGGCTGATGTCAATGAATCCCGGGAGCACCGGGTTGTGGAACGGAGCGCGATTTACACCGACCTTGAACTCGTTGAGCAGGTTGGCGCCGAACAGGTGTTCGAGGGCCATCAGGTAGTTTGCCGGGTGGTTGTTGGTGTCGTTCTGATCAAACAGATTTCCGTTGGGAGACCGGGCGAAGGCGACGTCGCGCTGGGCACGCGCATAAAGAGTTGTGGACTCGGAGAATTTGTAATCAAAACGCGCCAGCCAGGTGTCTTCGTGAATGACGCTCTTGCCCCCGTGGGCGAAATTGTCGAACGTGTTGGTGAGGTCGCAGGGGCCGGGATTGCATACGCCCGGAGTGAAGGCCGCGTCGGGATAAACAAAGTGCGGGGCGCAGCCCGAGGCCTGGAGCGCCGGAACGGAGGATTGCCGCCAGGGATAGGACTCTAAAATCGGGCATAGATTCGCCGATTGAGGATTATTGAGCAGCGCCGCCTGCTGGACGGCGAGGTCCGGGACTGCCGCGACTTCCGTGACTTCCTGATACTGGCGAAGGCCTTCGTAGTTCAAGAACAGGAACGCTTTCCTCTTGACGATGGGGCCGCCGAGGGTCATGCCATACTGCCCCATTCGGAAGGGCGGGACGCCGGTAAGAGGATCATTGAAATTGCGGGCATCGAAGACGGAGTTGCGGAAATAACCATAGACCGAGCCGTGGTAATCGTTGGTCCCGGATTTGGTGACGATGTCAATCTGGCCGCCGGCTTGCGAGCCATATTCGGCGTCATAGAGGGCGGAGCTTACGCGGTATTCCGCGATGGCGTCGGGCGAAACTTGCAGACGCACTTCGGCTTTTTGGGCTTGTTCCTGAATGCCCGTGGCGTCCACGCCGTCGAAGGAGAAGTTGTTGTCGTCCCGTCCCCGGCCGGCAAAACGAATTGTTCGCTGGTCGCCGCCGCCGTCGTCCTGGGCCCACGGAGCGAGCCGGGTCAGGTTGGCCCAGTTTCGGCCGTTCAACGGGAGATTTTCGATCTGGTCGGTGCCGATGACCGCGCTGCTTTCCGCGGAACTCCGCTCCCCGGGCGTCAGCTGCACCTCGACCACGACCTTTTCACCTGCATCACCGATCTCCAGGGCGACGTCGAGCGTGCGAGTCTGTCCCACCTGTACCCGCACATCTTCGATTACCTTGGTCTTGAATCCCTTGTAAGTGGCGAAAACCGTGTAGTCGCCGATGGCAATGCCTGGAAACCGGTAATAGCCATTCGCGTTTGTGGTGCGTTCCTGGGTCAGACCGGTTTCGACCGCGGAAATCTTGACCGTGGCTCCGGCGACCGCAGCGCCGCTCGGGTCAGTCACCGTGCCTTCCAAGCTCGCCCGATCCACCTGGGCAAAAATCCCCAGCGCCAGCACCAGTTGCAAGAGGAACGCAGCCGGAAACTTTAGATTCACATTCTTGGACATATGCAAATCTCCTTTGGGACACATCGCTCACGGAAGCCGATTGGCAAGACTCGATTTTTTTCAACCAGGCGGTCGAACAGTGGCACAACCAGAGAGCGACGCTCGCCCGATACACCACAACCCCGGGCTCCAGTAAACGACTTTTTGGAACAACGAGAGATGAACAGACGGTAATGGCTGGTTAAACAGCGGGTGAAAGAGCTTTCAGATTCGGGTGGGCTAGGCCGTATTGAGGGGGAGTTCCCGAAGTTCGGCTATATGGCCAGGATGGCTGCCGGCCTCGCTCGCGAGAGGGAGCCGGATGCTCGCCGTGGTTCCCTGGCCCGGACGGCTGCGGAGTTCGACCGAACCGTTGTGGGATTCTGCAATCCACTTGGCGATAGAGAGTCCGAGGCCGGAGCCGCGGGCCTCGCGGGAACGGACCTGATCGGCGCGGTAAAATCTTTCAAAAACATGCGGCAGGTCCTTTTCGGTTATGCCGATTCCCGTGTCGGCCACTTCGATCGTGGCCAGCGCATCTTGAAGGCGGAGACTCATGCGGACGTGGCCCCCGGCGGGCGTGTACTTGATGGCGTTATCAATCACGGTCATGAACAACCGCTCGAGGGCTGCCAGGTTGGCGTAAAGGGTATGAGTGCTGGGAATGACGGAGTCCAGGAAGGTGAGGCCTTTGCCCGAAGCCAGCACGCTGGCTTTTTGCCCGACTCGCTGGAGGACAGGGTACAAACTGGTTGGCTCCAGCTTCAGTTGGGACACATTCGCGTCGGCGCGGGCCAGCATCAAGAGATGTTCGATCAGTTCGCTGGTTTCCTCCGAGGTCGCCAGAATGCGGCCGAGAGCTTCGCGGTATTCACTCTCGCTGCGGGGGCGGCGCAGGGCCAACTCGGCGTTGGTGCGGATGAGGGCGAGGGGGGTTCGCAGGTCGTGGGAGGCATCGGCCGTAAACTGGGTGATGCGCTTCACGGATGTTTCGATGCGGCCGAGCATGGCGTTCACCTGTTCCGTGAGGCGGCGCAATTCATCTTTCGCGCGGGGAACCTCGAGGCGCCGGGAGAGATTGCGAACTCCGACGCGCCGGGCGCCTTCGATGATGCGGTTGACGGGAGTCAGCGCGCGGCCGCTCAACCAGTAACCCAAGAGCGAAGCCAGTATGACCAGCAGGGGCAGAAAGCGCGTCTCCGTCCTGCGAAAATCATCCAGCGCCTGGTCAAAGGGTTCGGTCGGAACGGCCGCATCGACCAGATAAACATTTCCGTCCAGGACGATCTGGCGGCGCGCGACACGATATTGCAGCGCCTCGAGGTTGGTGGTTTGAAACGAGGTTCCTTTGCCGTTTAGCGGTTGCAAGGGAGGAAGCGCGGACAGAAAGAGCGGGGCGCGATAGATCCAGCGGCCGTCCGGCCCGGCGACCTCAAAAATCGCGCCGCTTTCCCATAAATCGGAGACGCGCGCGAGTTCCTTGGCAAGTTCCGGGGTGCGCTCCGAGATATGGCGTTCAAGGACGCGGCTTACCGTGTCCAAATTACGCTCTGAGGCATCGTTCACCGCCGTGGCGATGCTTCTTTGAAACCCGTAATCGCAAATCCAGAAAAATCCGGTGAACGAAGCCGCGAGCACCAGGAAGTAGAGAGCGGTGAGCCGGGCGCGAATGGTCAGGCTCATACTCGGGTGAGGGGCCCCAGGGAGTAGCCGAAACCGCGATGAGTCCGGATCAGCCTCGGTTCCGCGCCATGATCCACTTTCTTGCGCAGCAACCGGACAAAAGCGTCCAGGGTGTTTTCGCTGACCTCGCGGCCCGGGCCCCAGACGTTAGCGAGGATTTCGTGGCGCGCGACGATGCGACCGGCATTGCGCGCGAGAAGTTCCACCAGGCGGAATTCGGTCACCGACAGATAGATCTCCTCGCCGGCGCGAAAACTGCGGTGCGAGGTGAGATCGAGCACGAGGTCAGATACTTCCAGCACATTTTTCCGGCGAAACTGCTGGCGCCGGACGAGGGCGCGCATCCGCGCGAGGAGTTCGACAAAGGAAAATGGCTTGGTGAGGTAATCGTCGGCGCCGGCATCCAGCCCTTTGACAATGTCGCCCAGAGCATCACGCGCGGTCAGCATCAGGACAGGAGTTTCCTCATCGCGGCCACGCAATCGCTTCGCCACCTCAAGTCCGTCCATCCGTGGCAGCATAACGTCCAGCAGAATTACGTCAAACGCTTCGAGGGCGGAAAGTTCGAGCGCGGCGCGGCCATCGCGGGCTACGCTTACCTGACAGGACTCTTCCTCGAGTCCCCGGGTCAACAACCCGGCCATCTCCTGCTCGTCTTCGACGATTAGAATGTGCATGGTGGATTCAGGGAATCCCGATGGTAGGAGATTTTGTATGAATGCAGTGTAAAAGCAGGGTTACGGCTGAGGTGAACTTTCCTCAGGCTTCCACAGTTCGCTGGGCGCGGCCGAAGCGGAGGCGATCAAGGTAATAGTGAATTGTTGGGGTGAAGACCAGGGAAAGAACGATGGAGCTGAGGAGGCCGCCGATTACGGCGATGGCGAGGGGTTGCAGCATTTGGGAACCGGCGCCGATGGCCAGGGCCAGAGGGAGCATGCCGGCGATGGTGGCCAGAGCGGTCATGGCGATGGGGCGGAGGCGGCGACGGCCGGCCTGGATCATGGCTTGTTCGGGGGTGAAGCCGAGCTGGCGGAAGCGCTGGTCGGCGTCGAGCAGCAAGATGCCGTTTTTCGCGACGATGCCGATGACCATGATCATGCCCATAAAGGAAGCGACGTTAAAAGTGGTGGCGGTCAGAAGGAGCGCGAGAAAGCCGCCGAACGTCGACAATACCGTGGAGGCCAGGATGGCGAGGGGAGCGGAGAAGGTGCGGAATTCGAACAGGAGCACGACAAAGACAAGCACCAACGCGAGCAGGAAAACCATCAGGAGATCGTGGAAGGATTTCTGCTGCTCTTCGTAGAGGCCGCCGTATTCGACGCGGATTGAGGACGGCAAGTGCATACTGGCGACGGTCTTTTGGATTGCCGCCATGCCGGTGCCCAGGTCCACGCCTTCAAATCGAGCGGTTACTTCGACAAGGCGCTGGAGGTTTTCACGGCGGATTTCGGTCTGGCCGGGATCGGTGGTGATGGTCGCGAGGCTGCCGAGGGTGGCCGTTTTGCCGGTGGCGCTGGTCAGCAGCGTATTGCCCATGCGGTCGAGAGAGGCGCGGCTTTGTTCGGGGAATCGCACGCGGATGGTATAGAGGCGATCATTCAGAACAACGGGAGTCGCGGCGGGTTCGCCTTCGAGAACCGCGGCGGCGTCGATGGCCACTTCGTCCAGGGCGAAGCCGGAGCGCGCGGCGATGACCGGATTAACCTGATAGGTTACGGCCGGGCCGCTGATGGAGTTTTCGATCCCGTCAAGAACGTCCACGACATGGGGAATTTTCTGGATGGCTTCGGCAACTTTTGGCGCCGTTGTGTTCAGCAACTTGCCATCCGGCGAGAACAGCTTGATGACCACCGGTTCCGGCTGGCTGGTCAGGTCGCCGATCATGTCCTGGAGGACCTGGACGAACTCCACGTCGGCGGCGGGCTCGGTCTTTTTGATTTCGGCGCGGATGTCGGAGATGATCTCGTCAATGCCGCGCTTGCGGTCGCGCTTGAGCTTGACGGTGAAATCACCGCGGTTGGCTTCGGTGACGGCGGCGAGGCCGAGCTGCATACCGGTGCGGCGCGAGGTGTTTTCGACCTCGGGCTGGGAGCGAACGATTTCTTCCATGTGCAGCAGGATGCGGTTGGATTCGGCGAGCGAGCTGCCGGGGGGCGTGTAATAGTCGAGGATGAAGCCGCCTTCATCCATTTCGGGCAGCAGGTCGGAGCCGAGGAACTTGTAGCAGAGGCAGGAGAGGACGACGATGACGACGGAGGAAACCAGCAGGACCACCGGTTTTCCGAGGATGCTCTGCATCGCGCGACTGTAGAAATCCACGATGCGGCCGAAAAAGCCTGAGAGGTGGGCCTCTTCGGCGGCGAGCAAAGCCGCCGCATCGTGTTCGCCCTGTGGAGCGCCAGAAGCGGGAAGGGTATCTTTGCGGCGGACAAAGTATTGACTCAGCGTGGGTGTCCACGTCAGGGCGAGCAAAAGCGAGCTGAGCAATGAGACGGTCATGGTGATGGCCAGGGCGCGGAAGAAACTTCCGGTGACGCCGGTGACGGAGACCAGAGGCAGGAAGACAACGATGGGCGTAATCGTCGAGCCCACAAGCGGAATAGTGATTTCGCCGAGCGCGCTCTGGATGGCCTGGAAACGCGACTCGCCCGCATCGCGGTGGAGGACGATGTTTTCCAGCACCACGATGGCGTCGTCAATGACGAGGCCGACGGCGGCGGCGAGTCCGCCCAAGGTCATCAGGTTGAAGCTCTGGCCGGTCATCCACAGGACGATGAGCGTTAGCGCGAGTGTTACGGGGATGACCAGCGCGGCGACGAACGACGATCCCCAGTCCTGCAAGAAGAGGACGAGAATTGCGGCGGAGAGAATGATGCCGAGCAGAACAGCGTCGCGGACGCTCGAAATGGATTCCTGGACGATGGTGGATTGATCGTAGAAAACCTCCAGATGGACGCCTGGGGGCAAGGTTGGCTGGAGTTCGGCGATCTTGGCGTGGACCAGCGTCGCCACGTCCAGAGTATTGCTGTCTGGCTGGCGGTTGACGCTGAGGAGCACGGCGGGTTTGCCGTTGGCGGTGACGATGGTATAGACGGGCGCTTCCGATGAGCCAACCTTGGCGATGTCGCCGATGCGGACGGGGATCCCGCCGGCGGAAGTCTTTACGACGATCTGCGCGATTTCTTCCGGTGTGCGGACTTGTCCGCTGACGAGGCCAAGCACCAACTGGTGCTCGTGTTCGAGCAAGCCGGGGGAATCGATGAGGTTTGTTTTTCGAATGGCGTCGAGGATGTCGGTGACCGTTATTCCGGCGGCGTGCAGGCGCGCGGGATCGGGCGTGACCTGGAATTCGGGCACTCGGCCCCCCTGTACGAGAACGAAGGCGACGCCGTCAAGGCGGTTGATGCGCGGCTTCAGGTCGTAGGTGGCGATTTCCCAGAGTTTGCTCTGAGGGATGGTGTCGGAGGTGAGGCTGTAGCCGAGAATGGGAAATGTGGCGAAGGTGAGGCGGTGGGTTTCGATTTTTGCGCCGGTTGGGAGTTCCGGCTGCAGGCGAGCGACGACCGCGTCCACACGCTGGAGAGTGAGAACCATGTCCGACTTCCAGTCAAAAAAGAGGTCCACTTCGGCGGAGCCGCGGCTGGTGATGGATTGGACCTTGCTCAGGCCGGGGACGCTGTTGACTGCTTCCTCGATCGGCTTGGTGACCGTGACGAGCATCTGGTCAATCGGCATGACACCGTTGTCAACGCCGATGACGATGCGGGGAAAATCGGTGCTGGGAAAAACCGCCACGGGAATTTTGAGGGCCAGGAAGATTCCAACGAGCGCGAGGCTGACGAGCAGGAACAGGATGGGGCTGGAAAATTTCTTGAACCAGGGAAGTTCCGCCGCTTCGCGGGGCCGAGGGTTTGGATTTGTTTGTGAATCTCCCGAGCCGAGGGCCATCTGCCGCTACTCCTTGCCCTTCGCGGGCTTTCCAGCATCGCCGGATTTTTCATCGTCGTCCTTGTCCTTGGCGCCCTTTTCGTCCGCTGCGCCGGCGCCTTTTTCGGGTTCGGGAGCAGGCGTGGCTTCGATCTGGATTTGGGTGCCATCGGGCAACGCGTAGCCTCCGACGGTGATTACGGAGTCGTTTTCCCTGACGCCGGATTCGATCTGCGCGAGTTCCTTGGTCCGGATCCCGACTTTGACCTTGGTGAGATGGGCTTTTTTGTCGGAACCGGCGAGCATGACGTAGTCCCCGGCTTCTTCGGATTTGTAGACGGCGGAGACGGGGACGACCAGGGCGTCTTCCTCGTCCTTCGCGATCACGTTGACGCGCGCATTCATGCCGGGCTTCAGGGCGGGATTGGGCTTCGTGGCTTCCACCCAGATTTCGATGGTGGTGCTGCCGGGATCGAGGGCGGGGCTGACCAGAGTAACTTTTGCTTTGATGGGTTCGTCGAGGCCCGGCAATTCGATTTCGGCTTTGTTGCCGACCTTGAGGAGCACGGCTTCGGTCTGCGAAATGTGGGCCTTGGCGATCAGCTTTGACGTGTTCATGACCGTCAGAAGGGGCTGGTTCGCGGTGGCCAGCTCGCCCTGGTATTGCGGGCGGTCGGTGACGACGCCATCAATCGGGCTGCGAATTTCCGAGTAGCTCAGTTGCGCCTTGGCGTTCAGGTATTTTCCCTGCGCGGCGGAGAGCTGGCCGCCCGCGGATTTCAGCGCCTGCTGCTTGCCGATGCGCTGGAGGTCGGCGAGCTGCTTTTGCGCCTGCTCGTTGGCGCTGCGGGCCTGGGCGAGCGAGACGTCCGCGAGGTCGAAATCGCGGCGGGGAAGGGCGCCCTGTTCGTACAATTGCTTTCGCGCATCGTAGACTTTTTGCTGCGCGTCGAAAGCCAATTTTGCGGCGGCGGCGTCGAGTTCGGCTTTCTGAATCTGCTGCGGGAGGCTGGCGCCGGTGGTGGTGGTGAAGCTGGCTTCCGCTTGTTCGAATTCGCCCTTGCTTTGTTCCGCGGCGCCGGCGAGATCCTGGTTTTCAAGCAACGCGAGCAACTGGCCTTGCTTCACCTTCGTGCCCCGCTGGACATAAAACTTGGCGATCGTGGAAGTGATTTTGGGCGTGAGGATCGCCTGTTGGAGCGGATAGACGACGGCGTCAGAGGATACTTCAAGCTCGATGGGGCCGCGTTTCGCGGGCGTGACCTGGACGGCGACAAGCGGCGTGGGTTCCTTCTCTGCGGAGGTGCATCCGTGGAGGAGGATTGCGCCAGCGAGAAGCAAGACGCTCCGGGAGTGAGGATTTCGATTTATTGCGCTCATTTTGCGTTCACCGTATTTCATGGTGTTGTCAGCACCCCTGTCAGTGTTTGAAGATTTGCGAGCGCGACGCGATAGCGGACGGCTCCGTCCTGATAGGCGGCGCTGGCTTGTGCGAAGGTGGTCTGCGCGTCAACGACTTCGAGAACCGTGGCTTCACCGCCCTGGTAACGCATGGTGGTGAGGCGCAAGCTTTCTTCGGAAAGTTCGGCGGAGCGCTGCAGGCCGGCGAGTTCGTTGAGGGCAGTTTCGGCTTCGGAATAGAGGGAACGCATTTCGGCGAGCAACTTGCGCTGGGCGAAGGAAAGTTCGCGCTTGGCCTGATCGCGTTCCAGCTCGGCGGCCCGGACGCGGCTTTGCGTGGCGCCCCAATTCCAGATGGGAAGATTCAGGGAGGCGACGGCGGAAGAACCGAGATTGGAGACCTTATTTCCAGCGATGGAGCTGTTCACCGCGTATTGTGGCGCGTCAATCCCGTAAAAATAATCGAGGCTGATTACAGGGAGATAACCCGCGCGGGCGGCGCTGACATCGTGGGCGGCGGCTTCGCTACTGGCGAGGGCGGCTCGGATCTCCGGGTTTCCCTGGGCGGCTTGCGACTCAAATTCCGGTTGCGGTGGCAAGGCCACATTTCCGTGCAGGTCGTCGCCGATTTCGAAATGGTCGTTGAAATCGGGGAAGAGGAGAACGGCCAGGTCCAGGCGGGCATTCAACAATCCGAGTTTTGCTTCCTGGAGTTGGCGGCGGCGTTCCTGGGCCTGCAGGTCCGCCTTGATGACGTCGGAATGGGCGACTTCCCCGCCCTTTTCGAGGGCCTGGGTGAGCTCGAGGAATTTTTCGCCGGCATCGGCGGTGCGGCTGGCGGACTCGAGTTTTTTCTCGGCGGCCGCGGCGGCGAAGTAGTTCTGAACGACGGTTACGACCAGGCCGCGGGCAGCAACTTCGGCTTTGGCTTTCGCTGCTGCTGCCAGCGCCGCCTGGCTGCGATAGGTCTCCCAGGACGCCAGGTCCAACTGCTGGTGAACATTTCCCTGACTCGTGTACTCATGGGGCGTGTTGTTGGCGATGAATCTGACGCCACCCTTCCCGTTACTCTGGGTATAAAGATCCGAGGTGGTGAAATTGACGCTGGGGAGCAGAGCGTCGCGGGCCTGGGCGCGAGTTTCACGGGCGACTCCGGCGGCGGTCACGACCGATTGGTAGGTCGGCTCGTTTTTACGGGCGAGTGCCAGCGCTTGCTCCAAGGTGAGACGGACGGGGGATCCGGGAGCTGGGGCGCCGGGTGAAGCCGCTTGTTTCTGCCTGGCCACTCGGTCGGGCTGTGGCGCTGGCGCTTCGGGTTGCTGGCCTCGGCAGACTCCGCCGGATAGAAGTCCGGCAGTCCACAACAGCCCGATTAAACCGAAATGATGTTTCCGGTCGAATTTAGTTCCCTGAGCGAACTGTTCTGTCGTTTGCATGACCTTGTGGCGCCCAGCCTGCCGCTACGGCTTGCCGGAATCCTGCTTCTTTTCCCTGGCTTCGCTGGCGGCGTTCTCTTTCTCGACGCTCACGATCGAGCCGTCCGTCGCGCTCACCTGCACTTCGGTTATGTCTTTCTGCCCGGTGGCGCGGATATCGAAAGAATAAACCAGCTTGCCGTTTTCTTTCTCTAGCTCTTCTTCCTGGATCTGGCCTGGCACTTTTTTGAGCGCGGAGGCGCGGGCCTCGTCCACGGAAATCCTGGCGTCTTTCTTGAGCGCGGCGGGAATCTTCGATTTTAGAGGGGTTGGCGCCTGGGCTGCTGCGGCGGCGCACAATCCGACCGCCAGGATTCCAGCTGCTATCGATCGCATCAAGGTTATTTTCATCGCTGCCTCGAGCGGCTCTTGCCAATAGCCTATGTCCGGGGGACGAAGTTGGCCGCTCTGTCTCTCGTTAAGCTATCGAGATTGAGATAAACGCAGGATTAACCGGGATTTCTCGCAGCGAAAAAGAGGTAAACCCCGGCGGCGCACACCGCCCGCCGCGGCGGGCGGCGGCTAGAAAGGCAAGAGAGCCCCTCCCCTGGAAAAGGTTGGCTGGTCCACCTGAAGGTGGACGCTACCTGGGCTCGACGGAAATGGCGCTCTGACCCGGGACGGGGAGAAAGGCTGTGAAGGTGGTGCCGGAGGCATCGGATTGCGTGAGTTCGAGGCGGCCGTGGTGAGCTTCGACGATCCAGCGGGCGATCGAGAGACCGAGGCCGGCGCCGCCGGTATCGCCTTCCGAGCGCGAGCGCGCCTTGTCGGCGCGGAAAAACCGCTCGAAGATGCGCGACTGGAGTTCGGGGGGAATTCCCGGACCGGTGTTGGAGACGCGGAGAATGTAGGAATCTCTGTCGAGACGGCAGTCCACGTTGACCATGCCGCCGGCTGGCGTGTATTTGATGGCGTTGTCAAGGAGGTTCAGCAACATGCGGCGGAGGAGGTCTTCGTCGGCGTAGAGAGGAAGCTCCGGCTGGATGGAGGAGGTGAGCGTGACGCCTTTGGCGATGGCGAGAGAACGTGTGCGGCGGAGAACATCGGTGGCGAGTTCATCGAGGTAGAGATCGCGGAGTTTCAGCGGATACTGGCCGGCATCGGCTCGGGTCAGTGTGAAGAGGTCTTCGATGATGTGCGCGAGACGATGGGATTCGTCGCGCAGAATTGCGAGGGTCTCGCGGTATTCCTCGGGCGGGCGGTCTGGGCGGGACAAAGCAACTTCGGTTTCGCCCTGCAGGATTGCCACCGGGGTGCGGAGTTCGTGGGAGGCGTCGGCGACGAAACGGCGTTGCTGTTCGAAAGATTTTTCGAGACGGTCGAGGAGTTCGTTGAAGGAGAGAGCGAGGGTGCCCAGTTCGTCGCGGGGATTGGAAACCTCGAGGCGTTCGCTGAGGCGGGCGGCGCCCATGCCGCGGGCTTGCGCAGCCATATCGGTTACCGGCGCGAGACTTTTTCTGGCGAGGAAATAGCCGCCGGCGCTGGCGAGGAGCAAGGCGATCGGGATAATCCAATAAAAGGTGTGGCGGATATCCTCCATGATTTCTTTTTGCGGGTGGAGAGATTGCAAGATTACGAGGGAGACGGTGCGGTCCTCGGGCTCCAGCAGGCGCGAATACCCGCGGAAGCCGTTTTTGCCGCCGGGAACATTTTGAAATGTGCGCGCGCCGGCGGCGGCCGGAGCGCGCGCCAGGGCCTGGAACTCTCTGGAGGCAAAAATCTCGGGGGTGAAGAGCTCGAGTCCACCACGGAGCGCGGGCAAATCGAGGGAGCTCAGAATCACCTGGCCGTGGTCGTCAACGATGGCGAAGATGACGTCGCGAAAGCGATGCTCGATCATGGCTACGCGCGCGGCCTCTTTTCTTGGGTCTTCTCCCGATGCGTCCTTCAGCTCGGCGTTGAACGTGGTGACATAGGTGTCGCTCAGTTCGAGGAGATTGCTGTCGGTGCTGAGCAGGCTGTTGTGCCAGTAGAGAAAGTAGGTGAGGCCGGCGAGCAAGATCAGGAAAAGGCCGAGGAGGCCGCTGTACCAAAGGGTGATGCGGGAGCGGACGGACTCAAGCATGGGATTTTTTCGTGCCGCTCGGGTTTTGGGCGGAGTGCTTTTTGCCGGGGGCTTCGTTGTCGCAAAGGACGTAGCCGCTGCCGCGGCGGGTTTGGAGGATAGGCTTGCCGGCTTCCTCGCCAAGTTTCCGGCGGAGACGGTTTACGTAAACTTCGATGAGGTTCGAGAAGGGGTCGAAGGTTTCGTCCCAGACGTGTTCGGCGATTTCTGAGCGGCCGATTACGCGGCCGGAGTTGCGGGCGAAATATTCAAGAAGGGCGTATTCCTTGGCGGTGAGGGGGATGGAGCGGGAGCCGCGTTTGGCGGTTTGCGACGCGGTGTCGAGTTCGAGATCGCCGACGGTAATTCGCGGGGGACGGAGTTCGTTGGGCCGGCGGAGCAGAGCGCGGAGGCGGGCGAGGAGTTCGCGGAATTCGAAGGGCTTGGTGAGGTAATCGTCGGCGCCGGAGTCGAGGCCTTTGATGCGATCGTCCACGCCGTCTTTCGCGGTGAGCATGAGGATTGGAGTGCGCTTGCCACCGGCGCGGATGGCTTTGCAGACGGCGAATCCGTCCATGCCGGGAATCATGACGTCGAGGACGATCAGATCGTAATCGTTGATTTCGGTTTGGTAGACGGCGTCGTTGCCGTTCTGGACGGCGTCGACGGCGTAGGACTCTTCACGCAGGCCTTTGGCTACGAATCGGGCGATACGCGAGTCGTCTTCGACGAGGAGAAGTCGCATGCCCGTATCATACGGCAAATCCTCACCGTACAACCCAGCGGTGTACTTTCTGGTAGTGTCCTATTTTGACGCGTGGGCGGGTTTGTTCGATAAAGGAGAGCCTTGTGGGCGCAAAAGAGAAAACGAGCTCAATTGGCCAGCCAGTGCCGGAGTTGCCGGTCGCGGATGTCGAACGCGCACAACAGCACTACAGAGATGCACTCGGATTTGAAATTGGATGGCTTTACCCAGGCAAGGAAATTGGGGCCGTGTCGCGCGGTAATATGACGATATTCTTTCGGAAGAGGAACCCGCCGTTCGAACCTGCGGTTCACTGGGTGTTCGCAGAAGATATCGATGCGTCGTACCAGGAACTGAAGTCGTCGGGTGCGAACATCGTGGATCCTTTGGAAAAAAAGCCTTGGGGATTACGGCAATTCACTGTAAAGGATCTGGACGGGAACCTCTTCTATTTCCACCATGACTAACCAAACGCCAGATACGCCAGATTCAAATTAGGACACTACCTATTTTGCTGCCGGGCTACCGTGTACCCGCAGCTTTCACGAGGTTCGCCGGGATCACAGTTTCGTCCGGCTGGGTCCACACCGGTTTGCCATCCTTGAATTCCAGTTTCTTCATCGTAATCCGGACGTGCTTCTTGTCCACATCCACCAGCAGGTAGTGGTAGTTGATTCCCGGATCCTTGTAGGGGTCGTCGGCCTTTCGGGTGATCGGATAAGCATGCGCTCCCCCGCCCCCCGTCACGAAATAGATTACTCCGCCATGCTGATGCCGCTCGTAATTGTGCACGTGACCGTTAAAAACCACAAAACGCGCCCGCGCTTGCTTCTGCTTTTCCTCGAGGAACCCGGCAAGGGCCAATTCCTTATCTCGCGCCGAGTGCCCGCCACCGTAAGCCTTCTCATCGGACGAACTGGTGTAGGGAGGGTGGTGGAATACGAAGAACAGGAAATCAACATTTGGAGCGAGTTGCTCGATTTGGCCGCGCAGCCATTCACCCTGCGGACCGGTGAGTTCATCGAGCGCGCTATCCAGGACCAATAGCAGCGAGTTTCCAATCCGCACGGAGTAGAACCGGCTTCCCTTGATCGCCGGAAAACGTGCAAAATAGCTTCCAAGCGCAGTCGTTTGGTCTCCGTGGAGATCGTGATTTCCGAGCGCGGGGTAAATGACAACTTTGTGCTCTTGCCAGAGGGCGGTCTCCGCGTCCCAAACCTGCCAGTCCTTCGGATTGTCCCCGGAATAGACAATGTCGCCACCGATCGATACGAAGGCCGGATTCTCTTCGTCAATGGCCTTCACCAGCGTTTGCCTGACAAGCGCATTCGCGGCTTCTGTGTCGGCGGGATCGTGAAATCGTGTATCCCCAAACGCAACGAATCGAAACTCGCTGGGCACATCCAGCCGAAGCACTTCGTGATTTGATGTAAAAAGGGGCTGATCGGCCGGGCTCGCTGCGCTCGAAGGCAAGCAGAGAACGACCGGAAGCAAAAAGCAGGCAAACCAAAAACGATGATAACGAGTCATGGCTCAGCCAGACTAATTCAAAGTTCGGAATCCGGGGTTAACGATTTTTCAGATTATGGCTTCGTCCTGAAATAGTCTCGACAACCTGAAGTCGAGCATCGATTGCTTATTTATGACGAATGTCCACCGGGGCGCGGGTGCGATCGAGCGGGAAGACCTGGAGCTGCCACTTGACCGGGACGGACGTTGGCACGTAGCACATGGTTTTGTCGCAGGCCTGATATTCGAGCCTGCCAGTAAGCGTGAAGGTTTTGCCGTCTTTGCCGAGGGAGCTCCAGAATTGCGAGCTGGAGCTGACTTTGACGTCCTGGCTGATGCGGAAGGTGCCTTCATAGACGGGCACTTTTTCCTTGATCGCCGGGAGATAGAGAGTTCTGGATGCGGGGTAAACGACTGGGTTCAACTCCAGATCGGGGACGTCGTCCATCACCAGTCTGACGGGCTTGTAGCCCTGGGTGCCAGGGGCGTAGACGTGAACGTCGGCGGGGAGCCGAACTTCTGCGGAAATTGTTATGCGCGTGCCGGGAACGCCGGTGCGATCGGATTGCTGGAGCGCGAGCCCGAGATGCGGGGCTTCGAGCGTGTCCGTGACTTCCTGGCCCAATTCGGGGAAGAGTTTCGCGATGATGCTGTTGCCGGTGAGGCGTTCGCGGTATTTCGCTTCGAAGAATTTTTCCTTGATGGCGCCGTTCGAATCAATGAAGAAATAGCCGGGGCGCGCAAAACCCTTCTGCATGCCGGTGGCTTCGTGATTGAAGACGCCATAGGCTTTGATGATTTTCGAATCCGGGTCGGCGAGCATCGGATATTCGATCTTGTGGCGGTCGGCGAAGAATTTCAGGATCTCCTCGGAGTCGTAGCTGATGGCCGCGAACTTGACGCCCTGCTTTTCAAAACGCGGGAACGCGCTTTGCAGCTGGACCAGCTGCCCTTTGCAGAAGGGTCACCAGTCCGCGGAACGGAAGAAAAGAAGAACCGTGCCTTTCGGGCCTTTGAGAGTTTCAAGCGTCTGGATGTGGCCGAACTCATCGCGGGCGGAAAAATTGGGAGCCTTTTGGCCAACGGCGAGGCCGATGGCCATCGGTTCGGTGGAAGCGACGTTGATCGTGTCCTCGTCGAGAGCGCCGCGGATGGTGACGGTGTCGCCGAGACGGCCGGTGACTTTATCCTGCGGTTCGAGCGAGTACATGAGGCGGTTGGTGTCGTCGTAGAGAGCGATCTTTGCGCCGGGAACGGTTTTGAAGCACTCGGGAGATTCGTTGAAGGCTTCGTCGGCGTTGCAGGCGCTGGTTACGAGGACGCCGGACCAGGAGCCGGTCTTCGGCGGATTGCTCTGTCCGGCGAAAACGAACGCGGCCGCTGAAAGAATCGCGACGGCAGTGAAGAGCAGGCGCTTTGCTATCGGATAGAGTCCAACTCTCGGCATCGATTCCCGTCCTAAAATCAATTTTCAGATTCCGACGCACTATACGCCGGCGAATCCGGGCTGCGCAAGTTCCCGGCGCCACGTCTGATTCCACCGGGCGCAAAAAGTTACGGCGCCGCCGCAAGATTTACGAAGATTGGTTCGAGCGGTTCGAGATGAAAGCCGATGGTTTCGCCCGGTTCGACCCAGATGGGCGGGGTGATGGAACCCGCGATGATGATCTGGCCGGCGTGAAGAGTCTCACCAAAAACAGCCAGCAAATCCGCCACGTGGCCGACGTTGGCGATCAATTCTCCCGTCAACGCTTCAAGGCCGGAGGTGTTGGCCATTTCCGAGGCGTTCTGAAACACGCGCGCGTTAAGGCCTGACAGGTTGCCGCCCGCGTGCGCGGGATCCGAGCCGCCGAGAATTACGTGGCGTTGGTAGATATTCCGGGCCAGGGTGCCTTCGACATCGTCGGAAGGGTGATCGACGTCGGCGAGTTCGATGGCCGCGCCAAGATCTCGGATTGCCTCCATCGTGGCTTTGCGGCCGGCGCCTGGAGGCAGGTCTTTTGCCAGATAGACGGCGAGTTCGGGCTCGGCGGCGGGTTTTTTCCAGCCAGCGAGAGAAACCGTTGAGCCTGACGGAACGATCGCGTCGGCCATAAGAAACCCGACGAGCGGTGCCGTGGTTTGCAATCGTTCAAGGGCCGCGGGGCCGCCGAACGCCAACTTCCAGCCGAGCGGCGTCTTTCCTGCTGCCAACATCTCGCGCCGCCAACGAAGCTGTTGGCGCATGCCGCTTTTGATTCGCGGGTCTTCCCACGCAATGGGCCAGGCGGATGGCATTTTTGAAAATCCGTCCTTCGATCAGCGATCAGTAGCCTTCTGGCGGAATTTCGTAGCCGGCGGCTTCAAGAGAGCCTGCGCCGCTCCAACCCCAGACGAGGACCACGTCTTCGGTGCCGGTATTGTCGAAGCCGTGCCAGTGGCCGCGCGGGGTGAAGATAACGTCGCCCCTCGAGGAGGGTTCACGGCCGGTGTCGGTATAGATGAAGCCGCTGCCCTGGATCACGACGAAGAATTCATCGCAGTTCGGATGGCGGTGCTTGTCGTGGCGCGCGCCGGGCGGAAGCACGGTCCAGCCGATCAGGAGTTTGTCGGATCCGGCGGTTTTCTGGTCGATCAGAAACTGCACCTGCATGTTGATCCAGCCGTCTTCTTTGGTCAGTCCGCCGACTTTCGGCACGTCGCCGAGATTGGTGCGGTACGGTTTCATTTCGACATCCCTCCCAGGCGGCGATAGACCTCATAAACAGTGACGAAGTCATGCTCAGCAAGGCCCAGACCGCGGCAAGCGTTGAGCATTTCGTTTGCCGCCGCGCCAAGCGGAACCGGAACTCCCATTTTTCTGCCGAGGTCGAGCGCGAGCAGCATGTCTTTTTGCTGCAAATTCACGTCGCCGTACGTCGCGTCGGAAATGTGACCTTCGAGGATCAGCGGCGCGCGGTAGGCAAGAACCGGCGAAGCTACAACGCTTTTCAACATGGCATCGACCGCTACCTCACGCGGTACTCCTCCTTTTTCCGCCAGCGCGACGCCTTCGCAGAAGCCGATCACTTCGATCACCAGCGTCATGTTAAGGGCCACTTTAAGCTGCACGGCAAGCCCCTGCGCGCCGATGTAAGTCACTTTCGGACCGATCGCGAGCAGCACGGGTTGCACGCGCTCAAACGCTGCTTTATCGCCGCCGACCATTACCGAAGCGTTGCCTTTGCCGATGGTCAGCGTGGTTCCGGAAATCGGCGCGTCCATCATGGTCAAGCCGGCCTTAAAAAACGCCGCCCCGACTTCACGGCTGGCGTCAGGATCGATCGTGCTCATATCCAGATAAATCGAGCCTTTCGGCAGGCCGGAGAGGATTCCGTTTTCACCGAATGCGATAGATCTCACCGCGTCCGAATTTGTGACCATGGTGAAGACAAATTCAGATCCGGCCGCGAGCTGCTTCGGCGAGTCGGCCCAGCCCATGCCGAGCTTGAAAAGCGGCTCGGCCTTTTCCTTGGTACGGTTCCAGCCGGCGACTTGATGGCCGGCCGCGAGCAAGCGCGGCACGATGGCCTGGCCCATGTCGCCAAGGCCGATAAATCCAAGTTTCACAGCACACCCCCGGTTCGCTATTTGCTGCGGCCGCTTCGAAACCTCCGCCCGGCGCTAGTGTTTCAGATGCTTGTCGAAATAATCCATGAAGATCTCGAAGGTCTTCTGCTGGATTTCATCCGGCTGATACGAGCCGTCCGGCTGATTCATGATGAACACGTAGCCGTGCACCGGGTGGTTGAAGCTGGCCCATTGTACGTCTTTGCCGGCCTCTTTCATCCATTCGTAGGTCAGCTTGAAAATTCCCTGCTGGTGGTCGGTGTCGCGGCCAAAAATCAGAATTGGCGTGTGGATGCGCTGGATGCGTTCCATCGCTTCCTGTTTGTTGGCGTTCTTGCGCGCCACTTCAATGTCGTTGTACTGGATCTCATTGTCCTTTCGCGGCGCGGTCGGGCCGGTGTTGACGGTGAGAAATTCGTGGTCGGCGGGTTCGATCGAGACGCCGGCCGCGAAGGTGTACTCGCTCGAGGCCTTCATGATCATTTCACCGCTGTGGCTGACTCCCATCGCGCCGACGGCTTTTTTGTCGACATAGGGCAGCGTTTGCAAATATTTGATAATGGCGATGAGATCTTCGTGGTCCAGCGTCGGGCCGGACTTCAACATTCGCCGGTCGCCGCTGATGCTGTCGGGAAGATTCTGCGGCGGCTTGGCACTCTCGTAAGCGTAAGGAATCTCGTTGCGGTAATTCACCGTGACCACCACGTAGCCGCGGGCAATCATGCGGTCTTGCATCTGCGTCAGGCGCTCGGTCAGCTGCTCCACTTTCTTCATTCCTTCACGCCCTTCGCCCCAGCCCATGGTGATCGCGGGAAAGGGGCCGTTGCCCTTGGGCTTGCGGACAAGGATGGGCACGTAAATTTCGTCGCGAGTCAGGACAAAGGTGTAGTCGCCGGGAATGTCGGACCCCTTGATTCGCTTGGTGGCGACAACGTACCCGTGGGAGGGGATCGCTTCGGCTGCCTCCCGGCCGGTGGCGAGCTGGCCGCGGGCACCGACCTTACCTGAGGGAAGAAAGAGCGGCCCGGCGAATAGCAGCCCAAGCCCGATCAAGATCGTCTTCAACAGAGAACGCATTCTTCACCTCGGTTCAAAGTCTGGTGCGAGCGGCCGGTCTGGCATCAACGCACTGCGGATTGTGGTTCTACCACCTGACCTTTTGCCACGTCAACTCTTTTTGCGCTATCCTCTTCCCCGGCGCCCGCGCCTGGACCCCAAATTCTCAGTCTCGCTTGGAGGCACCTTGAACTTATTCCGTCTATTCTTCGGCTGTGCTTTGCTGGTGTCTTCAAGCTCTCCTCGATTGCGCGCGCAAGGAGCAGCAACTCCTGACACGCCCAGGCCGCTGGTTTTGACCGAGGCGATCGCTACACCCGGCGTCGAGGGGCGGTTCGATCATTTCAGTTTCGACGGAAAGAACCAGCTGTTCGTGGCGGCGCTTGGGAACAACACCGTGGAGGTGATCGACATCAGCGCGCGGGTGCGCTCGCACACCATTACGGGAATTCCCAATCCGCAGGGCGTGGCGTACGCGCCGGACGCCAAAAAACTCTTTGTGGCCAGCAGCAAAGGCAAATTGCGGATTTACGCCGGTGAAAATTACGATCTGGTGAAGGAAATTGATTTTCACGGCGACGTGGATAATTTGCGCTACGACGCCGCGACTGATCGGGTGTACGTGGGATTTGGCGAGGACGAAACCGGCGCGATCGGCATTGTGGATGCGTCGACCAACGAGCGCCTGCCCGAACAATACAAGCTGGGCGCGCATCCGGAATCGTTTCAACTGGAAACGGCAGGGCCCAACATTTACGTAAATCTGCCGGATTTGAAGCAAATTGCGGTGATCAATCGCAAGACTGGCGCGATTGGGCGCTGGCCGATGAGGCTCGAGCATAACTTTCCGATGGCACTCGATGAGACGGATCACCGGCTGTTTGTGGCGACGCACGAGCCGGCACGCCTGGCGGTCTTCGATACGAACACCGGCCGCACCGTGGCGGAGTTCCCCTGTGTGCAGGATGCCGACGACGTTTATTACGATGCAGGACGAAAAAGGATTTATGTTCCCGGCGGCGAGGGATACATCAGCGTGTTCGAGCAGTCGGACGCGGACAACTATCAGCTCTTGGCAAAAGTTCCCTCGACGCTTGGCGCGCGCACCGCCGGCTATTTCGGAAAAGGCCACAAAGGCTTCGACCGGTTTTTTCTGGGAGTGCCTCCGCGCGCGGATCACGGAGCGGAGATCTGGATTTACACCGTGCAGGACTGAAAATTTTCGCGGACAAAACCGCCGAGCGGAAAGCCTAGAGATTACCTTCCGGCTGTTGCCACCTCCATGGTTCGGCTCGGCTGGAGAGGTCTGTTATCTGTACCAATTTTTGTTGCTTCCCGGAGGAGCCGGGTGAATCGGTCCGCCTTGGTTGCGTCTGGCCGAGGTGGCGGGTCTAGACTTCCACAAGAAACGCCACTTTGACCCTAAATGGCTGTTCTTTGCTGGAGTTAAATTGCCTTTCCAAGAAGCGAGCGGCTGGCGAATCCAGAGAGTATCAATAATTTTGCTGGGCAAGAGAAAGGAAATAGTTGACAAGCTACTTCGTATGATGGTACAGCGGCTATACCTATTGTGCGGGTTGTACTCCCGAACAGGGGATTCTACAGGGGTGTGTAATGTCGAATTGTGTCAATTTGAGGAAATTCCTGGGACTCTTGGCTCTGATTTCTGCCGCGCTTCTGCTTTCCCTTCCGGCTTTCCCTCAGGGGAACACCGGACGCATTTTGGGATCCGTGACCGACAAGTCGGGCACCTACATTGCCGGCGCGCCGGTGGCCGTCACTGACGTGGCGCGCGGCGTCACTCAGAATCTGGTCACTGATTCAGACGGGGCGTATGTTGCCCTGAACCTGGTGGCAGGAACCTACACGGTTCGTGTTGAAGTGAAGGGCTTCAAGGCCTTCGAGCGGAAAAACATTCAGATCGAAGTCGGCAAGGATTTGCGGGTCGACGCTGTGCTGCAGCCCGGCTCGGCGTCAGAGACGATTACGATTACCGAAGAAGTTCCTATGGTGGACACCACTTCGACCACCCTTGGGGGGACCCTCAGCAACCAGATCATCAATGACCTCCCCTTGAACGGCCGCAACTACCAGAACTTGCTCACCCTTCGCCCTGGAACGACTGTGTATCCAGGCGGCGGACCGTGGACGCAGACGACCAACGGCGCTAGGCCCGAAGATACCAGTTACCTGGTGGACGGCTTGAGCAACGATGAGGCATTCATGGGATTCAGCGTGACGAACGCGGCGGCGGTGGCCGGCGATGCAGCCACGATTTTGCCGATCGACGCGATTCAGGAATTCAACACCCAGGTGAACCCCAAGGCGGAATTCGGCTGGAAGCCGGGGGCGATCACGAGCGTCGGGCTGAAGTCCGGAACGAATACGATTCACGGCTCGGCCTATGCGTTTGGCCGATCGGATTCGTTCGACGCCCGCAACTACTTCAATCCCGTAGGCACGGCAAAGACGCCCGTAGAGCTGGAGCAGTACGGAGCGACGGCGGGCGGCCGCATCATCCCGGACAAACTCTTCTGGTTTGGTGGTTTTGAAAATCGCAATTACACGGTGGGCAATTCGATTCCAGTCAACTCTCCGACGACGGTCACAGCGACCGGAGGCCCGAATCCGGCGGTAAGCGTTCCCGATGCTTTGACAGATCTTGCCGCGCACGGTATTGCGTTCAGCCAGCAAAGTCTGTATCTCCTGGGTTGCCCCGCCAACATCACTGCACCCTATACCTCTTGCACCGGCGGTACCTACGGACCGAACGCGACCGGTGGCAAGTCCTTCGTCGGGGGTTTTCCAGATGTGGATTCATCAAGGAATGCGATCGGCAAAGTGGACTACCACATCAACGACAAGAACACCCTGAGCGGCTCTTATTTCTTCGGCAACGACAACATTACCGCTGAGGATTCAGCGGAATTGCTTCCCTCCTATGGCACAGTGATTCATTCGCGAGCGCAAGCCGTCGCGGGTCACTATGCATGGACGCCGAGCGCGCAATGGGCCAACGACCTGAGGATCGGCTACACACGCTATCACCTCACCATCGTCCCCGCCAACGTGGGCGTCACCTATCAGCTCAACACCGGCCTTTCACCCGCGGTGGTTGCCGCTGTCGGCGGACTGCCAAACGTCAGAATCAGCGGCTTCACTGAGCTCGGTGGTTTTCATAACTTCCCGAAGCTGGTGGGACCGGACAACGTCTACGACTTTGTGGACCAGGTATCGAATTTGCGCGGGAAACACGCCCTGAAACTCGGCGCCGAAGTCCGCATCGATAAAGTTGTCCAGGGTACGTTCCGCGGAGCGAGAGGACGTCCCACATTTAATACGGACGGCGCCTTCACAGGTTCAAGCCCACTCGAAAGCTTTTTGGCCGGTGACGTACACAATGCCAGCATCCTGGCCGGAGACCCGATCCGCCACATGACCCAAAATCTATTCGCCGCTTTTTTCCAGGACGATTGGCGCGTTTCCAAGCGCGTGACCCTCAACCTGGGGCTACGCTATGAACTTCAGGGGGTGCCTAGCGATTCGAACAACCAACTTGGAAACTTTCAGCCTTCTGTCGGCCTGGAACAAGTGGGCAAGAATATCGGCTCACTCTACAACAAAGATTACACGAACTTTGCCCCGCGCGTCGGCGTCGCTTGGGACGTAAAGGGTGATGGAAAAACAGTCGTCCGCGCAGGTGCCAGTATTGTTTATGACCTGCTTTCCATGAGCACTTTCCTCTCACAACAAAACACGAATAACACCGTCACCTTGGGATCAAACGTTGTTCCGACGGGTGCAGCCCTTCAAGTCAATGGAGTGTCCACACCTGGGATTGGCAACATCGTCGCTTCCGGTATTACGCTTGGGGCTTCCCAACTCAACTGGAATGGTTCCTCGGTCGGTGGCGCTTCGATCTATCCGTCCAACCTTGTGAGTAATGTCGCTTGCGGAGACGGCATCGGCAACGACGCAGGCCCGTGCGATATCTTTGCCATGGACCGCAATTACAAGACTCCTTACGTCACCACCTGGACTTTGGGGATTCAGCATGCCTTTTCTGGCAAAGTCTCACTGGACGCCGCTTATGTGGGCAATCATGGTTCCAGGCTGACAGGCATTCAGGACATCAACCAGCCTGCCCTGGGATCGGGCTGGACGCCATTCGACATCGCCAACGGCGTGAACGCGGACGGCAATGAGCAACAGACTCGCCCCTTCAACACCAAGTATCCCTATCTGGGTTTTATCAACTATTACTCCAACATTTACAGGTCGAACTACAACGGCCTGCAGGCTACCCTCTCAGGCCACGATTACCACGGCATGGATTTTGTCGCAGGCTACACTTATTCCCACGCACTCGACAACCAGTCCTACAACTGGAACCAATACCTGCCCAAGAACAGCCTGGATCCACAGGGCGAGTACGGAAATAGCGACTTCGACATCCGCCATCGCTTCACACTGTCGCTCACCTATACACTTCCCAGCAAAAAGGGCTACGGGCAGATGCTCGAAGGCTGGCAGGTCAATGGCATCTTGACGCTGCAGAGCGGGCAGCCGTGGCAGGCAATTGACGAAAGTAACGACTTCAGCGGAACCGGCGAGCTTGCCGATCGTTGGAATTTCTTTGGTAATCCGTCCGACTTTAAATCGCCGGGCGACAAATCTCTGCCTTTCTGCAATAGCGGTGGCTGTGCCTATATCTCGGGCATCACGGGGAACTCCATTTCCCTGCCCGCTGCTCAATCGGCCGCACTTTATGCGGCTTGCGTGGCCCACGGGGGCGCGGCCGGCTGCTATGCGAGCTTTAATGGAAAGTCCGTGCTGGTTGCACCGGCGCTCGGCACCTTCGGCAACTCCGGCCGCAACATTTTCCGGGATGGCGGTTTCCACAACCTGGATTTCTCAGTTTCCAAGAACTGGAAATTCGGCGAACGGATCACGACGCAATTCCGCGCCGAGATGTTCAACATAACCAACCATCCCAACTTTGCGAATCCCTTCGGCGGGGCCACAGGGCAGGGCGTCGGCGCAACGGCTGATCCTTCGGTAGGCCCGTTCGGCTGCGGTTGTTTCACCCCCGACTCCGCGTCCGTTAACCCGGTGCTCGGTTCCGGCGGGGCTCGCGCAATTCAACTCGGGCTGAAGTTTCTGTTCTAGTTCCCGAGCAAGCTCTGAACTACAACCGGGGCCGGATTCGTTCCGGCCCCTTTTTTATCTGTGAGGCGTTTGAAGGGAAGTTTCGAAATCATTGTTGAAAGGACTTTTCCAGAATGCGCGCACAGTCTGTACGTTTCGTTGCTCTTGTTTTGTTGTCTGCCGGTTTTTCGCTTTCGGCTGGCGGCCCGAAGACTTTTGCCGGTGAAGGCGATCCGGCAGTGATGCAGGCGGATCACCAGTTCGTACAGGCCGTTGCGAAGGCGGATGCCGCGGCGCTTGGGAAGATGCTGGATGCGGACTTTTCGTGGACGGACGCGGAGGGGAAAACGCTGATGACAGGGGAAGTGGTGCGGGCCTTGCCGAAGGATGCGCTTGGGGATGAGAGCGACGCGGAGGTGAGCGAGCGGACTTACGGGCAGATTGGCGCGGTGAATGCTGGCCGCGGCAAAGTGCATATTTTGCGGTTGTGGGTTCAGCGGGCTGGGGGTTGGCGATTGCTCGTATATCACGAGGTGAAGCAATTGGAGCAGCCTTCCACTTCGGCGGGGTCTGGGGTGAAGGAGTGCGAGAATCCGTGCAAGATGGTGCCGTTCCAGCCGGCGAATGAGGCGGAGGCGGCTATCATTGCTTCGTGGCAGGCTTTGGAGACCGGCGTGACAGCTCACGATGCGGAGGCGTGGGCGCCGCACATTGCGGATGAGTTTGTGCAGATCAGTTCGAACAGCGATCACGTGATTTCGAAAGCCGGGCGCATGGAGACTCTCAACAAACAAAAGACGAGCGGAGTCGGCTCCGCCCCTGCTCCGCTGGTGAGCGCGAAGATGTTTGATTTTGGCGATGCGGTGATCATGACTTGCCTGCACCAGCCCTATTCGGGCAAGCCGATTCACGTGAGCCGGTTGTGGATCAAGCGCGAAGGAAAGTGGATCATGTCCATCAGCTATCAGACGACGATTCAGGCTGCGGCTGCGAAATAGCGCATCCACGGAAAGGGCATGCAAAGAGGGACAAAATGTTCAACGGTGAACGCTTTATCTGGGGCAGTTATCGTGCGGCCTTCCTGAAGTTTTGTGCAAATCTCGGGGCGCCGAACTTTTTGCTGCTCCTCGTGCTTTCCATTTCTGCTACGCCTGTTCGCGCACAGCAGGATTCCTCTCCGCTCATCGCCGATCGCTCGTTTGTCCACGCTTTTCTGAGCAAGGACAAAGCAGCCGCGGCCGAACTGCTCGACGCCAGGCTGATCTGGATTGACGCCACCGGACACCGCCTGACGCGCGCGGGAGTGCTCGAAAAACTTCCGGTCGTGGCCAACGCCGATGTCGAAGCGCCGCCGCGCACCTACGGCGAAACGGCCGTGGTACGCGCAAATCAAGGCAAAATGAATGTTGTGCGCGTGTGGGTAAAGCGCACGGCTGGGTGGCGGGCACTGCTCTACCAGGAAGTGCTGCAGGTGGAGAAATCGGAGCCGCAGGCCGGCAGGACTTCCGTGGAATGCGTGAATCCGTGCAAGACCATTCCCTTTGAACCCGAGACCAGAAACGAGAAAGAAGTGATCGCTTCCTGGCAGGGAGTGATGCGCGCGATGGCGGAGAGCAATGCCGACGCGTACGCGCCGCTGATTGCCGACGAGTTTACAGCCACCGACACCTTCCACGACCGGCCGTTCAACAAAGCGGACCGGCTGACGCAAATCAGCAGGCAGAAAACGACAGGGACACGCGCCGCTCCACAGGAATTATTGGCGGCTGAGATGTTTGATTTTGGCGAAACGGTGATGATGGTCGCGCACGAGCAGCGCCCTGGCGGGAAATCGTATTTCAATACGCGCATGTGGGTGAAGCGGGACGGGCGCTGGCAGATGGTGTTTAGTTTTAATACGCAAATCGAATAAGCAAAAGTGAGTTCCTGAATTTGGTCGAACTGAGGGAAGAGTGGCATCAGGGGCTAAAGTGCGATTTTTTTTGCGCCTCCGAATGTCAGAGCTAAAGCTCCGACCCCCCAAAAGCCATTTGTGAGGCGGCGCTTAGGCGCTTTGGTAGAGCTTGGTCATTACGAATTCGCGGTGGCCGAGGGCTTCGGCGCAGGTGAGGCGGCCGTTCGAGGTGCGCAGCATGATTTCGATCAGTTGATCGCCGGCTTGGTCTATGGTCATTTCGCGGCGCAGGATTCCCGAGACGTCGAGATCGATGTGCTCGCTCATGGTGCGGGCGGTTTTAGGATTGGCGGTTAGCTTGATGACCGGCTCGATGGGATTGCCGATCACGTTTCCCTGCCCCGTCGGGAAAAGATGGACAACGAAACCAGCGGCGGCTTGCAGGGTGACGCACTCGGCGGCGGCCGAGGAAGTGTCCATGTAATAGAGGCCCGGGCCTTTGGCGGGGGCTTCGGCGGGCTTCAGGACGTCGATGAATTTTGCCTTCTTGCCAATTTTCTGGAAATTACCAAACGCCTTTTCCTCGATGGTGGTGAGGCCGCCCGCGATATTTCCTTTTGTGGGTTGGGATTCAGAAAGGTCGCTGGTCTTGTGGCGCTCGATCACCTCCTGATAGGCGCGGAAGACGTGCATGAATTTCTCGCCGATTTCCTTGCTTGCGGCGCGGCTGGCGCAGACGACCTCGGCGCCAGTGAGTTCGGAAGTTTCGCCGAAGCAGGTGGTGGCGCCAGCCGGATCGAGCTTGTCGATGAGGTTGCCAACCGTGGGGCAGGAGCCGAGGCCGGAGGTGGTGTCGCTTTCGCCGCATTTGGTGGAGATGAAGAGTTCCTGGATGGCACAGGTCTCGCGCTGTTTCTCGCTGGCCCACTGCAGGAATTCGCGCGCTTTGCGGGAGGCACTGGCGATGGTCGAGATGTCGCCGTTGCCTTCGATGGCAAAGCCGACGACCGGCTTGCCTGTTTTGGCGATGCCGTCCACGATGCGGCCGGTCCAGCCCGGCTCGATGCCGATGACCACGCAGGCGGCGACGTTGGGATTGGAACCTGTGCCGATAAGCGTGCGGAAATGGAGTTCGAGGTCTTCACCGAATTGCAGGCGGCCGTAGGCGTGCGGCAGCGCGAGAGTGCCCTTGATGTTGTTGGCCACCGCTTCGGCGGCGGCGTTTGAAAGATCATCGAGCGGCAGAATTACCACGTGATTGCGAATGCCCACGCGCCCGTTTTCCCGCCGGTAACCAAAAAACTGATAGCGTCCCATCGTTACCACCTTTTCGTCTTCATGTTGTGAACGTGCACGTGATTGCCTTTGCCGATTGAGGCGACCGCGCGGCCAACGTCGTGGCCGTACTTCAAAACGGTGTCGCCGGACTTGATTTCCCTGAGGGCGATTTTGTGGCCAAGCGGAACGGCATCGAGCGCCTTGATGGCGATGGTTTCGTCGGTCTCCATGATCCAGCCGGTGAGTTGCTGGCCAGGCTGGGCATTTTCGACCACCATCACGCCGACGGTGTCGGCTTTGTCGTGAACAATGAAGTGGGTTTCCATCGATCGTGTCCTCTTTTGTGACAGTTGTTAACGCAAACTGAAAACCTAACTGACGGCAGGCGTTTCTGCGGGCGCCTGCGGGGAGCCATCCTTCAAGAGACGATGGACTTCTTCGGCGGCCTGGCTTACTTCCTCGCGAAGAGTGTTTTCAGCCAGAGCGGCGTCCTGCGCGCGAATCGCCTGGACGAGCGCGCGAAGATTCTTAAGGCTCTGGCGATCGCGTTCGGCAGAGCGATTCGGGTGCGTTAGGCCGAGGCCGCGCCAGCGCCAGATGCGGCCGTGAAGGATGGCCAGCATGGAGGCGAGCGTTTCGCTTTTGGCGCCTCTAAAGAGCACTTCGTAGAAATTGTTCTTGGTTTCAAGCATGGACTTGGCGTCGCCGGAGTCGTAGGCTTCCTCGACGTCCGAGAGGGCGCGTTCGAGGTGCGTGATGTCGGTCGGGCCGGCTTGTTCGGTGAACAAGCGGGCCGCCAGACCCTCCAGAACGGCGCGGATGGCGTAGATGTCGCGGGCTTCCTCGACAGTGAGCGTGCGGACGATTGGTCCTTTATTGGGGACAATAGCCACGAGGCCTTCCGATTCGAGCTGGCGGAGGGCTTCGCGGATGACGGTGCGGGAGACACCCATCATGGCAATAAGTTTGCGCTCGACCAGGCGCTCGCCAGGGATGAGGCGGCCGGTGATGATGGACTGGCGAAGTTCGTCCTGGACCTGGCGGCGGAGTGGCGCGGCGGATTTGCGGATCGCCGCAAGGGCAGAAGGGGAACGAAGCAAAGGACTTGACTTAAGCATATTCTCGTAATACGGTACTATGATATTATGGAACTTGCAACCTCATTCATTTCTTCTGTCATTTCTTCGAGGACCTTGTGACTTCTGCTCCCGTTCAGGTGGCGATCGTAGGTCTGGGGCGCTGGGCGAAGGTATTGACCCGCGCTTCGGCGAAGTCTGAAAAGCTGAAAATTGTTGCCGGCTACAGCCGTTCGGCGGAAAAACGCGAGGCGTTCGAGCGAGAGACGGGTGTGCCGTCAGCTCCCACGATCGAAACCGTTCTTGTCGATCGCTCGATAGAAGGCGTGATTCTCACCGTGCCGAACGAGCAGCACCTGCCAATGGCGGCGCTGGTGGCGAAGGCGAAGAAACATGTCTACACCGAGAAGCCGATCGCGAGTTCGCTTGCCGAGGGGTTAGAGATTGCCGCGCTCGAAAAGAAATATGGGATCACCGTTACGGTGGGGCACAGCGCGCGGTTGATGGCGGGGATCCGGAAGATCCGGGAGGCGATTGACGCGGGGGAGCTTGGGCGGGTGGCTTTCCTCGAGGCAAATTTCTCGAACAATCGTGCGCTCGAACTGACTCCCCTGACGTGGCGCTGGTATAAGGACAAGGCTCCCGGCGGGCCGCTTTCACAACTGGCGATTCACCAGTTTGATGTGCTGCATTATCTGGGCGGCGAAGTGGTGGAAGCGAGCGGGATGGCTTCGAAACTTTCTCCGGTCGGCGCGGAGGTGGACGACCAGTCCATGACTTTGCTGAAATTCGCGGACGGCAAAATCGGATACGTGGGCTCCTGCTGGACCTCGCCGGGAATTTTTTCGGTGCGGGTGTTCGGGTCGAAGGGACTGATGCATTACGAAATCGATTTTGACACCTGGGATACGCCGGACCAGTTGCACAAGAAATCAACGCTTTACATTCAGCGCGGGATTGATGGATACGCGAAACGCGAAGAGTTGAGAGTGCCGGAGAGCGATATGTTTCGCGCGGAACTGGAAATGTTTGCCGAGAGCTGCCGCACCGGCAAAGCGAATGAATTGAGTGCGCATAACGGCAATGTGGCGGTGGCGATGGTGTATGCCGCGCTGAAGTCGCTCGAGCAGAACGGGCAATCGGTGGCGATTGCGAGCGTCCTCGAGGACGCGCAGAGCCGGGTGAGGGAATGACAGGAGGTCCGATGCTTGCCAGCCGGTATTTTGTGGATCTGACGCAACCGGAGATCGCGGCGCAATTGAAGAAGAACCCGCTGGTGATTCTGCCGCAGGGCAGCGTGGAGCAGCACGGGCCGCACCTGCCGACGGGGACGGACATTTTCGCGTCGAATGTGATTGCGCACGCGGTGGCGGAGCGGATGGATGGGCTGGTGCTTCCCGGCGGGCCGTTGGGGGTAACTCCATTGCACATGCCGTTTGAGGGGACGATAACGCTTTCGCCGGATACTTACATGAACGTGGTGAAGGAGACTTGCGCTTCCGTGGCGCAGCACGGCGCCAGGTATTTGCTAATTTTGAATTGGCACGAGCTGAATATTCCACCGCTCGGAGTTGCCGCGGACCTGCTGCATCGCGAGCACGGGATGACAGTGCTGACCGTGCAGGCGTGTTTTGTGGCGGAGGATATGTTCGGCAAGGAATGCGGAGGGTTGACGCACGGCGGGGAGATTGAGGCGCTGGCGGTTATGGCCTATCGGCCGGATCTGGTGCACCTCGAACGGATTGATTATTCTTCCGACCACGCTCATGGCCACAAGGTGGATGCGCTGCGGCGGACGAGGAGTTACCAGCCGGTGCTCAGGGATGTGCGTTCGATTGCGCCGACGGGATGGTATGGGAGCCCGCAGCACGCGACGATTGAGAAGGCGCAGAAGATGCTGAACAGCGTTGCCGATTCGATTGCCACGGCCTCCGCGGAGATTTTCAAGCAGTTGGACAAGATACAGGGCGGAACGGCGGAGCTCCGTCAGTTCAGCAAGGTGCGTTGATGGCGCGGTTGTTTAAGCATGGCGAGGCGAAGGAACTTCCTCTGCCTGGGCGCAGGGCGATGGAGATTGTGTCGGGGGAGCGCGGGGCACGAGGGGTAACGCTGCGCTTGGTGGAAATTCCCGTGGCAAAGCCGGGTGATCGGTCGCGCGCGGCACACCAGCATCTGGAATTTGAGGAATGTATTTACACTCTTGCGGGGCAAGGGACTACGTTTGCAGATAGCGGCGAATACGACATGAGGCCCGGCGACACGCTGCTGATGCCGGCGGGCGAAAAGCATGTCACGCGGAATACGGGGAGCGAACCACTGGTTCTATTGTGCTTCTTCCCCGTTGCGGATATCGCCGCGGCCACCCGGGAGCCCGGCGTTTCTTCAAGGACACCCAAGCAATCATGAGTATTGATGTGCTCTGCCTGCGTCCGGAAGCGGATTTCGAGCGAGTGGGCGCGTTGCCGCCTGAGCCGCTGAAAGTTACTTACCGGGCTCCGGGCGATGCGGATGTGCCGGAGCTGATGAAAGTGGCACGGGTGTTGGTGATTCCCGCGGTCGGAGCAAAACTTCCGAATGCGCTCTTCGAAAACACGAGCGTGAAGTTTGTGCAGGTGACGGGAGCGGGGCTGGACCGGCTGGATTTGGAATTTCTGAGAGAACACGGCGTTGGCGTGGCGAATGTTCCGGGAGGAAGCAACGAGGCGGTAGCGGAATACGCCGTGACCACAGCAACCGTCCTGCTGCGCGGATTTTTGCGGGCGGACACGGAGATTCGCAAAGGCAATTACCGGGAATTTCGAGCGCGAATGATTGCCGACAATTTGCAGGGGCTGGACGGCCTGACGGTGGGGATCATTGGATTTGGTGTTACCGGGGTAGCCGTTGCCTCCGCTTTTCAAAAGCGCGGTTGCCTGATTTTTTATCACGATCCCGCGCCGCGCGACCCGCGTACGGCCGAGGCGGCGGGCGCCAAGCCCTGCTCTCTGGCGGATCTTTTTCAATTGGCGGACGTGATCAGTTTGCATGTGCCACTGCTGCCCGAGACAACCGGAATGATCGGGCGACGCGAGCTGGCGATGATGAAACCCGGGGCGATTTTGATTCAGGGTTCGCGCGGCGGCGTGGTGGATGAGGCGGCGCTGGCGGAAGCTTTAGAAAGCGGCCACCTGGGCGGAGCGGCGGTGGATGTTTATCGGATGGAACCTCCTGCGGCGGACAATCCATTGTTCGGGTTGAAGGGCGAGGCGGCGCATCGCATTTTGTTTACGCCGCACATTGCGGGAGTGACGCGGCAGTCTGCGGCATATCTTTTCCGGACGGCGTGGCGGAATGTCCTGCGCGTCGTCAGCGGAAAAGAAGCGCCGTGGGACGTGGTGAGTTGAGGTTGGAGGAAGTTGCCTAGACAGGCACGCCGGATTTTTTTCCCAGACACGGAGAACACCTGGTGGCGAAAGCAGGATCGACACGCAAAGCCCGGCACTGGTACACGATTCTCTACGTGCAGGTGCTGATTGCGGTGGTGATCGGCTGCGGGATCGGGGGATTCTTCCCGAAGGCCGGGATGGCGCTGAAGCCGCTGGGCGACGCGTTTGTGTCGCTGATCCGGATGATGATTGCTCCAGTCGTTTTCTGCGTGATTGTGCAGGGAATCGCTTCGATGAGCGACCTGAAGAAGCTCGGCACGCTGGGCGTGAAGACGCTCATCTATTTTGAAGTGGTTTCCACCTTGGCGCTGATTATCGGCATTGCGGTGGCGGTGGTTTTTCATCCGGGCGCCGGGCTGAATATTGACGCCGCGACGCTAGATCCGAAGACGGCGGCAGTGTTCGTGGGGCGCGCGAAAGAGACCGGATTCATTCCCTTCCTGCTGAGTTTTATTCCACGAACATTTATCGGAGCGCTGGCCGACGGCGAAGTGCCGCAAGTCTTGCTGATTTCGATTTTGACGGGATTCGCGATTGCGAATATGGGCGAGGTAGGAAAGCGGGCGCTGGGCGCGATTGAAGTTGCGAACAAGGTTGTTTTCGGAATCGTGAAGATTGTGGTGCGGGCGGCACCGCTGGGGGCGCTCGGTGGAATGGCGTTCACCGTGGGCAGTTATGGGGTCGCATCGCTCGCCAGCCTGCTGAAGTTGATGGGGACGTTTTATTTGTCGAGCTTTTTGTTTGTGGTGGTGGTGCTCGGAATCATTGCGCGGCTGGCGGGATTTTCGATTTTCCGGTTTTTGGCGTATATCAAGGATGAATTGCTGATTGTGTTGGGCACAAGCTCGTCAGAAACGGTGCTGCCGGACATGATGCGGAAGCTGGAGGGATTGGGGG
This sequence comes from Acidobacteriota bacterium, assembly GCA_013289665.1. Lineage (GTDB taxonomy): Bacteria > Acidobacteriota > Terriglobia > Acidiferrales > UBA7541 > Acidiferrum. The sequence goes on along the minus strand of JABCZN010000003.1, from coordinate 231,690 downwards.
CTTCGCGTTCGACAGTTGGGCTGGTTTTTCCGACGGGGTACGTCTTCAATACGGATGGCACAAATATTTATCTGACCCTGGCGGCGTTGTTCCTGGCGCAGGCGACGAATACGCATCTTTCGTTGGGGCAAGTGAGCGGGATATTGTTGTTTGCGCTGGTGGCGTCGAAGGGCGGATCGGGCGTGACCGGGACGGGATTTGTGACGCTGGCGGCGATACTGGCGGCGGTGCCTTCGATTCCGGTCGAGTCGCTGGCGCTGCTGGTTGGGATTGAGAAATTCATGAGCGAATGCCGGGCGCTGACAAACGTGGTGGGGAATGGAGTCGCGACACTTGTGGTTAGCCGCTGGCAGGGGGAATTGGATGTGAAGAATATGCGGCGGGTGATGGAGAAGCCGGCGGAGAACTCTGAAACGAATCGAGCTTGAAAGGCGTTACACTGTCGGGAGTTGCTTGCCGCATGTGAGCGACCGGCAATTACCTTTATCTGGGGGATTCATGTCCGCCACTGCAATTGATCGTCGAGCATTTTTGAGGGTCTCCGCCGTCAGCGGCGGGGGATTTTTGCTCGTGTGCCATTTGCCGGGTGTTTCCGAAGCTTCTGCGGGGCAAGCGGCCGCGGCACAAGCGCCTGCTCCGGCATTTATTCCGACCGCGTTTGTTCGCGTGGCGGCGGATGGGATTGTGACGATCACGGCAAAGAATCCCGAGGTGGGCCAGGGCGTAAAGACGCATTTGCCGATGATTATCGCGGAAGAGTTTGATGTGGATTGGAAAGACGTGCGCATTGAGCAGGCCGACCTGGATGAAACGAAGTATGGCGTGCAGCGGGCGGGAGGCAGCACGGCTACGCCGATCAACTGGGATCCATTGCGGGGCGTGGGAGCGGCTTGCCGGCAGATGTTTGTTGCGGCGGCGGCCAGAGACTGGGGAGTGCCAGAATCGGAATGCGAGACGACTTCCGGGCGAGTGATCCATACCTCTTCGAAGAGGACCATTGTTTATGGGGCGTTGGCAGCAAAGGCTGCGACAATGGCCGTGCCGGATTTGAAAAGCGTTTCGCTGAAGGATCCGAAGAATTACAGAATCATCGGCAAGGCAACGATGGGTGTGGATGTGCCGCTGATTGTGGCGGGAAAGCCGATTTACAGCATTGATTTTCGGGTGCCGGGAATGTTGTGGGCGGTGTATGAAAAGTGTCCCGTGTTCGCGGGGAAGATCGTCAGCGCAAATGTGGACGAAATTAAAGCGCTGCCGGGTGTGAAGCAGGCGTTCGTGGTCGAAGGAACCACAGAGCTATTGGGGTTACATGCGGGCGTGGCGATTCTGGCTGACAACTGGTGGCAGGCGAACAGCGCGCGGAAGAAATTGCAGATCAAGTGGGACGAGGGGACAACCGCCGAGCAGAGCAGCGAGGGATTCGCGCGGCGGGCGCAGGAACTTTCGCTACAAGCGCCTGCCGTGATGCTGCGGAACGACGGAGGCGCGGAGAAGGAGCTGAAACGGGCGGCGAAGGTTGTCGAGGCCGCATATGAGTACCCGTTTCTGGCGCATGCGCCGATGGAACCGGAAAACTGCCTGGCGCATTTTCATGACGGGAAGCTGGAGTTCTGGTCGCCGAGCCAAACGCCGGAATCGGGACGGTTGCAGGTGGCCAAGGTTTTGGGAATTCCGCACGACGACATCATTGTGCATCTGAAGCGCGCGGGCGGGGGATTTGGCCGCCGCTTGACGAACGATTACATGCTGGAGGCGGCAGCGATTGCGAAGCGGGCGGGGGTTCCCGTGAAGCTGCTGTGGACACGTGAGGACGATTTCCATCACGATCACTATCGTCCGGCGGGATTTCATTTCCTCGAGGGCGGATTGGACGCTTCCGGAAAAGTGGTGGCTTGGAAAAATCATTTTGTGACTTTTGGGGAGGGCGAGCAGTTTGCGCCATCGGCAAATATTCCCGGCAACGAGTTTCCGGGAACGTTTTTGCCGAACTTTCATTTTGGGGCGTCGCTGATGCCCCTGGGCGTGCCCACGTATGCGCTGCGGGCGCCGCGAAGCAATGCGTTTTCCTGGGTGTTCCAGTCGTTTACCGATGAGCTGGCGCATGCGGCGGGGAAAGATCCGGTGGAATTCAGGCTGGAGTTGCTGGGCCTTCCGCGCGTTACTGCGCCGGACATCAAGCCGGATCCATTTTCGAGCAACATGGACGGCGCGCGAATGCAGGGCGTGGTGCGGCTGGTGGCCGAGAAATCGGGTTGGGGAAAACGGAGCTTGCCGAAGGGCACAGGGATGGGCGTGGCGTTCCAGTTTTCGCATCGCGGATATTTTGCGGAGGTCGTGGAGCTTGGCGTCGACGCGACGAATGCCGTGCGGGTGAACAAGGTTTGGGTGGCGGGGGATATCGGGAGCCAGATCATCAATCCGAGCAGCGCGGATAACCAGGTGCGCGGAGCGGTGCTAGAAGGACTGAGTTCGGTGATGAGTTATGAAATTACAATCGACCGGGGACGGGCGGTGCAGAGCAATTTCCACGAGTACACCCCGATGCGGATGAACCAGCTGCCGCGGGAGATTGAAGTTCATTTCTTGAGGACGGATAATCCACCCACTGGATTGGGCGAACCGGCGCTTCCGCCTGTGCTTCCGGCGGTGTGCAATGCGATTTTTGCGGCGACGGGGAAACGGATTCGTTCGCTGCCTTTGGCGAAACTTGGATATAGCTGGGCATAAAGCGCCCCGCTTCAGAAAGCGGTCGCTACATGGGGGGCGGGATTTCGAGATTTCTCACCAGCCAGGGAACCAGGATTTTGCGGAAGATTACGGGGTCCGGCCAGATTTTTACCTGGCGTCCGAGGTGGCCGCCTTGCGGGTTGATCCAGGCTTCTTTTGGCACGTCCCCGCTGCCAAGAAGCAGGTAGGCATCGGAGATTGGAACTTGCGTGTCTTGTGCGCCGGCAATGATTAACATCGAGGTTGTCGGCTTCCCCAATAAATGTTGATTGACGAGCGAGAGCTTGGAGAGGATTTCGCCCAGGTCTTCGACTTTGTTGGCACCTTCGAAGATGGACATCAGCGCGGGGCCGAGGCCGAAGAGATATTCGCGGTTGCCGAGGGTTTTTTGCAGGACGAAATTTTTCTCAAAGGTGGCGTCCACGGGCGGCGATTGCGCGACAACGGCTTTCAGGCGGGCGTGTTCGACGATTGCCAGTTTTGTGGCCCAGTAAGCGCCAAAGCTCTGGCCGTCCACCCCGATGCGAGTTTTGTCCACTTCGGGGCGCGTTTCGAGGTAGTCGATCACTTTCGAAAACATGCGATCGGCGGTTTCGCTGGCTTTGATGGGAGCCTGGCCGGTGCCGGGCGAATCGATCCCGATGTAGCCGATGCCGGAGCCAAGAACCACACCAAAGTTTTCGGTCAGATCTTCTTTGCGGCTGTCGAGGCCACTGATGGCGATAACCATAGGCACGTGGCCTTTGGCATTTTTGGGCAGGCGGAGGTAGCCGACGATTTCGGCGCCTTCGAATGGAATGTGGACGACTTCGAGAGGCGGATCCATCATTTTCGCGTGGGCCAGGAAGGCTTCGAGCGCTTTGGCGTAGGCGCGTTTCTTGCCGGGAGAAGCGGGAACCGGCCAGCGACCGAAAGAGTAGAGACGCCAGGCGCGGACAAAGTCCTTGTCGGCCTGCGCGGGATTGCTGGCGAGCAGGGAGTTCCCTTCCGCCATGTAGCGACTGGCGACGGCGCTGAATGCGGCGGCCCACTCGTCGTTGTCGGTTGTCTTGATGTTTGAGAAGGCTTCGCGGACGTCGGCGGGATCCAAGCCGATGAGTGGGTACATACCGTTTTCGGCGCGTTTGATGGCTTCGGTTTTGACTTCGTCGAGCGTGCGTTCTTTTTGTGACTGCTGGGCGCTCGAACCTTGCGCAAGGCCCAGTAAAACCAAACCTGTGACCAAACCAAACAATCTATGTGGCAAAGAAGTTCTCCTCATGGGGTTATTTCGCTTTTACGAGCGCCGCCTGGTAATACGACGGGTCGTAATATTTGTCGGGTGAAGGTGGATGGCCGCCCCACTGGCCTTCGACTTCTGCACGGAGTTTGAGAACATTCTCGAAGCCACGGAGGTCCAGCTGCGCGTCTCGGGCGAAGCCTCCGGAGTGAGTCATGCTCATCTCGTAATCTTCGGCGGCGATATCCGGGGCGAGATGATATTGGGCGGCGAGCAGATCGATCACTTGCTGTTTGTTCGCCGGATTCAAAAGCCAGCGCTGCGCTTCGATCGAGGCGGAAAGAAACGCGACGAGCAGATCACGATGGTCTTTTGCCCAGGCGCGCTGGGTGAAAAAACCCGCGGCTTGATAAGGGCCGATAAGCTGCTGGACGGAGCCGAGACTTACGAAGCCTTCCTTCTTGGCTACCAACGAAACCGGTGGGCCAAGCATGGAGCCAGCAAAGTCTTTTTGCTCGCGCATGGCGATCAGCCGTTGCGGCGTGGCACCAAAGGGCTTGATTTCGTAATCCTTGCCGGCCGCGAGGCCGCTCAGAAGCAGGATTTTTTTCATTTGGAGCGCGTAAGCGGTGTTAGGCGCATCTACGATGAGGGTTTTGCCGCGGAGGTCCGCGGCGGACTTGACGCCGGGCTGGGCGATCAGTTCGTTCTGTGAGCCTTCGCCACCCATGACGATGACTACGTCCTGGTGAGCGAGTTCGACCATGGCCACGGCGTTGTCTACCGCGAGATAGGCAACGTCGCCCTTTCCGGCGGCGAGGTCGGCTCGCAACTCGTCGGAGTTTTTCTTGTTGTCGTTGACGACTTCGATGCCGTATCTGGCGAAGAGGCCTTGTTTGTCGGCGACGACAAATTGTACCGGGCGCCCCAACAGGGTGAGGACGTGGATTTGCTGGGGCGTAGTCGTCTGCGCTTGGACTCCGCTACTCAAGAGAAGTGCGCACGCGGCGATGCTTACTCTGAAAGAAATGGCGGATTTCATGGGCATTCTCCTGGCGAGCGGAATCAGGGCGCGCCTTCGTTGAGTTTGTCGAGCGACCATTCTGTCACAGGCATGGGGTCGAGGATGGGTTTGCCGAGGTTGGGGCAGCTGAGCGCGTAGAGGCCGGTGTCCGTGGCGGTCCAGAGGATGTTGCGGTCCCATTCGATGAAAATGTTGTCTACGGTGCGGTCGTAGCTGCCGAATCGCTTGAGGTCGCCGCCCTGGGGCGGGACGAAATACGCCACTTCTTCGGGCTTGTAGAGGTCGCCGATATCGTAGCAGCGGAGTCCGGCGATGAAATAGGAATAGGCGATGAATTCCTGGCGGGGCTTTCCCGGCGCTTTCAGATGCGGGGGATTGTGCGCGCCGAAGCGTCCGCGCTTGAAGCAGAAATCGCGGTAGGGGGCTTCGGGCGGAGGAACGGGGCGCGGAAGCTGAGCGACGGGGACGGGATGCGCTTCGTCCCGGATATCAATGACCCAGTTGGGCAGATAGATCTGGTTGCAATCGGAGTTGGTGGTTTCGCCATTGGTGATGACGAAGCCGCGATCGAGGATGCCGCAGTAGATGGTGTGAAACGCGATGCCCATGCCGGAATATTGCGCGGGGGGTTCGAAGCGGCCGATTTCTTTTTGATGCTGGGGGTCGGCGAGATCGAGGATGATGAAGCCGTTCGCGCCAAAGGCGCCGTAGCCGCGATTGCCACCGTCTTCCAGTTTCTTGGGCACGTAGACCGGACCGTGGAGACCGGCGAAGGGAGTCTGGTCCGCGATGACTTTCGGAGGAACGAGCTTTGACCAGATCCACTTGTTGTATTCGGCTTCTTCGCCTTTGCGGGAGCCGGGAACCCACCACATGGAGACTTCCTTGGCGCTGGTTGGATCGGAAGTGTCGATGATCATGTTGCCGTTGACCAGCTCGCGGAAGTAGGACGGCTGGTGGATAAAGGTTTCGTCGGGAGCCGTGTCGAGATAGGCGTACTTGCCGCCGTCGTAATAATTGCGATGCGTGCCTTGGCCGGTGGCGCCGGTGCTGAATTCGGAGAGTTTCAAGATTTTGCCGGGGTCGGTGGCATCGTAAAAGCGGACGCCGCGCAGACCTTTGAAATTCTTGCGCTTGTCGTCAAGGTGGGGATCGTCGTACTTGCCCATGGGCGCTTCCGGTGTCGAATCGGTGATGGGGGTCTGGGAACCGGTCATAAGGATCCACTTCTTGAGGTCCTTGTTGTAGGCGACCTGGACCTGGTAGCCCTCAAAGCCTCCCTTGTTGTACATGACCGGCTTGCGGACGTCGCTGACGTCGATGACATCTCCCTGCTGGAAGATGTAGCGGCGATTGCCGGCGGCCATCATCTGCATTTTGCCGTGGCGCGACTGGCCGGGGCCGAAGTGGGCGAGGATCTCCATGTTGCGGATGTACATGCGGCGGTCGAGGTAGGAGATGCTGTTCGGACTAGGATGGCCGTGGTGGTCGGCGAAGGCGGAGAGCGGGGAACTGGCGAGAGCCAACCCGGCACCCGCGGCGGTGCGGAGGAAAGTGCGGCGGGAAGGGGCAAATAGGTTTTGACTGGAACCTTGGGTGGCGCCAGATTGCGGTTGGGGCGGACGGGCGTCTTTCTTTCGTTTCATTCGATGCTCCTTGGATTTGGCCTGGCGGGCACCTGGCCCCGGCGGCAGGCTCCTTGGTGCCTGGGCTAATTGCCGGAGCTTGGGAAGGCAAATCCCAGAGGCCCGGGAGGGGCAATCGCCAGGGGCACCGTAAAAAGGTAGGACCCCTGTACCACTTTGGGAGGAAGCGTGTCAACGATTAAATTCTATGAATCAGAAATATAGATGCTTAGGCTGTACAGGGAGACCGTGGTTGGGTATATTGGTAGGACCAATTAGGATTCTTTGGGTCGAATCCTTCCGAACGGCTCGCGCATCTCGGGCCAGGTAGCGTTGGGGAGGCCAACCATGGCGATTGCCACAATCAACCCGGCAACGGGGCAAGTGATCAAGTCGTTTGAACCACTGAGCAGCGCGGCCATTGAAGCAAAACTCCAAAAAGCCACGGAGACGTTTGCCACCTATCGCAACGTGCCGTTCAGGCAGCGAGCGCAGTGGATGCTCGCGGCCGCGGCGATTCTGGAGAATGAGAAGGAAGCGTTCGCCAAAGTAATGACGACGGAGATGGGAAAGACGCTGCGATCGGCGGTGGATGAAGCAGCGAAATGCGCGTGGGTTTGCCGGTATTACGCGGAAAACGCGGAGAAGTTTCTTGCCGACGAGGCGGTCGAGACGGGAGCGAAGCAGAGCTACATCCGGTACCAGCCGCTGGGGCCCGTGCTGGCGGTAATGCCATGGAATTTTCCGTTCTGGCAGGTGTTGCGTTTTGCGGCGCCGGCGCTGATGGCGGGAAACGTGGGGCTGCTCAAGCATGCTTCGATCGTGCCGCAGAGCGCGCTGCTGATTGAAGATTTGTTTCGCCGGGCGGGATTTCCGGACGGCGCGTTTCAGACGCTGCTCGTCGGGTCGCGGGAAGTGGACAAGATTCTGGGCGATCCGCGGGTGATGGCGGCAACGCTTACAGGCAGTGAACAAGCGGGTATTGAGGTAGGCATCGGCGCGGCGAAGCGAATCAAAAAAGTGGTGCTGGAGCTTGGGGGAAGCGACCCTTTTATTGTGATGCCCAGCGCGAATCTGGAGACGGCGACGAGCATGGCGGTGAAAGCACGCATCTTCAACAATGGACAATCCTGCATTGCGGCAAAACGGTTCATCGTGGCGGAGAGCATCGGGGAACGGTTTGAAAAATTGTTTGCGCAAAAAATGGCGGCCCTCAAAGTGGGCGACCCGTTTGATGAGAGCACCGAAGTGGGGCCGCTTTCAACACCCCAAGGCGTCGAGGACCTGGTTCGAGACGTACGGAGTTCCGTAGAAGCGGGGGCGAAGATTTTGACGGGCGGAAAGCGGCTGGACCGGCCGGGGAATTTCTATGCGCCGACCGTGCTCGTCAACATTCCCAGGGATTCGCCGGCTTATAGAGAGGAGATGTTCGGGCCGGTGGCGAGCGTGTTTCACGCGAAGAATATCGACGACGCGATTCGAATCGCGAATGACAGCCGGTTTGGGCTGGGGGCCAGCGCCTGGACCAATGATGCCGCCGAACAGCGGAAATTCATCAATGAACTGGACGCGGGGATGGTGTTCATCAACAAGATGGTGGCATCGGATCCGCGGATACCGTTTGGAGGGGTCAAGTGGTCAGGCCACGGGCGGGAGCTGGGAGCCTGGGGAATCCGCGAGTTTACCAACGTCAAGACAGTGTGGGTGGAGCAGGGGTAAGAAAGGGTTGCGGAGGAGGAGCGGGAATGGTAGTTTGGTCCGACAACTCGACCATAACTCGACCTGCCTGGTTCGCCGCCACACGATGTCCCCTACCGCGCGGGGTTCAGATCAATCGGTCGACTGACTTGTGCGGATTCGGAGGTTGGGATGTACAAAATCATTCGGTCCTCTCGCCTTTACGAGCAGATTGTCCAACAGGTCGAGGAATCGATCCATAAAGGCGCTCTGAAAGCGGGAGACCAACTGCCTCCGGAGCGCGAACTTGCAGAGCAGTTTGGCGTGAGCCGTACCGCGGTGCGCGAAGCGGTGAAGACACTGCGCGAGAAGGGGCTGGTCGAAGCCTATCCAGGGCGCGGGACGTTCATTACCGACGGAAGTTCGAACACGATCCGGCAGTCGCTGCATCGGATGATGCGCTCGGGAAACGAGGGGTTCGCATCGCTCGCCGAGGTCCGGGAAATCCTGGAGCCGGAGATCGCGGCTCTGGCGACGGCGCGGGTCGACCAGGAGAATCTGTCGGCCATGCGGGAACAGGTGGAGGTGATGGATGCCTCAAAAGGGGATCCCGATGCCTACATCGAGGCGGACCTCGATTTTCATCTTGCCCTGGCAGAAGCGGCCGGCAATCCGATCATTCTTTCGCTGATCGATTCAATCGTAGGACTGCTCCGCGAGCAGCGGATCGGAATTTTCCAGGTGAAGGGCGGGCCGGAGCGCGGCCAGTATCATCACAAGAAGATACTGGAAGCCATCGAGCACCGGGATCCGGCGGGCGCGCGAGACGCGATGAAGGCGCATTTAAAGCAGGTGCGCGAGGATTCGCGGCACGCGCCCAGCGAATAAAGCGAACAGGAATCAGCGGGCGAGAGCGATCCGGGAGAGGTGAGGTCTTGGCTAAATTAGGATTTGTGGGCCTGGGAGTGATGGGCAGCGAAATGGTGAACCGGCTGCTCAGCAAAGGGCACAGCGTCACCGGGTATAACCGGACACGCCTGAAGGCGGAGAGGCTGATCAAGAAGGGGATGAACTGGGCGGACTCCCCGCGCGCGGTGGTGGCCCAGTCCGACGTGGTTTTTTCGATGGTGACGAATTCGGCGGCGCTGGGCGCGGTGATGAACGGGCCGGACGGGATGATCGCCGCGACCACTCCCGGGAAGTTGTTCGTGGATATCAGCACGGTGAGCCCGGCGTTCAGCCGGGAGATCGCGGCGAAGATTCGGGAAAAGGGCGGCGACATGGTGGACGCGCCCGTGTCCGGGAGCGTGATCACGCTGCAGGAGGGGAAACTCTCGGTGATGGTCGGCGGGCGCAGGGAAACGTTTGAAAAAGTGAAGCCGCTGCTCTCCGACATCGGGCCGAAGGTGACCTACGTGGGCGACAACGGCCTGGCGCTGGTAATGAAGATTGGAACGAATCTGAGCCTTGCGGTGCAGATGCTGGCGTTTTCTGAAGGCGTTTTGCTGGCGGAAAAAAGCGGGATTGCGCGAGAAGTTGCGGTTGATGTTCTGACGCACAGCGTGATCGCGTCGCCGATGGTCGAGTATCGCGGGCCGTTTGTGCTGAAGCAGCCGGTGGAGGCGTGGTTCAACGTCAACATGATGCAGAAGGACATGCTGCTGGCGCTCGAGCTGGGGCGGCAGCTGGACGTGCCGATGCCGACGACGGCGGTGACGAATGAGTTTCTGACCGCGGCGCGCGGGATGGGGCTCGTGGAAAAGGATTTTGCGGCGGTGTTTGAGGTGCTGGCAGAAATGTCCGGGGTGAAGGCATGAAGACGATTACAGATCCCGCGAAAACGGATAATCCGGTGGCGGCGGAGCTTGGATTGCGGCTTTACCGGCAGATGGTGCGCATCCGGTTGTTTGAAGAGCAGGTGAATGAACTTTACACGCGGGCGCTGATGCCGGGGCTGGCGCATCTCTATATCGGCGAGGAAGCCGTTGCAGTGGGGATTTGCGAGGCGCTGAAGAACACGGATTACGTTACGAGCACGCACCGCGGTCACGGGCATTGCCTGGCGAAGGGTGCGACACCGGACCGGATGTTTGCGGAGCTGTTGGGGAAGGAAGCGGGGTATTGCCGCGGCAAAGGCGGGTCGATGCACATTGCGGATCCGGCGACGGGAAATCTTGGAGCGAATGCGATTGTGGGCGGCAGCGCAGGAATCGCGACCGGCGCGGCGTTGACAGCAAAGCGATTGAAGACGGATCAGGTGGCGGTCTGTTTTTTTGGCGAAGGGGCGCTGGGGCAGGGCGTGCTTTATGAAGTGATGAATCTGGCATCGCTTTACAAGCTGCCGGTGATTTATGTCTGCGAGAACAATCTCTATACCGAATATACGCATTTTTCCGAGACGACGGCGGGCGACATTCTTCTGCGAGGGACTGCTTTTGGAGTTCATGGGGAAAGCGTGGACGGGCAGGACGTGCGGGCGGTCCATGCTGTGGCGCAGAAACTGGTGGGCAGGGCGCGCCGGGGCGAGGGGCCTTCGCTGCTGCTTTCTAACACCTATCGCTACACCGGGCATCACGTTGGCGACATCAATCGCGAATATTACCGTTCGAAGCAGGAAGAGCAGGAGTGGAAGACCAAACGGGATCCCATCAAGAACATGGGAGAGTGGCTGGCCGGGCAAAAGCTGGCCGATCGAAGCGCGCTGGAGAAAATTGAGAGCGAGGTGCGCGAAGAGATGAAGACCGCCGTAGAGTTTGCGATCGCCGCTCCGTATCCCGGGGTTGAGGAGGTCGACCAGGACGTTTATGCCTGAGACAGCCATTCGGGAATTGACATTTGCGCAAGCGGTCCGCGAGGCGCTTGCCGAGGAGATGCGGCGCGATCCGCGCGTGTGCATTTTTGGGGAAGACGTGGCCGAAGCCGGGACACCGTTCAAGGTGTTATCCGGCTTGGTGGAAGAGTTCGGGTCGGAGCGAGTGCTGGACACGCCGATATCGGAGGCGGGATTTACGGGAATGGGCGTGGGCGCGGCGATGACCGGGTTGCGCCCCGTTGTGGACATCATGTTCGGGGATTTTCTGACTCTGACGATGGATCAGCTGGTGAACCAGGCGGCCAAGGTTCACTACATGTCGGGCGGAACCTGGAAAGTGCCGATGGTGCTTCGGACGACGCTTGGGGCCACGCGACGGTCGGCGGCGCAACACTCGCAATCCTTGCATGCCTGGCTTTGCCATGTGCCCGGGTTGAAGGTGGCAATGCCTTCGACTCCATACGATGCGAAGGGATTGCTGAAGACCGCGATACGGGACGACAACCCGGTGATCTTTTTTGAAGACAAGATGATGTACAAGCAGAAGGGCGCCGTCCCGGCGGAGGACTACACGATTCCGTTTGGAGTGGCGGACGTGAAGCGCGAAGGAGAAGACATTACCCTGGTGGCCACGAGCAGCATGGTGGAAGTGGCATTGGGCGCGGCGAAGCTGCTGGAGGGCGCTGGCATCAGCGCGGAAGTCGTTGACCCCAGAACCATGTGGCCGCTGGACGAAAAGACGTTGGTGGAGTCAGCGAAGAAAACCTCGCGGGCGATTGTGATTGATGAGGGGTACGGGCGTTACGGCGTGACTGGCGAAATTGCTTCGGTGATTGCCGAGGGCGCATTTTTCAATCTGGAGGCTCCGGTGAAGCGGATGGGGGCGATGCATGTGCCGATTCCCTTTTCGCCGCCGCTCGAAGACCTCACCGTGCCAACCGAGCAAACGGTATTTGACGCGGCACGCGCACTTTGCGGACAAGCCTGAAAAGATTCAGACGGGAGGCGTAGCGTGGCACTGAAGACATACGGCCCGATGGCGGTCGATTGGGAAAACCGCATCGATTTCGACCGCTTGCGCAAGGAGCGACTGGCGCGGGCGAAGGCATTGCTGGCGAAGTCCGAAATGGGCGCGCTGCTGTGCTTTGACATGAACAACGTGCGGTATATCACCGCGACTCACATCGGGACGTGGGCCCAGGACAAGATCAGCCGGTTCTGCCTGCTGCCGCAGAACGGTGAACCGATCCTGTGGGATTTTGGTTCGGCGGCGCGGCATCACCAGCAGAACTGCCCGTGGCTTGGCGATCGTTCCCGGCCGGGCATTCCACTCTTGCGCGGAGCGATGTCGCCGGAGATGGGCCGCGCGGAAAACGTGGCGAAGAAAATCAAACGAGAACTGGAGAAGCACGGGCTGCTGAACGAGCCGCTGGGGATTGATGTTGTGGAGCCGCCGATTCTTTTTGCGCTGCAGAAAGAAGGCATCAAGATTGTGGACGGCCAGCAACTGATGTCCGATGCGCGAGTGATCAAGACACAGGACGAGATTTCGCTGCTCAATCATTCGGCGATGATGGTGGATGCAGCGTACGACGAGTTATACCGCGCGATGAAGCCGGGGATGAGCGAAAACCAGGCGGTGGGACTGGCGAGCAAGGTGCTCTATGACCTGGGCTCGGAATATGTGGAAGCGGTGAATGCGATTTCCGGCGAGCGCTGCAACCCGCATCCGCACGTGTTCAGCGACCGCGTGCTGCGGCCGGGCGACCCGGTGTACTACGACATCCTGCATTCCTACATGGGCTACCGCACGTGCTATTACCGGTGCTTTTCGATTGGCTACGCTTCGCACGCGATGATTGATGCCTACAAACAGTGCCGCGATTACCTGGACGCTGCGATTGAACTGGTACGGCCGGGGCGGACTACGGCGGAGATCGCGTCGGTATGGCCAAAAGCGGAGGAGTTTGGCTTTCCGGATGAAGAGGCGGCGTTCGCCCTGCAATTCGGCCACGGGATCGGGTTGGCGATCTGGGAGAAGCCGGTGATCAGCCGCATGGTTTCGCTCGAGCACTCGCACGAAATCAAGCCGGGGATGGTGTTTGCTCTGGAAACTTTCTGGCCTTCCAAGGATGGGTGGAGCGCGGCGCGCATTGAGGAAGAGATCGTGGTGACGGAAACGGGCCACGAAGTCATTACGCGGTTCCCGGCGGAACAGTTGATGGTGGCGGGCGCGCACTACTTCACGGTCGACGGCCCGCTTTCGACGACGCGCGAGAACGAGGCGGCCCCCAGCAAGCATGTAAAAGAGATGGTGGCGGGCGCGAGAAGAGAGGGAGTGGCGGCGTCGGATTGATTTGCTGAATCCGGTTCCCCGGGAAAAACTATGGCGATCAGTGTGGTGATGCCTGCTCTTGAAATGGCGCAGGAAAACGGCAAACTGCTGGCGTGGCGCAAGCGAGAGGGCGAGAGCGTCAGCAAGGGCGAGCCCTTGCTTGAAATCGAGACCGACAAGGCGGTGGTCGAAATAGAAGCGCCGGCGGACGGAATTCTGGCGGGAATAACGGCGGAAGTGGGAGCGGTGATTCCTGTCGGGGAGACAATTGCGTGGCTGGTGGCTCCGGGCGAGAAGCCGCCGGGGAAGGCAGCAACCGCAGCGCCGGCGGCGCGCGCGACGACGGCGCAGGCTGCTGCAGCCTCACCGGCACAGGCCAGACCACCGGTCGCGGCGGGTGTGGCAGCGCAGATTTCGCCGAAGGCGCGACGCCTGGCGAAGGAACTTGGCGTGGACATTGGGCAGATCGAGGGCACGGGGCCGGGTGGCACGATTACGTCTGAAGACGTCCAGGCAGTGGCAAGCGCCAAAGGCGCCGCTGCCCTAACGCCGGCGCACGAACCGCTAAGCCAGCTGGCGCGGCTGATGGCGGAGCGCACGACCGAGAGCTGGACGAGCGTGCCGCATTTTTTCCTCCTGAAGAGCGTGGATTGTGGCGCGCTCGTCGAAGCGCAAAAAAAATTGAGCGCGGGGAGCGCGGCGGGTAGTGCTCCTACGATTACGGATCTGCTCGTCAAGCTGATTGGGCGGGTGCTCGAAAAACATCCGCGAATGAATGCGAGCTGGGCCCGCGATCGGATTCGCGTGAATCCGGAAATCAATATCAGCGTGGCGATGGCGGTGAAGGACGGCGTAGTCGGCGCGGTAATTCCTAATGCGAACAAGCAGCCGATTGCCGCGCTTTCCGTTTTGCGGCGCGAGTTGATGGAGCGCGCGCGGGCTGGCCGGTTGCGGCCCGCAGACATTAGCGGCGGAACGTTTACGCTCAGCAACCTGGGCATGTACAAGGTGGATTCGTTCACGGCAATCATCACGCCTCCACAGTGCGCGATTCTGGCGGTGGGTACCGTCGCGGACACGGTGGTGCCCGTCGATGGGAAGCCCGGCATCCGGCCGATGATGACCATGACGCTTTCCAGCGATCATCGCGTGGTTGATGGAGCGCGGGCGGCGGAATTCCTTGGCGAGCTCGCTCGTGCGATCGGCGAACCGGAAAAGTGGTTGTAAGGCAGCCTCAGAAAGAAATTCTCTCTTTGAGGGGGATCAGATTGCAGCCAATGCCGTGTTCGCGGCCCCGACTATGACCACGCCCACCGGAGCGAAGAAACCTCTCTACGCCAATCCAACTGCCCAAGTTCTTTTCGCCGTCGCGGCTGCCGTTGTGCTCGGATACTTTCGCCCGGCAACGGCGATGGCCATGAAGCCGCTTGGCGACGGGTTCATCCGGCTGATCACCATGATCATCACGCTGATTATTTTCTGCACCGTGGTGACGGGTATCGCGGGCATGGAAGATATGAAGAAGGTGGGCCGGGTGGGCGGGAAGGCGCTCGTTTATTTTGAGGTGGTGTCCACGCTGGCGCTGATGATTGGATTGTGCGTGGGGAATTTTGTGCGGCCCGGGGATGGATTCAACGTGAATCCGGCGACGCTCGATCTGAAAGCGGTGGCGGATTATGCCGGGCAGGCGAAGGCGCAGAGCGTCTCGGATTTTGCACTGCACATCATACCGACCTCGGTGGTGGACGCATTTGCGAAAGGCGACATCCTCGAGGTACTGCTGATTTCCATTTTGTTTGGATTTGCAGTGTCTGCGATCGGGCCGCGGTCCAAGCCACTGAGGGATCTGTTCGATGCGCTGACGCATGCGGTATTCGGCGTGGTGAATATCGTGATGAAGCTGGCGCCGGTGGGGGCGTTCGGGGCCATGGCGTTCACCGTGGGGAAATTTGGATTGTCGTCGCTTGGGCCGCTGCTGAAACTGATTGTCACGTTCTACCTGACTTCCCTGCTGTTTGTCCTGCTGGTTCTGGGGCTGATTTCGAGCGCTTGCGGGTTCAGCATCTTGAGATTCTTGCGGTATATCAAGGAAGAGATTGTGCTGGTGCTGGCCGTCAGCTCGTCGGAGCCGGCGATGCCGACGTTGATGGCCAAGCTGGAAAAGCTGGGATGTTCGAAGGCTCTGGTTGGGCTGATTGTGCCGACCGGATACACGTTCAATACCGATGGCACCAGCATGTATATGACCCTGGCGGCGCTGTTTGTGGCGCAGGCTACGGGGACGCATCTGACGCTGATGCAGCAGTTGACGATTCTGGCGGTCGCAATACTGACGTCGAAGGGCGCGAGCGGGGTGCAGGGCGCCTCGTTCATTGCTCTGGTGGGGACGCTGATGGTAATTCCCGCGATTCCGGTGGCGGGGATGGCCTTGATTCTGGGGATCGACCGGTTTATGAGCATGTGCCGGGCGACGGTGAATATGATCGGGAATGGCGTGGCGACGGTGGTAGTGGCGCGGTGGGAGAAGGAAGTGGATGGGCCCACGTTAGAGAAGAATTTGGCGGCGCAGTAGGGCTGGGCCACCTGAAGGTGGCCGCCAGAAGAGAAGCGGGATGGCTGAGCAGTTCGACATTGTGGTTGCGGGGGCGGGGCATAACAGCCTGATTACGGCGGCGTATCTGGCGAAGGCCGGGTACCGCTGTCTGGTGCTCGAGGGGCGGCCGATTGTTGGCGGGGGAGTGAAATCGGCTCATTTGACGCTGGAAGGTTTCGTGCACGATGTGTGCTCTTCGGCGCACAACGGAATTCACGGGAATCCTTTGTTGCGGAATGATGAGCTGAAGCTTGGTGACTACGGCCTTGAGTACATTTATCCTGACCCGGTCTTTCACATGCCCTTTCCGGACGGGAGCTATCTGACGCAGTGGCGCGACCTGGACCGCACGTGCGCGGAGTTTGCCAAGTTTTCAAAACACGATGGCTCTGCTTATCGGCGGATGATCACGGAGTACGAAACCGTGAAACCGTTGCTGAATGCAGTCACCTTTTCGCCGGTTGGATTTGGAAAGTCATTGAATGAGTTGCTTTTGACTCATCCTCAGGGAAAGATCTGGCAGCGGCGGCTGGCGATGTCCGCGTGGGAAATTCTGAAAGAGACGTTTGAGGATGACCATTGCCGGGCGTTCATGATGGGATGCCCGTATGCGCTGCAACCGGTGCTCGATCCCGCGTCGGCGCGAGCCGCCTATATTCCACTGCACCAGCAGCGGGAGAGCCGGCCGCTGCCGAAGGGCGGGTCGGGCGCGCTGACGGTGGCGCTGGCGCGTTTTATTGAAGCGCATCAGGGAACGATTCTTACCAACAAGTGGGTCAACGCTCTCATCACCGAAAATGGCAGATGTGTTGGCGTCCAGTGCGCCGACGGCACTTCTTATCGCGCGGAGAAGGCGGTGGTCTCGACGATACATATCAAGCAACTGGTGGACATGGCTCCGAGGGAGTTGTGGGGCGAGGATTTTCTGGAAGGCGTGGGGACATGGGAGGCGGGGCTAACATTGTTTGCGACAAATTATGCAACTTCGGAACCGCCGAAGTATCTGACTTCGGGCGGAGTGCTTTCTCCTGTGCATTCAGGTTTCATGATCAGCTCGGAGCGCGCGATGCGGATGAGCTATGACTACAAGTCCGGATCCGTGAACACCCTGAATCCTTCGCTGCACGTGATCTGTTGCAGCATCGCCGATCCTTCGCGGGCGCCGGCGGGGATGCACACCGTCAAGATTGTGGCTTATCAGCCATATCAGCTTCGGGAAGGGCCGGAGCATTGGGATCTGATCAAGCAGCAGGTTTCGGATGCGAATTTGAAAGTTTTGCGGCATTTTTCGCCGAATCTTACCGACGACAAGATTTTGGCGCGGACGATCGAGAGCCCTTTGGATTTAGAACGGATGAATCCGCACAACTGGCATGGGAGTTGTCACGGGGGAGGTTCGGGGCCGGCGCAATCGGGGGCGATGCGGCCTATGGCGGGGTATGCGCAGCATCGGATG
The DNA here is from genome assembly GCA_013289665.1 of Acidobacteriota bacterium. Lineage (GTDB taxonomy): Bacteria > Acidobacteriota > Terriglobia > Acidiferrales > UBA7541 > Acidiferrum. The sequence goes on along the minus strand of JABCZN010000003.1, from coordinate 214,222 downwards.
CCGATTGCGGGGTTGTATCAGACTGGGGCGACTACGCATCCTGGCGGATCGGTAACTGGGGGACCGGGGAGGAATGCGGCGGTGGTGATGTTGAAGGATTTTGGGACGAGTGTTGAGGAAGTGGTCAAGAGGTAGGCGGAAGAGGCGAAGCAGGACAGGCGGGTGTGCTGCCGGAACCTTCATCGCGCGTGGTTCGTTCCGGTCAATGGTTGCGACCGTCCGAGCGGGAGCTTCCGTCCCGCAGCCAAAAAGTTCTATTCGACCCAGGTTTGCTGGCCGAAGGCGATTTGCCAGTGGTTGTTGTGCTTTTCAAATAGGCGCGTTACGTGGAGAACTTTGCCGTTGACGGGTTTGTGCTCGGAGCGCATGACGGCGGCGGCGCCAAAGACCCAGACTTTCATCGAGACTACTTCGGCGGGAATTAAGGTGGTATTGGCGCGGCGCAGTTCGGCGATCATGGCCAGGCGATCGGCTTTATTGAGCGGAGTGCCGCCGTCGGGAGTGACGAAAATAAAATCTTCGGTGAAATTCGGCGCCCAGGCTTCGACGTCGTTGGTCAGAACGGTTTGCTCGACGGCCTGCCACATGCTGACCACTTCCTCCTCGGCCGGGGTGTCCGGCTTGTACGGGACCATTTTGCAGGGATTTTCGCAGGCGACGGGCATACCGTTGCTCGGAGCGCCGAAGCCACTGCGCTTTACGGGGTTCTCATCCGCCTTGGTGGTTTCCTGGTAGACGAGCAGCTGCCAAGCTTGGGGGCGCTTGACCCAGACACGAACAAAACGCACGGCGGCGGCGTCTGGCAGGATCGGATGGCTGCCCCGTATCAGAACTACCTGGCCGGCGTCGATCAGTTTTACGTCGGCATCGCTCGCGGCCGAGAGAGAAGCCAGTGCCGGAAGAATTTCGGCTTTTGAGCGTGTCTTCCCAGTGCGGTCGGTCCAGGTGAATTCCGGGTCGAGCAGCAGGGCGGCGCTTGCCGGATCGGCTTTTACGACCGCGGCGGCGAGGGAGCGGTCGGCGGCCAGAGCATCTCCCTCAGAAGAGGTCGCTGCCGGCGAGCGAAAGGCGAGGACCGACTCGAGAAGCGCGAGGGCAGTGAGTATGAGGTACGGGCGCGCAGTTCGCATAGGGGCCTCCCTGGGACTCCGGTGAAAGTGGTCTAACCGCCAAACCGCTCGAGTGACACAGAGAGCAGTATCATAATTTTAAATGGGTTACAACGAAGAAACGCTTGACGGAGGCTAATGTATGGTGGCACAGTAACCAGACCAATTGGATGGATTTGCGAACCTCGGGTTCCGCCCTGGGGCCTGTTCGAGCTCCACGTCAGGGTTGAGGCCTCGAACTTACATGAGAGCTAGCAGCCGGAGAAACGCGACCTGATGCCGGAACAGTTTGACATTGTCGTTCTAGGGGCGGGACACAACAGCCTGATCGCAGCAGCGTATCTGGCGAAGGCAGGGTACCGCTGCCTGGTGCTCGAGAGCCGGGCACTGGTTGGCGGCGGAGTGAAGACGACAGAACTTACACTGCGCGGATTCAAGCACGACATCTGCTCTTCGGCACACGTTCTGATACAGGACAGTCCGATCCTTCGCGATGATGAGTTGGGTCTTGGCGAGTACGGGCTGGAATATATATTTCCGGATCCTGTTGTTCATCTTCCCTTCCCCGACGGCAGTTACATCACTCAGTGGCGCGACATGGACCGCACCTGCGAGGACTTCGCCAGGTTTTCACGGAAGGATGCCGCGGCCTATCGGCGGATGATGACCGACTACGAAGCGGTGAAGCCGCTCTTCGCGGCAGCTTCCTATACTCCGATTGGTTTTGGAAAATCTTTGAACGAGCGTCTGGCGGAGCATCCGAAGGGAAGGATCTGGCAGAGGCGGCTGGCGATGTCCGCGTGGGAGATTATTCGCGACAATTTTGAGGACGAGCACTGCCGGGCGTTCATGGTGTGGATGGCTTACCAGACCGTGGAGCCTCCCGAGGCGGCGACAACCGGGCGGCTGGCTTACTCGATTTGCGCGGGGCGGCAGAGGTGGAGCTGGACGACGCCGAAGGGCGGCTCTGGAACTTTGACACAGGCGCTGGCACGGCTGATTGAAGCGCACGGCGGCACAATCCTCACAAATAAAACCGTCGCGCGGCTCACTGTCGAAAACGGGAAGTGCACGGGAGTCGAGTCGACGGACGGGAGTGCCTACACGGCCCGGATGGCGGTGCTTTCGACGATTCATATCAAGCATCTGGTCGATATGGCTCCCGTCGAAGCGTTTGGGGAGGATTTTCTTTCCGGGGTGCGGACCTGGAGGGCGGGCATCACGCTGTTTCTAACGCATTATGCGACGACGGAACCGCCAAAGTTTCCTGTCGCCGGCGGCACGATTTCCTCGGTTGCTGCGGGCACGATGGCGACGGCCGAGCGCGGACTGCGCGTTGGGTATGACTTCAGGATGGGCAACGTGAATGTGGAAGACCCGCCACTGCTGGTTGTGTCGAGCACGGTTGCGGATCCTTCGCGCGCGCCGGCTGGAATGCACACGATCAAGGTCATCGGCAACCAGCCGTACGAGTTGAAGGAAGGGCCGGAGCACTGGGACAAGATCAAGAACGAAGTGTCGGACGCGAATCTGAAATATCTGAGGAAGTTTGCTCCCAATCTGACCGACGATAAGATTCTGGCGCGTATCGTCGAAAGTCCTCTCGACCTGGAGCGGATGAACGCCCACAATTGGCATGGGACGTGCCATGGCGGGGCGCAGGATCTGGCGCAGTCCGGAGGGTTACGGCCGGTACCGGGATGGGCCGGGCACCGGATGCCGATTGCGGGGTTGTACCAGACAGGCGCGACGACTTATCCGGGGGGATCGGTTTCGGGCGGACCGGGACGGAATGCGGCGGCGGTGATGTTGAAGGATTTTGGATCGAGCCTGGAGGCGGTGGTGAAGCGGAAGGCGTAGAAGCAGAGGGGAATTCGCGTGGCCCCGACGTAGCCGGGGCCGCTACGGGGAGAGGGCATGGCCAAGTTCACGCGGCGTCGGTTTGTGAAGGGTGCGGCGATTCTACCGCTTGCGGCGAAGCATATGGCGCTCCAGCAGGTGACCGGGGCTTCGGACCGGTTCGATATCGTGGTTGCGGGCGCGGGGCACAACAGCCTGATCACGGCGGCGTATCTGGCGAAAGCGGGCTACCGCTGCCTGGTGCTCGAAGGGCGGCCGAAGATTGGCGGCGGGGTAAAAACCGCGGAGCTGACGCTCAGGGGTTTTCATGACGATTGCTGTTCAACCGCGCACGTATTTATTCAAGACAACCCGCTGATCAAGAATGACGAGCTGAAGCTGGGCGATTATGGGCTGGAGTATATTGATCCGGACCCGATATTTCACGTGCCGTTTCCCGACGGATCTTATCTGACGCAGTGGCGCGACCTGGATCGCACCTGCGCAGAATTCGCCAAATTTTCCAAAAAAGATGCGGCCGCGTACAGAAAAATGTTGGCGGATCTGGACGCGATTCGCCCCTTGATCGTGGCCGGATCTTTTACGCCGATTGGTTTCGGAAAGCCGCTGAACGATCAATTGGCCCAGGTTCCGCACGGAAAACTGTGGCAGCGGCGACTGGCGATGTCGGCGTGGGACGTGATTCACGACACGTTTGAAGACGACCACTGCCGCACGTTTATGTTGTACATGTCGCACCTTGCGGCAGAGCCGCCGGACGCCCCGGTTACAGGGCGCCTGGCTTACGGAGCGCCGCGACAACAGCATAGCGGACGGCCCTTGCCCAAGGGTGGCTCGGGCGCGCTGACAGAAGCGCTCGGACGCTTCATCGAAGCGCATGGCGGGACGATCGTGGTGAACAAATGGGTGAAGAACCTGATTGTGGAGGGCGGAAAATGCGTGGGCGTGGAGTGCAGTGATGGCAGCGCGTATCAGGCGTCAAAGGCCGTGGTCTCGACGATTCACATCAAGCATCTGGTGGACATGGCGCCCAGGGAAATGTGGGGCGAGGATTTTCTCTACGGGGTGGAAACGTGGCAAGCCGAAAATGCCATGTTCGCGACTCATTACGCCACCAGCGAGCCCCCGATCTACAAAGTGGATGGCGGGACGCTTTCGCCGGTGGAGTCTGGAGTGCTGGCGTCGCCCTATCGGGCGTTGCGTTTTGGATTCGACGACACGCGCGGGGTGGTCAATCTGGAAGAGCCCCCGCTGCAGGTGATCTGCTGCAGCATCGCGGATCCGACGCGCGCGCCGGCGGGAATGCACACGCTCAAAGTGCTTGGGTGGCAGCCTTATATGCTTAAAGAAGGGCCGGAGCACTGGGACAAGATCAAATACGACGTGTCTGACGCAAACCTGAAATATCTGCGGCGGTTTGCGCCGAATTTGACGGACGACAAGATTCTGGCGCGCTTTGTGGAGAGCCCCTTGGACCTCGAGCGGATGAATCCGCATTTCTGGCATGGCAGCGCACATGGAGGCGCGCAAAGCGCGGCGCAGACCGGGCCATTGCGGCCGATGGCGGGGTGGGCGCAGCACCGTATGCCAATCGCCGGGTTGTATCAGACGGGCGCGACGACGCATCCGGGCGGATCGGTTACCGGCGGCCCCGGGCGAAACGCCGCGACAGTGATGTTGAAAGATTTCGGGACGTCGATTGAAGAAGTGGTGGGCAAGAAGGCCTGAGCGGAAGGAAATTGGGGGATTTTATTTTCGATCCGAGGAGAAGTCATGATGCGGAGCGCGGGGAGCAGGACCTTAAGGGTCGCGGCAGAAGCTCTGGCTATCCTACTTTGCCTGTGCGGAATGGCGGGCGGTCAGAAGACAGCCAAAAAAATGGTGCCGGATAACCCGAGCCCGCACCCGGCGCCAGTGCAGCCGATTCCCTACAGCCACAAGCAGCATCTGGCGTTCAGCCTGCCGTGCGCGCGGTGCCATAGGAATCCGGAGCCAGGCAAGCTGATGACTTTCCCGGAGACAGCCACATGCATGCAGTGCCACGCTACGGTGGCGAAGGATAAACCCGCGATCGAAAAGCTCGGGACGTATGCGAGTTCGAACGAACCCATCCCGTGGGTGCGCGTCTATAAGGTTTTGCCGGGGATTGCGTGGACCCATCGCGCTCACCTGGCCGCGGGAGTAAAATGCGAAACGTGCCATGGAGCGGTGGCGGAGATGGCTACCATGTCCGAAGTGACGAGCGTGACAACGATGTACAGCTGCCTGAACTGCCATGAGATGAATCACGCCAAAGCTTCCTGCGACACCTGCCACAAGCATTGATTCGGAGACGCGAGACGTTTGAAGGGACCATGTATGGCAACCGGCATCGAGCTTGAAATTAACGGAAAGGGCTATCTGGTCAATTACCCGCCGGATACGCCGCTGCTTTACGTTTTGCGCGATGAACTGGGGCTGACCGGCACGAAGTATGGCTGCGGCGAAGGCATGTGCGGCGCGTGCACGGTTCTGATCGGAGGGACGGCGCGGCGGTCGTGCCAGATTCCCTTGGGCGCCGCCCTGTCGAAACCGATTACTACCATTGAGGGCCTGGAGAAGAATGGCGTTTTAGATCCGGTGCAGCAGGCTTTTCTGGATGCGGGCGCGTTTCAGTGCGCGTATTGCACTTCCGGCATGATCATGAGCAGCGTTTCGCTGCTCGAAGCGAATCCGCATCCGACGACGGCGCAAATCGTTCAATCGCTGCAGGGAAATATCTGCCGCTGCGGGACGTATACGCGCATCATCAAGGCAGTGCAGCGGGCCGCGGAAACGCTCAAGGGGCGGTCGAAATGAGAAAGGCGGAAGAGACATTCCTGCCGGAACCGGAGCGCTACGAATTCCGGGCGATGCCGATGCACCAATTTGCACTGGGGCGGCGCGATTTCTTCAAGATCTTTGGGGCGGGGATTGCCGTGTTTGCGGTGGCCAAGGAAGTTTCCGCGATGCAGGAAACCGCGCCCGGGCCGCACGGATTTCACAACGAAGAACTGCCGGAAGAAATCGGCGCATGGCTGCACATCGGAGAGGACGGCACGGTCACGGGTTTTGCAGGGAAGGCGGAAATTGGGCAGAACGTGCGCACATCGCTGGCACAAACGATTGCAGATGAACTTGGCGTGGCGGTCGCGAGCGTGCGGATGGTGCTGGCAGACACGGCGCTGACTCCCTTTGACGCGGGAACTTTCGGCAGCAAAACCATAGCGACGATTACGCCGCAACTTCGGCGAGTGGCGGCGGCGGCGCGGGATCTTTTGCTGGAGAAGGCCGCAAGGGAGTGGAATGTGCCGGCGGATAGACTGGTGGCGGGCGACGGGAAAGTATCGGATCCGGCGACCGGGAAATCCTTGCGCTATGCGCAGCTTGCGCGGGAGGCGATTGGCGCCAGGAAGCCCCCGGCGGAAGACCCGATCAAGCCCGCTTCCGAGTGGATTGTCGCGGGTACGCCCGTACCCAAGGTGGACGCGCGCGAATTTGTGACCGGCGGGCATCGCTACAGCACGGACTTGCGGCCGGAAGGAATGTTGTACGGCAAGATCTTGCGGCCACCGTCTTTCAATGCGACCTTGATTTCTTGCGATGATTCGGCGGCAAAAGCGATGAAGGATGTGGTGCTGGTGCGCGACGGAGATTTCACGGGGGCGGCTGCTCCCACCGTTGCCGCGGCGGAGGCCGCACTTCGCTCGCTTCAGGTGAAGTGGAAAGAGCTACCGCAGATTTCCGATCAGGAGATTTTTTCGTATCTGAAGAAGAACGCCCAACCTTCGAAGGAAGCGCGCTTCCGGCAGGCGAAAGGATCGGTTGACGGGGGCCTGGCCGAGGCCGCGCACAAGCTGGACGCGAGCTATACGGTTGCCTACATCGCCCACGCACCATTGGAACCGCGTGCGGCCGTGGCACAGTGGACCGACGGGAAGCTGACGGTTTGGATGGGAACGCAGCGGCCGTTTGCGGTCCGCGACGATCTGGCGGACATTTTTCATGTTTCAGAGAAAAATGTGCGTGTGATTGTGCCGGACACAGGTTCCGCTTATGGCGGGAAGCATACGAGCGACGCGGGACTTGAAGCGGCACGATTGGCGAAGGCGGCCGGGGGGCGACCGGTGAAGCTGGTGTGGACACGCGAAGAGGAATTCACGTGGGCGTATTTTCGTCCGGCAGGAGTTATCGAGGTGAAGAGCGGGATCGCGGCGGACGGGAAGCTGACGGCCTGGGAATTCCACAACTATCATTCGGGCATGTCTGGGATAGAGACGCCGTACGTGGTGGCGAACCAGGTTACCGAATACCACCAGGTTCCACTGGTGCTGCGCAGCGGCTCTTATCGAGGGCTGGCGGCGACCGCGAATCATTTTGCGCGGGAGACGCACATGGATTCGCTGGCCGGTCGGGCTTCCATGGATCCTCTCGAATTCCGTTTGAAGAATCTGGCCGAACCGCGAATGCGCGCGGTGCTCGAGACCGGGGCGAAGGCGTTTGGCTGGCCGCGACAGAAAAGCGCGGAGGGACAAGGATTCGGCGTGGCTGCCGGATACGAAAAGGGCAGCTACGTCGCCACCTTTGCGGAAATTCTTGTGGACCGGAAGAACAATTCAGTGACCGTGAAGAAGCTTTTGGAAGTGTTTGAGTGCGGGGCGATCGTGAATCCGGATGGGCTGCGGAACCAGGTGGTGGGGGCGATGATCCAGGGCCTGGGCGGCGCGCTTTTCGAGTCCATTCAGTTTGAGAATGGGCGCATTTCAAACGCGCATTTTGCCAGTTATCGCGTGCCGCGCTTTAAGGATGTGCCGGAAATCGAAGCGATCCTGCTGGACCGGAAGGATATTCCGTCCGCGGGAGCCGGAGAAACGCCGATCATGGCGATTGCGCCGGCGATCGGCAATGCTTTCTCTGACGCCACAAAGATTCGCCTGACGAAATTGCCGTTGCGCCCCGAACTCCATTTGCAAGGCTGATTCCCAGGAGCAGGTGAGGTCACTTGGAGTGTTTTGTGCATATCGGGCTGATCTGACCCTGAAACGCCAACCAAGGTTTTAGCGGTGGAGCGTCTCTGAAATCCCGGTTTGGAGTAACCTGGCGAACTGCCCGGCCGGCACCGGCCGGCTGAAATAGTAGCCCTGTGCCTCGTCGCAGTGGTGAGCTTGAAGAAATTCCAACTCCTTCAGGGTTTCCACGCCCTCAGCGACGACCCGCAGCTTCAGGCTGCGAGCCATGCTGATCACCGCGGTCACGATGGTGGTCTCCCCGGGAGCGGTGGTGATGCGACGGACGAAAGACTGGTCGATCTTGAGGGCGTCAATTGAAAACTTCTGGAGATAGCTCAAGCTGGAATAACCCGTGCCGAAGTCATCCACGGCAACCCGCACTCCTTTCGCCCGCAGTGCCTGCAGAACGGAAGAAGTCGCGTCGGGACGCTTCATTAGCACGCTTTCTGTCAACTCCAGTTCCAAAGCTGTTGGATCGAGACCTGTTTCGTTGAGAATGGCGAAGACACCTCCGAGAAAGTTCTCATTGCGGAACTCGATCGCTGATATGTTCACTCCCATCCGACCGAGAGTAAGACCCGCATCCAGCCAGATCCGGGCCTGCTGGCAAGCTTCACGAAGGACCCAGTTGCCAATCTGCAGAATCAAACCGCAGTCCTCGGCGACGGGAATGAATTGGCCCGGAGAGACCGAGCCTCGAGTTGGGTGCGTCCAGCGGATCAATGCTTCCGCGCCGGAAATCTCACCGGTCCGCAGATTGATCTTCGGCTGGTAGTGCAACGCGAATTCCTGGCGTTCCAGTGCCCGCCGCAGACTCCCCTCGATGGATTGCCGCTCCACGGCGCGGACGTTCATGGCCGGCTTGAAAAACTGATAGCTCTGACGGCCATTTTCCTTGGCCTGGTACATTGCCGTGTCGGCGTTCTTGATGAGCGTTTCCGCGTCCAGGCCGTCGTCGGGAAAGATACTCACGCCAATGCAAGAGGTGACGTGAAGGTCGTGCTGGTCGATGGCGTGGGGCTCGCTCCCCACCTGGAGCAATCTTTTCACTGTAGTCTCAGCATTCTCCAGGCTTTCAATCTCCGACAGCAGCACAACGAATTCATCCCCGCCCTGCCGGCTGACCGTGTCCGTGCCGCGCACGCTATCCACCAACCGTCTTGCGATGGATTGAAGCAGCCGGTCGCCGATCGAATGCCCCAGGGAATCGTTGATGTGTTTAAAACCGTCCAAATCGAGGAACAGGACCGCAACTTTTTCCATGCTTCGCCGCGCGGCGGCGATCGCCTGGCCAACCCGGTCGTTCAGGAGCATGCGATTGGGCAAACCGGTGAGGAAGTCATGATGAGCCGAATGGGCCATCTGCACGGCCATGGTCTGGCTGGAACTGACGTCACGGAAGATGATGACCACACCGGTGGCCTGGCCTGCACGGTCATGGATGGGGGCAACGGAATCTTCGATGGGAATTTCAGATCCGCCACGCTGGATGAGGATACAGTTCGACGGCAGGTGTACGGTGAGGTTTCTAGCGACGGCCATCTCCATGGGATTCGGTATGGTCTTACGGCTGGTGGCGTCCAGGACGCGGAAAACCTCCGGCATGGGCCGGCCAACCGCTTCGTCCCGCGACCAGCCGGTCATTCTTATCGCAACGAGATTGAGGAAGGTGATATTACCAGAGATGTCCGTGCAAATCACGGCGTCGCCGATGGAGTTGAGGGTTACCTGGGCGAGTTCCTTTTCCTGGAACAATTCTTCTTGCATGCTTTTGCGTTCGACAGCGTAGCGCAAAGCGCGAAGGAGGCCGCGCGCATCAATTTGCCCTTTGATCAGATAGTCCTGGACGCCTGCTTGGAATGCCTGCGCCGCGAGCGACTCGTCGTCCATGGACGTCAGGACCACCAGAGGGACATGGGGCGCGACCGCCCGGGCCCGGCGTATGGTCTCGAGTCCCTGTGTGTCCGGCAATCCGAGGTCGAGCAAAATAATATCAACCGTACTACTCGCAAGATGCGTCTCGGCTTCGCGCATGGTTTCCACCTGGGTCAATTCCGTGCGCAGCGAGTTCTGCTCGCGGAACATCTCGCGGAGCAACCGGACATCCCCGGGGTTATCTTCGACGAGCAGCAGTACTCTGATGGATCTCTTGTTCATGCAATTTGCCCATGCTCCAGCGACGAATAGACTGGAGAGGGCAGTCGTATCCCAAGAGGACAATTCCGGAAGGGTTCCTAAGTATTGCGCGTTGGCCAGCAAAGTCAAGAGCAGCGGACTGAACGGCTGTTTGCCAACTAGACATATTAGATGGTGATTAGAACTCTATAAGGCTAACCCGGCAGACGGGCTACCCCATGGCCCCTGTTGAGGGAAACCTCACGTCGTCCCTAATGAACCAATCCATCCAGAATGCCAACCTTAAACAGGTTCGCCAGCCGCTCGGCCACGAGCGGGCGGCTGAAATAAAAGCCTTGTCCCTCCCCGCACCCATGGTGCCGAAGGAACTCGAGCTGTGTGCTGGTTTCCACCCCTTCCGCAATGACCCGCTGCTTCAGGCTCCTGCCGATATTGATCATGGCGCTCACAATGGCGGCGTCTCGCGGGTCCGCCGCGATCTCTTGCACAAAAGAATGATGGAGTTTCAATGCATCGGAATGAAAACGCCGCAAATAGGCAAAGCTGGAATACCCAGTGCCGAAGTCGTCGATGGCCACCTGCACGCCCATGGCTTTCAGCTTGATCAGTGTCACTACAGCAGCCTCCGCATCATGCATCAGCACGCTCTCGGTCAGTTCCAGCTCCAGATTCCGAGGCTCCACTCCCGTTGCAATCAGCACAGCCCGAACTCCTGAAAGAAAATCCTGGGCCCCGAATTCCGTCGTGGACACATTGACCGATACGGGCACAACCCCAAGACCGCCATCGCGCCATGCCCGGGCCTGTTGGCAAGCTTCAAGCAGCACCCACTGCCCGATACCCAAAATCAAGCCGCACTCTTCCGCGAGGGGCACGAACTGCTCCGGATATAGCAGTCCGCGCTGGGGGTGCAGCCAGCGGATCAGCGCTTCCACCCCGGTGATCTGCCCTGTCTGAAGATTGAGTTTCGGCTGGTAGTGCAGCACAAACTCGTTCCGCCCCAGCGCACAGCGCAAATCCGCTTCGAGTGACTGCCGGTCCGCCAATCGCGCATGCATCTCGTGGCGGAAGAACTGATAGTTATTCCGACCCCTTTGCTTGGCTTCGTACAACGCGTTATCCGCCCTATTCAGCAAGCTTTCCGCATCTTTCCCGTCATTTGGATAAGTACTCACCCCGATACTCACGTTGACATCGAGACTTTTGCCATCGATGGTGTGCGGCGCTGTTAACGCTCTCAGGGCTTTTTGAGCGCTGATGGCTGCGTCTTCTGCATGCTCCACTTGCGAGAGGAGCACCACGAATTCGTCGCCGCCCAGCCGGCTTATGGTGTCCGAACGCCGGACACACGCCTTCAATCGCCCGGCTACCGACTGCAGCAGTTTGTCGCCGACATCGTGACCGAGCGAGTCGTTGATCTTTTTGAAGTGATCCAAATCCACGAACATCACCGCCAGTTGTTTGCCCTGGCGCTCCGCCAGTGAAATCGCCTGCGTGAGCCGGTCGTTGAACAGCACCCGGTTCGGCAGATCGGTCAGGGCATCGTGTTGCGCGAGGTGCGACATTTCGAGCGATCTGGCGCGTTCCGCGCTGACGTCGCGGAAAGCGACAATTGCCCCGGTTACGCTTTCACCGTGTTCGCGGATGAGGGTCGTTTTGCGCTCGATGCCGACTTCGAGGCCGTCGCGTCGAACCAGAATGCAGTTTGTACCGCTAGCCGTGGAACTTGGCGCCTCGCCTTCCGGGGTTGCGGCTCCGAGCGAAGTGTCAAGCGCCGCGCGCCTGGCGTCATCGATCAGCCTGAGCACTTCCGCAACGGGACGCCCGCGCGCCTCCTCGCGGGACCACCCGGTTACCTTTTCCGCGACTCGATTCAGATACGTGACCTTGCCCAGTGAATCTGCCCGCAGCACCGCCTCTCCGATGGAATCCAGCGTCAGATTGGCGACTTCGTTTTCCAGATAGATTGCTTCCGCGGCGCGGATATCCAGCTTGGTCATCGGTTTCACAGCTCTTGGCTCCTGATTTGGCGTTGGACTCAATCGTTAAAAACGGGCTACTTGCCCCGGGCCATCTTGGCGGCATCCGCGGCCATGAACCGCAGCATCTGCTCCTTCAACTGCGCGTCCACCTCATCCGCGATCGTCACAATGTCGGGAAGCAGCAGGCTGAATTCCAGGTTCGTGGCGTTTTTGTGCAGGGTCGTGAAAATCGTGACCTGCAGCAAGCGGGATTCCTCCACCGCCATCGCTACTGTGTAGCCTTGCTTGCGCCGCAATTCTCCGTGCTCGGCCGCGGCTCGGGAGATCGGAGCTTTCGTCCCCGAGTCCAGGCGCAACCGCGCAATCACGTCGTTCAGAAGATGAGGAAGATGGCCCGTGCGGTCGTCAAAGTCCAGCGGTATAGAGGTCAGTTCCGGTTCCTGCTCGACGCGAGTAAGCCAATCCGAAATCAAAGATGGGAGTTCGCGTTCGAGAATGTCCGCCACACTCTCCACCGCGCCGGCGCGCTCTCTAGGGCCGGTCACAAACTTTGTTGATTCGGTCATTACATTCTCCGTAGTTCGATATTCCGTTTCGCCGATCTGGTTGACTGCTGTCGTCAACGATCCTGGCTGCAGCGTGCGGCGAATAATCTCGTCCTGCTATTCACTGAGCCATAGTTCACTAAAACGGCGCGCACAACTGCCCTAAATGAGGCAGTTCGTGCTCTATTCGAATTCTCTGATGTCCAAAGAAGTACGCACTCCTTTAGCCAAGTCCCCGATCCGTTTAGGGAGCAAATCGTCCTCTCGAGCGCAAAAGAGCCGCAATGTTCCGTCTTGGTTTCCCAACAGGGGGTACTATCAGTTTGTGGTTGGTTTTGCTCCTCGAAGTCCGCCTTTCCCCGCATGAAGCAAGGTTTGGCTCATGCGCAACAGGCGCGTCAAATTGAAACTCCCCGGCTTCTCCGTGCTCAAACATCTCCTCCGCAGCAAACGGGCGTCCCCCGCGTTATCATGAGCACGGTACGCCTGGCAGCCTGACCACCGACAACCAGAAACTATCAATGCTCTTCACCACTTTGAGGAACCCCTCGAGGTCCACGGGTTTGGTGATGTAACAGTTGGCATGCTGCCGATAGCTCCCCTGGATATCTGCCTCGGATGCCGAGGTCGTCAAGACGACCACTGGAATACACTTCAGTGCCGGGCTCTCCTTGAGTTCCGCCAAGACCTCCCGGCCATCTTTCTTGGGCAGGTTCAGATCGAGCAGGATCAGATCCGGGCGAGGAGCACTGGCGTACTTCCCTTCGCGCCCCAGGTACGCCATTGCTTCCGCCCCGTCCGAGGCGACGTGCAAGTTGATAAGCACCTTGGCATCTTTAAACGCTTCCCGGGTAAGCCGGACATCGCCGGGGCTATCCTCAACCAGGAGAACTTCGATAGGTTCTGCGCCCGTTCCAATCGACTCCATCATTTGCCATCTCTTTCTGGCAGGGCAAAGTAGAAGGTCGAGCCCTTTTCGGGTTGCGACTCGACCCAGATCCTTCCGCCCAGCCGCTCCACGATCTTCTTGCAAATGGTCAACCCGATTCCCGTGCCCTCGAACTCTTTCCGCCCATGCAAGCGCTGGAACAGGACGAAGATCCTTTCGAAGTACTGCGGGTCAATTCCCAGGCCATTGTCCCGGACGGAAAAGGTCCATTCCTTGCGGTCGTTTTTCGTGGCAGAGACGTGTACACGAGGTACTTCGGCGCTGCGGTATTTGATGGCGTTCCCGACGAGATTCTGAAATACCTGGGTCAATTGCGTATCGTCGGTGGTGATGACTGGCAGCAGATCGTGAGTCACAAGCGCGCCGCTGTCTTGAATCGTTGCCCGCAAGTTTGCCAGGGCATCTTTCAGCGCCTTTTCGCTGGAGATCTGATGGAGATCCTTCCCATTTGTGCCCGCGCGTGAATAGGCAAGCAGGTCCTGGATCAACCCTTGCATGCGCTTAGATCCGTCCACAGCGTAGGCGATGAACTCATCGGCATCGGAGTCCAGAAGTCCCGTATAGCGTTTGGCCAGGAGCTGCGTATAACTGGCTACCATGCGCAACGGCTCCTGCAGATCGTGTGAGGCAACATAGGCAAATTGCTGCAGTTCGTCGTTGGAACGTTTCAGTTCCCCCACCGTCTTCACCAGCCGCTCCTCGGATTTCTTGCGTTCCGTGATGTCGCGGATGGCGGCGGTGACCAAAATCCCTTCGGGGCTTTCCAGCGGGCTCAGCATGATCTCGATTGGAAACTCGCTTCCATATTTCCGCCGACCTCGGAGTTCGATTCCCGTACCGATCTGCTGCGCCAGCGCTTCCGCGGCTGTACGCGTGCCGTCCGCGATGAGGCGTTCCGCAAAGCCCTCCGGAATGATGTTCTTCACTTTCTGTCCCAGGAGTTCATCACGCCGGTATCCGAACTGTTTCTCCGCCTGGACATTTAGCAGAACGATCTCCCCGCTCTGGTTCACCACCACCATCGCATCCGGAGCGGCTTCCAGCAGCCCGCGGTACCTTCCCTCCATCTGCGCCAGGTGCCCTTCTGCAGCCTTGCGCACGCTGATGTCGCGGATGGCGGCGGTCACCAGGATGCCCTCGGTGCTTTCGAGTGGGCTCAACATGATCTCGATGGGGAAATCGCTGCCGTCCTTCCGCCGTGCAATGAGTTCAATCCCCGTACCGATCTGCTGCGCCAGCGCGTCCGCCGCGGTTCGTGTGCCGTCGGCGATGAGGCGTTCCGCGAAACCCTCTGGAATGATGTTCTTCACCTTCTGGCCGACGAGCTCATCGCGGTGGTATCCGAGCTGTTTCTCCGCCTGGAGGTTCAGCAGGACGATTTCACCGGCGGCGTTTACAACCACCATGGCATCGGGAGCTGCTTCGAGCAGCCCGCGGTACTTCGCCTCCGTTTCCTTGCGTTCGCTGATGTCCCGGCTGATCTCGGAGAAGCCGAGCAGGCGCCCCGCAGAATCGCGTGCCGCGGTGATGACGACACTGGCCCAAAACCGGGACCCGTCTTTTCGCACGCGCCAGTGTTCTATTTCTGACCTGCCGCTTGTAACCGCGAGCTGCAGCTCCTTTTCCGGCTTTCCTTCATCGATATCCGCCTGCGGATAGAAGCGGGAAAAATTCTGGCCGATGATCTCCTCGGCTTTGTAGCCCTTGATGCGTTCGGCACCGGCATTCCAACTTGCGACTTTCCCGCCTGGATCGAGGGTGAAGATGGCATAGTCCTGCACGCCATCAATGAGCGAGCGATATTTTTCTTCGCTCTCCCGGAGCTTCTCTGCCGCGAGCGAGCGCCCGAAACTGTCGCGTTGCACGCTCCAGACCGCAAATCCGGCGGTGAGCAATCCCATGAGGGTGCCGAGAACCAGCGTCACCTTGGCCTGATCCAACCGCCGCCTCGCATCCGCACTGCGTAGCGCCAGCAATCGCAGCTCTTCTTCTTGCATGTCGCGAATTATCGCTTGAAACTCGTCCATGGGCTGCGCACCCGTTCCGTCGCCCATGGCGTCAGCGGCCGCTTGGAATCCCTTGCTCAGGCGCAGGCGAATGATGCCGTCGTTGAATTGAACAATCCGGGCAGCCAGCCTTTCAAGAGCAGGAAGTTGCCGTTGCTGCGCGGGGTTATCCACCGTTAACCGACGGATGGTCAGCTCGTACTGTTCTGCACTTCTAATGCTGGTGCGATAAGAATCGATATAGGATTCCTTGCCGGTTACCACCATTCCGCGAAAGCTGGATTCGACATTCTGCATTGCCAGCATGAGCTTCTGGAGGTTTTCCAGAACCTCGTAGGTGTGCCCCAACCACTGGTCGAGTTCGCCTGATACGGCCAAGGCGCGATAGGAGATCGTGCCCACGGCGAGCATGGTAAGAATGGCGGTCCCGAAGGCGAGTTGCACCTTAGGATTCAGTAGAGACTTCGCCTTCATCGGACTCCAACTTGGGAGCGGAGGCTCTGGTCCGGACACAGTTCCGAAAGACCGAAAGGGGCGGCCCGGAAGCGCATGCCGGTTGTCTAGGAAGGGAGTTCAAGTCTATCCCGGCCGGATGCTGATTCCAACTCGGCCTGCGGGCAGGTGTCCAAAAGGCCACGAGTGAAGGATATACGCGTGCGAGGCATCGCAATGAGGTCAGGCGACAGATTTATCCGGGGGCGATTCCAAAAGAGGGGCGCCCAGATTTGAAGGGGCTGGAGAGGATCTTGGTTGGGTCCGAGCGGACTCGACTTCGGGAAGCCGCCCCGAAGGCCACATTTGCGAGAACTTGAGTCTCAGAAGAGCCGCATCACCGCTCACGATGTAGTCAGCATCGGCGGCAATCGCCGCTTCCAGGAATTTGTCATCGTCGGGATCCTTGCAAACAGTTCCAGCAAGGGAAACCGGTTCGACCATTTCTGAATAAAACTCGATGACTTCGAGGATCGAGCTAAGTAAGTTGTACCGAACGGCGACGAGAAAGCACTGGTCGCCGCCTTACCTGAGAATCTGAAATTGATTCCGACTTCAATTCTGTTCTCCCTTTACCTGTTGATAGTACGTTTCCGTTGTTTGGCATTTTAGGGTTAAAAAATGACCGAGCGAAGGTTAATTATTGACCCGAATGACCACGGCGCTCCCTCCTCCATTCCAGCAATAGGCTTAAGGCGAATGTTTGCTTGGCCTTGGAATCCGTGGAAACACCGCTGCGCTTTGGACACCAGATTGCACTATGGCGTACTGCCGGGAGAGAATTTCGGGAGCCTGGCTGGGCAAGAAAGCAATTGGCCAGCTCAGACGACTTTGTTAGACTCCGACTTTCTCTGTCAGTATCCCGGGAACTTGAATCCAATTCACTGGTCGATGCGCTTAATAGCCGCAAACCAAAAGGAGATAGTTATGGCCAAGAAAGAAACGAAGAAACCCGCGAAGCCTCTGGCACTGGGGAAAATTCCCAAACCCACGAGGGTCGTCAACAAAACTTATATGAAGTTTCAGGGATAGCGATAATCTCCCTTTCGGGAGAAGAAGTGTTTAACGGGGCCGGCGGAGTCATTCTCACCGGCCTCGATCCTTTTTGCAGCAGAGAAGCGGAGCCATGAAAATCTCTGAAAAGCATACTCGTTTCCTTCTGGAGAGGCGCAATTCGCAAATTGACCGGAATGGTCTCTTCGCGTTGGATTCCATTCCAGCGCGGCGCCAGGTGATTCAGTATGCGGGCGAAAAGATTCCCATTCGCGAAGCCGTACGGCGGTTCTGGCAGATCGAGCGGACTAAGGGATCGAAGCGCATGTATCTTGCGAAACTCTCCCGCGGCTGGGTGATTGACGGGGCGGTGGGTGGTAACGGCTCCGAACTCATCAATCATTCTTGCGATCCGAATCTCTTCACCAAGCGTGAGCGCGGAACAATCAACTATTACAGCAAGCGGCGCATTCGCCGTGGCGAAGAGCTCACAGTGGATTATCGCTATGCCCCCGATGCGGTGCAGGTTCCATGCTGCTGCGGCTCAGCGAATTGTCGCGGCACAATTAACCTGAAACGCTGAACGCCGCGGTTCCAGGAATCCATCAGTCCGCAAGGACCAAAAGCTTCATCGCGTCTGGGCAATCACCAATTCTTTGCATGCTCAAGGGCAGCGATGGCTGCCTCCTGAGTCACAGACGGAAACCCGTCCAGAATCCAGAGTATGGCCGCCCTCCAGATAATCGAACAGATTCTTGAAGGGCACGCGTGTTCCCCGGCATACGGGTGTGCCCCCCAGGATTCCTGGGGTCCTTAATGATCACGTCGGTTCTGGAATTCATAACGTGTATACGGCCATTGTTCTGTCGGCTTTATGCAGGTTGCATCCGGGGCATGCTAAGGCGAGGTTTTCCAAAGTGGATTCGCCGCCCCTCGATCTCGGGATGATATGTTCGATGTGAAAGGTGGCTCCCTGGAGACTCTGATGCCACTGGAGACCTTTAAGCACTAACGTTTCCAACAAATCGGGGAATCTGCTTTCGCTCAAAAGCTAACCCCAATGAACTGAAAAGGTTGGATTCTTGCACAGTTCGTGCACAGTATCGACATTGTTGACACATGCCTGAATTCCTGACAAAATGTCGCTGCAATGTCGATACAGCGGGCAATGACGATATGAGGACGGTGGTCAAGAAATGGGGCAACAGCGCCTCGGTGCGAATTCCCGCTGCCATCATGGAGGCGGCCCATCTGGATCTGGACGATGTCGTTGACGTGCGCGAAGAGTCCGGGCGCATCGTCATCGAGCCAGCACAGCGCAAGGAATATGATTTGACCGAGCTTGTGAAGGGGATTACTCGTGAGAATTTGCATGGCGAGGCGGATTTCGGCAAACCTGTTGGCAAAGAGGAGTTGTAATGGCGCAGCCCTATGTGCCCGACGCTGGGGACATAGTCTGGATCAGCTTCGACCCACAGACTGGACATGAACAGGCTGGGCACCGGCCCGCAGTTGTGTTGAGCCCCGCCGCATATAACGCGAAGACCAGTCTGATGGTCTGCTGCCCGATGACGACGCAGATCAAGAACTATCCCTTTGAAGTGGTGATTGCCGGGCCGAGTCCAAGCGCGGTTCTGGCAGATCAAGTCAAGAGCTTGGATTGGCGCAAGAGGAGAGCCAAGCGCAAAGGGATCATATCGGTGGCTGAGCTTCGGGAAGTGCGCGCCAAAATTCGAGCGCTGATAGGTTAAAGGTCTTGCAAAAGCACAGCCCCAACCGTGAACTTCATGAACTAGGTACGAATCATCATGGCTTACGACCGCAGAATGATACAACCGAAGCGGAAGCAGCCCGCCGCTCCCGAGATTGAGACCGATCTATTAAGGCTCCAACAGCTTTCAAGTCCATCCTGAATTTACATTGCCCCAGAATTGACGCACTGACTTTTTTGCCAGCCGCTTACAAAAACCCAATTCGGTAGGTCTCCTCAGTATTCGATAGCTTACTCGTTTAGTACCCTGGTCGTCATCTAGGGTGCCGTTTAGCTGCTCTTTTTTTTGGCTTTCCGGTGCCGAAATGTTCCTTGAAAAGGGGCACAAGCTTGAGTTGCTCGTCGATCTTGCGGCGGCCCAGATCGTCGATCGGCAATCCCGCCTTGTGCTGTGACCACTCTTGCATGAATGAACGCGCAGTTTCGTGTGCTACGTCCTTCACCAGGCCGCGAGGAACACCCGCCTGTACCGATGCCTTTTCCAAAAGCTCATTGTCCAGGCGGGATGCGTCCTTTGTTCGGGCGAGCGCCAAGCCCAAGCCCCGTTCCGGCAGATAACGCATCGTCGAAACATAGTCGTAACCGGGCGCAAGCGTTGGCGTTCGGCCGTCACGATAAAGTAGCGACCAGTTCTTCAAATGCATGTCGGCGTTCCCGATGGCCGCATTGAAAATAACGCGCCGAATGAATTCCGTTAAGCCTCTCTCGCCGAGAAGCGCCCAGATGTCTTTGGCCATGCCTGTATATCCGTGCTGCTCGTACTTCTGTTCTGGATACTGCCCGTAGATCTGATTGAAGTCTTCGGCGTGAATCCGCTCTCCGTCCGGCCCGCGGTCGAAACGCCGGATGAAGTACGCGTTCGTTTTGCCTTCCGCGAATTCAGGCGGAAGATTTCCGATCGAGCCCACCGGCATCAGCCCGAATTCCGGCACGTCGATTCCCACTTCCCTGGCCAACGTCATCATCGCGAACTCGTTTTCCGGCACCTTCGGAAATCTTGGCGACGGCAGCTTCACGATCCACTGGCCGTCCCGCCCCTGCACCGGAATGCGAAGTTGCTTTCCGCCCCGGCCCATCGCCGAGAATTTGAGTTGAACGCCGGCGAGAGAGAAACGCAGTACTTCTTCCTTGTTCGCTTCGCGCGTTTCCGATTTCTCTTCCGGCGGCGGTAGCGGTTGTCCTTCGTTGTCTTCGGCGATCACGGCACCGGGCAGATCGGCGCCGACAAGCCACAACAACGGGAATTCTCTTTCCGGGCTGATTCCGGCACGCTGCGCGAGATAGTCGCGCAGTATCCCATCGCGCTCGGGTAACAGATTCGAGAAAAAAGGAGGCAGTCGCCGCTGAACCTCGCGCGGCCGCGTGATAAGTTTTCGCTCGATATCGTAATAGCTCAGGCTGAGCACCGGGCGATGCTCGTCTTCGATATATCCCGGATCAAAAACAAAAATGTTCTTGTCGGTCACGACGTTCGTGATCGTGCCGACGAGCCGGTTTCCGAGTTTGATTCTCAGCGTGGGCATCTGCAATTTCCTTCTATCCTTCCGTCTCCATCAGGCTTCCGACGAGCGGTACCGGCTCCTCTTCGTCTTTCCCCTTGCGTCCGTTCATGAGGCTTTCCACTAGGGGAACCAACCCGGTGGGGACAAGAAGAGGGGAGAGACCCACTGCATTGGCGATCTGCTCGAGCGTCGTCCATTGAAAGTCGGTTTCCCCACGCTCGATCTTCGAGATATGCGATTGCGGAAGGCCGACCAGCGCCCCCAATTCCGTCTGAGTCAGACCCCGGACGGTCCGTGCCTGCTGCAGGCTCTTTCCAATCTGCTTAAGCATCTGAGGCTCCTTATAAATCTACTATAGCATATGTACGTTGCTGTGTGGAATATGGCGTAGCATCTATATTGGAATATTATATACTATAATAGCTATTCTAAGCTTTTGACCGCCCCGCCACAACATATCTATCGATCGAAGCAAGCCCAAACGCGAATTATCGTCGGCAGAACCTGTTCTCAGACAAAACCTCAAGGCTTCACGCCCAAATCGTCATACTCGCCCATTAAGAATTGGCATGGAGTCGGCTCGTTGCCGGCCAGTGGCATCTATCGAACTCTATTTCCTAAGGGAATGCGACCGCCCGTTTCTTCTGTTGATCGAACCCCCAGGCAGTGAGACATCTAATTTAGTTCGTCGGTTCTACAATCCTTGCTAGCTCAAGGTATCGGCAGAGGGCATTCGCAAGTTGCATCTGGCGTGGCGTGCGGCAATCCGGCTCGAATAGCTTTGGACTTCCTACGAGAATAACCGTGGCGCGCGCGCGGGAGGTCGCGACATTCAGACGGTTGAGACTGTAAAGAAACTCCATCCCCCGTGGCGCATCCTCGGGGGAGGAAGTCGTAAGGGAGTAGACCACGACTGGCGCCTCCTGGCCCTGAAACTTGTCCACCGTCCCGACTCGTATCCCGCCGAGTCGTTCGGAAAGCTCCCAGACTTGCGCGTTATACGGAGCGACGACCAGAATATCTTTGGCCTCGAGTCTTCTAGTATTTTCCTCGTGGTCTGTCCAGATCACCTTGCCGTCTAGCAGCCCCCCAACAATTCTCTCGATAGCATCGACCTCTTCCGGTGAGCGGCCTGAGACATAGGTAACACATTGTACCGGACACATAGGTGACACTTTTCCCCGTAAAGGGGAGGGAGTGATGCCTTGGAAGGAGTGTTCGGCAATGGATGAAAGACTGCAGTTTGTGGCTCGCCGGCTAGCCGGCGAGGCGATGGCGGAACTTTGCAGGGAGTTTGGCATTTCCCGTAAGACAGGCTATAAGATCTTCGATCGTTACCAGGAATGCGGCATTCAGGGGCTCACCGACCGAAGCCGGCGCCCCTATCGCTACGCCAACCAACTTCCGTTTCAAGTAGAGAACTACATTCTGAATGTGAAGCGCGAGCACCCCAGCTGGGGTGCTCGTAAAATTCGCGAGCGCTTGACTCGCAGGTTCTCGGGTATTCCTCTCCCCGCGAAGAGCACCATCCATGCGGTGCTGGATCGCTACGGCCTGGTGGAGCGCCGCGGTCGGATGCGTCGTCGTGCTCAAGGGACGCCGCTGTCGTTAGGCCAGCGCCCAAACGAGCTGTGGTGCACCGATTACAAAGGCGAGTTCCTGCTGGGGAATCATCAATACTGCTACCCACTCACCGTCACCGACCACGCTAGCCGTTATCTCCTCACCTGTGAGGCGCTTTCTTCCACCCGCGAAGACTACGCTTTCACTGTGTTTGAGCGGCTTTTTAAAGAGCGCGGCCTGCCCGCCAACATCCGCAGCGATAACGGCGTGCCCTTCGCTTCTGCGCATGCCTTATTCAACCTTAGCAAGCTCGCGGTCTGGTGGCTCCGCCTGGGCATTGGGATCGAGCGCATCAAGCCTGGTCACCCGCAGCAAAACGGCCGTCATGAACGCATGCACCTCACTTTGAAAAAAGAAGCCACCAAGCCGGCGGCCGCCAATTTTCTTCAGCAGCAGGCGCGCTTCGACAAATTTATCGAGGTCTTCAACAACGAACGTCCCCACGAAGCGCTGGATATGAAATGTCCGGCGGAGGTCTACCAACCTTCCTCGCGCCCCTACACCGGCTTGCCGGACATCGACTATCCCCCCCACGATAAAACCATCGTGGTCACCCGGTGCGGGCGCATGTGTCTGGGCAAGAAGAAAATCAATTTCAGCCAGGTCTTTGCCGGTCAGGCCGTCGGCATCAAAGAAGTGCACGACGACATTTGGCTGGTGAGCTTTATGGATTATGATTTGGGATATTTCGATCTGGAGACTCGGGTGCTCGAACCGCTCGAAAATCCGTTCGGCCCAAAAGTGTTACCCATGTCTTAGGTACGTTGTGTCACCCATGTCTCCGGGCCGGACCGGAATTAGTTGGTGGACGTGGCCGGGATCGAACCGGCGACCCCCTGCTTGCAAAGCAGGTGCTCTCCCAGCTGAGCTACACGCCCACAGCGGGAACTATCTTTATTCTAAGGCATTTGCGCGAATTCCAAAAACCGTTCCTTTGCTTTTCCATGATCCGTGCAGTATGGCAGTACGTGGAAACCAAGTTTCACGAGTTCCGTCGCAGCTTCAACAAGACCGAAGGGGTCCGGCTGCAAGTCAACCTCATCTCCCATGACCTCGAGCTTTACCAGGTTTGTCTGAAAGAGCTCGCGCGCCATACACGCTGTCTTGACAGCCTCATGGGCGCTGAGACACCCGGCGGTGTTCGGGAGAAGCGTCCGTTTGGTTTCGCGCAGTAAGTTCCAAAAGGATGCGCCGGGCTCCTTCGAGCCCGACAGCTGGCGTCGCAGCGAGACGGTCAGCAGCGCGGGGTCCGCAACGCCGATCGCGTCAGCCAGGAGGGAAGGGGAATCGTAGCGTGCCGTCCCGAGCAGTAGGCGGCTGGTGAACCTTCTGCCATACAAGATGAGTTCGTCCCGGATCGCTCGCCTTTCCATATCAACCTCCCGCGGTTGGATGAACGATGTCGATCCTGTCATTCGTTTGGACTAGACAGTCCTCGTACGTTCCTCGGGGAATAAACTCTTCATTGAGAGCAACGGCAAACGGGGCCGGGGGCGAGACGGAACGCAATAGCGCAGCGAGCGTCCCAGATTCCCGCAACGGATATGCTTGGCCGTTCACAAGAACAAACATTCGCTCACCTCATGGTGGCATTGCGGGGAGAGCCAGCTTTCGACGTGCGTCGGCGGCTGTAGCGATAACAGAACCAAGACCTCTTCGACGACGGTTGGCGTCAGCAAGAATCCGTGCCGATAAAGTCCGTTGATCCGAAGGACTCTTTGTTCACGATCAAAGCGGATGGCGGGGAGATTGTCCGGGAAGGCTGCCGCCGCGATCATCGACGTTGGCGGTGGCGAGTCCACGCTGGTGGACGACCTGCTGGTGCGCGGATATCGGAAGATCACCGTGCTGGACGTTTCCCAAACCGCAATCGACGTGACGAAGAAGCGGCTAGTGGAAGCGGCACGTCAGGTGAATTGGATTGCTGGTGACGTAAACGAAGTTCCCTTGGACGTGGACGCATACGATGTGTGGCACGACCGCGCCGTGTTTCATTTTCTAACTGATCGCCCGGAAGGCCCAAGTGACTACAAGCAGAAATCTTGTCACGATGCTCTTTTTCCTGAATGGCGCAAGAGCATGAAGAACATGTTAGAGCTTGCTCTAGAAGCGAATGCTGAGGGGTGGACGTGACCGCTCAATTGGGTCATGGAATCGGGCCAGAAAAGTAGTCAGAAATGGGCGGCGCTGATTTTTGCAGAAAACTTCTACCCTTTCGTTCTGGTCCAAGAGCGAAAACAGCCACAAGCACCAAGATCGTACATCCCTCGAAAACGGTCAGAGCCCATTGATATCCGATACGGTCTCGCAACGCATATTCAATTGTGTTAGTAGGGGAACCGAACAGCACACCGAGTTGATAGACCAATCCCGGGAACAAGCTACGAACGGAGTCGGGTGAGAGTTCGTTCAGATGGGCGGGTATAACACCCCAAGCACCCTGCACTCCTACCTGCATCAAAAAGGCACCTGCCGCCAAAATCGGAAGCGAATGCCCAAAAGCCCAAAAAGGGATGACCAATGCGCACAAACTCAGCGCACACACAATGCTTTTGCGCCTTCCAAGCATTTCCGAAGTGTGGCCACCCGAGACGGTGCCCAGTAATGCCCCCATGTTGTAGAACATGGCCAGATATGCCACGGCGTTTGGCGTCAGGTGGTGCGCGGTTTTGAGGAAGTCAGGATAGAGGTCCTGAGTGCCATGGGACAGACCGATCATCAAAGTGAGCATGAGCACTTGGTAGGCGAAGCTTTTTCGATGCGCCCAGACGACCTGAATAATTTCTTTGACGCTCGAAACGCGGTTCTGGTTCCACGCTTCCGACTCAGGAGACTTGAATGCAACGTACAGGGTGACGGCGCCCGGGATTAAACCCGCCCAGAACATTGCGCGCCATCCCCACATCGGCAGAATTAACCGCGCGGCTACCGCTGATAACAAATAACCGAGGGGATATCCGCCCTGCAGCAGCCCCGAGAGAAGCCCACGCCAGCGATTCGGCGCGCTTTCCAACGTTAAAGATGCTCCAACTCCCCAAAATCCGCCCATGCCAATTCCATAGAGCAACCGCAACCCCAGGAACATCGGGTAGTTCACAGCAAGGCCACTTATAACTTCTATGAGCGAAAAATAAGCAACGACAGCCATGAGAGGTTTGCGTCGCCCATAGCGATCGGCCAGCATCCCAAACAGCAAAGCACCTACCGGGCGCATAGCTAGCGTTGCGCCGATGCTTAGAATAATTGCGCTTTTGGCCACCTGAAAATGAGAGGCCAAGATATCTACCATGAACACGACAACGAAGAAATCGAAGGCGTCTAGCGTCCAGCCTAGGATGCCGGCGGCGATAGCGTAACCGCGGCCATCTTGAGGTAGAGTCGCGGCGCCCTGACCGTCTACAACGGAAGTAAGCATAAGCTCCTCGAGCTGGGACGTTGACAGCAGAGTTTAGTTTCAAACGACCGACGCACGGCTAAATGCAGGATTAATTAAATTCAAGCTAGGATCGCTTCCGTGCTGGGAAGCTTCACTTCTCCGCATACGACGAGGACCTCCCGTCAGAATAATAAAGAGCGACGTCGGGAAGATTCACGCTCCCGCCGGTTTTTGTTCACTCGTGTTGATGCGCACATCGAACGGAAGGTCTTGTACTTCAAGCGCGGCGGAATGCGCGTCCTCTTCGGCTAAGTAGTTCTCACGAATCCGCGAACCGTGCATGGTGCGCACGCCTTGCGTGAGAAGGAGATCCTTGATCGAGACGGGCACTCCGTGAAGAGCGCCGAGCTGATCGCCGCGCATCACAGCTGTTTCCGATTCCTTGGCCTCTACGTGTGCCCGTTCTTCGGTTAGCGTGCAATTGGTTTTAATTCTCGCATTCATCGCGTGAAGGCGCGCGTAGACGGCATCAATGACATCGACCGGCGAAACCTTCTTCGCTCGAATAGCTGCCGTGAGCGCCGTAGCCGGCATGAAGCAGAGTTCCAGGTCAGCGGGAGGCGAACCGCGCGGTACGGAACCGCTGGTTGAAGGCGAAGGCGGTACAGTCATGGCCGAATCCGCCAGTGGCTCGCAATAGGCGACATACGATGTCAGTGCAATCCTACGGAACCTCTTATCGATTCAATTAACTGAGCCGAATCGTAGCCAATGCCATCCTTGAAAACGATATCCACGTTTTCGATATCCGAGATCCGCGCCGCAGGATTGCCATGAATCACTACCAGATCCGCTTGCATGCCCGGGGCAAGCGTGCCAATTCGGTCTGATTCTCCAAGCCAATTCGCGCCATTGGCGGTGAAAATGTGAATGGCCTCAACGGGAGTGAACCCGGCATCTACTAACAGCTCGAGCTCACGCTGGTCGCCAAATCCGGGCAGCGCACCCCCGTTTCCAGTGGGATCCTCGCCTGCGAGGAGTAAACCACCAGCCTTCACAAAATCGCGCTCGAACTGCATCTCCGTTTTAAATAACTTGGTGCTGGAGCCGCCTTGTGCTTCGGCGCTTTGGGCAATCTGCGCGCGCACTGTTAAGTATTCGTTGCGCGCCTCTGGAACCATGGCATCGAGGACGCGCCGGGAAAGTGGCGGGCGATTAGGCAACGAGCTTTCGAAAACCGCGAGGGTGGAGGTAACGGCGACATGATGAGTGATCAAGTCCTGAATCATCTGCTGAACCGGCGGGCTGGACAGGTCAAGCTTTGCGAGTGCCGCGTCGCTTTCTTGTGGTGAGGGGCAAACGTCGGGTGCTTTCCCCGGTGTGAATTCAGTGTCCACCAAAAGACCGTGCTCAAGGTCATCAATACCGAGACCTGCAGCCTCACGAAAACCCACTGCGCAGAGATGCCCGGTAACCTTCAAGCCGCGCTTGTGGGCGGCCTCGATCGCGGCCCCAAGTTCAGCGCGGGTAATGTGCCTATAACCCTTGAAAGAGGTAACGCCTTCATCTGCCCAATATTCCACCGTTTTGCGCGCGTCCTCCGGGCCAGAGAGGTCATGCATTTGGGGGTAGGTTGTTGAGTTTTCGAGATAGGGGCCGGTAACGTGCATTTTCGGTCCCGGCAAGAGTCCCGCGTCAATCCATTTTTTGAGAGTGAGGTCCGCATAGGGCTCCATGGAGCCCGCGGTGCGAATTGTAGTAATCCCGCAGGCCAGATAGAGACGTGGGGCGCTAAAGCCCAGTTCGTTATACCAGAGCGAACCTCCGCTCGAGGCCGTGGGGCCCCCCGAGGGATAGAACATATGCTCATGCATTCCCACCAGACCGGGAATGACGGTGAAGCCGGACAGATCAATGACTTTGGCGCCGACCGGGACCGAGGTCTTGGCCGGGGTTCCCATGGCTGAAATACGCCCATGCTCAATCACAAGTGTCTGATCATCAAAAGGGGCCGCTCCGGTTCCGTCAATCACCCGAACATGGGTTAGGGCGACGACCGGCTCCGCGACACGAACGAACTTGCGAGCTTCCGGCGAAAGCTTTGCGGCTTCCTGGGCAAAACAAAGCGTTCCGGAAAAAAGCACCATCATGCAGGCAACCACAAAGAGCGCATTTCTCATTGGGCCTCACCTCATTCGATCCTTGGAACTTCCGCAGTCCTTAGTTATGGCTATCCTGGCGGAGGAACTACGACGGCCGGGGGAGTTCAAAGAGCGAATCGTGGAAAACCCTGCCATCGCGCGCCAGAAATCCGATCAGAACGATTCGTTTAAATTCGTATGCCACACACGGCGTAAAAGAGTTTCAAAACAGAATCTTCAGCGCTACTTGTCCGATGCGCGGATCACGAGCACTAAGCACCATACCAAAAGAACTGGAGTTGATGTTTCCACTTGGATTCATAAATTGCGCATGGTTAAAGATGTTAAAAAACTCGGCTCGGAACTGGGCACTGATACGTTCCGATATTCTGGTGTCCTTCAACAAAGACATATCAAAGTTGTTGATGCCCGGACCATGAAAGAAACGGCGATGGGTGGTGTTTAAGACCCCTAACGTTTCGAGACTAAAGGCCGAAGTGTTGAAATAAGGCTGGCCGGATCTTGGATTCGTGAACTGAAGCTTTGCGCCGTTGTAGACCGGGGTGTCGAGGTTGCCAAAGAACTCTCCGACGAGCCCGCGATCGTCAGTCTCGTAGAGTTGCACGGGCAGGCCGGTAGCGAAGCGGGTGATTCCCGCGAGCCGCCATCCCCGGGTGAGGCGCTGCCATTTGCCGTCGCCCAAACGATCGACTGGCAGCAGATAGTTGTAACTGATTTCGAAACTGTGTGGGATGTCGAAGGAAGACAACGATCGGCTTAATGCCTTGTTGTAAGGGTTTAGAACGAAATCTCTCTCGTCCGAGGCGTCGTCGATCGATTTGCTCCAGGTATATCCAGCCTCGAACGTCAAACGGTTGGACGTGTGCCGCAAGCTAACTTGTAAGGAATTAAAGTTGGAGTTCCCGATCGTGGTGTAAAAAGGGTTGCTGACGAAATTAGCGCCAAGTGGACCACGCGTACTGTTCACCACCGTGCCGTTCGCCGCGGTATAAACGGTGTTTTCTCCGAACGGCCCGCACGTTGGTGTACCGGGCATCACCTGAGAAGGATTGCTCAAACTTAGGCAGAGTTGACTGTTACCAGGATTGCTTTCCAGCGCATCCATGAGCGCGTGACCCTGACTGCCAACATAGCCAACACTGAGCACCGTCGCCGGACCAAATTCACGTTGAATGGTGAAGTGGTAGTCTTCGGCATACGGAGTGCGATTATGGATGTTCCAGACGGGAACACCGTTCAAAGGCAATTCCCAGTTAATGTTTGTCGTTGTGCCAGGCGGAGGCGCCACATACGGGTAGGGTGGACTCTGGCGTACCACTCCGTCGGTTCGATCGATGTAAGGAGTTTCGAACAAGGGAGGGGCGGGTGAAGTCCACACCGCTACGAACGGGGGTGCGCCTTGAATCAAATATGCTTGATAGCCTCCATTATTGGCGTAGAAAATTCCATAAGCTGCCCGGATACTCGTCTTGCCCGGGTCGCCTAGCAAAAAATGCAAAAAACCATCATTCGCCGAAGGTGAGTACGCGATCCCAATTCTCGGAGCAAAATCGTTATACGGAGTCTTTGATACCGTTCGGGGGATTGTGCCTCCACCTGGCAAGGGATCGCCCGCAAACACGAAACCAACGGGCGCTGTCGGGTAAATTTGAGATTGCTCCCCGGGAATAAACGTATCCGAAGTCGCATTATGCTTTTCATACCAGTTCTGAATGAGATCCCACCGCAGTCCGTAATTAAGCGTCAAGTTGGGCCTGATTCGCCAACTGTCCTGTCCATAAATGCCAACATAGTTTTTCCGATTGTCGTAGTCTAAAGGGCTTGATTGAAGAAAGAGAGTCGGAGCTCCAATCAGGTAGTCCGCGAAGTCGGAACCTGTTTCAGCGCCGGTAAACGTGAAAAGGCCATTTGCGTCGGCCTCCGGAACTCGCTGGCGCCAGCGGGTGTAGTGATATTCGGCACCGAATTTCGCAGAGTGGGTCTTGATAATCTTTGAGAAGTTATCGAGCAGTTGTGGCGAAGTTTGATACTGCTGATAGTCAAATTGTGGCAGGCCCTGCGTGAAATTGTTAAATAGCAGGGTAGGCACGCCTTCTACTCGAGGGTCCGCAGGAACCATGCCGCCCGGGACGCCGGCTGGAAAACCGAGCGAACTCAGCGTGGGGCCAAACTTTGTGGGATTATTCACCCAGCTTACGTAGCGCACTACCGTTAAACGAACTTCATTTACTGCCGTAGAGCCGAACGATTTGGTGTCGCTCAAGTTTATTAACTGCGGATGGCTGGTATCCAGATTTGCGAAACCAGGGACGTTGTTAGAGCCATAGGGTCTCAAGAGACTGGAATCATAGATCGCGTAGTAGCCGGAAATCGTGCCCAGGCGCGTATTGGCGTCGACGCGGATGCCACCCTGATTGGAGGATGTGTTCCAATTATTATTTGACCCCACGAACGTACCGCCCGAAGTCGGCATAGGAATGTAGGGAAGTAGTCCCTGCGCGGCGGACGAAAAAGTGGACTTCGGTATGATTGCGTTTGGATATACGCATTGCGTAGCGCTGCTGCAACCCGGAGTATAGTACCGCTCGCCCGATGTTACTGTGTACCCCAAGCGCTGAGAAAGAATGCTAGCCCAATAAAGACTGCTCACGGAGCCGGTGAGGGAGGAGGCGATATCCGGAGCCGAGAAATTACCAGAGCGCTGTTCCACCGTTGGCACGGGAACGATCCCGCCACTAATGCCGCGTACTTCGCGCGTTCCCTGATAATCGACAAAGAAAAAGAGCTTGTCATGCAAAATGGGACCACCCAGGGTACCGCCGAACTGGTTGCGGCGAAACAAGCCACGTTGGGTATCGAAGAAGTTTCGGGCGTCCAGAGCGGTGTTGCGAAGGAATTCAAAAGCACTCCCGTGCAAATCATTAGCGCCGGATTTGGTAATGACGCTTACGAGAGCACCGGAGTAGTGACCGTACTCGGCATCAATGTTATTGGTGATGACGCGAAATTCCGCGATGGAATCGAGATTGGGAATGATCGCCGCGCCATTGTTGCGCGCTTGTTCGATATTTCCGCCGTTCACCATGAAACCGTTGGCGCTCTCGCGCTGGCCATTGATCGAAACGTTTCCGCCTTCCGCGCTGCCACTTGCGCTGACCCCAATGCTATCGGGAATTCCGCTAGAGACGGGAACCACTCCTGGCTGAAGACCGAGCAAATCGGTATAGCTCCGGCCATTCAGGGGCAAATTCTCCATGGTTTTGCCACCAACCACATCACCTAACTGGGTGTTACTAACTTCCACGGTTAGAGGATCGGCGGCCACCACCACTTCAGATTGGGACGACCCTATCGCCATGGTGACATTAACCTGAAGAGCGGAGTTGACGTCGACCTTGATGCCTTCTTGAATGTACGTCTGGAAGCCAGAAGTTTTAACCTCGAGGTTATACCGGCCAGGGGGGAGTGCGAGCAACGAATAATTACCGTTAGAATCCGTCTGCACGGTTTTTCGCTCTCCGGTTTCGACCTGGGTGGCGGTAACGATTGCCGAGACTACCAGGCCGCCCGATGGATCCGTGACGGTGCCGGAGATTTTACCGTTTACGTCTGCAAAACCATTGGTTACAAAGAGAGCCAAAAAAAGAAGCAATAACAGTATTTTTTGAAACAAAGCCATATTCCACCCTCTCCGAAAACCTTGCTGACAACTTGGAGCATAACGGAACGCTGTTCCGCGTGGCGGAATATACTCTGAATCACGCTTTATTGCCAATCATATTTCTATTTAGCTCAATCGAGAATTTGATTTAATCGGTGGAATCCTCGACACGTAAGCGTCAGCGGGCTTTTCCTCGCCTATATCCGCCGCTCGGATTTAGACGCTTGAACGGTTTCCTGTTGGACCGTGCAGGCAAGAAGCCGAGCTTCTCCGACAACGCGGCACTCGCCCGAAGCAGGGCTTCTTTAAAAAACGGTCTACGCTCCGCCGTCATCTTCTGTTTGATCATAGACAAGCTAATCGCGGCGATGGTTTTTGAAGAGAAATCTCTGACGGGAGCGGCTATGCAGCACAACCCGGGCGCGTATTCTTCGTTATCGTAGGCGATTCCCTCTCTCCTCACGATGGCAATTTCCGCAAGAAGACCTTCCAGTTTGGTCTTGGTGCGCGGCGTATAGCGCTTGAATCTCACGTGGTTCTCGTACAAGCGGCGGACCGCGATATCCGATAGGCCGGCCAGAAATACCTTGCCACCAGCGGTACAGTAAACTGGCGCTCTTTCGCCCATACCAAAGCTAATGCGTATCGGCTCTTTGGTTTCTTCCTGGGAGATATAAACCACTTCGGTTCCTTCCAAAATCGCTAAATGGCTGGCTTCTTTGCATTCTTGAGTAAGCTGTTCCAGGGCCGGCACACCAAAGGTTAGCAAGTGAGATTGCTGGTTGAACTGATCTCCCAGCTTCGCCACGCGACTGCCGAGAAGGTATTTTGTGGTGAGCACGTCAAAATACACATATCCATCAGTTTCCAGTGTGGAAACAAGGCGATGCATTGTAGTTTTAGGAGATTTTAGTGAGCCACTTAATTCCGTAATTCCTAGACCGCCGGGGCAGTTCCCGAGGATATCCAGAATGCGCAGCGCCTTCCTGACAGACTGCACCGGCCGTCTGTTTTTGTGGAGTAAATGTTTAGCTTTAAATGCCATATAGTTGCGAAGCCGCGCGAACCATTATAATTCTCGTATCATAACACCAGCATAAATAGCTTGGCCTTGATCCCAATTGCTGTTTTTCAACAACTTTGGAGTCCCCCAAAGCATTTAAGAGATAAGTTGGCTTTGTTGACATCTTCGGTCAAACCGATTGTGAGCAGCGCCGCCACAGCGGGCGGGGCGAGCCCCGCCCATACAAATTCTTTCGTTTCGTGAAAATTCCAATCCTTTCTGGCGGGCGGAAAGGTCCATACTTTTGATTTTCACAGAGGACGTCAACCGAGCCAGATAAGTTCTAGAGAATACGGTAGTAGTCGACCGCATACGTCAACAGTGATGTTCGTGTTAGACACTGCGGGTCGAGTTCCAGCGGACTGGTTGTCAAACTCCGCTTCCACTAGGGAACCCTCTTAGCCACGACGGTCTGGGAGTCACTGGTAAGAGCCAGGTTGGCGACTGCGCCCTTCTCGTCCCTCTGAAAAACAAGCTCGAGCGGGACTGACAGCACAAAAAAGCGCCCATCCGACTCCGCGAACAGCTCTTCTGGATCTGGTCCGAGTGTCTCGGTTTGCACATACAGGTGTGAATCTTTAAGAGTTACGAGGGTGGGCTTATCTGCCCCGGTGACCCGGTATTCACCCTGGTAAGCTGACAATTGAGGCACCGCAATACTCGCCACAGTATGTTCTTGCGGTTGAAAGTCCGGCCAGCCGTACTCTCTCGAAACTGCGCGGAGAATTTCGTGGAGCAGATTCCAACCTTGATCTCCATTGGTCATGATCACAATTCCCTGCCCCGGCGCCTCGGTATACGCTTGCAGCGTGCATCGAAAGCCTTCGTTCGAGCCTCCGTGGCTGAAACGCAGCTTGTGACCCGGGGACTCCAAAGCGAATCCCAGACCCCAATCATCCTTCTGATGACTGAGCATTTGGTGGATCATTTCGGAGGACAGAATCTTGTTCGACTTACCGGCGTACTCGTTCTGCACTTCAATCGCCATGCGCGCAATATCGCTTGGAGTAGACCATAGGGCAGCAGGAGTGATCTCCGGATAGGTATGCCAACCACCCTTCACCGGTGTCCCATCCTCCCGATACGGCGTTGCTGCCGAATCCCACCAGCGCTTGGGTAAGGGTTCCTCGAAGGTGCTGCGGGTCATACCGATCGGACGCAAAACCATCTGGTCGAGCAGTTGCGGTACAGGGGTATGGGTCACATCGGAGAGCAACAACTGCATGGCGACGTAACCACCACCGGAGTATCGCCAAATAGTACCTGGGACGGTGTCCACCCGAATAGGTTCGGTATTGGCTGGCTTTTCGCCGTTCAGGATTTGCACTGTGGTAGGCAGCGCTTCGTCGCTGGCATAGCCTGGGAAGCGGCGATTATTCATTCCTGCGCTGTGGCTTAGAATGCGCCTGAGCGTCACCTTCTCCTGTTTTGTGAATTCATTCTCTGGAATTTTCCAGGAACGCAGTTTGAGGTTTACGTCTTCGTCGAGGTTGAGTTTGCCTTCCTGGACAAGACGCAACACGGCCAGAGCCGCCGCGGGTTTGCTGATCGAAGCGGACTGAAAAAGCGTATCAGAGGTGACGCGTCGCGCGCCGGCGATATCCGCAAAGCCGTAGGCGCGTGTCCAGGCGATTCGTCCATTCTCGAAAAAAGCAATGCTGACGCCCGGAACGTTGTAGTGTTTCATGCGGTCGGCGAGAAGCATTCCGGCCGGCGGCTGCCCCTTGATGGTTGCCGCGGGCAGCAAACCTTTTTCAATGCGGGCAATGCGAGCGGTAGAGTCCGGGATGGAAGCATCCCCTTGCGGATTCCCGGCGATGGTCTGATGTCTGGCAAATCGCGCGAACACCGCAACCCCCGAAACAAGGAAGAAAATTGCGCAAGCGCTGACGAGAAGTGTAGAAACCTTTTTCATATGAACCTCAGTAGGGCGGAAGGCTAACACAATTGTTGCCAACCGCAAAACCTGTTGCGGAGGAAATGCGCAGCTATTGAGATTTTATGAGTAATGTCTTGGCGGAATTAGACTGATTTGCTAGTCTCCCCAGTATGAATTTCCCATTTTTGCGAAACATCATTCTTGCTTTCGTGGCAATTATATTTACAACCGGAGTTGCATCCTTGCCTGCCCAAGAGAAAAACCCATCAGGTGCAAGTGCCGGGACGCGCTACACTTTGCAACCCTCTGCTAAAACAATCGAATGGGGGTACTACGATGCCGCCATCGCGCCGGCACTGCGCATTCGCTCGGGCGATACCGTGGACATCCACACGTTAATTACCTCGAGTCCGCAGAGATTGGAGGATGCAGGGGTTCCACCGAACCAGGTTGAGTCAGCGCTTCGCGAGATCTTCCAGCAGGTCACCGTGAAGGGACCCGGACCGCACATCCTTACAGGTCCAATCTATATTGAGGGCGCAGATCCCGGTGATGTTCTCGAAATTCGGATACTATCAATCCGTTTGGCGGTTCCTTACGCTTACAACGGCGCCAACCCGGGAACTGGATTTTTGGCAGAAGAATATCCAACCGCTAAGATGAGAATCATTCCTCTCGACGAAAAGCTGGGGGTTGCCCATTTTGCTGAAGGAATCGATATCCCCATGCGCCCTTTTTTTGGAAGCATGGGGGTCGCGCCGCCTGAGTGGTCCGGCCGCATCAGCAGCCGTCCGCCTTGGATCCACGGCGGTAACATGGACGATAAAGATCTGATCGCCGGCACAATTTTGTATCTTCCGGTCCACGTGCGCGGGGCGCTGTTTGAAGTCGGAGATGGTCATGCCGGACAGGGTCACGGTGAAGTCGACGGCACCGCCATGGAAACCTCTTTAAATGGCACATTTCAGTTCATTGTGCGCAAGGACATGCAGATTCGTTGGCCGCGAGCCGAAACACCAACGGATTACATTGCCATTGGCTTGCACGAGGATCTGAACGAAGCCGCCAAGATCGCTCTCAAGGAGCTGATCGATTTCCTTGTGAACGAAAAGCATCTGAGTCGCGACGAAGCGTACATGCTGGCAAGTGTCGCCGCGGACCTGAGTATCATCGAGTTGGTGGACGGCAACAAAGGAGTTCATGCCGCGATTCCAAAAGCCATTTTTCATGGAACACGCAAATGACCGCCTTATTTCCTTTCCGAGCGAAACGTCGAAAACAACGAAGATACTGTGGCAGACCCTCGCAAGCTATCCGCCCCCGGATGATGCTTACGTGATTCTAGCTAATGCGAGCGGGAAGGTGACCCCGATAGCGTCGTTTGACGCAATTCAATGGGACTCGATAAAGTAAGGGTTGCGAACATCCGGGCGCTGGACAACTAACGCAAGGATGGTGTCTCTCGAAAGAAATCAGGCAATCCTCTGCGCTGTGGTGAGAACATCCGCGATACTCCGGGCGTTGCCGTCAGAGTCTTTGCAGCGTTGCAGGGCATAAATGTAGGCATGATCTCCCAGGGCGCTTCACGCTTGAATCTCGGACTTGTCGTGAGCGAGGAGGACTTACTTCGTGCTGCGAATGCGCTGCATCGAGAGTTTTTTCGCGATCTGAAGCCCGCGTTCTTTGTTTGAATCGACGCTCGAGTCCGATAGCATCACAGAGGACAGGAGGCGTTCTAGTGTTCTCGTTATTTCTCGGTTTTCAGATTAATCTCTGCTGTTTCACCTTTTACTTCTACCAGTGTTCCGAAAGGCCGCGACGACTCAGCTAGCCGTTCGAGGATATAGCGCGCTTGCTCGCCCGTAGCAGGCTTTGGCAAACCGCGTGTATCGAGGAAGACGTTGTTCGCGAGCGGATCATGAAGGTCGGGCTGACCTTGGCCCAGCTTATTGAGCGCGATCGGACGGAACGTAATCGATTGCAGATTCTTTCCCTGGAATCGGACATTTGCGACCACGCTTTCCCAGATGATCGGTTCGTCAAGCCTCGTATTTGTCGGCCGGAGATTAAAAATAAAGTTCCCAAGGTCGTAAAAGATGGGCCGGTTGCGATAAATCTCAACGCCTTGCACGAGAGGCGCGCCATGCATCACTACGATATCGGCACCCGCATCTATCTCCCTGTGCGTCCATTTTTTGACCCAATCGGGCGGCACCAGCCGCTCAGGTAGCTCTTCCGCCATCATCGTTTTAAAAGGTTTATCGTAAAGGTGATTATGTTGATAGACGATGACCACATCCGACTGTTTGCTAGCATTTCTAATACTCTGAAGAATACGTTCTGCATCCTCTTCGTTCGGTATATTCCCTGGTCCGAGGCGGAGTTCATTCACGCCGGGACGCGTCGCGGTGGCAGCCCCTCCGGGCGCAATCTCACCCGACGCCATCCCCACGAGCGCAACTGTGCCATTCGGTGTGTGCAGGTAACCCGGCGCTACAGCTTCGTCTATTGTCTTGCCGGTCCCAGCCCTAACCAGGTTAAGGCGGCTCGCCTCCTGAAGCGTGTTCTGAATACCTACGGCCCGGAGATTCCACGCATGGTTGTTGGATAGAGACAGCAGGTTGAAGCCGAAGGCCTGAAGCGCACCGAGTGCTCCTGGTGGGGCGAGGAATATTCCTTCCGACTCCTCCTGCAGAGGCGTCGATTCATTCGGCTGGCCAGGTTCTGCTATCGTACCTTCGAAATTAGTGAATATTACGTCGCCCTTCAACAGCGAAGCTATTGTGGGCACAGCGGAAGGCGATGTTGCGCGGATGTCCGACCGAATCATCGACTGTCCGGTCAAGGTGACGTCGAGGATGCGCGACTGCTGCCATCCGCCTGTCCTGTTGGTAACGAGAGCCAGGCAGGTTACCGCTAGCGCGAGTCGGCCAAAATTCGATTTTGATTGTGTTGCCATCCGCGTTCTCCTCCAGGCTGTGGTACTCAGACGAACGAAAACTGCCTAGTTTTAGACATGAGAATCATTCGTGGCCACCCATCCGAGGGCGGGTTCATCCCGCGCAGGAAAACTACCCGGCAAGCCGCACCCCACTGCCTCGTAGTCGGCCTGAGAGCTTCGCTCTTGAGCCTCGGATTACCAAATCAGCTTCAGACCGAATTGAATTTGCCTCGCCGTCGTTGATGTCTGATCGATCGAGCCCGCTCCGCCAACCGGGTTGCCGTTTTGGTCGAAAAGCGTGTTGTTGTGGAAAGGCGTCGCAAAGTTAGGCCGATTCAAGATGTTGAAGAACTCGGCTCGAAATTGCAGGTTGGACCTTTCAGAGATTCTATTATTCTTAAACAGAGAGAAGTCCCAGGTGACAAGTCCAGGTCCGATCACTGAGTTGCGGCCTGCGTTGCCAAGAAGAGTAAGCGGATTCGGAGGGGCGAAACAGCTGAGCTTTATATAATTGTTGGGATTTCCGGGATTCACAGGTGAGCTGCACCCTGGCCCAGAGAGTCGGTTCGGAAAGGCATAGGGGTCGTTGCTGTTAAGTCCAAGCGGATCTCCACCCATGAGCGGTGTGATGGGTACGCCAGTCTCGGCCGTGATGATCCCTCCTACTTCCCATCCCCCCAGGACGCGTGAGCCGATAGTTCCCCAACTCTTTGGTGCCGGAACTTCCCAGAAGTAGTTAGCGGTCAGAGTGTGCGCAATGTTAAAGTCCGACACACCCCGCCGGCATTTTTTGCAAAAAAAGAACAGGCTTGAGATGGAATTCGTAAAGGGGTCACCGATAACGCTGGCCGAACCCGTGTCAATGCCCTTTCCCCAAGTGTAAGATCCCTGTACTTGGAAGCCGTGGCTCATCCTTTTCAACACCCCCACCTCGAGAGCGTCATATACCGCGTCGCCATCCCAGTAAAGGCCGCGGATGTCGCCAACGTTGGGATTTAGTTTCGTTCCGCTACCCCGTGGTGACGGCCAAAGTAGCCCTTGAGAAGTAACTGTTGGAAGAACGCTATTTACGTCGTCCTCGCGGTCGAGCATGTGGACACCATGATTACCTACATAGCCGACGGTAATACTTGTGCTCGGATTCAGTTGGTGTTGTACGTTCAGATTCCAAATCATCACATAGTTGCGATGAGGGTTAGCTTCAATGGAAGCGTATTGCAGCTTCGCAGGATTTACGCTTGAGACGTCGGCTGCTTTAGTCGGGAACGAACCCGGCGCCAGATTGGTTGACGTGAGGATCTCCACGAATGGGGCTGAGAGAGCTTCTGCGAGGAAGAATTCGTAATTGAGAGGCAAGGCATCGAAAATACCAAAGGCCGCGCGGACCGCAGTCTTGCCATCGCGAAATGGGTCCCAAGCGAGACCCAACCGGGGTTCGAAGTTGCGCTTGGTTGGGTTGTTAAAATACGGGGAACCTATGCGAGGGGTCGGGGACGTAAAGGTAGGGAGATTGGAAAGCTGGTTATGCACATCCGTGGGCACCGTCACGGCTTCGTACCGTAGACCTAGGTTCAGAGTCAGATTAGGACGCCACCGCCAATCGTCCTGGACATAAGCACCAAAAAGATCTTGTCGTATTCCACGTGGGTTGGTTGTACTTGGCAGTTGTCCCTGGAACGAATTAGGCTGGTTAGTCAAGAAGCCTTCGAGCGAAGGGAAGTTAAAACTCCCAGTGGGACGGGACGGGATTATCAGGTTATGTTGCATTCTTTCGAAAGCGAAGCCGAACTTTAGGGAGTGAGCGCCTTTGATTAGGAACGCGTCATCATACGCCTGGTACGAATTCCAGGCGTAATCATCACCCGTAAATGGCCCAATGCCGCCGCCGACGAAATCCGTGAGTCCAGGCACACTCAACGACGGCGCGGGAAGGCCGGGAAAAGAACCCAAACTCACATCCGTTACCAGCGGATTGATCGCCTGTAAGTTTACTTGGATGAGCGCGGCTACCCGGCTGTAGCCACCCCGCATGGTATTGACCAGGGAGGGGCTGAAGACGTGTTTCTCCTCCAAGGCGCCCATGATTCGGCTGGACGTATTGCCAATAATTAGTTGGTTTAGCGCGTCTGGTGCCTCCGCAACACCCTTGTCGTAGAACCAAGTCCCAGAAAAAGTGTCCTTTTCCGAGATCGCCCAGTCTATCTTGGCCGTATAGAAGTTATCGTGAGAAGGACTGTTGGCTCCAACGATGTACAAACCGGTATTGCCCGTGCCTATCAGTCCTGCGTTGGGCAAAGGATAAAAACCGAAGAAGGGCTTAACCAACGGATCTACAGTCACTATCGTCGTCGTCCCATCGGCATTGTGCAGAATCCCATTCCGCGCGTCGGCGGAAGGCACATGATCAATATTCGTCGAGCCAAGAACCTGCCGAATTCCTTCGTAATCAAAAAAGAAGAAGGCCTTCTCCTTCTTTATGGGACCTCCCAGGGACCCACCGAACTGATTTCGATGAAACGGCACAACACCCGTGTCAAAGTAGTTTCTTGCGTCAAACCCTTCGTCCCGAAGAAACCAGTAGGCGTTTCCGTGGATCTGGTTGGAACCGGACCTGTTAACAGCGTTGATCACCCCGCCGGAAGTCCGGCCGTATTCGGCGGAGTAGTTGGCTGTCAGGACGGAAAACTCGGCAACAGCGTCCACGCCCAGGGCGACGCTAAGCACGCTGCCTGGTGCTCCGCCGGAGTAGTCAACAATGCTTATCCCGTCGAGACGATAGTTATTGAGTTGCGGTCGCGTGCCGGACACGGTCATTTGGTTTCCGAACCCTCGGTTTCCTCGAACGCCGCTCGCATTGATTGGTCTCTGAGTGACGACAACATTGACGCCTGTCTGGAGAGCCGCCAGTTGTGTCCAGTCACGTCCGTTAAGCGGCAGGTTGACGATGGTATCCGGGCTTACAACCGCTCCAACGCTGGACGATGCCAATTCTACGGCGGGCGCTGCGCCACTGACAACCACCCTTTGAGCAACCTGGCCAACCTGTAGCGTGAAGTTCAGGACTTGCTGAGCTCCGACGGTCAGCGTAATCCCGGTTCGCACCTCGGTCGCAAAACCTGGAGCGGAAGCCGTAATCTCATAGTCTCCTCGGAGCAAATTCGGCGCCGTATAAAAGCCGTCCCCGTTCGTGGATATGGTTGTACCAATCCCGGTTGCCAAATTCCTGATGGAGATTTGAGCCTTAGGTACTATCCCGCCAGACGCATCCGTCACCATGCCAGAGAGCGTCGCTCCGACCACCTGTCCGTATGTCGGGCGGACGAGAAAAACGCTTAGCGCCAAGAGTGCAAACAACTGAAGCATTAGGAAGTTTGTCTTCACGGTCGTCGAACGAAACATGCTCAGCCTCCATCGACAATCAACTAGAATCCGCGCGTCGGGTTCCGAGGCGCGGGCAGCTTCGACTGATCCTGAGAAATCAAATTCATGGCAGAATCGGCGAAACCATGCATCACACCAGGCGTCCGGTCCCTTGCACACTTTGTAGGGCCAACGCCCGGACGTTCCCCGTTTCACAGCCTTCTAAAGGGAACGGCGGCTGATGTCCTTTAACGCCCATGAATTCTTTCTTAAAAAAACGTTGGGTACGATTTCGTCTTGCGTCCACCAAACCACTAAACGGACCTTAATTCAAAGCTTCCACGCTGTGCCATGTCTTGGTTTATCGCTCGATTGACGAGTCGAGTGGATGTACGTATACCCGCTGTTCGAAGAATGGGTTTTTGGTTTACAGAAGAGCGTCGAAAGATGGGACGACTGCGGCGCCAATCGAACAAAGCTCGGTTCCGCCTACTAAAATCTCATCTGGTTGAGCAAGGCGGCAAATCGCGGATCGGCACGAACCGGATCGAGCAATGGCTCGGTCCTCGCGTAAACCATATAGCTGGAGCGATCTTGATAGGATTTCGCAAGCCAAGACAGCGCCTGATCGCCCTCGCCGAGCCCAATGGAGATCAGTGCAATGCTGAACGCGCGAACATCCTTCTGACGCGTGCTTTGCGTAAGTTCTTGACGCAGTTTGAGAGCCCTGACTTTGTTCCCCGACCTTGCACATGCGTACCCCAAGAGGCCCATTAGGTAGGGATCGGATCCGGAAAGCCGTTGCGCTTCCTCAAACTCATGTATGGCGCCTCCGAAGTCTCCCTCAGCCGCATAGGTCATTCCGAGGCGAGCATGTGCACGCGCATAATGAGGGTCCAAGTCAATGACCTTGCGGTAAGCATCGACGGATCGATCGTATTTTCTGCTCAAGTAATAAATTCGGCCCACCACGGTGTTGATTTCGAGTGAAATAGGATCCAGTACTTGGGCACGTCGTACTTGATCAAGCGCTTCATCGTATCTCCCCATGGCCCCAAGATTTAGAGCGTACCAGCTGTGCGCCAGCGCGTAATTCGGGTTAAGGGAAATAGCACGTTTAAACTCGTTCGCTGCCTCCGGCCAGTTCCATTCATAATAGAAGTAGACCATCCCAAGAGAAGCGTGCGCTTCCGCAAGCGAATCATCGAGTTGCAGTGCCTTTAGTGCCGTAGCCTTAGCTACTGGATATGCCTTCGATGCTGGCTCAACTCCATAAGAATCCAACAGCACATAGGAGTCCGCGAGACCCGCGTACGCCGGTGCATACTGCGCATCTTCGGCAATCGCCTGCTGAAAATACTCGATACTTCGCCGCAGGCCTTCCTCCGTTCTCTTGTTCCAGAAATAAAGCCCCTCCAAATAAAGCTGATAAGCCTTGGAATCAGTGTCCCGGCGCTTCAGGTGGATATCCGTTTTGGCGGGCAGGTGAATGGACAGCGACTGCGCGACCCTGTCCGCCACTTCGTCTTCCAAAGCAAATATTTGTTGGGAACTCTCCTCAATTGTGGCCGCCCACAATAATTTACCATCGGAAACTCTAACCAATTGGGCGTTAGCGCGAATGCGATCGGGCAGAGTTTCGATGTTTCCTGCCAGGACCGCGTCCACGTTCTGTTCGTGCCCGGCCGCAAGGACATCGGCTGCTGAATCCGAATACTTCAGCACGGCATTCGTCGGTCGCACGATTATCTGTCCCGTACTGGCCAGTTTTGTAATGATCGCGTCGGCCAATCCCATCCTGTAGTAGTCCTGCGCGACGTCGGGATTCCAAGCCCGGAAAGGCAACACGGCCAACGAGCGGATCTTCATCCCAGCCTCGTTTTGCTTCCAGGCACGCACTCCGGAGAAAGCAACTGCCATGGCAACCAGAGTCAAGAAGACTATGCTAAGGATAATGCGAGTTGAAGTTGCGTACCGGCGAAGCATTTCCGGCAGTATAAGCCACGTTTTTGAGATACCACTCGGTAACTGCGTTTCTGGGATAGCTACTTCGCGCGCCTCTCCAACAAAGCGATACCCACGTTTGGCAACCGTCTCGATGTATTTGCATTCGACACCGTCATCGCCCAGCGCCTTTCGAAGCATGTGGATTGTAACTGAGAGGTTGCCTTCTTCGACGAAAGAACTGGGCCAAACCGCCTGGATAATTTCTGATCTCTCGACAAGATGGCCGCTCCGCTGAACCAAAAGCAAGAGAGTCTCAAAAGCCTTTGTCGTCACTGAAATCGGGACGCTGTTACGCAAGAGTTGACGCTCTGATTCGTCGACCGAGAACGGGCCAAACTTATAGGCGCGTCGGTCCTGCTTGCCTTTAGTGCTACCGACGTCGCTTTTAAGATGTTTTTTAGATTCGTTAAAGGACATAAAGTCCGATTTCGAAAAATACTACGACGTGGCCGAGAGTATACCTGCAGCCTACTTCGGGTCAAGAGACATAGAGCGCGACTCTCTACCTACTATGGTTTCCATAATGCATGATCGCATGTATCAAGACGTAATTCTCGGCGTCATCCCAATGTCGTTCGAGTGCCATGATCAAGGCAGCCAATCGAACGTGTCCAAGCGCCGAACCCCAGAGCAGAGCCCGCTCTGCGCCCGGTTATGAGAACCATTTCACCTCGTCTTTCGGAGAAACAATTGATGCCAGCGGATCCCCGCCCGACTGGGGTCCGCTGGCGAATTATGGCCTTGATCGCAGTCGTGAATATGCTCCCTTCTCTAGGAAAGATAAATTTGGGAGTCGCCGCGCCATACATCCAGGCCGAGTTTCGATTTAGCCCCGCCACCATGGGGTGGATTCTAGGGATGTTTGTCTTCAGCTACGCACTCGTGCAGCTTCCCGGCGGCTTGGCGGGAGATCGCTATGGCCCGCGCAAAGTCCTAACTTTCGCCATCCTGTGGTATTCGGTTTTTCTCGCGGCGATGGCCATTGCGCCCCGATTTCCTTTAAGTCGTTTCGTGGGAGTGGCATGGTCGTTTGCGATATTTCAGCTTTTGATCGGCGCCGGGGAGGGGTTTACTGCCCCCAACTCAGCGAAAATCGTGAGTTCGTGGATGAGTTCGGGGAAGTTAGGACTGGGCATCAGCTTTACCACCTTAGGGATAGGCGCCGGCGGCGCCGTAACACCAATATTTATTGCTTGGACGATGCAACATTGGGGATGGCGCACCTCTTTCTGGCTGTGCGGCCTTGTCGGAGGCTTGTTCGCCATTGTATGGTCCCTTTATATAACCGACCGGCCCGAACAACATCCGCACGTGAATTCCGCCGAATTGGAATTGCTTCGCCCTCGCGGCGAAACTAAGGACGGCAAACCTGTCCATGGCAAGCCAGCAAGAAACTTGGCCGAGGGACGCCCGCCATGGCGGATGATACTTTCAAGCGGGACAGTCCGCAGTCTGATCCTGAGCTATATGTGCCGAGCGTATGCCATGTATTTTTTTGATACATGGTTCTTTATATATCTTATAAGGTCGCGCGGCCTAACGATCAGCCGCGGTGGGAAATGGGGGGCGACCCCTTATCTCGCCATTCTTTTGCTCTCTCCGATCGGAGGGTGGTTTTCCGACTTTGCCGTACGTAAATTCGGCAAACGCCGTGGAAGACAAGCTGCCGTGTGGCTCGGTATGGCCTGCTCGGCAATGCTGGTCTGGATCGGCTGCAACACCTCGAACAATACCGTCGCTATTCTACTGGTGGCTTGCGGGGCAGGTTTCAACATGTTCGCCAACATCACCTGGTGGGCGACCTGTATCGATCTTGTACCCAGCTACGCCGCCTCACTCTCTGGTCTCATGAATATGTGCGGGGCGCTCAGCGGGGCCCTTGCGCCGATCCTAACGGCGTACATTTCAACCAGGTTCGGGTGGCCTCGAGCACTGGATTTTATCGCTGTTCTCAGTCTAATTGCCGGATTGCTGTGGTTCTTCGTGAGGGCCGATGAAAACCTTGAGCGGGAACCCTCCAGGGCCTTGCCCGGTCAATACGCGGGAATGCCGAGTTCGACTCGTTGATTGAAAGGATTGCATCTCTGGAGAGGCTAGGCTCACTGCTTCATGCAACACGTTGAGTCCGGGCAGATTACCGGAAGCTCTAGGATCAGCCATGACAAATATTCAGGCCCAATC
The DNA here is from genome assembly GCA_013289665.1 of Acidobacteriota bacterium. GTDB lineage: Bacteria > Acidobacteriota > Terriglobia > Acidiferrales > UBA7541 > Acidiferrum. Next base: position 169,597 of record JABCZN010000003.1, on the reverse strand, counting down.
GTCTGGGACACAATCCCAACTCGTACTTAGTCCCAGCACCATCCGTTGGCGAATCATGGGGCTGGTAACCGCTGTAAACATGCTTCCTTCCCTCGGAAAAATAAGCCTCGGTATTGCGGGCAAAAACATCCAGGACGAATTTGGATTTAGTAACGCCACCATGGGATGGATTTTGAGCGCCTTCGTAGTCGGCTATGCGCTCTGTCAATTTCCGGGTGGATGGGCGGCCGACAGGTATGGCCCCCGCAAAGTCTTAACTTTCGCCATCCTGTGGTATTCGGTTTTTCTCGCGGCGATGGCAATTGCTCCACAGCTTCCCCTAAGTCATTGGATAGGACTTGCGGGGACATTTGCCGTCATTCGGTTCTTCGTTGGAGCAGGAGAAGCGTTTACTTCTCCCAATTCAGCCAAGGTCGTAGGCTCGTGGATGAGTTCGGGAAGGCTTGCATTTGGTGTCAGCTTTTACAATTTAGGTATCGGAGCTGGTGGTGTTCTAACGCCGGTGCTTATTGCCTGGACTTTGCAACATTGGGGATGGCGCACCTCTTTCTGGCTGTGCGGCCTTGTCGGAGGCTTGTTCGCCATTGTATGGTCCCTTTATATAACCGACCGGCCCGAACAACATCCGCACGTGAATTCCGCCGAATTGGAATTGCTTCGCCCTCGCGGCGAAACTAAGGACGGCAAACCTGTCCATGGCAAGCCAGCAAGAAACTTGGCCGAGGGACGCCCGCCATGGCGGATGATACTTTCAAGCGGGACAGTCCGCAGTCTGATCCTGAGCTATATGTGCCGAGCGTATGCCATGTATTTTTTTGATACATGGTTCTTTATATATCTTATAAGGTCGCGCGGCCTAACGATCAGCCGCGGTGGGAAATGGGGGGCGACCCCTTATCTCGCCATTCTTTTGCTCTCTCCGATCGGAGGGTGGTTTTCCGACTTTGCCGTACGTAAATTCGGCAAACGCCGTGGAAGACAAGCTGCCGTGTGGCTCGGTATGGCCTGCTCGGCAATGCTGGTCTGGATCGGCTGCAACACCTCGAACAATACCGTCGCTATTCTACTGGTGGCTTGCGGGGCAGGTTTCAACATGTTCGCCAACATCACCTGGTGGGCGACCTGTATCGATCTTGTACCCAGCTACGCCGCCTCACTCTCTGGTCTCATGAATATGTGCGGGGCGCTCAGCGGGGCCCTTGCGCCGATCCTAACGGCGTACATTTCAACCAGGTTCGGGTGGCCTCGAGCACTGGATTTTATCGCTGTTCTCAGTCTAATTGCCGGATTGCTGTGGTTCTTCGTGAGGGCCGATGAAAACCTTGAGCGGGAACCCGCCAGGGCCTTGCCCGGTCAATACGCGGGAATGCCGAGTTCGACTCGAATTACGTAAGAATGGTGAGAGTAAACATCGTTCGAGGCGACAGTCCTGCGAAACCGGCCAAATTCGTATGTTCCCTGGTGCCACGGAACTCAATGCGACTTGAGCAGCCGAGATTCATTTTTGCCGCGCCGGGCTAGATTTCGAATGGCGCAAATGTGTAGGAGGCGCAGAGTCTCCCTTCATACCCTGGTTTTAAGAATTTTTTTAGGAGCGTTAAAGGACATACGCTGCTGGCTTTTCTTAAGGTCATGACCTGTACCGTTGCAGGTAGGTAGACGACGGATGAGCGAAGATTTCTGACGACTTGGGTAGAATGGGCAAGCTGACGCCAATGAGCATCTCGAAAGAGCTTGGAAGACGGATCCTTTCTTTGCGATACGAAGACCTTCCTGAGAGCGCGGTGAACTCGGCGAAGATGGCAATTCTGGACACGCTAGGAGTGACCCTCGCAGGCGCTCGTGAGGAGGCGCCCAGGATTGTTGGGCGCACATTGGGCGTGGAGTCTAATATTGGTCCCTGCCTAGTGCTTGGCAGTTCTCGCAGAACAACTAATCTCGATGCCGCCCTCGTCAACGGCACCGCCGCCCATGTACTCGATTTCGACGATTGCAGCAACACGCTTGGCGGGCATCCGTCAGTACCAATTTTGCCAGCACTCCTTGCTTTGGCCGAGGAAGTTCACGCCGGCGGGCGCGACTTTCTCCTTGCATATATTGTCGGATTCGAAACCGAAGCGCGAATCGCAAGGGGCGTAAATTTTCACCACTATCAGAAAGGATGGCATCCGACAGCAACACTTGGAACATTCGGTGCCGCGGCTGCCTGCGCGCGGTTGCTGAACTTGTCCGCGGACCACGTGGGAACCGCCCTTGCTTTGAGTGTGTCAATGGCCGCCGGCGTGAAGGCGAATTTTGGAACCATGACGAAGTCGTTCCACGTAGGACAGTGCTCGCGAAACGGCCTTTTCGCCGCGTTGTTAGCCCGGGACGGATTTTCAGCACATCCTAAAGCGTTCGAACACAAGCACGGCTTCCTCAATGTCTTCAACGGAGCGGGCACTTTCGATGTTGAGAAGATTCTTGATCATTGGGCAGATCCGCTCGATATCGTCGAACCCGGCGTGGCTATAAAGCAATATCCCTGCTGTGGTAGCACGCACCCAGCGATCGACGCGATGATCGAAATCGTCCGCGCGCACCATGTCGATCCAGGCCAGGTTTCTGAGATTAGCGCTCAGATCCACGCACGGCGCCTGGAGCATACGAACCGTCCAGATCCGCAAAGCGCATTGGAAGCGAAGTTCAGTTTGCAATACTGTGTGGCGCGGGCCCTGATGCACGGCAAGGTAGTGCTTGAGCATTTCGAAGGCAATGCCTTCCAAGATCCGGATGCTCGAAGAATCACCCGGCGCGTTCGCGCCGCTCCGTATACAGACAGGGAGTTTGATCCGACCAACCACTTCGCAGGCCAGGTGGTGGTCACCTCGGTCGACGGCCGGAGTTATTCAGCATCGGTAGAGAGCGCATTGGGACGGACCTCGAGGACTCCGCTTCCACCGGATAAGTTGACGACGAAATTCGAGAACTGCGCGATGCGAGTGCTCTCGCGGGAACAAGTCACACTGCTTCATGAATCGATTCAGAAGCTCGAGCAAGTGCAGAGCATCCGGCAGCTAACGGATCTGATGATGGTCCCTGAGACGAACCCTCGGCAGGCCGCATGCTGATCGCTTGCTCTTTTGCGCAGCCGAGGAGTTGCAGGTTTCACAATAGCCAGCCAGCCGAGACTATTGGTCCCGCCCGAAGACTCGGCGTGCCTCCCGGTAGATTATTTTGCTCTGTGCAGGAGTCGTCTAGATGAGTTCTCACGCCGTGGCCAGCAATCCGTACACCCAGGGAACTGCTGCGTTCGTTTCCGGGCTGCGTTTCGAGCAGATCCCTAGAGAGGTGATCGAACGAATCAAGCTCTTGATCCTGGACTCGTTGGGTTGCGCTATCTACAGCGTCGATCTGGAATGGAGCCGTATCCTGTTGAGCACGCTTCGCCAGCTGGACAACTCGACGGCTTGCAATGTGTGGGGTACGTCGCAACGACTCTCCGCGCCGCACGCCGCGCTTGTCAACGGGACCCTAGTGCAGGGATTCGAGCTCGACGATGTACATCGTGTGGGCGTGATGCATGTCGGAGCTGTTACGCTACCTCCCTTAATCGCCGTCACGGAAATCCGTGAGGGCCTGACGGGCCGGGACTTTCTCAGGGCGGCGGTGGCTGCCTATGAGGTTGGGCCTCGTGTGGGAATTTGCATGGGTCAGGAGCATATCGGACAGGGCTGGCATCAGGGCGCGACAGTCGGAGTCTTTTCCGCAGCGGCTGGAGCAGCGGCCGCGCTGGGGCTCTCGGAAGAGCAGACGGTCCATGCACTCGGCATTGCGGGTACGCAATCAGCCGGACTCATGGCTGCTCAATATGGGTCGATGGTCAAGCGGATGCATGCCGGCCGCTCCGCGCAAAGTGGATTGTACGCCGCTTTGCTCGCCGAAGCTGGGTTCACTGGGATTGTGAATGTCTTCGAGAGCGAATATGGGGGGTTTTGTACGACCTTCTCGAGATCGCAGGATCGTTTTAATTTGGCGGCCCTCACGTCTGGTTTCGGCAAGCAGTTCGAAACGATGATGATCTCACTCAAATTCTATTCCTGCGTGGGCAGCAATCACACGACCCTGGACGCAATCCGCGAGATTCAAGTCAGGCAGCCATTCTCCGTCGAGGAAGTCGATCACATTGTTGTGCACGCGTCGCAGGTAACGGCAGATCATGTTGGGTGGAAGTATCGTCCGGAAGGCGTCACGGCAGCACAACTGAACCTTCCGTTCTGCGTGGCAACCTTACTCCTGGAGGGCGACGTTTTCGTGGATCAGTTTTCCGAAACGGTGCTCGCGAGTCCGGCTCGTATGGCACTGGCTGAGAAAGTTAAAGTCGTGGCGGATCCCGAAATTACTGCCAAAGGATCCAAATTTCGCCATTTGGTTAGAGTCGAGTTATTCCTGAAAGACGGAACGGTATTGGAACAAACCGTCGAGGCACCCCGCGGGAGTGAGCGACGGTTCGCAACTGAGGAGCAGGTGGTCGGAAAGTTTCGGAAGCTGGCGGGTCATGTCTTGCCGGCCGCTCAGGTAGAGTCGATCCAAGACGCCGTTCTGCACCTCGAAAAGCTTCCGAGAGCGGCAACGCTGGCCTGTCTGCTAGCGAAAAAATAAGGCAGGCGGATATCCGGTTATCACAACGCTTATCACCGTTCGATGACCTGTCGCGACGAGTGCGAGCGATGTTCGCCGAGGAGTTGGAATGGGTGAGACAAACAGGAATTCGTCAGCAGGCGCGCGCCTGCGAAATGCTGTAGCCGCTGAACAACCTCTCCAGGTTGTTGGTTGCGTCAACGCCTACGCGGCGAAGCTTGCCGAGCGGACCGGTTTCAAGGCGATTTACCTATCGGGTAGCGGGGTGGCGGCCGCCTCTCTTGGCGTACCCGATCTCGGGATTAGCGCCCTCGCTGACGTTTTGACGGACGCTGGTCGTATCACGGATGCAACGGACGTACCTCTTTTAGTTGACGTCGACACCGGCTTCGGTACGGCTTTCAATATCGCCCGCACAGTAAAATCCATGACCAAGGCCGGAGTCGCGGGCATTCATATTGAAGACCAAGTCGCAGCCAAACGATGTGGGCATCGGCCCAATAAGGTCCTTGCATCGCAATCCGAAATGGTGGACCGCATCAAAGCCGCGGTGGATGCGAGGACAGACTCGAATTTCGTCGTCATGGCACGCACTGATGCTCTCGCTGTGGAGGGACTGGATTCAGCGCTGGATCGAGTCCGCGCTTCTGTCGAAGCGGGGGCGGACATGGTGTTCCCGGAGGCGGTGACTGAACTCGCAATATACGAGAGGTTTGCGAAGGTCGCAAGGGTTCCGGTACTCGCCAACATCACGGAGTTTGGGCTGACTCCGCTCTACACGGTCCAGCAGCTCAAAGAGGTGGGCGTGGGCCTCGCACTGTACCCGCTTTCCGCATTTCGGGCCATGAGCGCGGCTGCACTGAAGGTTTATCAGACCCTGCGTTCTAAAGGCACTCAAGAGAGCGTGTTGGACTTGATGCAGCCGCGCAACGAGCTGTATGAGTTTCTCGATTATGAGTATTTTGAGCGGAAATTGGACTATCTCCTGCAGAACGAGAAATCGGCCGCTGAAGGGAAGAAAATTAATGATGAAACCTGATCGAAAAGCGCACATTCATGCGGAAAACAGCGGCACAATGCTCACCCGGCGAAGCGTGTTGAAAGGCACGGGCTCGATCATCGCGGCGATGGCATTTCCACCTGTGGTAAGGATGACCGCAAGGTGGCTCCCTCCCGCCGGCGCCGAGCAACCCGGTTCGGTCATGGCCGAACTCAGCAGGTATATGAGCGAAGCCCGTGGCCGCGCGCTGCCGGACGAAGTGACCGAAAAAGTGAAACAACACGTCCTCGATACTTTGGCAGCCATGGTTTCGGGCTCTGAACTGCCTCCCGGGCGTGCCGCGGTTCGGTTTGCTCGCGAGTATGGTGGAGAGAAGGTTGCAACGGTGGTTGCTTCGGAGATCCTATGTGGCCCGATCGAAGCGGCGCTCACGAATGGAGTTCTTGCTCATTCCGACGAAACCGATGACTCACACGCCCGGTCGGGAGGTCATCCCGGCTGTGCGATCATTCCCGCCGCGCTGGCTCTCGGGGAACAGTTCGGCATTGACGGAACGCGTTTTTTGCGCGCCGTGGTCCTCGGCTACGACATCGGAACACGTGTAACGATGACCCTTGGCGCCGACGCTTTTAAAAATGAAGCCCACAAGAGCGACCCAAGCGTTGTCGGAGTCTTCGGTGCCGCCGCGGCTGCCGGCTGCGCAGCGAGTCTGGATGCACAGCAGATGCGATGGTCGCTCGACTATGCCGCACAGCAATCGTCTGGAATCGCCGCGTGGCAGCGCGATACTGAGCACATGGAGAAGGCTTTCGTCTTCGGCGGTATGCCAGCACGCAGCGGGGTCACCGCTGCTACGCTGGTTCGGTCGGGCTGGACCGGCGTCGACGACATCTTGTCGGGTCCTGACAATTTCTTCCTGGCTTACGCGCCGAAGGCCGATCCGGCGGGCCTGATAGAAAAGCTCGGCGAGCGCTACGAGGTCACGCGGACGAACATCAAGAAATGGACCGTGGGATCACCAATCCAGGCACCGCTCGACGCACTGGAAATTTTGCTGAAGCGACACCCCTTCGAGGCCGACCAGGTGCAACAAGTGACGGTGCGGGTCGCCACTCACATGGCGGCGACCGTGAACAACCGCGACATGCCAGATATCTGCCTGCAACACATGATCGCGGTGATGCTGATCGACAAGACGGCCTCTTTCCATTCGGCGCACGACAAGGCGCGGATGCAAGATCCGGCGATCCTCCGGCAGCGTGCCAAGGTGCAGCTCATCCCCGATGATCAACTCCAGCAGCGCTTGCCATCACGGGAGGCGATCGTGGAGGTTACGCTCGTCGACGGAACACATCTCACCGAGCATGTCGAGGCAGTGCGCGGCACTGCTGAAAACCCAATGACCCGAGATGAAATCGTCGCGAAGTGCCGCGACCTGATGACGCCCGTCCTCGGCACAACCGCATGCACGAAGATTGTCAACACGGTGCTTGGACTGGAAAAGACGAAAGATATCCGGGAGCTTCGACCATTGCTCCAACGGGCCTGAGGTCTAACTTACCCCTGGCAATTGACGCCAGAGCGAGAGGCCAATCGTCCCGCGCATCACTAAGACGGCCCGTTTGTAGTGCCGACAGTGGTTTTAATATTTTTTTTAAGACCGTTAAAGGACTTTCGCAGCCTGGTTCTTTCAAACTTGTCACATAGCGAGACTTAATTGTAACTGGTTGCGCTTCAATTCGAGTGGATGCGCTGGTTGCTTCGGACAGGTGCCATAGCCGAGTTGAAAATCAAATGGCATGTGGGAAGGGAGTGGGGGCGTGGAAGTGGAGGTTCTTGAATCGGACGTACTTATCATTGGCGCCGGCGGAGCGGGGCTGCGTGCGGCTCTAGAAGCGTCGAAACTGGGTTTGCGCGTAACGGTGCTAAGTAAAGGGCCAGTTCCTGGCGGCGCCACGAGCGTTTCCGGCGGCGTGATCCAGGCTGCCGTTGGGCCAGATGACAGCCCTGAGCAACACTTCCGCGATACGGTCGTTGGCGGCAGATTTGTCAATAACCAGCGACTCGTTCAGGCTTTTGTGAAGAACGCACCACAGAAAGTGCTCGACCTGGAGCGATATGGGTGTGCCTTCGACCGCAAGGAAGACGGATCCCTGGACCTGCGGATGCCTTCCGGTGCAACTCGCAAAAGAGGTATAGAGGGCGAGGTCAACAGTAACGTTCAAAAGATCCTGGCCCAGCGAGCGTTGGAGGGCGGTGCAAGAATTCATGAGTTTATGATGGTCACTCGGTTGCTGCGGGACGACAAGGGCAGGGTATGCGGGGCAACGGCGGTCAACTTCGCGAAGGGTCTCTTTGTTGCGTTTGTCGCCGGAGCCGTCATCCTCGCCACTGGCGCAGCTGGCCGGCTGTATTCGGTGACGGCCTGTCCGCGTAGCTCGACAGGAGATGGCGTCTCATTGGCACGTCAGGTGAACGCTCGATTTGTCAATTTAGAAATGATGCAGTTTATCCCGCTCGCTTATACCTATCCCGAGTTCATCAAGGGCTTCACGCTTGGTGAAGCTCCGAACTATGGTCACCATACGCGCTTCCTGAATTCCAAGGGTGAACGTTACATGCTGAAATACGACGCGAAGCGAGCCGAGTATGCTACCCGGGATGTTGCCGCGCGCGCCGGCTACGTTGAAGTCCAAGAAGGGCGAGGCAGTCCTCACGGTGGCGTCTGGGTAGATACCTCGGCTAATGATCGTAAAGACGGGCTGTATCAGCCACATAAGCTGGCCGATCGCTATCAGATGATCGTCGATTTCTACGGGTCCGCGAAGGCCAATTTCGAAGAACCCTTTGAGGCTACGCCCAGCGCGCTGTTCCTTATCGGTGGGGTCGAGATCGATACGGAGTGTCGAACTAATGTGCCTGGCCTATTTGCCGCCGGGGAGGTTGCAGCCAATCTGCATGGGGCCAATCGTCTTGGAGCCAATGCGCTGGCGGAGATTCAAGTTTTCGGGTCTATTGCAGGGGTCAATGCGGCGTTGGATTCCCGCGGCAATAGCCCGACGCCAAGCAATCCCGCTATCGGTTCGCAAATAACTGACGAAAAATCGGCGGTCTTAGAGCTTTTCGAGGGGCCCCGGAAGCGTCGAGCCTGCGAGTTCAAACATGATATCCAACGCATTATGTGGGACTGTGTCGGCGTGGTCCGTGAAGGGAAAAAGTTGCAGACCGCGCTGGCCGAGTTCCAGCGGCTTCGTGAAGTCGTGCGCGACGAGGTGGGCGTTACCACCGAGACTCGACGCTACAACTATGATTGGGTGGAAGCGCTAGAGATTCCTAAGATGCTCGATGTTGGCGAAATGATGGCAGCCGCAGCCTTGAGCCGAACCGAAAGCCGCGGCGCGCATTATCGGACCGACTTTCCGCAAGAGGACGACGCGAACTGGTTGCGCGAAACCGTCGTTCAGGACTTTGGTGGCAAGCTGGCCGTAACATCCCAACCTGTAGATATGAGCGTCACTCCGATCGTTGAGTTGCAATCAATCTAGCGAGGGTACGCAATGCAGTCGGAAATCCTTACTGTCGTCGTCGAGCGCTATGATCCGGAGCGAGACAAGGCGCCGCGTCTTGTAACCTATCGCGTTCCACGTCAGGAAGGCATGGTCGTGGCGGACGTGCTGTTGTACTTATACGAGCACGAAGTTCCTGACTTGGGTTTTCTGTGGGAATGCCGCACGCGACGATGCGGAACGTGTGCGATGCGCGTGAACGGTCATCCAGTACTGACCTGCAGCGAACCGGTTCGCGAAGACATGCGTATCTCACCGCTGGAAGGACTTCCGGTTGTGCGGGATTTGATAGTCGACCGTCAAGAACTACAGGAACGACTAGCTCCCTGGGCTGGTGAGACTCTAGACGGAAGTGGTAAGGATGCGCGAATCCTTCTCGAGCCAGGTGAGATTGCCCACTATAGGGCGCTCTCTGAGTGTATCGATTGCTTCATCTGTGACTCCGTCTGTCCGGCGCTGGCTGAGAATGCGAAAGGTGGACCCCAATTTGCTGGACCGCGTCGCTTAATACGGCTTGAGGCCCAAGTACAGCGACGGGCCGAACCACTTCCGTGGCTCATGTATGCGGCGCAGAGCAATCCCTCTCTCTGTACACGATGTTTCGCTTGCACCGAGGAGTGCCCACGAGAACTCCGCCCCGCGGAAGCGATCGGATCGCTGACCAAGCGGCTGTATGATCGTCACGAACTGGATCCCCACAAGACCGCGCACATTACCAGCTTTGTCCGTTCAATTCTAAGAGGCGCGTGGTTGGACGAGTTCCGCCTTCTCGTAGACATCTACGGCATAGTCGGCGTCGCTAAATTCATTCCTCAGGCACTGCGAATGCTGCGGCATAGAAAGCTGCCTAAACCACACTTCGGTAAGACGGCGCAGGCAAGTGATATACAGACCATTCTGCAGGACCTGGATAATCGCTCTTAGTTACTCCGTTAGGGGACCATAATGGGAAATCGATATGCTTACTTTCAGGGTTGCGCAGCGAGGCAGAGTTGTCCAGAGTTGAACAAATCCACTTTGCTGGTGGCCAAGCGCCTCGGCTGGGAATTGGTCACTCTGGAGTGCGGTGCATGCACGGGAGCACGCGACCTTATAGAGGCGCAACCAGAGATGGCTATGGTTCTGAATGCCCGCACCCTCGCGCTCGCCGAGGCGCAAGGCCTCGAAACCGTCATGACGGTCTGTTCAACCTGCACGATCACGTTGCGTCAGGTCAACAAGATGCTTAAGGAGAACACCTCGGCTCTGGAGCGGTCCAATCAGGAACTCTCCCGGATCGGACTTCGATACAACGCCACAGTCGAAGTGCGCCACTTCCTTTGGGTATTGATTGCCGATTATGGGCTCGATCGGTTGAAGGAGCAGGTGAAGCGCCCTCTCAGCGATCTGTCCGTCGCACCTTATTACGGGTGCCACATTTTGCGACCGTCGGACGTACTCGGTTTTGACGATCCCGATAATCCACGGTCTCTGCACAATCTCATCACGGCGCTGGGGGGGAGTCCCGCGGACTTTTCGAGTCAAGCCGATTGTTGTGGCTTTCACATGATGACTATCGACGAGAATCGAGCCGCGCGTCATGCAGGAGGCTTATTGGTTGACGCCCAACAGCAGGGGGCGGATGTCATGGTGACGGCATGTCCGCTATGCCACATTTCGATGGACTCGTGGCAACCAAAATCCGAGCGGGTCATGAAACGCAAGATAGGCATGCCCGTCATCCATGTCGCCCAACTGGTTGGTCTCGCGCTCGGTTTCAGTCCTCGCGAACTCGGTCTCGAACAACACATCATACGACCGGTCGAAATTATTGCGAATTACAGCCGTTGACTAGGAGTACGATCTCTGAAAAGCAGCGTGATAGACTCATCCCTTCATGTCGCTCGACCATGCCAACAAACTCCCGGGAAAGGAACACACCTTGATTTATGCACTGCAGTGCGTTAGGTGCGCGCACGAATGGGAAGATTCGACTGGTTGGCTTCCGAATGCGTGCCCGAAGTGTCTCAAACGCATCGAACACGGCGATCATTTATCGGCGCACATCAAGATCATTAGTATTCGTTTCGAGCCCGGCAGTTGATGGAGGGTGGCACGGGACAGGGCCGATATTGTTAGAAATGTTCGGTAAGCGTGAATCGGGACTTACGGCGTCCCGTGCCGATTATGTCTACGAACGGCAGGCAATCGGTCTGCGGCTTTAATTTCTATTTCGCGGACGCGAGGATCGCATCCAGCCAATTTGGTGTTGTCTCGGTTCTCTCCAAATGCGGGTAACGCATCCCGCCATGGTAGTCGAGAGGGACCGAGACAAACTCATCACCACGTTTAAACAAAAGTTTGATTGGATCCTTACTTTTCTCGGCAGCGAGGACCGCTTCCCGCAGGCCTGCGGCAGTGTACTTCTGATCGTTGACGGCTTGCAGTTGCATATCCGGCGTTATGCCGGCTTTGAAGGCCACACTGTCCCACCACACGTAATCAAGGCTGCCATGAGAATCAGAACCGGCTTCTGCTTTTATGGAGAAGCCCAGTGAGGTAGCGAAGCTCACTCCACGAGAGCTGTCTGCCTTCTTCTGCCACTCCGGCTCGTTATCGTTGTACACGAGTCGATAACCACCCTGCGTGAACCCGTTCTCCGGGACATTCGGGTTGACCTCGTGAACTCGCGTGCGGAAGAATTCTGCCCAATCGTAGGGCTGCACAGTCTCCAACGCTTTTACAAGGTCGTCCAACGAATAGGTAATGGTGATGTAGCTCCCATTTTCGGTCCCGAAAAACAACTTCGCAAAATCGTCAAGAGACTTCTTTCCGCTGCTGAGCTCGCGGATCTTCGTGTCAGCGTCGAGCCAGATAAGGTCCGATTCCGGGTAGTAGTCAAACGAACGCTGCCAACTCGGCCAAGTTTCCGGCGCGGTGAAATGAGACGAAATAATAGGCTGATTGGTGGTGTCTTCTAGAGAGCGCCACGTGCGTCCCGGACTGATTTCGAAGGACGCAGCGATTTGTGCAAATACATCGCGGGCCTGCTCGGGAGTACGCATTCCGGACCGCGCCGTAAGGACGTTGCCGTAATAGTCCGTCAAGCCCTCATAAACCCACAGCAGGTCGTTGCGCATCGGCACGTTGAAGTTGGGTGTCCAAAGGTCGGCCGGCCGGCGGAACTTGCCGTTCCACGAATGGGCGTATTCGTGGGCCAGCAGAGCGCGACCAGGGACTCCTGCTGCCCAGTCCGTAAAGTAGTTGGCACGCAGGCCGTCCTCACTCGATTGGTGGTGCTCCAAGCCCTTGCCACCAACCGTGTCGCTGACCGAAAAGAGAAAATCATAGTGATCATAATGATGCGAATTGAAAAGCTTCTGCGCCTCGATGACAAGGTTCTTATGGTATTGCAGTTGTTCCGGAGTGATCTCGAGATCTGCAGGCTTGTCGGCGAAGACATCGAGGTACACCAGGTTGTCCGGCCCTGTGGACAGATCTAAACGCTTGAAGTTGACGCCAGCATAAAGCGGAGAGTCGACTAACGTATTCAGAGACGTTTCTTTGAACCGAACTAGGTTGCCGTCCTGTGATTTCACGTCCAGTGCGCAGGCGAATTTCCATGACTCTGGCAAGCGAAGCGCAGGTTCGAATTTGATATCCCGTGAGAAGTATCCTGCCGGATACAGAAGCACGCTGTTCCAGGTGACGTCGGCGAACTTCGAGGATATGCGGCCTCGTTTGGGATCCATAGGAGCGAGGAACTGGAAGTCTATCTCCAGCGCCGTTGCACCCTGTGGAACCTCGAGATGGAAGGCGTGCATGTTCACGCGGTCACGCAGCCAATGGATGTGTTTTCCATTCGCAATGATAGCCAGGCCCGCAAGTTCGCCTACTGGATTTGAAGGCGAATGCGTCCCGGGTAGCCATTCAGGGTAGAGCAGCGTAATGTCGTGGCCTTTTACTGGAATCATCTCATGCACATTCAGCACGCGACCCGTGACGTTGCTGACGTCGACGAGCAGCGAAATCGTGCCGGGATAAGGCGTGTCCGACGGCGGAGGAATGAGCGGAAGCAGTGGCACTGGCGATGGGCCAGATGTTTTTTGCGCACGCACGGTTGTCGCTAAGGCAATGCATAAAATTGCGAAAATCGCTGCAGTACCTCTACGATGGAAAAATGAATGTGGCATGCAATTCCTCCGAACCCAACGAACTATCGACTTGGGGAAACTAGGGATGATTAAATAACTCGGCTGAAATCCTACGTCGCGAGAAACGCTCAAGTCAATCAAGGCTGAGGAGTTGGTAGGTTTCTGTGGGAGAGTTGGCGCGGCAATTGCATTGAAGTTGGGCAACTCTTGGGCAACCATGTGGATGAAGAAAGTCGGCGGAAGACTGAAATAGCAACTTAATTTAGCGAATCCTGGATTGTCAAAGGCAGACACATGGAAGGGGCTGATCGGCACTTGATTGCATAACATGGCTGTCTCATCCAGACAACGGTCTACATCCTCAGTCCTTCCCCGGATTTCTCATTTGCGGCCTCTTTGTTGGCAGGCAGGCGAGCATGCCAACTGAACTACACCCTTGCAAACCTCGGCCACCATTCGACCCGAATGTTCGAATTAGTATCCGGAAGTCTTGGCGTTGTATCGGAAGCGCGAGTCAGGAGGCGCGCCCCTCAGCACGATTTCCCGCGACATTCGCACTATGGATCGATCAGCGGCCAACTTATCGTTGTTGAGGATTGATTCGCCCACAGCACAAAGGGTACCAACTGCGGATTCTTGAACTCTTCCGTGGGCGGCGTCACGCTGAAGCAGCGCCTGCAGGGCTTTGATCCTTGGAATTTCGTTCAGCTTTTACCCGCCGTTCGTCCCGTCTCCCTCAATCAACGGGATGCGCGTGCCGGCGCCGCGGATACGCTATCCGCAGGGGTCTCGGAATACCGCATTTGTTCGAGATCCACAATCAGTCCCGGTCCAATTGGGCGCCATCCAAGCACTCGCCGCGTTTCTGCGCTCGAACCGACGAGGTCCCGACCGGCGAACATCGCCAGCCAGCCGAAATGGCTTGCTGCCTCTTCGGGGGATTTGGACACGACCGGCACCTTCAGGCCGAGGCCAATGGCTTCCGCGATTTCCCGAGCCGGAACACCCTCTTCGGCGATCGCATGGTACCTGGCGCCTGCTTCCTGCTTCTCGAGCGCCAGCCTGTAGAGGCGGGCGGCATCGAGAACATGCACGGCCGCCCAGCGATTGAGCCCGTCGCCCACATATGCTGACACACCCTTCTCTCGAGCCACGGCAATCGTGTACGTGACAAGCCCTTGCTTGCGTGTGTCGTGGACTTGAGGAAGCCGTACTGTCGATACACGCACACCCTGCTTCAGCAATCTTTCTGCCGCAGTTTCAGAAACGCGCGGAAACGCGGGCGATGGATCATCTTCTTCTGTAGCCAAGCGCCCCTCTGCCGTCGTCGCCAGACCGGAGGTGACAAGCATCGGCCGCTCGGAGGCTTCAAGAACCGAGCCGAGAGCCTCGATCGCCCGCCTATCGATCTCGCAGTTTTCCGCGAATTTCGAGAAGTCGTGGACAAAGGCGGTGTGAATCACGGCGTCGGACACCGCTGCTCCGCTGCGCAGACTATCAAGGTCTTCGAGTGAACCGCGATGGACTTCAGCTCCTGCGGCGATCAGAGACTTGGCGCCGGAATCTGAGCGGGCGAGCCCGAGCACCTGATGCCCCGCTCCAATCAGCTCCTTCACGACGGCCGAACCGATGAATCCCGTAGCTCCTGTCACAAATATTTTCATTGTTCGTTCCTCCTGATCCTTGTTGATCCTTAAAACCTCTCTCCAACCATTTCTTCGCTTTTCTTCCAAAGCGCTTCAGCGTTGTCTGGATCGAGCGCATAACCGCGCACGCCTTCGCTGGCGCCGCTGATCGCCGCGGAGTCCGCCACGACCTCGCCGACATGGCAGTTCTCGCAATATTTGCCGCCGATCTTTTCTGCCGGAGCGACGACTGCTGCCCACACCGACGTTGCGGCACCTTGAGGACCCGTCTTCCATTGGAACGGTTCCTTGCCCTCCACAGCGCGTTCCTTGCTGATCTGTTCGATGAGTGCCTGAATCTGCGCCGGATCCAAATGACGTCCAAGCTCGGTTTCAATCACTCCCGGATGCACAGCCGCGGCGCGGACGCCACGCCCGCGGTGGCGCCGGTCAAACGCGACGGCGAACAGAATGTTCGCGGTCTTCGAGCGGCCGTAGGCGACGAACGGTTGGTAGGGCGTTCGCTCAAAATTGGGGTCTTCAAGATCCACGTTGGAAAAGCGGTGACCTGCGGAAGAGAGGTTGATCAGCCTGCTGCCTTTGCGTAGAAGCGGCGCAATCCGGTTGACGAGAACAAAGTGGCCGAGATGGTTGGTGCCAAACTGCGTCTCGAACCCATCCGCCGTGCGGCCAAAGGGAGTGGCCATCACCCCCGCGTTGGCGATAACCACGTCGAAGAACTGCCCCTTCGCCAGCAGCTCATCCGCACATTCACGCACGCTTTTGAGACTGGCCAGATCAACCGCAACCAGCTCGAAACTTCCGCCGGCAGTCGAAGCATCTGTTCTGACTTGTGCGGTCGCCGCTTCGGCCTTTTTCAGATCGCGCGCGGCACCGACGACGTCTGCACCATGCGCTGCGAGCGCTCGTGCCGTCTCGATGCCCAGACCCGCTGAAACCCCGGTGACGAGGATTCGTTGACCCTGCAGATTCACGCCGGATAGAACCTCGTCCGTTGTCGAAGTCGCTCCGAATACATCCACCATATTCATATTCCTTCTCCTTCGGGCGGCTCGCCCGGATTCGGCCCGGAGATCGGTATTGACAAGTCGCCGCGGTTCGAATAAAACGGAGAGTGTCTCCGCAATGTATAAGATAACAGGAGACTGTCTCCGGTTACAAGTATTTTTGCTATGCCCCAAAGACACACAAAACGCGTCCGGCGAAAGCCCCGCGCGGATGCGCAACGGAATCGCGAACGGATTCTCGAGGTGGCGAAGGAAGCGTTTGCCCGGCATGGCGCAAACACCAGTCTTGACGACATTGCCAAGCAGGTAGGCGTCGGACCTGGAACCTTGTATCGCCACTTCCCGACGCGCGAGGAACTTCTACAGGCGGTTTATCGGGCGGAGTTGGAGAAGCTGGCCGAAGCCGAACAGAAGTTCTCTCAGACGATGGCGCCGACTGACGCACTGCGGGCCTGGCTGTGGTTATTCGTTGATGCCATCGCAGCGAAACAGCTCATCGCGCCCGCGCTCAACACGCTGCTCGGTGATCCGAAGAAGGTGTTCGAAACCTCTTACGCGAAGATGCATCAGGCGATTCGCGCGTTGGTGAAGCGTGGCGTAGAGAGCGGCGACATACGCAGCGACCTCGATCCAGTTGATTTACTCCGCGCTCTGATCGGCGTCTCCAATGTCGCGTCCGCGCCCGATTGGCAGCCAAGCGCCAGAAGATTAGTGGATATCCTCATCGCCGGTTCGCGGCCGGCGAAGTAGGCCCGAAGATTCATCCGCAAGCTCGTTCACGTAGAGCCAGGCCTTCCGGCACCTGCGGCAGCAGATCCTTGAGTGCGATCGAATTCGTCGAAAAGACAATCATCAAACCCGGCGCTAATCACACAATTTCTGTCGCAGGAGCGTCAACAAGCTCGAATGGAGTGAACCCCTGAAGTGAGACAGTTCGATGTAGCACACCTTACGGGGAAGGAGCCGCAAAGTGGAACGAAAAAAGAGACAGCGGTATAGCAATGAACTTCGTCGGAAGGCCGTTAAACGCATGAATGTCTAAGACACCATCGTCGCGCTCTTCACAGAAACTTGGCGTACCAAAGCCAATCCCGATAGAATCTTTGATGAAGATAGCTCCCCGGTGTAGGATCGTGTTCTGCCAGGCACCCATAAATGGAAATTCCAGTTTCGATCGCCATGTCCATCGACCGTACGAGCCGCCGGCTCTTCCTTTCGCGAGGCGGCGGCGCCCTGGCTACACCCCTGTTCTGGACGACGGCGATGCGCGCAGCCATGCCGCAGCCTGCCGCCGCAACTCCCGTTGAGGAAGACCTCGACGGCTACATCGCCGGCTACATGACGGCCATGAACGCACCGGGGCTGACGCTCGGCCTGACCGATTCGAGCAAAACCCTCCGGACCGCCAGCTACGGCTTCGCCGATGTGGATAAGCGGATCGCGGTAGACGAGCGGCATCTTTTCCAGATCGGATCCATCACCAAGTCTTTTGTGGCCCTGGTGCTGTTGCAGATGCGTGACGAGGGCAAGCTCGATCTGCAGACACCAGTGCTCGATTATCTGCCGCAGCTGCCCATCGACGCGCGCTTTGGCTCGATCACGATTCACCACCTGCTAACGCACACGTCAGGATTGCCCGACAACCTGGGCGTCTTTCTCGGCGATGCGGATGCGCGGCTCGTGCAGGGCTTCAAACCCGGCGAACACTTTCACTACTGCAATCTGGGCTTCGGCATTCTCGGGCTGCTGGCCGAGAAACTCGACGACCGTCCGTGGCGCAAGTGCGTTCAGGCACGGATTCTCACGCCGCTCGAGATGACCGAGACAGTCGGCGTGATCAGCACTGCATCGCGGGGCCGCGCGGCAGTCGGCTACCAGGCATTCTGGGACGACCAGGTGTATCCGCGCCAGGGAAGGCTCTCGCCCGGGCCGAACATGGTGATGGACGATACCGCCGGATGCATCGCCTCCACGCCGGGCGACATGGCGCGATATGCGCGCATGCTGCTGAACCACGGACAGGGGCCGCACGGGCGCATCGTGAGAGAAGAAAGCTTCGCGTTGATGTCCACGCCTTACATCAAAGCGCCCGAGTTCAGCGAGACGGCAAGCTACGGCTACGGCATAGCGGTCGATAAGCTCGATGGACACAAGATTCTGCGGCACACCGGCGGCATGGTTGCCTTCGCATCTTCGATTCACGTTGATCTCGATGGCGGCGTGGCGGCGTTTGCTTCGATCAACGCCATGCAGGGCTATCGACCGACGGCAGTGACGGAGTACGCGGTGCGGCTGCTTTACGCCGAACGCCAGGCGAAGACGATGCCCGCGGCACCGGCGATCGCCAATCCGCTCGAGGTGGACAACGCGTCAGATTATGCAGGGGCGTTCACGGACGGCAATAGACGGAAGTTGGAATTCGCCGTCGAAGGCAACCGACTCTTCTTGGCAGACGAAGGGAAGCGAATTCCCTTGCAACACACGCACGGCGACAACTTCATCTCCACAGTCGAAGGCGCCTCCGCCAATCACACCTTCATCTTTGGCCGCGCGCGGGCAGGGAGCGCAAAATCGGGAACGCAGCCTGCGAGCGCTTCCGGGGCCAGTAACGGCGACTCCCGTGAAAAGCCCGGGCCGGTGGTTGAGGTCAGCTACGGCTCGGACTGGTATGTGAACGCCAAGTATTCAGGACCAGTCAGCTTCACCGCGCCGAAAGAATATGGAGCCTTCACCGGCCGATACCGCAGCGAAAGCGCGTGGGGCGGTGAAGCACTTGCTTATGTGCTGAAAGGCCACCTCATGCTCGATGGCAGGATGTTGCATCGCATCGGCGGGTCGCTCTTTCGCCTGGGCGACGAGGAGTGGATGCCAGACACAGCAGAGTTCCTCCGCGTCTTCGAAGGCAAGGCGCGCATCCTGCGGATTGCCGGAATGGATTTCTGGCGCATTGAGATCGACTGATCCTCCCGCCAGCATCCCCCGGCCGCACCCAGAGAAGGACCGGCAGAATGGGCGTGGCGGGGGAGGCTTCAATTTGTTGGTCTCAAATTCCCGGTGCATAACCACGTCCCTGATCCCGGCCGCAGCCAGCGTTCCGGCGATGATTCAAATCCGGGTGACACCGCCTGGGCCTTTACCAGCGCCGCAAACCGAACCGAATTCCGATCGCAAAAGATATTCTTTGGAGCTATAGCAGGACCGGAGTGCACCGGATAAGACCGGTCTTTCCATTTCCCATAAATCCAAATCACGCGGAGGGTTCCTGCGCACCCAAGGAACCGATCGGGCTCAGTGCAACGAATATTGAATTGTATTGACATAATGCAACAAGTGTTGTAATTCCCTTGCGGAGTCTTTTTAGGTCACCAATCCATCCGATATTTTTCTGGAACCCTGATGCGGCTCTTCGCAGCAAGCGTTTCGCTCGCCAATTCCTGTGTTGCTCCCATGGCCCTGCTCGGAACCATCCTGGTGGCGTGCGCCCGCACGCGCACCGCACGCACGTTGGCATTGTTGCGCCGGAGTGAGGGAGAGGACCGCGCCGGCCATCGCTGGTACCGGCCGCCGGCGAACGGCAAGGAATTGCGAGCAGCAAGAGTGTGACCTAGATGAGCAACAAGGAGCGGCGTGGCAACATTTGAAAAAAGTGCAGTCTTGCAGGGCACCCGTCCGCCGCCTGAGGCGGCAGCCGAAACGCCGAACCGGCTGCGACGGATTCTGGGCTTGTGGGATTTGGTGCTGATGATTATCGGCACGGTGATCGGTTCGGGAATATTCCTACTTCCTGGCCCAGTGCTGCGGGCAGTGGGAAACTCAGTACCGCTGGGATTATCTGTGTGGCTGGGAGGTGGAATCCTTTCGCTTCTCGGCGCACTCACTTACGGGGAATTGAGTTCCATGAAGCCGCGGGCAGGCGGCCTGTATGTTTACATCCGGGATTGCTTTGGACCGTTCCCCGCGTTTCTGTTCGGCTGGACGCTGTTCTTTGTGATCAGTTCGGGTTCGATCGCGACGCTGGCAGTTGCTTTTGGCAATTACCTTGGCGAATTCGTGCAACTCTCCCTGTCCGGCACGAAGATCGTGGCGTTGCTTGTGATTCTGGTGATTACGGCGGTGAACGTGCTCGGCACTCGGCAAAGCGCCGACTTAGTGAACGTGACGACGGCTATAAAGGTTGCAGCGATCCTGTTGGTAAGCGCAGTGTTGTTGTGGCAAGGAAGAAATCCGATCTTCAGCGGTGGGTCGATAACCGACCACCAATCCACGAGCATGTCCGGATTTGGCCTGGCGATGATTAGCGTGCTCTGGGCGTACGAGGGATGGCAGTACGTTACCTACAGCGCCGGCGAAACGATTAATCCGCAACGCACTTTTCCCCTGGCATTTCTTTTCGGCTCCGCGGCGTTGATCGGCATTTATCTGTTCGCAAATCTTGGTTATCTTGCGGCGCTCGGCGCTTCTGGCGTGGCGGGTTCAACGCGGGTGGCAGCAACTGCGCTGGGTGTTGTCGTCAGCCATGGTGCTGGTAAATTTGTCGCGATCGCAATCCTGATTTCGATGTTCAGTGCGGCCAATTCCATCATGCTGAACGCGCCGCGGGTCTATTACGCCATGGCGAATGACGGCCTTTTCTTTCGCTCTCTCGCGGAAGTTCATCCCCGATTTCAAACCCCCGCTTTGGCTGTAGGAGCAGCAGGAATCTGGTCGGCGATGCTGGCGGCGAGCGGTACATTCGAGCAACTTCTAACTTATGTTGTCTTTATTGGCTGGATATTTTATGGGCTTGCCGCGGCCAGCATCTTTATTTACCGCAAACGAGCCCCCGACGCTGTGCGGCCCTACCGCGTGCCCGCTTATCCGTGGACTCCGATCGTCTTCATTCTGGCGGCAACGGCCCTGGTTGCCAACACGATAGCAACGCAACCAGTTCGTGCCGGGATTGGTCTCGGAATCGTTTTTCTTGGTGCTCCCGCCTACGCCTTCTGGCGGCGCACCGCAAAACCGGCGAGTAAGGAAGATAGCGAGAATGTCTGAAGAAATGGCATCTGCGAGAGAGCCGGGCATCAGGATTCGTCCCCTGCAGGAAGTGGAGGACATGAGCATCGGCGTGGACTTGCAACGGCGCGTGTGGGGGTACGCCGAGATCGATACGGTGCCGGACCAGATCTTCATCGTGGCGAGAGAAAGTGGCGGCCAGGTTTTGGGTGCGTTCCACGAAGACAAAGCGATTGGCTTCGCGCTGGCCTTTGCCGGCGTACATGGTGCAAGAATTCATCTGCACTCGCACATGGTCGCTGTTTTACCCGAGTACCAGGACCGTGGCGTGGGGCGCACGCTGAAGCTTGCTCAGCGCGATGATGCGATTTCGCGGGGAATCGACCTAATCGAGTGGACCTTCGATCCTCTCGAGCTGAAAAACGCCTACTTCAATCTGGTGCGGCTGGGAGCCGTCGTCCGACGCTATCTTCCAAACTTTTATGGCCGGACGTCGAGCCCGCTGCACGGTGGATTGCCAACGGACCGCCTGGTAGCAGAGTGGTGGGTTCGATCGGCGCGGGTAGAAGAACTGCTCGACGGCAAGCTGCCGAAAGCGGGACGAGATCGGGTGCGCATCCGCATCCCTGCCGGGATCCGGCAAATTACCAGCAGCAATCCGGCTGAGGCAGAGAGTATTCAAACTGGAGTTCGCTCGCAATTCGAACGGTACACGGCCGAGGGGCGCGCCGCCGTGGGATTTGAGTTTGACCTGGAGCAGGGAAGCTACGTTCTGGAGCCTTATGAAGATTGAATCCATAGCACTCCGCGAAATCCACATGCGGTTGAAGTCCCCCTTTGAAACGAGCTTTGGTGTTGTGCAGGACCGCCGCATTCTTCTGGTGGAGGCCATAGGAGATGGAATAAACGGATGGGGCGAAGTCACTGCGGGGGAATCTCCGGCCTACAACGCGGAGACAACGGATACGGCCTGGCACGTGATCTCCGATTTCATCGCGCCTCTGCTCATTGGGAAGAATCTTGCTGCCGCGTCGGAATTTCCGAAGCTAGTGAATCAGATTCGCGGGCACGAGATGGCCAAGAGCGGAGTTGAGAATGCCCTTTGGGATATGGAGGCCAAACTGAGGGGAGTTGCGCTCTATAAACTTTTGGGCGGAGCGGTGGATGAAATTGCAGCCGGAGTTTCGCTTGGTATTCGGGAAAACCCGGAATCCCTGGTCAAAAGAGTGGGGGAAGAGCTTCAGAGCGGTTACCAACGCGTCAAATTAAAGATTAAACCGGGCAAAGACGTGGAATTCGTTGCGGCGGTTCGGAAGGAATTCCCGACAATTCGACTGTCGGTCGATGCCAATTCCGCATACACCCTCGATGACGCCGTGCAGCTGCAGAAACTCGATGAGTTCAACTTATTGATGATGGAACAGCCATTGAGCTGGGACGATATCTACGGGCATTCCAAACTTCAGGCCCAGGTCCGGACGGCGATTTGCCTGGACGAGTGCATCTACAACACGAATCATGCCCTGGCGGCGATCGAAATGAAAGCCTGCCGGATTATCAACATTAAACTGGGGCGCGTCGGCGGTCACACCGAAGCGCGGAAAATGCAAGCGGCGTGTCTTCGGAGACATGTTCCTGTCTGGTGTGGAGGCATGCTGGAATCCGGGATTGGCCGCGCGCACAACATTGCGATGTCCACGCTTCCGGGCTTCACTTTGCCGGGTGACGTGTCGGCGAGCCACCGCTACTGGAACGAGGATATCATCGAACCCGCGGTGGAAGTTACCGCGAAGGGCACGATCCGCGTGCCAAGCACGCCCGGCCTGGGCTATGCGATCAAGCGCGACTACATTGAGGAAATCACGGTGCGCCGCAACAACTGGACTGCGCGTTCCGCGGTGAACTGAAACAGGTTTCTGGATTGGATCGTGTTGAGGAGTTTAGGCAGTGATCGAGCCATCCTGAGCGCATGGGCAAGAGTTCGAATTTGCGGAGTGTCTGGAAGTTCGATGAGGCGAGCGAGCAAGTTCGGTGATTCTACTGAGGAGTGTCGCATGAACAAGAAACACCCCGTTCGGCTACTTTTCGCAGGTTTGTCCGCTGTCGCGATTGCATGTTGGGGCATTCCGGCGCTCGCGCAATCCAGTACGGCACTGGAGCAGCGAATCAGGAAGATTACCGAGCGGCCGGAATTTGCTCACTCACGCTTCGGCATCAAATTCATCGCTGCCGATACCGGCAACGTGGTTTACGAACTGAACTCCTCGCAGCTTTTCGTGCCGGGTTCCACTACCAAACTGCTGACCGAAGGCACCGCGCTCGAACTTTTTGGCGGGGACTACAGATTCCGCACCAAGATCTATCGCACGGGACCGATTCAGAAGGATGGCACGCTGCAAGGGGACCTGGTGCTGGTGGCGAGCGGAGACCTGAACCTTTCAAATCGCATCCAGGCAGACGGTTCGCTGGCGTTTGAAGACCACGATCATACCTACGGCGGCCCGGACAGCGTAGGACTGCCTGGAGATCCGCTGGTGGTGATGCGAGAGTTTGCACGCCAGGTGGCGGCAAAAGGAATCAAGCGGGTAGGAGGAAGAGTGCTGGTGGATGCGACGCTGTTCGCCGAAGGGGAGCGGGAATTGGGCACAGGCGTCGTGATATCACCGATCGTGGTGAACGACAATGTCGTGGATGTGATTGTCAGCGCCGGAGCGGAAGAAAGGTCCGCCGTGCGACTGAAGATTGCGCCGCAAACCGGCTACGTAACGATCATCAATCAGGCGACAACAGGAAAAGCAGGTTCTCGAACTTCGCTGCGATATGAAAACGAGAAACTCAACGCGGATGGAACCCGGAGCGTCACGCTGACCGGCAGCATGGCTCTCGATGCAAAACCCGCCATGACGTCTTACGCGGTTCCGGAGCCGAGCCGTTATGCCGCCGCAGTTTTGGTCGAGGCGCTAAAAGCGGAGGGTGTGACGTCAAATCTTGCGGCCCCCGCGGAGCAGATAGATTTCAAAGCGCTCTCGGCCACCTATAGAGAAGAAAATATCGTTGCCGAACACGTTTCACCTCCGCTGAAGGAGGACGTGAAAATAACGCTCAAGGTCAGCCACAACCTTCATGCCAGTTCAACTCCGTTTCTTCTGGGCGCGCTCCTTGCTCACAAGGACAAGAAAATCGACCAGGCCGGCTTTGACCTCGAAAATGAGTTCCTCACCAAGGCTGGCCTTGATCTGAGAGGTGCTGCGCAAAGCGACGGAGCCGGAGGCAACGCCTATTTCACGCCGGACTTCATGGTTCATTACCTTCGCTACATGTCTGAACAAAAAGACTATCAGGATTTCTACCGTGGGCTGCCCATCCTTGGGAAAGACGGAACGCTGTCCAAAATTCAGGTGAATTCTCCGGCCGCGGGCCATGTACACGCAAAAACCGGGACATACGGTTCCTACGATGCCCTGAACAAGAAACTGATGATCACCGGCAAAGGCCTGGCGGGTTACATGGATACCGCCGACGGCAAGCACCTGATTCTCGCGCTCTACCTGAACATGGTGTCTGTGTCGCGCGATGACCCGGACGCCGCTCAGAAGATTGCGGGAGAAGCGCTCGGAGAGATTGCGGCAGCGGCCTACGATGTGCCATTGAATTCGCAGGTGGGCCTCTCAGCCGGCGACGAATACGACGTGCTCCTCAAGAACGGCTCAATCATTGATGGTTCTGGCAATCCGTGGGTGTCTGGCGACATAGCCATCCGCGGCGACCGCATTGCTGCCATAGGGAAACTTGATGGCGCGCACGCCAAGCGGGAGATTGACGCCAAGGGGCTGGTCATCTCGCCAGGATTTATTGACATGCTGGGGCAATCAGAAGCGGCAGTCCTGATTGACAATCGCTCGCTGAGCAAGCTGGCACAGGGGATCACGACAGAAATTACCGGGGAAGGCGGTTCGATAGCGCCTCAGACAAACCTCACGCTTGCACCTCTCCAGCCCGCACTGGACCAGTACAAGCTGAAAATCGATTGGACCACGCTGGATGGCTACTTTAAACGGCTGGAGAAGCAGGGCACGCCGCTGAACATCGGAACCTATGTTGGCGCAGGCCAGGTACGCGAAGCTGTGCTTGGCGATGTGGATCGCCAGCCGACTCCGGCCGAAATGGAAGAAATGAAGGGCCTCGTGGCCGAGGCCATGCAAGACGGCGCGTTCGGGATTTCCACCGCGCTCATCTATCCCCCGGGACATTACGCGAAGACGGAAGAGTTGATTGCGCTGGCCAAGGTGGCGTCAAAGTACGGCGGCATATATGGGTCGCACATGCGCAGCGAAGGGCAGACCGAGCCGCAAGCCGTGGAAGAAGCGCTTCGCATCGGCCGCGAGGCGAATCTTCCGGTTGAGATCTTCCACCTGAAAGTCTCCGGCAAGACGCGCTGGGGGAATATGCCAAAAATTGTGGGGCAGATCCAGGCTGCGCGTGATGCCGGCCAGGATGTGACGGCCGACATGTACCCCTACATTGCGGGGGGAACCGCGCTGGCTTCGAGTCTTCCGCCCTGGGCGGCTGATGGGGGGATGGAGAAACTTCTGCAGCGCCTGCACGATCCCGAGACGCGGGCCAAGATCAAGGCTGAAATGGCCGCTGATCATCCCAATTGGGAGAACATCTACTTCGACAGCGGAGGGGGGAGCGGGGTGCTGGTTTCAGGTGTCGTGAATCCTGAACTGAAGAAATTCGACGGCAAGACCGTCGCCCAGATTGCCCAAGCGCAAAAGAAATCGCAGCTGGACGCACTGTTCGATTTTGTCATCGCCGATAAGGGGCAGACAGGCGCGCTCTATTTCATGGCCAATGAAAATGATCTGATTTACGGATTGAAACAGCCGTGGACGAGTCTTTGCCTGGATGCCAGTGAGATGTCGCTGGACGGTCCATTGTATGAACGGCACTCGCACCCCCGGGCGTTCGGCGCAATGCCGCGCTTCCTCGGTCATTACGTCCGCGACCAGCACCTGCTGCCGCTGGAGCAGGGCATCCGCAAGATGACGTCGCTCCCCGCGCAACGCGAGCGTCTGCTGGACCGCGGCTTGCTCAAAGAAGGCTATTTTGCGGACATCACGGTCTTCGATGCCGCAACCATCGAGGATGTAGGCACGTATGCGGAGCCGTCGCAACTATCCAAAGGCGTGAAATACGTGTTCGTGAACGGACAGTTGGAATTTGAGGACGGAAAACTGACGGGCCGTACAGCGGGGCGCGCCCTGCGGGGACCCGGTTGGAAACAAAGCGCTGCTGTTCAGCCTTGATCCGGCCTTGCCGCTGAGCCGATTGCCTTGCCCCGGACGGGCTTCACGCAAAAGACGATTTCTCGTGTTTTTTCCGCAATCTAACGCGCGCGGTCTGCCCAGCGCCTTAGAAGTTGGTTTTGAAGCTCAAGAGCTTCCAGGTGAAGAGGAACCAAACGAGCGAAAGGCAAGCCAGCGCGAGGGCGACATCGTGCAGCTTTGCCCAAATCCAGCGGCCGGAGGTGCGCCAGCTGCGAACGGCGTTGAGCACAACGAAAATTGTGCCGATGGCGCAGACGACACCCAGAAGGCCGAAGATGATGATCCATGGCGGGAGGGAGTCAAGAGCGCTGATGCTGTCAGTGAGAGAAATGGCGACAACCCAGCCAATGGACACGATGAGGAATAAGAGGCAGACCAGGCGGGCCAAGAGGCGCTGGCGGCGTTCGTCGGGGTTCAATTCGAGCGGACGGCCGTAATGCTTGCGAATCATGGCGCCGACTGGCCAGAGAAGCACCGTGAGGAGAACGACCACCAAGCCGAAGATGAGGATGCCGAAGTTGAACAGCTTGCCTTCGAAAAAGCCGACGCGCTGGAAGATGAAGAAGGGGTAGTCCATCTGGAATTGCCAGTTGCCCGAGGAATCTTTCTTGAAGCCGACAAGATCCTGGCCGTGGACTTCACGATAGAGCAAGGGCTCAATTTCCTCAAACTTCTTGGGTTCGCCACTGGCCGCTTTCAGTGCATCGACACTGATCGTGCCATCGGCATTCGGAGAGACCTTGACTTCGCCGACGAGCGTCAGCAAGTGAACAAACGAGGAGTCCGAGCGCCGGCTCCCTTTGTATAGGCCAGCGACAGCGGCGGCATCTGCCTTGGGATCATCGATTTTGCCGGCAGGCGGCGAAGTGTAAGGAAAATATCGATCGAGGAATTTTTCAAACAGGATAGTGCGCGAGCTGACTTCGCCCTTGCCCGCGCTGTTGTACGACACGAAGAAACCGACGTTTGAATCGAGTATCAGGTGCAGATCGCTGTGGAAGAGCTCCGTGTCTCCGCCGTGGCCGATGATGCGATGGCCATTTCGCGTTTCTTCGTAAAAGCCGTGAGCCATGCCGCTGAGGCGATCGTCGGCGTCAAACAGTCGCGAGTGCATGAGCTTTGCGGTTTCCGGGCGAAGGATCTGCTTGTCGCCGAATTTGCCGTCCTGGAGATGGGCGATCATGAAATTGCACATGTCCAGAGCGGTCGTGGAAACGCTGCCGGCGGGAAAAGCTTCGACGAATTCGAATGGCTGGGGCTTGCCCGAGGCTTTGCGATAGCCGTTGGACATCAGAGGCAGGAGGTCTGCGGGGAGCGGCTGAACAAAAGTCGTCCGCTTCATGTCCAGAGGTGTGTAGATATGTTCGGCGACGTATTGCGCGAAGGGCTCGCCGGAGACGCGCTGGACGATGTAGCCGGCGAGGGTGGTGGCGTAATTCGAGTAGGCGGGGACGACAAACGGGGGAAAGATGCGCTCCGGCATGTGGTTCTTGAGGTATTGATCGAGGGGAAAGAGATGCTGCGCGTCGGCGACGAAAAGGTCGCGCGCAGTTTCTTCGTAACCGGAAGTGTGAGTGAGGATATCGCGAAGGGTGATGGGCTTACCGAAAGCGGGCGGGATCGGGAAGTCGAGGTACTGGCTGACGTCCTTGTCGAGGTCAAGCTTTCCCTGCTCGACGAGCTGCATGACGGACGTCCAGGTGAAGAGTTTTGAGATGGAGCCGGGACGAAAGAGAGTGGCGTCCGGTGTGACGGGCTTGCGCTTCTCCATGTCTGAATAGCCGTACCCTTTGGCGAAAATGACGTGGCCGTCTTTGACAATCGCGATGACCGCGCCGGCGACATCTTCCCGCTCAAGCTGCGAGGGCATCATGCCGTCGAGAAAGGCTTCGACGTCCGCACCGGTCAATTCCGGCCTGGAAGCCCCCGAGACCGGGGACGGCGAAACGGCGACTGCGTGAGCTGTGGCCGTGCCCGCGGCTTTCCTAGCTTCCTGCTCCGGCTTTGTCGCTTTGCTTTGCCCCGAGGCAAGGGAAACCGCAAGCAAAAAGATTGCTGTAGCTGCTGGAACCAGCAATTTGACCTTCCGATACAATCCGCTCATCGAACCTCCGTGGTCACATTCAGATACCTGATTGCCATAAACACAGGGCGTCGCTGGTTCACCCAACTCGCGCAAAAGCAGAGCCAGCTGTGCCGTAAACAGCGGCCAATCAAAATGTAAGCCGCAGCCCAAACTGTCCTTCGCGGCCCGGCAAGTACTCAGCCGTGGAACCGAAAATGGCTTCGCCCGCATTCAGGGGATTGTGGTTCTGATTGAGGTTCACGGCAGCTGGATTCGCGCTGTTAAAGAGGTTGAAAAACTCAAAGAGGGCCTGCAGCCGCACGCGATCACCAACCGCGAAGGTCTTGGCCACGCGCAGATCCATGTTCAGGAAATACGGGGTTGTGAAAGCGTTACGGGCGGTCTTGAGATCGCGGCCGTTGTACGCCCCGTTGCCGTCCTGGTCAACGGGTACAAGGGCGTTTTGCGTGTAGTGGAAGCCACTCTGCACGCGGAACAGGCTGCTGAACTGGATCTTCCAGGGCAGTTCAACAAGACCGTGGGCTTCAAAGGTGTGGCGCAATGCAAAGTCGGAAGGTCCGCTATCTAGAGATGCACCGTTGTAATAGACACCTGCCTTCGGCACATAGTTGCCATTACACGCAAAAAAGGAACTGGTTGCATTCGTCCCACCCGGGCAGGTACCACTACCCGGGTCGGTAACAACAGGCGGAATGCCGCGGAAGCTGTCCGTGGGGAAGCCAGTGAAACCGCTAGTGCCGTTCGTGGTGGTCCCGAGTGCCCCGGTGCCCAGATTATAGTTGAATGCGTCGTCGTGTTCTGAAACGTAAGCGTAGCTGCCGCCGATCGTAAAGCGGTGGCTCATGCGCTTTTCGAACGAGAGGATTCCGGCATCGTAAGTACCGCCATACCACGGTCCGTAGCCATTCACTGCGGTGATGGTGCCGCCGGAATTGTCAATGCGCGCAGCGAAGGGAAGATTCGTTTCTCGAACCCCGAGGATGTTGATGATGTCCTTGTGATAGTAGTCCAGCGAGATGACCCAATCGCTGCCAACCTGGCGTTGCACACCAAGGGTATAGCTGTCTGTGTGAGGAGTGGCGAAGTGCGGATCGATGGTTACTGGAAAGCTGCCGGGCTGGAAGACGTTGAACGAGAGCGCACCGAACGGACCCCAGAACCAGAAATTGGACGGCATGCCTGTTGCTGCGTCTGCTGCAGTGAGGAAAGCGCTGGGACTTAGACCGGAAAGCTGCTGCACATTGCCCTGGTTGACCGCGACGTTGGCAGGAATCGGTGTACTACCAATGCCATTCAGACGGTCTACCCCGAAGTAGGGTGTTCCCGGCGGGTCAAACGGATAAGGGCACGGCTGGCCAGCGATTTGTGCGTCAGTCTGCGTGGGCGAGAGGCACAGACCGAATAAAGCGGGAGCAATCGTGGGCACGCCGTAGAAAAGACGAGGGAAGGAAAGAGGCTGGCTTAGACGGATATCCGCGCCGCCGAAGCCCGGGATATCGCGGGCGAGGCCAAGACGGAAATGGTCGTAAAACATTCCAAAGCTGCCGCGCACAACGGTCTTCGGCGTGACCGACCAGGCGAAGCCGATGCGCGGAGAAATGTTGTCCTTCTTGTCGAACGCCGAATCGTAATCCCAACGGAGCCCGCCATTCAGCGTCAGGTTGTGGGCAATTTTCCAATCGTCCTGTATCCATAAACCCGTGTAGTTGTTGCGCAATTTGATTTGGTTGGCTTGCGGGGTGAGACCACCGGTGGTGAGAAGCAGGAAAAAGCCGGCGTCAATGGGTCCAAACTGCTGATAGTCAGCCTGCGTGGCAAAGAGCTGGTTTTGCTGGAGATTGGCCTCAACCCCGTCGACCTGGGTGTGCTCGTAGTCCGCACCAAACTTCAATGTGTGCGTACTGATGGTTTTGGCCAGACTTGCGCCGAAAGTGCCGTATTTTTGGTCCAATGTCGAGGGAGTGAAAAGAGCGCCGTAGTTAGGCGTGCCTAGATCGCCGAAAATGCCACCGGTAGTGTAGCTGCTGAAGAGATTGAAAGTGGTGTTGGGACCGGCCTGCGGGTGCGCCGCGCTGTTGAGAGTCGGCTCATCGCGATATTGACCTCGCACGGTGAGGATGTAAGGACTGGCCGAATTACCGAGAGTCATCGTATCGCTGAAACCCAGAAGAAGATTCCGGTCGCCGAGATTGGTGCGCGTGGAAGGTAGCGCGTTATACGCGGAAAGCGGGTTATTGCTGTTGACGTGGGCGTTGGTGTAGTTCATCTGCTCGGTGAGATGGTGCATGCCGAGGACCTGATCAAATTTCAGGAAGGCGCGAACCTCACGATCCGTTGTTGGCCTGTTGTAGACTTCTTCATTATCGATTAGGAATTGGGGGGTTTTGGGTGGAGGGACAAAATTTAGCTGGCGATTTTCGTGAATGTTCTCCACCGAGCCGAACCAAAATGCTTTGTCCCGCACCAGTGCGCCGCCACCGGCCACGTCGTAGTCCCACCGAAGCAGGTAGGGCACGTTGCTCGTGCCGGGAATGTCGGCGCTGTCGAATGCGCTGTTGCGGTGATACACCGAGGCCAGACCGTGAATATTGTTGCTCCCGGACTTGGTGATGACGTTCACAACCCCGCCAGAGGCGTGGCCGAACTCCGCTTTGTATCCTGCGGTAATGACTTGGAATTCCGCGATGGTGTCCTGATTGAACTGCGCCGCGGGGCCGCCGCTCAGTTCGTTCTGGTTAGACAGGCCGTCAATGAGGAAGCCGGTGTTGTTGGCGCGCTCGCCGAGCACTGGCGTTGCATTGTCATCATGGAGATCCGCTTGCCGGTTGATGGCCACGCCCGGGACCAGTTGCATTAAGTCCAGATAGTTTCTGCCGTTGATCGGCATTTGTTCGATTTGTTGCGGCACAATGGTCGAACCTTCCGAGGACGAGCTGGTTTCCAGCAACGGGATCTGACCGGACACTTCCACCCTCTGCTGCACGGTGCCGACCTCGAGTGTCACGTTGATTTTGATCGTGCGGTTCAGGGTAATCTCCAGATCATTGATCACTTGCGTCCTGAAGCCCGCGTGAGAAACCGTCAGGGTGTACGTGCCCGCGGGGAGCGCGGCAACTTCGTAGGCTCCGGCAGCATTCGCGGTCGTTTTCTTGCTCACAGCAAGGCTGTTTCCGGCGATACTGACCTCGGCTCCGGGGATAGCCAGCCCCTGACGATCCGTTACCACACCTTCAATTGTGGACGTTGTCTGGGCAGCAGTGGATCTCCCCGTCAGACCAAGTCCCAGCAACACAAGTATCAGCACCAATCGACTGGCGTTGGGTCGCGTTCCTGTCCTCATAAACACCCCCTCAAAATTGGGCCGCTGGCAAGTCACTCAAGACCTTCGTTTCCCTCGCTGTGGTTTTGGTACCAGCGATGGTCCGTGCGGTCTTCTTCTTCACTGCGCCGGAGCAATTTCAGAGCGCGTGATGTTTGCGTATGCGCACAAGCGATCAGAATCGCGCCGAGAAGCGATACGGGCGCGACGTAGGAGCCTCCGAACGAGGGACTGGCGACAGAGGCAAAGCAAGATTCGTCGCAGATGCGGGCGATCGGAGTTGTTTCGCTATCGGTGATGCCGAAGGTGCGGACGCCCTGCTTACGCGCGCGTTGCGCGGCTTCGACGGTGTCTCGCAGGCACTGGCCGAAGCTGATAGCGATCAGAAGATCGCGCGAGTTAAGCGTGCGCACGCGACGCTGGACATTGCCGGTACTGCCGGTCGGAGCTTCCGCGGCGAAGCCGAGGGTCATCAACCCGTAAGCGAGATACCAGCTGAGGGCTGCAGCGAGATCAATTCCGATTATCAGGATGCGGCGCGCCTTCTTCACATGTTTAGAAAGAGAGACGATACGCGCGGAATCGACGGTGGATTGCAGCGCCTGGAGATTGCGCAGATCAAGTTCCATGTTGTGGCGGACGCGGTCGGCGACGGTGCGTTTTTCCCGGGAAGCAGCTTTCAGAACGGTGTAGGGAGTGAGTCGGGTAACAAAGTGGGTGCGCAGGTCGGCGAGGAACTCCGCGAATTTACCGTAGCCCAGAGCTTGAATGGTGCGAACGATCGTGGCCGCATCCACTTGATAGCGTTTCGCGAGTTCGCGCGAAGACAGATAGTAGGTGTCTTCTGGATTTTCCAGAATCATGCGGACTAATTTGCGGCGGCTGGGATTGAGCTTGGACTGAGCGGCGGCAAAGCGACTTTCGAGGACGGAGAGACCGTGGGAGTTAGAGGCGGCGCCGGCGTCTGCGAGGTGACTATCAGTCGATTGAACCACGAGTTCCCCCGAATGCCGGGTGAGGAGCGCGGCTTGCGCGGTTGCCGCAAGTCCCCGGCATCGCTCTGAGCTGGCCAAGATCGAAAAGTTAACAAGCCAATTACAACGATTGTTGCAGGATGTCAAGAGATTTCAATATTTGTTGCACGGATACCCGAAGTTAGCTAGTATGCACGCCACCGGGGACACAGTTTGGCGGCGGGAAATAGATTCTGGAGGGAGCGTTCGCATGAACACTGCAGGCAGAGTACTGATGGTTTTTCTGTTCGCGGGCGTTTCCTGTGCTGTGGGTCAGGAAACGCAGGCGCCCCCCGCGCAAGCGATTTTCCAGTATCAGGAAGTGATGGTGCCGGTGCGCGATGGCGTACACCTGCAAACGGTGATTCTGACTCCCACGAATGCGACGAAACCGCTGCCGATTTTATTCCGTCGGACACCGTATGGCGTGCCGGAAAGAGCGCCGCAGCAGATGCCTTCGTCGATGAAGGAGCTGGCGCAGGACGGATACATTTTCGTGGTGCAAAACCTGCGAGGGAGATTCAAATCTGAAGGCGACTTCAAGCTATCGTCGCAGGTGGACTTGAAAGACCCGAAGGCCACGAACGAGACAACAGACGCCTATGATTCGATCGAATGGCTGGTGAAGAATGTGGCTGACAACAACGGAAAGGTGGGAATGTACGGTGTTTCCTATGACGGATTGACGACGGCGCTGACGCTGCTGCATCCGCACCCGGCACTGAAGGCCATCAGCGAGCAGGCTTCGCCGGTGGACCAGTGGATGAACGATGACTTTCATCGCTACGGAGCGCTGAGAGAGAGCTACGCGTTTGAGTATACGGTGATGGAGCAGTCCGACAAAAACAGCAACACGCACTTTGATTTCGAGACGTACGATTCCTACGAATGGTACCTGGCGCTGGGCCCGCTGACGAACATCAACGGCAAATACCTGCACGGGAAAATACCCGTTTGGAACGACACAGTGGAGCATGCGGATTACGACGAGTACTGGAAGAAAGAAGCGTGGGTCGGTCAACTGCACGATTCACCTGTCCCAAACCTGAATGTCGCGGGGTTCTGGGACCAGGAAGACCCGTGGGGCCCGTGGCAGATTTTTGAGCACGCGGGGGAGCATGACCCGGATCACAACAATTTCATGGTGGCGGGTCCATGGTTCCACGGCCAGTGGCAATCGCCAAAGGGGGAATCGATCGGGATCATTCCGTTCGGGGGACACGAAACGGCGCGTGAGTTTCGCGAGACGATCGAAGCGCCATTTTTCCGCTACTACTTACACGGGACTGGAGAAAAACCGGCGTGGAAGGCAAATATTTTCCAGAGCGGCTCCAACACCTGGCACACGTATGCGGCGTGGCCGCCAAAAGAAGCTAAAGCGACGAAACTTTATTTTCATACAGACGGCAGCCTATCCTTCACTGAGCCGGAGAAATCAGCAGGGACGAAGGCGTATCGCGAATATGTTTCCGATCCGGCGAATCCCGTGCCGTACCGGCAGCGGCCGATTTCGCCTACCTACCCGGCCGGCGATTGGCGGACGTGGGAAGTGGCGGACCAACGGTTCGTGGACCATCGTTCCGACGTGCTGAGCTATCTGAGCGCACCGCTGGAGCGCGATCTGGTGATTACGGGTGCGGTATCTGCGGTGTTGTCAGCGTCGACCACCGGAACCGATTCTGATTTCGTGGTGAAGCTGATTGACGTCTATCCGCAGGACGCGGAGAAGCCGGCGTGGAAGCCGGAAGAAGGCCCAAAGCCTGGGCAATACTCGCAATCGGTGAATGGATACGAATTGCCGGTGGCGATGGAAGTCCGGCGCGGACGCTACCTGAAAGGTTTCGAGCGGCCAACCGCACTGGCAGCGAATGAGCCAACGAAATGGGAAGTGCCGCTGCGGAATCACGACCACGTTTTCCTGAAAGGCCACCGCATCATGGTGCAAGTGCAGTCGACATGGTTTCCGGTGATCGATCGCAATCCACAGAAGTTTGTTCCGAGCATTTACAAGGCGCAGACCGACGATTTTGTTCCGGCGACACAGCGCGTTTATTCGGCGCCGGAGATGGAGTCGTTTGTCGTGCTGCCGGTGATGCCGTAAAGCGGAACGCACAGGATCAGGGCCTGCAGACAAGGGGAGTCGGAAGAGGGGCGTCGATGGCCGGACAAAGCGGGTCGAGGCAGCAGGTTGCGATTTACGTGTTGTTGGTTTTTTTGTTCAGCTCTGCTTTTTATTTTATGGCGCTAAGGGCCGACAACCTGGGCGGCGGATCAGGGATGTACGTACTGGGGCTGATGTGGTGTCCGGCGCTTGCCGCGATGGTCACGCTGAAAGCGAACGGACGGGATTTGACGGAACTTGGCTGGAGATGGCCGGAGAAAAAATACGCCCTTGACAGCTGGCTAATCCCACTGTGCTATGCCGCGATTGCGTACTCGATTGTCTGGTGTTCGGGCCTGGGGGGATTCCCGAACCACGAATTCATGGACAAACTGGTGGTGCTGATGGGTTTGCACGCATCACCGGCGGTTTCCACGGTGATTTACGTCCTACTGGTAGGGACTTTCGGATTGGCGAAGAGCCTGGCGTCGTCGCTTGGCGAAGAGATCGGGTGGCGCGGGTTTCTGGTGCCGCAGCTTTTCAAGCGCGTGGGATTTACCGGGACGGCGCTGATCAGCGGTGTCGTTTGGTCCTGCTGGCACTATCCACTGCTGATCTGGGGTCACTACAACGGCGGAGAAACGCCGAGGTGGTATTCGCTCACATGTTTCACCGTGATGGTGCTGGCGATTTCGGTTGTTTTCGCATGGATGAGGCTGAAGTCCGGAAGCTTGTGGACGGGCGCACTGCTGCATGCGAGCCACAATTTGTACGTGCAAGCGATTTTCACTCCACTGACGCGGAACACGGGAAAGACCAGTTGGTTTATCGATGAGTTCGGAGCGGCGCTGCCGCTGGTGGCGGTGGGGTTCGCTATCTACTTTTGGACGCGGCGGGACGAGTTGGAGCAAATTTCATAGAGTATATCCGACCATGCATCCTTGGGCACAACGCTCGACAGCGATGCGAGTGGGAACTCTGTCGGAAGCACCGGAATATCCCGGATCGTTTTCTCATCCACTACCGGTATTCAAGCATTCTCCATTTGCACTGGCACGATTTCCATAAAAAGCGGGAGGGAATATCACTCTTTTGATTGCCAATCCTGCCGAGTACCGTTCCTTTAATCGCGCAATCTGCGGCCTCAGTCAAATGGTCGTGCCGTATCCGGAAAATCAGGGACCTGAACGTGGGCTTGCCGTAGTTGCCGAAAGAACGTCTCTTCCGCCTTTCCATAAACTCCGGTTGTGTAAAGCCGTTCGATCATTGTTGGATGAGATTAGTGCGAACCCCCGACGGCCCGCTTGATCGGTCGGTAGGACTTTCTTGACCGGAGTCCATTAGCGAACATTTCTGCCTGTCCCGTTTCCAACCGAGCCATAACCTGGGCCTGTGTTAAGTGCTCTCCTTGAGGACCAAGATGGACGACTTCGATACCCCGGTTTTCAAGCGAGGCCCCGAGCTATTTCCAGGCGCCCAGGAGGCGCCGCAGCAGGAGCAACTCTCCCAAGTGGTAGGCGTTGTGATCGGCCACGAGCAACGCTTCGCGCAGGACGGTTTGGCCGTCGCCGTGGGGAACCGGCGCGAAGAAATCCGTGGATTTGTTTTCCACGATTTTGATCATTGCTTTCAAGTCGGAGCGGAACGCGTCCGCGCTTTTCTTCCAGGCTCTCTTATCGGGAGGTGCTGGCGTCTTTGGCCAATATCCGGCGGGAAATTCGGGAGAGACATGCTTGGGATTGCGCGTGAACTCCAGGATGTCCCGCTGGGCAATGCGCATGTGCTCCAGTACTTCCCACGGGGAGTGCGCCGCTCCCTCCGGCTTTTTCCCCTGTAGATCCATGGGCCAGTCCTCAACAGCGCCCGCAAAATCCACGTGAGCGTGGCCGCCCTGGAGAAGTTCCACGAGATGCTCGGGTAATGACTTTTGTTTTTTCATGCTTTCCATCCTGAGTCTTCGCGGCAGAGACCGCCTGTGCCCGTTCGAGGGGCAGCGAACAGGCCTGGCGAGCAGGCTTCCTTTGCTGTTTCCCAGACTTCCTATGATAAACGGAAATCGGAGAACGAATCTTCCGGCGAGATGCCGGAAGAGGGTCACTCTACCCGATGACCAAGCTGGAAGCTGGCCGGCACCTGCCACGCGAGCATCACGGAATGTTCGCAGAAGATTGATGAAGAATTTACGCTGGATGTGCTCCCTTAAGGGAGCCGGGGACCGCGCACGCCGGAACTAGAGAGCAAAGTTCAAGGAGCGACATTACATGAGATTCGTCGAACTCATTCGGTCGGCGCTATTGCTGCCACTAATTCTGGCATGGCTGACCGGGGTGCCTGCCAGCGCGGACGGCAACCTGAAAAAAGTGAAACATGTGGTTGTGATCATGCAAGAAAACCATTCGTTTGATAACTACTTCGGGGCGCTGGCCTACGCGCCGGGCAGCCCCTACCATCGTGGACTTTTCGGGTGCCGGGATGGAGATCACTCTTGCGTCGACGGCCTCGCCTGCGTGCCGGACAAAAACGGGGACTTGCACTGTTACAACGCCAACCGAGATGACGATGGGTCGCTTGTCTCCTCTTTCCATGACTCGCGGCGCTGCGCCTCGCCGGACCTGGATCATTCGTGGCTGGGGACCCACCAGGAAATGAATTTCCTGCATCCGAACCGCACTCGCCAATCCGCACTGAGCGACGGATTTGTCCGGGTGAACGACAAGACCGAACAAATTGACAACGGGGTGGAGAATCCCACCGAAGACCAGACAATGGGCTTTTATACCCAAGACGACATCCCCTTTTATTACAACCTGGCCAGCCAATTTGCGATCAATGACCGCTACTTTGCGTCCGTGCTAGGACCGACTTTTCCGAACCGCTCCTACCTGCTGGCGGCAACTTCCTTTGGGCATCTGACGACCAACGACACGTTTCCGCCTGCAGGCGGCTACAAGCCCGTCAACGGAACGATTCTGGACTTGTTGGAGAAAAACAACGTGAGCTGGGCGGATTATTTCCAGGATGCGCCCCAGGCCGGCGCATTTCGCTTGTTCGGAGCAACCGGCATCGATCCGCACTTCTTTCCTCTGCCGGTGTTTCTCGAACAAGCAGCGGGAGCGCCCAACTTGCCGCCTCTGCCAAGCGTGTCTTTTCTGGACCCGAACTTCGGACTATTCGGCACCGCGCACGAAAATGACGAACACCCGCCTACCGATATTCAGCGCGGACAGGCGTATGTCTCCCAGGTGGTTAGCGCGTTGCGCAGCGGCCCGTACTGGCAGGATACCGTTATCTTCATTACGTATGACGAACACGGCGGCTACTTCGACCACGTTGCACCTCCGGCGGCCCGGCAGGATTCCTCGCGGACGCCGGACGGCATATTCCCGGGGCAGTGCGCGGATCTCTCGAACCCTCCGCTGAGCCTCGAGCCCGGCGGTGGAGCAGAATGCGCGCACAATCCGTTCAGCACGACGGATACAACCGTGAACGACGCCGCGGCGCTTTGCCCAGAGTTCGCTTCAGACCCTACCGGTCCATTTCCGGCGGATTGCGCGGCTTTTGACCAGTTGGGCGTGCGCGTGCCGTTCATGGCAGTTTCGCCGTTTTCAAAACCTCACTACGTTTCGCATACCGTGGGCGATCACGCGTCCATTCTGGCGTTCATTGAAAAGCGATTCTTGAGCACCGGAACAAGCGACGGCCGCGGTGACCAGGACAACGAGGAGGTCACACGGCAGTTCCTGACGCTGCGTGACAAGCATGCGCACACGCTGGAGGACCTGTTCGATTTTGACGGTTCTCCGTCGTTGAATACTTCGATTACCCCGGCGGCCCCTCCGGCACAGGACTGCACGCCCAAATAACTGGCGGGCGTGACAAGAATGGCCCGTAGAATCTGGACCCACAGGTTAGAGAGAAGCCGCAAGGTTTGCCGGGAAGCGGATCGGGTGGCCGGACCTACAGGTAATCACTAGTCCGCAGGAAAACAACGTCGGAAAGCACCCCGCGCGCAAAACGGCACGCGGGGCGCTTTCATTCAAGGCTAAATTTGTTCGTTAATCGCGATCCGGGTGACTATGCCGCCAGTTCCAGTAGTGCTCCTGGTAGCGATGCTTCCGGTGCTCGTAGGCAACATACGATTCGTGGCGCCCTTCCTGGTAGTTCCGGTAGGCGCGGTCTTCGCGGTCATCCCAGTTGTGGTAATCGCGGTGGTGCGAGTCGTAGACGCGAACCTGTAAATTGGCTTCCTGTGCCGCTGTCGTGGCCACAAGGGGTCCGCTGATGGCGAGAGCCGCCACCAGGCACAGTCCACCCAGAACTAGATTTGTTCGTTGCATAGAGTGTTCTCCAGACCGCAATCCTTGGACTCACGATTTCGAAATCACGGTAGTCTCGAGTATGTCGTGGGGCGCGGGCCGAAAGATGCCCTCAATAGGACAGGTTGACAGATTTCTCAGATGGCCCGTCTGTGGGCGGTGGGAGGAGTTACATCTTCCTGGCGTAGTGGTCCCCGAAGTCGCGGCCCTAGAGCAAATCATCGGCAAGGAAGTTCACGGATGTCAAACGACTCCGGTGAGCAATCACCCACAGTCATGGACAGGAAATCCGCCGGACGGGATCAGGAGGCGTCGGGGGGCTCGGGGTGGATGGTGACGCGGGAGATTTGCGGGAAGCGCTCCTTTACGCTGTCTTCCAGGGCCGCGGTGACGTCATGGACGCGGGTGATGGAGAGGTCGCTCTTCATCACGCAGTGGCAGGAAACCAGAATGTGGTGCTCGACCTGGCGGACTCGCACCTCGTGGCAATTAATCAGTTCGTCATAGGTGCTGGGCATGCCATTGAGGAAGGATTCCACGGACATTTCGAGTTGGCGCATTTCGCCGGCGCGGGTATCGGGCGTGGCGATGTGGCGGCCCAGCGGCTCGATGTGAATGTTGACGTCGACGTTGCCCTGGCCTAGTTCGCGGATGCCGTCTTCAAGTTCGGTGGCGCGGCGGTGGGCTTCGCGAAGGCTGAGATTTTCGTCCACTTCGAGGTGGAGTTCGACGAAGAGGTGGCCGTCCTGCTGCGAGGCGGTGACGTCGTGAACAGCGAGGCCGAGGCGAAGGGCGACGGCCCGGACGGATTCAAATAGATGCTCATCCCGGGGAGCGCGAGGTTCGGCATGAACGATGACGTCTGCGGGAACGATCTGTGCGATCCGTTTTTCGATTCTGTCGGTGAGGGCGTGGACCTGCTCGAGATTGGCGGTGCGGGCGACGCTGACGGTCACGTCAACAAAATAACGGTTGCCTGCGCGGCGAAGGCGCACGCGTTCGACGTGGAGAACCCCTTCGATATTCCCGACCTCGGTAACGAGCTGATCCTGCAACCCCGCGGGAGCGGCGTCGAGAAGCGCGTCGAGTGTGCGGCGGCCGAGTTGTGAGCCGACCCAGAGGATGACGCCTGCGACGGCAAGGCCCGCGAGCGAGTCGGCGTAGGAGAGCCAGGGAAAATTCCAGACATTGCCGGCCCAGACGAGCGCGACGCCGAGGATGACGACAATCGTGCTCCAGACGTCTGTCGAAAAATGGAGGGCGTCGGCTTCCAGGGCTTCGCTCGAGTAGCGTTTGGCGACGACATTGAGCGTTCGGGCCCGGGTGATATCAATCGAGAGGGCGACGAGAAGAATCAGGATGGCAGTAATGCTCGGCTGGATATGGACGGAATGGAAAAAGAGGCGGTGGAAGGCTTCGTAGATGATGTAGACGGCGGTGAGGATGAGCAGGCCGGTCTCGATGAACGCGGAGAAATTTTCGAACTTGCCGTGGCCGTAGGGGTGGCGTTCGTCAGCCGGCTGGTCCGAGACGCGCACCGAGAGAAAGGTGATGACAGCGGCGACGAGGTCGAGGCCGGAGTGCAGCGCCTCGGAGAGGATGCCGAGGCTGTCGGTGCGAATGACCAGGAAAGTTTTCAGGGAAAGCAGGAGCGCGGCGGAGCCGATACTCAGCAGGGCGGCACGCTTCTTTTCGTGGATGGCGGTCTGCAGGCCTCGGGAAAGGACCATGGAGTAAGACTACAACATGTGGTGCGGGGATGCCGAACGGGGAAGCCGGGGAACGCGGTCTGTGGCTTCCGAGCGAAGAGCGCAGCCAGGGATGGCTTTGCCACAAAGTCAGGAATTTTTTGCGGGGTAGAAGCGGAGGGAGGCGGAGTTCATGCAGTAGCGGAGGCCGGTCGGCTGGGGGCCATCGTCAAAGACGTGGCCGAGGTGCGCTTCGCAAAGGCGGCAGGAGACTTCGTCGCGGGACATGCCGAGACTGTTGTCGGCGGAAACAAAGATATTTTCTTTCGCAATGGGCGCCCAGAAGCTGGGCCAGCCGGTGCCCGATTCGAATTTTGTGTCGGAGGTGAAAAGGGCGTTGTTGCAGCAGATGCAGCGATAGAGCCCCTTGGCGTGGTTTTCGAAGTAGGCATTCTGGAACGGACGCTCGGTCCCGGCGTGCCGGGTGACGCGATACTGCTCCGGTTCGAGCAGTTTGCGCCACTCAGCGTCCGTCTTCACGACTTTCGGAATGGTAACCACCGCAAGTTTTTTCCCGGCATCGTCAAATTGAACTATTTTCACGGGCCCGCCATTGGAGTCGGCGGAAACCAGCGCGGAAGGAAGAGAGAGTTCGCCTCGGACCGTCCAGAGCAACAGCGAACCGCCGGCCAAGCCACCCAGACCAGCAAGAAACGCGCGGCGATCAGATTCCACAGCAACACCTCCGGACGGCAGAACGAGGCGGTCGAAACGTACCTGCCCTGCCTCATCTGAGTGCTGTGCGCGGAAAAGGTTACAGCGAGCCCTTGGCACTCATGGGCGGCTCGGGGAGAAGCGGCAGGTGCTTGGGTTCGCCACGAGCGCCGCGCACTTCCACTTCTCCGAACAGCAGCGAGGGTGCGACGACCGAGGCCGGCAAGCCGTTCTGCGCGGTTCCGAAGGCAGCGAGCGCCGTGCCGGCGACGCCGGCGGTCTGGTTCTGCATGTAATTGAAGACCGCGCTGTCGTTGCCAATGCCCTCGATGTTGCGCAGCATGCGCGAGCCGAAGCCGCTGATGCGCGCGCCACGCACGATCTCTTCGTGGCCATCGGAGGGGTAAATCTTGTAGACGACCAGAGGCAGGCGGTCCGTGGCCGCGTTGCCGCCGAAGCTGGCCAGCAATTCACTGAAATCGTCCTGGTGCAGGAGGCTGAGCGAAGGGTTGTCCATCTGGCGGACGACGATGCAGAATTCGAGCTTTTCGGCGCGGCAGGAATCGAGGAACTTTTTCTTCAAATCTTCCTTCGAAAGAGATTCCGTGGAGGAAAAGAAAAGATTGCTCATCACCGGCCGGGCGTCGCTCAAGAACGAACTGCGCCCGTGGCCGTTGGACTTTTCAAAATCCGGCCCGGGGCGGCGAGACATCAAAAGGTTCTTGAGCTTGCCTTCATCCACCAGCGTGACCTTCTCACCGGGAACGCCTTCCTGGTCGATGGCGTAGCCGCCGACGAGCAACGCGCCTTTGTAATCCGTGGCACCGGGGTTATCCATGAGCGTGACGCCCGGTGGAAGAACCCGCGTGCCGACCTTGCCGCTCCAATCGCTGCGCCCGCCGAGGCTGCTCATCAACTGCTCGACGACCGCCTGAAACGCGAGCGGTGGGCGCGCGCCGCTCAGAGATGGTGTCAGCACTTCGGCCAGAAGCGCAGCGGCGGCGCGAGGTTCGAAGAGCACGGGCCCGGTGTAATCGGGGGCGGGCGGGGCGGCACGCATGCCCATCAGTTCGGTGCCGGCAACACGGAGGGCCTTCTGGACGGCATCCGGGCTGGGGAGATCGGCGGGCCGCGGCACATACGCCGCGTAATAATTGTTCACCTGCATACCATCATCGGCGAGCGAGCTCTGGCCCGATTCGATCGCGGCGAAGGAACGATTCGCGCGAACTTCCGTGCCTTCGCTGGTAAGCAGGTACTCGGTCATGAACACGAGATAATAGGTGACACGCGATTCATAAATCTGCGGGAACGCGCGGAGCGCCGCGGAAGAGTCGCGGGCTTCCTGATCCCAGTTGCGGTTGGTCCAATCCGGGGCAATGAGAGGTTCGACATGCTGAACCGGTTCGGCGCGCGAGAAATCTTCAATATCCGACTGCCGCGCCAGGCTGCTCAGATAGGCCTGCTTGCGGGAATAGGTTTCGACCGCCTCTTTAAACGCCTGGTCTGTGGCGATCCACAGATCCTGGCGAAGCGAATCGTAGTCGCGATCGATTCCGACGGTGCCCGAGGGGCCGATGAAGCCGCGGAAGCCTTCCTCGCTGATGAAGTTGGAACTGTCGAGCTTGTAATCGCCGACGCGCGCGGAGACGTTCATCACCCGGTTGCGATTGTGCGCGGAGGTGACCAGTGCGCCGTACTCGGCAACTACTTCTCGAATATCCATGTCGAGAAGCCGGTACTCGATGTAGTACGGACGGACGGGCTTGTCGAGCTTGGGAATCTGCAACTCGAGCCGCGACTTGGCGCGCGCCATTTCATCTTTCATGGCTTCGAGAGTGTGATCGTTGTCGGCGGGAGATTGCGCAAAGGCCGCGGAAGCGGCAGCAAGGGCAACAAGAACAGTGGACAGGCCAATTGCGCGCATTAGAGAAGGCCTCCGGATTTCTGGGTGTCGTGCGCCGGGGGCGGCAGGATAGGCGGCCGATCCGTGGACGATTGCTTCTTCTGGACCTCGAGTTCCGAGGTGAGAATCGCGGGAGAAGCGGCGGAAACCGGCACATACCCGGATTCGGCGCCGCAGTAGCCGTTGAAGACCTCCAGCGTGTCGCCGGTGGCAACGATTTTCGTCAGGGCGGCGAGCGGTGTTCCGACAATATCCACGCCGCGGACGAGTTGATCGGGGCGGCCATCCGCAAAAACCTTGTAAACGACAAGTGGTTCCACCTGGAAAGCCTGAGGCTGCCCGCGGCCGGTGAAAGTGAAACCGCCGGCGATGTCGTCAATCAGTAAGCCGTAAGGCTTGCCCTGCTGCTTTACGAGCTCGACCAGTTTGGCCCGGAGTTGCGCGTTGGTGACCATCTTGTTGCTTTCCACCAGCAGATTGCCCTGGCGGGAAACGGGCGTGGCGCCGAGCTGGCGGCGTCCGTGGCCGTTCGAATGCGGAAAATCCTTCAGCGGCGAGCGCGACATTTCGAAGTTTTTCAGGACCCCGTGATCCACCAGGACCACGCGCTCGGCGGCCACGCCCTCGTCGTCAAATTGGTAGTAGCCGAGCAAATCCTGGCCCACGACTTTTTTTTCGGTGGCGTCATCCACGACCGTCAGGAAACTGGGGAAAATCTGTTCGCCGACCTTTTTGGCGAAGGTCTGTCCCTCGGTCACATCCTTTTGGCGGTGACCTTCGGCGCGGTGACCGAAGACCTCGTGAAAGAAAACGGCCGCGGCGCGGCCGGTGAGCAGAGCGGGCCCAACTGTGGGATCGTTCAACGGCGAAACCACCAGGCCTTCCATTTCCTTGCGCAACTGCGCGGAGGCAGCGAGAACTGCTTTGTCATCCGGCGCATCGGCGGGATTTACCCAGTCAAAGTTGAAGTACCGGTCGATGTCCATGCCGTCGGAGGCTTTGCCCTGGATGAAAAGTTCCAGGCGGTAGCGAACCTGGCCATACTGAAGCTGGGTGCCCTCGGAATTCACCTGGAGCTGACTTTG
Organism: Acidobacteriota bacterium; assembly: GCA_013289665.1. Lineage (GTDB taxonomy): Bacteria > Acidobacteriota > Terriglobia > Acidiferrales > UBA7541 > Acidiferrum. The sequence goes on along the minus strand of JABCZN010000003.1, from coordinate 125,072 downwards.
CGCCTGGGCGGTGAAGGTGACGATGGAATTGATCACCGCGCCGGATTCGCGAAAGTAGCGCGTGTAGTCGCGCACCTTCTGCTCCCATGGCTTGCGATCGAGCGAAAAGGAAACCAGTGGACCGGTAAAGACCTGCGGCTTTTCGCGGGAAAAATCCGGGGCGGCGCCTTCTTCGCTTTGCACCTTCACTTCTTTGCCGGTTTTGATCTTGATGAGCGCTTCCGCGGCCGAGCGATATTCAGTATCCGTCTCGAGCCACACGGCTCGGCGGAGGACCTCGGGATCGTCGTCAACGGGCACGTTGGTTCCGGGGCTGCCGGAGGGAGGCTGACGGCCGTCAACCTTATGCGTGTTGTCCAGTTCATAGCTGCCGGTGCGAACCGCAACTTCGAGCCACCGGTTTCGCCCGTCATCGCTGCTGAGGAGGGCGCCGTTCGAACCGGAAACCGTGGCACGCTGGGTGTCGGTGAGCGTGTAACTGATGAAATAGGCGGCGGGATCCTGCGCGCCATACACTTTCATGGAACGTTCCAGCTCCGCCTTCAATGCGGCGATGAGTGGAGAAGGTTTTGCCGCGGCATCCGGCGGCTTGGCGAGAAGACTCGAAGCCGGGGCGAGAATAAAGATGGCGCCGAGGGTGGCCGACAGACAGAAACGGCGAGCCAGAGAAACGGGGATGAAAAGGTTCAAGAGTGCCTCACTCACAATTAGACGCAATACTCAAAAGATCAGTGTACGCCACCGCCGGTGGGTAGACAAAGCGTGGTGTGGACGGCGAGAAGCGGCAAAGCCACTACCTCGGGTTAGATGGCTCGAGCGATGCGAGCGTTGCTAACCGAAGAGGCCACTTGAATGCACTAAAAATGGGAATCGAGCCTCAGCAGGCCTTTACGCCAATCGGGCACCCGTTGGTTGGCGCCGGGGTGCTTGAACCGCGGGTGGTCACAATCGGAACGACCACGATGGGTATTACCGCCAGAATGCCGATGGTGATCGCCGCGCCTTTGCTGATGTGGTGAATCTGGCCGATGCCCGGGCCGGTTTCAAGAGTAGTGCTGGCGACGGCTTCTGTAAGCGTGGACAGATTCGCTTGCGAGGGCGCGGCCGGGCCGTTCGAGTCGCTGTTGCGCACGGTGGTAAGTTGCCCGGCTTTGACGGCTACGCAAACGCCGGCCAGATTGCAGACCGTGACGACACCGTCAAACACGATCACCGTCATCACGTTGTTCTCGTAGGCGACATAAAAATCCGTGCCGACCACGCCGGCAACTCCCGAGGGCGTGTGCACTTCGAACTTCCCGTTGGCCTGGGAAATTTTTTGCGCCTGCGAGCGGATTTTCCCGACCGTCACTTCTAGATCGGTCTGCTGCGCGCCGGCGTCGTGCTTCACGACCTTCACGGAGGAATCCGAGCCGACGTTGAGCACGGAGCCGTCGTCGAGCGAAACACGCGCGCGGCCATTGGCCTGGGTACTTAGCACATCCTGCCAATCAACGGGAGTTTTCGCGCTGGCGTTCATCGACTTCGCGCCGCGCGTGAGGCTGACGGCCGGGATCACGCGGGAAACTTCCCCGGCGCGCTGGCCAGTGGCATCGGGCAGTGCCAGGGCATCAAAGGGAATCGTCAACGCGCAGGTGAGGAGGCAAACGAGTGCCGCAGGATACGGGGATTTTCTATTCATCGAGGACTCCTAGATACCAAGTGAACTTTGACTACCTTAGTTACTGGAGAAGTGGCCGGAGGTCAATTGAAAAGAGACAAAGCTTTGCCCAGTTGACCACGGTGAAAAGCCCGATGCCCGGGCCGCTATCGGTTGAGCCGGGACTGAGCGGCGGTCCTGTCGTCTGACTGCTTCGAGCCCGTGGTGAAATCCCGAATCGCTGCGGGAATCTGCCCCGGCGGGTCAAGCTGGGGTTCGCCGGCCTGGCGGCGACAGCCGTCCCGGGATGCCATCCAGCTGAAACTCCTGGTCCCGGATATTGCCGGCGTCGCTGAGAGCTTCCGTGAAAAAGAGGAGAGAATCGCCGGGTTCGAGCTCGAGCGAAAGCTCGTCGTCGCTCGCCGTTCGCAGCCAGCAGGCGGCAGGCGGGGGAAATTGCCCGGGGTTGTTACCAATCGTATTCGGCGGGCGGCTTAGAGCTTGCGCGAAACGAGTAGTCAGGAAAGAATGGCGACATGCGCGCTCTTGCCCTGGTACTGGTGGCAGCCCTGATTCTGTTCGCGGTGTATGAATTCTATTTGAAGAGGATGCCGACCTCCGACGCGGGCACGGCCACAACCCAGGCCATCAACCTGACCGGAGTACGCATGGACCTGCTCCAGATCGCCGAGGCGGAGCGCGGAAACCTGGCCCTGAACAGCAACTGCGTCTCGCTGGATGAGTTGATTTCGTCGGCTTCGCTCAAGGTGTCGCGGTCCGGGCGGGAGGGCTATACTTACGAGGTAAATTGCACGGGAGGCGCGGAATTCCAGGTTGTGGCGCGCCACGCGCCGGCGCCGGAAGGTTCGCAGATCCGCTATCCGACCCTGGCCATCGATTCCTCGATGCAAGTCCGCGAAGTTCAGTAACTTTTCACCCTCCAGAATCAATCACTTTCGACCTGTCGGCGGGAACAATTGGCCGCCCTTCTGCGTATTTAGGGGTGAGGCCGCGCAAAGCGGCCGGCGGATGATAAGCGGAAGGGAGAGCAATAAAATGGGTGGCGATGTGATCGGATTGGTTGCCGTGGTGCTGACGTGCGGGATCCCTTTGGCGTTGATGTATACGTTTTATAGGGTGCGCAAATTGCGCACGGAAGAGCGGCTGGCCGCGTTGGCGCGCGGTACCGAGATCCCCATGGAGCCGGAGCTTTCGCAGTATGCCAGGTCGCGGCGAGCCGGGGTTCTGCTGGTGAGCGGCGGCGTTGGTTTTATCCTGATGTTCGCGATGATCGCACGGGTTCTGGGCGAGCCGGAAACGCTGGTGGCCTCGGCGTTTGGCATTTTGCCGCTGGCGGTGGGGATGGGCTATTTCCTGGACGCGGCGCTGATTCGCAGGGATCTGAAAGCGTCGTAATCGAATTTGTGTGGTGGCCGGTCTTAGGACCGGCCACTCCATCGTCTTCGCCCGCCTTGGAAGGCTCATCGTCCCCGTGTGTTAGAATCAAGCCCGTATGAATCCCGCTATTCCACAGATGCTCGAGCTGCAGCGGCTCGACCAGAATGCGACTGCGCTGCGCGCCGAACTGGAAGGCATGCCAAAACGGCAGCGGGAAGCCGACGCGAAGCTGAGCGGCGAGCGGACCGCGCTGACCTCGGCGAAAGAAGCGCTGACGCAGGCTCTTGCCCAACGCAAGAAACTTGAGCTGGACGTGGAACAGTGGAAGGTTCGCGCCAAAAAGTATCGCGAACAGAGCAGCTCCGTCAAAACCAATGAGGCTTACAAAGCGCTGCAACATGAAATCACGACGGCTGACAGCGAAGCCGGCAAGGCTGAAGACCTGGTGCTCGAACAGATGATGAAGGTCGAGGAAGCGGAACGCCGCGTGAAACGCCTGGAAGCGGAACTGAAGGAATCCCAGCAGGTGATTGCGGCGGAGAAAAAACAGATCGAAGAGCAGTTCGCCGGGAAAAAGAAGGCCTGGGAAGCGGCCACCGCCGAGCGCCGCGGCATCGCGAAGAAAATTCCCGAAGAGCTGCTGGAGCTTTACGAACGGATTGCCAAAAAGCATCCCGGCACCGCGCTGGCGCAGGTGCGCGACGGGCAGTGCAAGGCGTGCGGATTGCGGGCGCTGCCGCATACGGTGCAACTGCTCGAATCGGACACCGATGAAGAGATCTTCCGCTGCGAATCCTGCGGGCGGATTCTTTATTCGCTCGAACCCATCGCCCACGCCGCGCCGAAGGAGTCGGCCACAGGAGCGGCGAACTCCTGATGTGGAAGCGCCCTTCAGTGCCAAAAGACGCGGGCCTTTTCGGCTTAGCGGAACCCGAGCGCAAGGCGATCGCGGCCTACCAGGCGAATGTTGACGGCGGCTCGCGGGGAAATCCGGGCCCAGCGGCGTACGGCGTGGTGGTGCGCGACCCGCGGGGCGAGATTGTAGCGCGGCTCAGGAAGTACATCGGAAACAACACCAACAATGTGGCGGAATATTACGGGCTGATCGCGGCGCTCGATTACGCGCAGAACCACGGCATTCGCGCGTTGCGGGTCGAGAGCGATTCGGAATTGATGGTCAAGCAAATGCGCGGGCAGTACAAGGTGAAGAGCGAGGAGTTGAAGCCGCTTTTTGAACGCGCAAAGAAAATATCGCAGACGTTCGAATCGTTTCAGATCATCCACGTTTATCGGGAGCAGAACAAGGAAGCCGACGCGCTGGCGAACCAGGCGCTCGATGAAACGTCGGGATCGGGCGGCGCGCCCGGCGCGAAAGCGGGGAAACCGGCAGGCAGGGACGGCTCGATGCGGCTGATTGCCCGTTATAAGGATGGCGTGTTAGAGCCACATGATGCGTTGGATCTTCCGGAAGGAACGGAAGTGGAGTTGTTGCTGAGGCTGCGGAAGTGAAGGTTCAGGTCGAGCACGTTTCCTCAAGTTTCCAGTCGATGACAAATCGTAAGTTGAGATCCTTCGCCTATCCTTGTCGGATAGGCTCAGGGTGTGAGGACTGGTGCTGCGGATGACTCTCAGGCGGCGGTGAGTTCGCGGGCAACCGGGGGTTTCAGCACGTAAGAACGGTAGAGGGTGTCGCGCTGTGCGGGCTGGAAGCCGGCGTCGGTGATGATGCGGCGAAGTTCTTCTTCATTGGTACGGCGCGTGACGCCGGCGGCGTACACCACGTTTTCCTCAATCAGGATGCTGCCGACGTCGTCGGCGCCAAACTGCAAGCCCACCTGACAAACTTTGATGCCCGGCGTGAGCCAACTCGATTGAATGTGGTCGATGTTGTCGAGATAGAGCCGGCTGACGGCGAGCGTCTTCAGATAATCGACCGCTGTGGTTTCCTGCACCTTTTTGCCGAGTGCGGTATTCTCCGCCGCAAAAATCCAGGGGATGAATGCGGTGAAGCCGCCGGTTTCTTCCTGAAGCTGACGGACACGGTCGAGATGATTGACGCGGTGCTCGAGCGTTTCGCCGCAGCCGAACATCATCGTGGCCGTGGTGCGCAAGCCGAGGGAATGCGCCGTGCGGTGGACTTCCACCCAATCGTCGCTCGTGCACTTCAGGCGGGCGATCTTGCCGCGAATTTCGTCATCAAGAATTTCCGCGCCGCCGCCGGGGATGGACTGCAGACCTGCGTCCATCAGGCGCTGGATGGTGTCACGGATCGAGAGTTCGCTGACCTCCGCGATGCACAAAATCTCCGGAGCGGAGAAGCAGTGCAGGTGTACCTGCGGGTAGCGCGATTTCAGGGAGCGCAGAAGATTTTCGTAGTAGCCGATCTGCAGGTCGGGATGCAAGCCGCCTTGCAGAAGAACGCCGGTGCCGCCCAGTTCGAGCATCTCGTCGATTTTGGCGTAGATGGTTTCAAACGACAGGATGTAGCCGTCCTTGGCGCCGAGCGGGCGGTAGAATGCGCAAAACGAGCAGTATTCGGTGCAGAAATTCGTGTAGTTGATGTTGCGGTCGATCTGGTAGGTGGCGATGCGCGGATCGTTTTTCTTGAGCCGCACCTGATGGGCGTCCATGCCGATGCCGACGAGGTCATCGGACTGGAGCATCTCGAGCGCTTGGTGTTTTGTGATTGCCACGGTCGCTATCCTCAAATCATAAACTTTTTGCTTCGATTGTGAAAACCTGCTTCATCCCGGGTTCCCGCGGCTGCCAGCGACAACATCCATATACCGCACCGGACCGTCCGGTTCCGCGGCCAGGGCGATCGTGTTCACCTGGGGAATCAGTCCCATTTCCGCAGCAAGTTGATAGTAGCGCGTCAGGCCTCGCAAATTTTCTTCGTCCAGGCGATAGTCGATGTTTTCGAGGAGATAGCGCCGCAACTCGCCGGCGGGCAGCTTCATTTCTGCCGCAGCTTCTGTGGCGATCGCGTCCACAAGCTGCAATCCGAAGGCCAGCGAATCCTGAAAATCCCGCACGAGTTCCGGGGTGACGATTTCGGCACGCGCGGCCCAGACGGCGAGCACCGCGGGCAGGTTGGTCAGGGCCCGCCACTTTTCGACGATGTCGTAGATGTAGACGGGGCCGTTCCCACTGAGCCCGGCAAGGGAAGCCGTCGAGACAATGTCACCAGCGTCATCCCGATGAGCCCCGGGCGAGCAAGCAAGGGCCAGTCGCAGCGCGGGGTCGCCGATGAGCAGTGCCGCGTCGGCCTGCTCGAGCATCGCCGGCAGGTCGGGCGCCGCTTCGAAAAATTCCGGGTTGCTGTGCCAGAACTTTTCACAAAGGATGCGCGTAAGCGCTTGTGTGCTGCGCGAGCTGCGATCGAGCGCAATGCGCGCGACTTTCTGGATCGGCTTCCCGGAGACCAATAACAGGCTGCGCACGGATTTTTTGGAGGCGATGGAGAGATTCGGCAGGATCACCAGATCCGGAATGCGCTGGTATTCAATGGCTGGAATAATCGCGACGTCCGCAGCCCCGGAACGCAACGCCTCCGCGCACTGTGACGGCACGCTGAAGGAAAGCGCATACTTCCCGCGCAGCGGCCCATGCGTGAAGCCGCGTACGAGGGGTGCCGTGTTGAGGTATTCGACGATGGAGATGCGCACAGGACTCACCGTTCAGCTCTTTCAGTGAAAGCTCGATTAGTATAACAAACGCGGCCCTGGAAGGCCCTCTAGCTCGCGCGCCAGAGCCTTCAATGGCTTCAAAAGTTATGAAAATACCTGAGTTTCTTCCCGTCCCATTTGTTTTGCGATTTTGCGGGCTTCTGCTACAATTAAGACTTTGCTTTTCAATCTTTTGGAGTGCAGGAATCGATATGGCATTGAAGTGTGATCTTTGCGGCAAAGGGCCGCATTATGGAAACGTGGTCAGCCACGCCAACAACACCCGGCGTCGCCGCTGGAATCCGAATTTGAAGCGCGTCCGGGCAGTCGTTTCGGGCGTTCACAAACAGATTCGCGTGTGCACGGCTTGCATTCGTCTGGGCCGTGTGACCAAAGCAGCCTGAGCGAACCTTTGAACTTCTCCCCAAGCACCATCAGCAGAGCAGTCAGACTGCGGCGCGCCGGGGCACTCTTGCCCGTGGCGGGACTGGTGTTTTCCGTCCTCGCCGGGTGCAAACCTTCCGAGCACCACGCGGCCGATGTGTGGGCAACGGTGAACGGCACGGAGATCAAGCGCGACGAGGTGGAGAAATACTACCGTTCGCAGGTGAATCCGGAGGGCCAGGAGCCTTCGCAGGAAGAAGCGCTCTCGTTGAAGCTGAACGTCACCGACCAGCTGATCAACAACGAAATTCTGCTGGAGCGCGCCAAGAAGCTGAACCTGGAAGCCAGCGACGGCGAAGTGGAGGACAAGTTCACCGAACTGAAGAGCCCGTTCACCGAAGAAGAATTCCAAAGGCAACTGAAAGCGCGCGGAATGAGCGTAGACGACCTGAAGCGCGATCTGCGGCGGCAACTCTCCATCCAGAAACTCCTGAACCGCGAAGTGGCGGCGAAAATCACCATCACCGACCAGGACGTGCTGGATTTTTACAACACCAACCGCAACCAGTTTAACGTTGCCGAGCCGCGATACCGGATTTCGCAGATCGTGATTACACCCCGCAAGGAATTGCAGGTGCGCAACCGCAAGAACGACGACGCAACCACCCCGGCCGAAGCCGAGCGCAAAGCCAAGATGCTGACGGACAAGCTGAACAGCGGCGCTGATTTCGCTCAACTGGCCATGGATTATTCCGAAGACGTGAACACGGCTGGAAACGGCGGCGACCTCGGCTACATTCCAGAATCGGCGCTGAACCAGTCCGACCCGATTCTGAAGAAGACGGTGATCGCACTGAAGCCCGGGCAGGTGAGCCCGCCAATCCAGTTGAAGGACAGCATTCGCATCCTGAAGCTGGTGGCACGCGAAGCCGCCGGACAGCGCGGCGTCGACGATCCGCAGGTGCAGCAGACTGTCCGCGATACGTTGCGCAACCGCAAGGAACAGCTGTTGCGCTCGGCGTATCTGGCGACGGCGCGCGACGAAGCAAAGGTTACGAATTATCTGGCGCAGCAGGTGGTTGAAACCGCCGGCAAGCTGCCCGATGCGGCGAAATCCACGTTGCCGCCGATCAAGCCGGCGGTCTCGCTGCCGGCGACCAGTTCACCCGCCAACACGCAGTAATTCCCTGCCCTGCAAATTGCGATTGGCTTGCGGCGCTTATTATTTCGCCGGGACGAAGTCGCTCGCGCCCACCAGCTTCACGGCCACGTCCGTAAGGAAAATGTGGATTGGATTGCCCGTATAAGTGCCGCGATGGTCCGTATAGACGAGGATCGGTCCGGCCATTTTATAATCCGCCCAGGTGGCTGTCAGCGTCGGCTTCTCTACGCCGCCCCGGTGAAAGTTCCAAGCGACCACGCGATTGTCCGCGCCGACAAAAAGATCGTACATGTCTCCCGGCGTGTACCCGCCGCCTGTTTTCGGATAAGTGACCACGACCTTGCGAACTTTGCCTTTGGTCTTGCCGGTAGGATCCACAGCCATGCCTTTATCCTCGACGGTGACGTCCTTATCCCAGACCAGGTGAAACGGAAAGACCGTCCAGTATTGATCGTTGATGAAATTGGGGTCTACGTCCTTGACCACGTCGGGCGGCATGCTGGCGCGGGAGTAGGAGACCTTCGTCGGCTTGCCGGCGCTGTCGGGACCTTCATAAGTGACTTTGTCGGCTTTGGTATCCCAGGTCCAGGTGCGGGCCGCTTTTTTCGGACCGGCTTCGAAATTAAAGGTGTAGCGAATCTGTTCGACCTGCGGCCACGAAGTCAGGCCGTAAGCATCGGCAATCTGATGGCGGATATCCGGCTTCTCTTGCGCGAGAGAAGCAGAGGAGAGACACGATCCAACGAACAGGGAGGAAATAATCGAGAAGCGAACGACGGAGCGAGACATCGGGGACCTCCAGATGAGAGTTTGGAATGCCCTAAAAGAGTAGTTCGGGTTACTCCACCCACGCAAGCGCTTCTCCGGCGTTTACGTTTTGCCCTTCCCTGACGAGCAGGCGCTCGAGTTTTCCGCTCTTGGGCGAGCGGATTTCGTTCTGCATTTTCATGGCTTCAACAACCACGAGGCCTTGGCCCGCCTCTACGGCGTCTCCCACCGCCGCCAGGAGGCGAACGACTTTGCCGGGCATCGGAGCGAGAATTTCCTGGCGACCTTCGACTTCCACCGGGCCGTGCTTGCGTCCGCGCCAGGCGCGCGGATCAATGATGTCGGCGGAGAATTCGTGCGCCCCGCAATGCAGCTTCAGGGCCCCGTTCACGGAGCGGGAAACGTGAATTTCAAACGATTGGCCGCCAAGCATCACAGAAATGGCGTTCGGGGCAATCTGCACGGCATTGGCGTCGATGGCTTCCCCGTCAATCGCCACGCTGCTGCACGCGTCGCCATTTCGTTCAAGTCTGACGACGTGCTTCCGTTTGACGCCCGGACCGGTGAGCTGAATTTCGAATTTCATGGCAAGTGATCCATCTGCTGGCGCCGCCCCTCCATCTTCCAGGGGGAGGGAGCAGGCTGGGGCTCCGTGCCGCCGGGCGCAGAGGCATTCGACTGTGCGCTGTGCCATAAAGCTGCGGCGATCAAGGCGGCCTCCTCGGTTCCCGGGCGCGGCGGCGCCGCAGGCGGATAGGGACGCGCCAGCATTTCGTCCAGCCAGGTGGTGCGAATTTCTCCGCGGAGGAATTCAGGTTCCGTGAGAATGCGCCGGAACAAGCTTACGTTGGTGCGAATGCCGGTGATGGTGTACTCGTCGAGAGCGCGGCGGAGACGGGCTATGGTTTCCTCGCGGCTGTTGCCCCAGGCAATCAATTTGCTGAGGAGCGGATCGTAATCCATCGGCACGGTCCAGCCTTCGTAAACCCCGTCATCTATACGGATTCCCGGGCCGGTGGGCGCGCGGAACGAAATAATCTTGCCGGGCGAGGGAAAGAAGCTGTTGTCGGGGTCTTCGGCGTAAAGGCGCACTTCCATGGCGTGGCCGCGCGGGGTGATGGTTTCCCACGCGAAAGGCAGGCGGTGGCCAGCGGCGATGGCAATCTGGAGTTTCACCAGGTCGAGGCCGGTCACTTGCTCCGTGACGGGATGCTCCACCTGCAAGCGCGTGTTGACTTCGAGGAAATAAAAGTTGAGGTCGGCGTCCACAAGGAATTCCACCGTGCCGGCGTTGACGTAGCCGCCGGCGCGACCGAGGCGTACCGCGGCATCGCCCATTTTTCGGCGGAGTTCCGGCGTGACGACTGGCGATGGCGCTTCCTCGACCACTTTCTGGTGGCGCCGCTGCACGGAACATTCTCTCTCGCCAAGCGAAACGCAGCGGCCGTGGGCGTCGGCAAGAATCTGAATCTCAATGTGCCGTGGCCCGATCAGATATTTTTCAAGAAAGACGCGGGGATCGCCGAAGGCGTTCAGCGCCTCGGAGGCCGCATCACGCCACGCTGAACGAAACGCCGCGTCGCTGGGCACCACGCGCATTCCTTTGCCGCCGCCGCCCGCGATGGCTTTCAGCAGCACCGGGTAACCCATGTTTTGCGCCAGCGCTTGCGCATCTTCCGGATTTTCAATCGGGTCGCTGGTTCCCGGAACGGTCGGAACGTTGGCGCGCCGCGCCAGTTGCTTGCCCGCGGTTTTCGAGCCCATAGCTTCCATGGCCTCCGCGGAAGGCCCAATGAAAGTAATGCCAGCATCCGTACAGGCGCGAGGCAGCGCGGCATTTTCTGCAAGGAAACCGTAGCCCGGATGCAGCGCGTCGCACCCGGATTTTTTCGCCACGTCCATCAGCTTATCAATGCGCAGGTAGCTCTCGCGCGAAGCAGCCGGGCCGATCAAGTAGGCTTCATCGGCTAGTAGAACGTGCAGCGACGTCCGGTCCACTTCGCTGTATACGGAAACGGTTTGGATGCCCAACTCACGGCAGGCCCTAAGGATGCGTACGGCAATTTCACCGCGATTGGCGATCAGGATTTTTCTGAACATGGTTTTCTGGAATGCATGGGGATTCTAGCATGCGCCGTGCAAGGCCCAAACTGGAGCTCGGGGAACTATTTCCAGTCCTGGCACGTTGCCGGGGAACCGTTACTGTCGGACACCTACGCCATGCTCGTTTATCTGGCGGCGCGCGAAAATGTCAGAACGATTTTCACACTGGACCGCCGGGACTTCTCCGTTCACCGGACCGGGCGCAAGAGGGCGCAGCGCATCGTGCCGGAATACGAATGCCTTTTTTGAACTGCGGAATGGACCTACAGCGGGATATTGGCGTGTTTCTTCCTGGGATTGGTGTCGCGCTTGTTTTCGAGGGCGCGCAACGAAGTGATGATGTGGGCGCGCGTTTCGGCCGGTTCAATCACGGCGTCAATGTAGCCGCGCTCGGCAGCGACGAAGGGATTCGCGAATCGGTTGCGAAACTCGGTGATCTTTTCCTCGCGCAGGGCGGCACGGTCCGCTTCGGGCGCGTTGCTTAGCTCGCGCTTGTACACGATGTCCACCGCGCCTTCCGGGCCCATCACCGCAATTTCGGCGGTTGGCCAGGCATAATTGGCGTCGGTACGGATGTGTTTTGACGCCATGACGCAATATGCGCCGCCATATGCTTTGCGGGTGATGACCGTGATTTTCGGGACCGTGGCTTCGGCAAACGCGAACAAGAGTTTCGCCCCGTGGCGAATGATGCCGCCATATTCCTGCTGCGTGCCGGGCAGGAATCCGGGAACATCTTCAAACGTGATCAAGGGGATGTTAAAGGCGTCCGAGAAGCGCACGAAGCGCGCTGCCTTGACCGAGGCGTTGATATCCAGCGTGCCGGCCAGGAACGCGGGTTGGTTGGCGACGATGCCTACGGGTCTCCCGTCGAATCGCGCGAAGCCCACCACGATGTTCCTGGCGTAATGCTCGTGCACTTCGAAGAAATAATTCTCGTCCACCAGCGCGTGGATCACATCCTTGATGTCGTAGGGTTTCAGCGGATCTTCCGGAACGATCGAGTTCAGGGATTCCTCCCGGCGATCCGCGGGATCATTGGACGCGCGGCGCGGCGGATCCTCCAGATTGTTGGAGGGGAGAAATCCGATCAGTTCGCGGACCATCGCCAGGCAATCGGCATCGTCACGGGCAACAAAATGCGCCACGCCGCTGGTTGAATTATGCGTCATCGCTCCACCAAGCTCCTGCTTGGTGACCTCTTCGTGCGTGACGTTCTTGATCACATCCGGGCCGGTCACGAACATATAGGAAGTGTCGCGGGTCATCAGCACAAAATCGGTGATGGCGGGCGAATAGACCGCGCCTCCCGCGCAAGGGCCCATAATCGCGCTGATCTGCGGGATCACGCCGCTGGCCAGCGTGTTGCGCAGAAAAATCTCCGCATAGCCGGCGAGCGACGCGACTCCTTCCTGGATACGGGCGCCGCCCGAATCGTTCAACCCGATCACCGGCGCGCCGTTGCGCATGGCCAGGTCCATAATCTTCACGATTTTCTGCGCATTGCTCTCTGAGAGGGATCCGCCAAACACGGTGAAGTCCTGCGCGAAGACGTACGCCAGCCGCCCTTCGATGCGTCCAAATCCGGTGACGAAGCCGTCGCCGGCCGGCCGCTGCTCCTGCGAGCCAAAATCCACGCAGCGGTGGCGCACAAATTTGTCGAGTTCCTCGAACGTCCCTTCATCGAGTAGCAATTCAATCCGTTCGCGGGCGGAAAGCTTTCCTGCCTTGTGCTCGCGTTCGCGGCGTTCCGCTCCCCCGCCGGCTTCGGCTTCCTCCGAAATGCGGCGCAATTGCTCCATCCGGTCGGCGTTTGAATGGGATTCCCAGGTACGATTCTTTTCAGCCAAGAGGCCCTCCCTCGGGCTTGTCGCTCTTTGGAGCGAAAATCAGGACCGCCGCGTGGGTTGCCAGCCATACCGTGCCCAGCAGCAGCACCACGCCGAGCAGTATTTCCGCCAGGATGGCGCCGGCCCGCGGCAGCGGCGAGGCGATCGACGTTACATAGAGCGTCGCGCGGACCAGAATCACCATCGCGCTCAGCGTCGTTGCCACGATCATCAGCGTGGTCAGAATGGAAAGAATTACCTGTTTCATTGGCGGTATGCGCGCCGGCGTTTCCGGCCAGCCAAAGCATAACGCATTCGCGCGCAAAGCTGAATGCGTGGAAACTCCGTCGCGAACGGCCTCCTGGGGGCAAATCGGGGCCAGGAAGAACGGGAAGCGAAGCACGGGCCAAAGCGGGAGATCTTATCGCAGGCCCGACCAGTCGTCGGCAACCACGATCGAATCGCTGGGGTTCGCGGGGTCGTACTTCACACTGGTAGGAAATCCCGTCACCAGGCGTTCGACGCGCACCTGGCTCTCGAGCCCGGTGATGTCTTGCGCGGTGTGATAGGTCACGCCGGAAATTGAGTAGCTGTAGGAGACCAGGCTGCGTGGCCGGTTATCCGCCAACGGCTGCGAGCGCATGCCAAAAAGTCCGCCGCGCTTTTCGGCCGGAGCCGCGGGGTGCTGCGCGAGTTCCACTACCTGGCCTTCCGCAATTCGCCCGATCAGGTTCAGGTGCAACCGGCGCTTCCGCTCCTCGGCCTCCGGGTCAGCCGCGGGCCGTGCAAAGGCATAGGCGATCAAGGCGAGGGCGGCGAGGCTTCCGCCACCAATCATAAGGAGCAACTTCCAGTCGGCGAGCAATTCTTTCAACGCTCAACCCCTTACACACCTAGATGTGGGAATTTTTGATAGAGGAAGCCGACCGCCCCGCCGCTTGAGTGAATCCTGCGGCAGCGCAATAGCCTTCCCTACTGCCTTTTATAGTACCGAATGCGGGTGTGCGAAGCGAAGTCAGGAAGCCGGGGCATGCACCGGATTGTGCAACACGCCAATTCCGGAAACCGAAACATCAATGGTGTCGCCGGCTGAAAGCGGCCCGACTCCGGCGGGGGTCCCGGTGGCAATCACGTCGCCCGGAACCAGGGTCATCATGCGCGAAATCCAGCGAATCAGAAACTCAACCGGGTAAGTCATCAGCGAAGTGCTGCCCGACTGCTTCACCGCCCCATTCAGGCGCGCCTCGACCAGCGCGGAGCACGGATCGAGTTCTGTCTCGATGTGCGGACCGACCGGACAGAAGGTGTCAAAGCCCTTGGCGCGAGTGAATTGCACGTCGCTTTTCTGCAAGTCGCGAGCGGAGACATCGTTCAGACAGGTGTATCCAAGAATGTAGGAGAGGGCATCATCTCTATCGCCCAGTCGCGAGCATCGCTTGCCGACAATCACCGCGAGCTCGGCTTCATAGTCCACATGGTTCGAATAGCGGGTGAGCACGATCGGTTCATCCGTCCCAATCACCGACGAAGGGGTCTTCAGAAAAATCATCGGCTCCTTGGGCACCTGGTTTCCCATCTCCGAAGCATGCGCGGCATAGTTGCGCCCAACGCAGACAATCTTCGACGGGTCGACGGGCGCAAGCAAACGCGCCTCCCGCAGGGGCAGCGAAGCCTCCTCTCGCGACCATTGCTGCCAGGGAGGGGCGGAAATTCTATGAATGATTTCGCCTTCGATCAGGCCATAAGAGGACAAAACTCGTGAGGCTACGCCTGCGGATTTGGGGACGAACCGGCAAAATTTCATTTTCTCCGAACCTGTTCAGCGGGAGGTGTGCGTACCCTGAGCTTCTCGCGCCCGCCACACAATCATACCAATCCAGGAGAGTGTTGCAAAAAGCAGATAGGTTACGGCTCCCAGCACAAATACGTGGAAGCTGCTGTAGTAACCCTGGAGAAGAACAAATTTCAGGCTGAGAATCCGGTACGCCAGCGTCATTACGCTCCAGGCCAGCAGGCCGGAGATCAGTAAATCCGCCGGTTCGCGCAGGAAACGCAGCACCGGCATGCCCGCGATCAGGAGCAGCAGCAGCGCGGCGGCCGCGTTGCGTTGCCGTGCCAGCGGCTCCAGAAACGGCACACGGTTTGCGATCACAATCCACGCGACGAATACCAGGGAGAGCCAGACTCCGGTGTAGAACCCAACGCGGGTGGGAGCATTACGAAAGAAATGAAACCACCGGTAACCCGGCGGGCTGAAGTTTGCTGGCATGGTGCTGGGCGGCCTACCAGGCAGTCGCTCATCAATGAGAACCCGTCTTCAGCGGGAAGGTTGCGCGACTTCTACCGCCACCAGAAGACTCCCGGGGCTTTCATTGCCCGAGCGATCCACGGCCGTTACGGTGTACCAATGCTGGCCGTATTCGACAGAGTTATCACGATACGCAGGCGACGGCAAGAGTTCCGGGGTGAGCAGGGCGCCTCGCGCGCCTTGCTGTTCGCTGCGGTAAACCCGGTAGCCGGCCAGGTCGGATTCCACATTTATGGACCAGGAGAGTTCGACCGCCGCGGAGCCCGGGGTGGCCCCCGGCTGAATGGCCGCGACGATGCCTTCGGGCGCGGCTGGCGGAAACGTGTCCTTGGGCGTGACGATGGCCAGCGGAGAATCGCCGGATTCGACTGCTCCACCGGGCGAGCTGATCAGGCTGCGCACGGCGTAGGCGTACGTCTTCCCATAGTCGAACCCGGAATCGCGATAATCGGTCGTGCTTGTTGCTCCTAGCTGAAGCAGTGGCGATTTCCATTTCGCCCGCTGCGGGTCGCTTGCGGCAACGCTTGCCGTTGCGGGGTCCAACTCGCCGCGATACACGTGATATTCCTTGATTGCCGGAAGCGGCTCGCCGGCGGAAGTGCGCGTCGGCGCAGGCCATTTCAGATTAAGGCCCTGCTCGGTCAGGCTCGCGTCCAGTGCAGAAATTCGTTCGGCGACGGGCGAGAGATCTAGCGTCACATCTTTTGAATCGGGAGAGGGCCGCTTCGCCGTGAAGAGCGTGCGCACGCGATAAACGAATGGTTGGCCGGAGCGGAGCTGGGGATCGGTCGGAGAAACCGGATCGATAAACTGCACCTGGCCACGCTCGGAATAACGGGTCACCAGCGCCCCGGGCACGGTGTCCACCACGCGAAACGATTTGGGGTCCGGCGTGCCATCAGCGCGCAAGGTGCCGCGCAACACTTCAAACCCCGGCACCTGCTGCAGCTTTTCGCCGAGAGTGCTCTTTCCCGGCATGGTGAAGGTGAGCAACACGCCGTCTCCCGCCTGTTTCGCGGTCAGATCAGCGATGGCCTGGGGTACCGGCGGGGTAGGCGGTTGCGGCTCGCCGGGGGCGCCGCAGCCGGCTGTGAGGAAGAAAATAGAAAATAGAAAATACGAAATGGAAAGGGTCTGAGCGGGGCGTTGTTGAAGGCGCAATGGCGTCCCTGATCTGTTTTCCATTTTCAGACTGCAGAGTTTAGAGAATATAACGACTCAAATCCTGGTTTTTCACGATATCGGCAAGCTGCTTGTTGACGTACGCCGCGTCAATCTTGACGGTTTTCTTCTTGAGGTCAGGCGCCTCGAAGGAAAGCTCGTCCAGAACTTTCTCGAGAATGGTATGAAGCCGGCGCGCGCCGATGTTCTCGGTCTGTTCGTTCACGCTGGTGGCGAAGCGGGCGATGGCCTGAACGGCATCCTCGGTAAACGTGAGTTTCACACCCTCGGTCTCAAGCAGGGCAATGTACTGCTTGATGAGCGCGTTCTTTGGCTCGGTGAGAATCCGGACAAAATCTTCTTCCTTGAGCGACTGCATTTCCACACGAATGGGCAGGCGGCCCTGCAATTCTGGAATCAGGTCGGACGGCTTGGTGACGTGGAAGGCGCCTGCGGCGATAAACAAGATGTGGTCGGTGCGGATCATCCCGTACCGCGTGTTCACCGTTGTGCCTTCGATGATCGGCAGGATGTCCCGCTGCACGCCTTCCCGGGATACGTCCGGGCCGTGGCCCGATTCGCGCCCGGCCACTTTGTCGATTTCATCCACGAAGATGATGCCCATCTGCTCGGCGCGCTCGACGGCGATGCGCGTCACCTGGTCCATGTCAATCAGCTTGTTCTCTTCTTCCTGGATCAGGTATTCGAATGCGTCCGCGATGCTCATCTTGCGCTTTTTCTTCTGCTGCCCGAAGAAGCCGCTGAGCATGTCCTTCAGGTTGACGTCCATTTCCTCGACGCCCTGATTGGAAATAATTTCAAACGAAGGCATGGCACGCTCGCGAACCTCGAGATCCACCATGCGCTGGTCCAGTTTGCCTTCGCGCAATTGGATACGCAGCTTTTCCCGTGTGCGCTGGGTTTGTTCTCGCTGTGCCACGCGTTCGGCATCCGGCATTCCCGGCGCTTCCACTTGCGGCGGAAGCAGCAGGTCGAGCACGCGTTCCTCGGCAGCTTGCTCGGCGCGATCCGCCACTTCGTCCAGCTTTTCCTCGCGCACCATGTCAATCGAAGTTTCGACCAGGTCGCGCACCATCGACTCCACATCGCGGCCGACGTAGCCGACTTCCGTATACTTCGACGCTTCCACTTTGACGAACGGGCAGCCCGCCAACCTTGCCAGGCGGCGCGCGATTTCCGTCTTGCCCACGCCTGTCGGACCGATCATCAGGATATTTTTCGGCAGCACGTCTTCGGCAATCTCCGGCGGCAGTTTCTGCCGGCGCACGCGATTGCGCAAAGCCACGGCCACGGCACGCTTCGCCGCCGCCTGGCCTACAATGTATTTGTCCAGCTCCACCACAATTTCCCGCGGGGTCATGTCATCGAGCGCGGGAAGCAGTTCGCCTTCTTCGACGGGCACGCTGCCATTGCCGCCTGGAAACAATGTGATCTCTTTATCTGTCTTGATAGCCATGAAAGTCCGATTCCTTGCCTTGGCCGGTGGAGACGATTCCGGCGGCTCCCCTAGATCTCTTCTACGGTAAAGTTCGCGTTGCTGTAAATGCAAATTTCGCTGGCAATGCGCATGGCCTCCAGCGCAAGTTCCTTGACCGGCAGCTTGGTGTGCTTCATCATCGCGCGCGCGGCGGCCAGCGCATAAATTCCGCCCGAACCGATCGCGCACAGGCCGTCATCCGGTTCGATCACGTCCCCGTTCCCGGAAAGCACAAACGTCGCTTTCGAATCGGCCACGATCAACAAGGCCTCCAGGTGCCGCAGCGCGCGGTCCTTGCGCCACTCCTTGGCCAGTTCCACGGATCCCTTTTGCAGATTCCCCGAATGTTCCTGCAGCTTTCCTTCGAAGCGTTCGAAAAGAGAGATCGCGTCGGCGGTCGAGCCGGCAAATCCCGCAACAACCTTGTCGTTGTACAGCCGCCGCGTTTTCTTGGCGGTGTGTTTGATGACGTGATCGCCCATGGTCACCTGGCCATCGGCGATCAGCACAACTTTGCTTTCCTTCCGGACGCACAAAACCGTTGTGCCGTGAATCTGCGGCTCCCTCGAAGTGGGACTCATTCATTTAGTATACCGCGCCAAGGCTGTCCGGTCATTTTCATCGGCCCAATCTGGGCGTCCAAAGTGCGTCCTGATTTTCAATTCGTCAGATTAATTTCGCGGAAGGAGAGAATCTTGTAGGTAATTGGCCCCATCGCGCCCTGCACAAGACAACTGTTGTAGTTAATGCCTTGCCCGAGACTGCCGCCGCCGCCGGTCTGGCTGAACGAAGCGGCGCCCAGGGTGGCCAGCGGGCTCCCAGAAGGATCGCGGGTCTTCGCGATCAACACCGCGCCGTCAATCTCGCCGGTGCCGGATCTGGTAGAGACGAAGTTTCCCTGACCGATGACAAGAACGAGCCCTTGCCATGACGCATCCGGGTCATACTTCAGCGTGCCGGTCACCAGCAGCAAGCCGTAGCCGGTGTTGTGCCAGCCGTTCAGGTCCAGATCCCCGTTCACCACGATCGTCATCGGATTCCCGGAGGACATCCCGGAAGGAAAACTGGAGGGAGTGGTAGGGCCGGCGAGCACCGCATCGGCGCTGTCGGTGATGTCCTGCACGACGGCCTCGAGACCGCTGGGCGTCAGCCAATTCGGATTCATCACACCGCCCACATTCACCATGCTTCCTGTAGCCGCGGGCGGTGGCGGCGGGGGGCTGCTCGGAGTTGACGAGCCGAGATAATTCCCCGCCGGAGTGGCTCCGTTGGCAATATTGGTTTTCGAATTATCACTTGCCGCGCCATTGGTATAGCCGATTGCCGGCAACATCGCAGGGCCGGTGCCGCATTGATCTTGTCCCCGAATGAAGAAACTGTTGGTGCCGGGGCCGTCATAGAAGACGTTGTTACCTGCAAGCGTGAGTGCAGCGGGAAATGTCTGGCTGGACAAACCGGAAAACACGACCAGCGGCCGAACGACATACTGCACCATACTCTGGCTGCCGTTGGGCAGCACCGCATAGGAAGTAATTTCCAGGGCCTGCGAAGCGGTGGCGGGCGGCGTGAACGTTGTAATCAAACCCGGAGTAGGCGCGTTTGCCGGATCGTAGAACAGTGGAGTGACGCTATCCACGATGTTGTCCCCGTTGACGTCGACGCCCGAACCCGGCACCAGAGGATCTCCTAGAGACTGTTCGGTCACCGCGTTTATGCGCACCCATTTGTAGGAAGCGGGAGGCAAGCCCGCGATCGGCGAAACAGAGGCGTTTGTGGTGACCACGCGTGTCGATACATCCACCCCGAATTCCTGCTTGTACTCATTGTCCGGATAGGTCGCGGGATTAGCAGTATTGCTGGGGGCCACCGTCTCGCCACCAGTGGGATTGATGATATAGACCACCTGGGTGAGAGGCATCGGCGATGGCAGCGGGAGATAATTCGGATTGATCGGCAGCAGCCGCCCGCGGGCTTCTTCGACGCCGGCAATCGCGGCATAGTAGGCGCTGGTGGAGGTCCGATAGTTGCTGGCCAGCGCGGAATCGGTGCCCGAGGAAACGATCAGCGCGATGGCCACAACGCTGACCAGCAACAATGCAAAAATTGCGATCAGCAGCGCCGCGCCGCGTTGGGCGTGCCTCCCGGCGAATTTTTCTTGGCGCTTCGTCATTCGATCATTCCTGACAGCACTTTACCGCGACGGATTCATGCGGTGACCGCGGCCATTCAACTCGACCAGTTTCAGCACCTGCGTTTGCGAGTCCGGCTGCCGGGTCATCACGATCAGATTGATGTCCACGTCGCGGATGTTACCGGGCACGCCGTCGGTTCCGGCCAGAGGGCAAGGCGTCGGCCCGGCAGAACTATTACAGGTGTACTTGAAAATCGGCTGCGGTGTGCCGCCCGGAAACATCGAGGGATAGGTGGCGTTGATTTGGGTGAGTAGACCGGCGGAGGAGGTGTTCATGACGTTGTTCATTACATTGGTCAGGAACGGCACCCTCACACTTGCCGGGGAGGTGGCATTCACGGGATCTCCCGCCGCCGTTTTGGCCACCACCGCGCGGTAGAGCGTCGTACCGATCAACTGGTAACGAACCCAGCTCACCCCACCGCCCAAATCCGATTCCACAATCAAATCAAAATCCCCCGGCGTCTGGCAGGTGCCGCCGCCGGCAGTCCCCACCAAACAAAAAGTGGCCGGATAGTTCGGATCCCAAGCCACCGGGCTCAGCGCATACTGGGAAGAATCCGCCGGTATCTTCGAGAACATGCTGACCGCCGGATAACCAGAGGCACTGAAATCGCGCACAATCTGGTCAATGGCCAACCGGGTTTCCTGGAACGCACCCGATAGTTGCGTTTCGCTCGAGTATTTCTGCTGCGAGAGCTGCAGCAATCCGAACATGGCCCCGCAAATCACCATGAAAATGGCCATGGCAATCATCAGCTCCAAAATCGTGAACCCGCGCGCATGTGGCGTCGCGGCGGCCCTCATTTGGACACCAGGGTGTCGAGAGAGATTGGAAAGCTCGGCGATTTCATACCACGGCGGAAAGCCCCGACGATGATGCGCTTGCCGGTGTTGGAGCCGTTGTTGATGGTGACCACCGCCCAGCGAACATCGTTGACTGCGCCGGTAGGATCGTTGGGATCGGTGTAGGTGAAACCGTAGCCGCTGACCAGCGGCTGGGCGTAATCAATGACCGGCGTGTTGTTGAAGAGCGGACTGCCGACGACTTGTCCCGGCTGGCTGGGGTCCCCGATATAGCAGGTGGTGCCGAGCGGGCAGGTAGTTCCGAGCGGGTCGGTGAACGTTTTGGCAGCAAGGGGAAGTGAACGGAGCGCTTCCATTTGCCTTTGAGCGATCACCAGGGCGGAGCCGTCGCTCCGGTTGTTGGCATTTAGCATCATCGAAGTTGGAACCAACTGGGCCACGGCCACCAGGCCGATCACAATAATGACCGTGGCGATCAGCATTTCGATGAGCGTAAAGCCGCGCTCGCCGCCCGGATGGGCAGCCGCCATGGGCGTCGCATCGGAATGCACGCGAAGTCTCATCGCACTTGCTGCCAGTTGCCGCCAGAATCCCCGGTCCAGATCTGAATGGAGCCGGCGGGCATTAACAACACTGCGCGAAAGCCGGCTTCCGGGGCCACGCTGGAGTTGAGATAAAACGCCATGATGTTGCCCGTGGACAGCGCACCGCGGGCATCGAACCGAACCGCTGCGCCGCTGGGGGAAACGGTTACAGGCGTAGTGCCGCCAAGTTGGGCGGCGACGGGCAAGGCGCCGGCGCCGGGCACCGAGCCTGCACTGACCAGATTCCCCGCGGGGCCCAGCAGGATGGTCCTTGCATTCACTCCGGTCAGCTGTTTTCCACTGGTATCGGTCATGAAGGCGTCGGTCATCGTAGGATCGGAAGAATCAGGTTGAATTACGCAAACCACCGGTTTGTTTTGGCGAATCGCTTCATAACGCGTCAATCGCAATATGTCGGCCGTCTGAGTGGCGGCGTTGCTCAGTTGATAGAACCGGTAGGCGTGCAGGAAATAGGGCAAGCCGACGGCCATCAGAATCATGGCCATCGCCATGGCCACGACAAGTTCCGTGAGGCTGAAGCCGGAAGCCCGCCCTGATCTCATTTTCGTCCGATCCTGCAGCCCGCCATGACAACCGTCCGTAGCACCGCCTCGGGCACGGTCGCATTTCCACTGATTGGCTGGGACCCTTTAACTTAGCAGGGTTCCCGCCCGCCAGATAGAGGCTGCTCTTCTGGCTAATACACAGACACTAAGCCCCTCGGGCGACCTGAAACTTCAGCCAGAGCGTTTTGAAAAATGATAAACCCAAGACGCCCCGCCGGGCCTCATTTTTGACGGCTGTTACAGATTGAGTTACTTCGGCTTTTTGCCCCCGGTCTCTTTGAATCGCTGGACCAGGGCCTCCCGGGTGAAATAATCCGCGGGAAGGGGCGGATTAATCTGGCAGCTGTCGTAGAAAACCTGGGCGATGCGCCGGCCGTCGCGTTCCCGGGTGACCTGCATCGGCACCTCGACGCCTCCCCTTGGCTGGTAATTCGTGAAAATCGTGACGTCTTCGCGCTGCTGGCCGGTGTTTTCGTCTTTCACACGAACAACACTGCGAACCAGCAGATGACTCGAGCGGTCCACCGCGAGCCGGTACAAGCGCTGCTCCTGGTCGGAAATCTCCACCCAATCCACTTCTCGCAAATCCACGGTGTCCCGCCCGCCCCACCGGAATCCGAGATCCGCATCCTTCAGACCCAGGCGCAGCAGATTCTCCGAACTGCGCTGCACGGCTTGCTGAAACTCCGCTACCGTATCCTCTGGCATTTCCGAGACCCCGCCGCGGTCCATCGTCCAGCCGTGCTCGCCGCTGAAGAGGGTGATCACCAGTCCGCCGTGCGACAAATCGAGTTCCTGGACGCCGATCATGTAGCCCAAAAGCGTGTTTCGTCCGTGTGCTGTATAGTCGGTGCGATTCTTGTCTGGGAACTCCCAGGAATCCTTGAACTGCACGTAACCCGCCAGCGCTCCATTGTGGCCGATCGCCGCCCGGCGCCCATCGCACTGGCGTTCTCTCATGTCCAGGTACGCCGGTCCGCCCAGGCCCTGAATCAGTTGGTTCAGTATTTGCTTGGCCTTGGCTTCGCTGGCCTCCGGCGCAATCATGTCCGGATTCTGCCCGAGCACCGCCAGTGGCACCAAGAGCATCGCCATCGCCAGCCACGCCCGGTAAGTTTTCCGACTTAACCACACAGCACGGACCCTCCGTTGACATTCAAAATTTCACCGGTCATGAAATTCGAAAGGTCCGAAGCCAGGAACAGCATCGGCCCGGCAATCTCCTCGGGAGTTGCGGCCCTTCCGAGTGCGATCACAGACGCGGCCATCTTTTGTCCCGCTTTTGAATCCAGCACCGGGTTCGACATATCCGTCGCCACCCACCCGGGTGCCACGCTGTTCACAAGAATTCCATGCCGCGCCAGTTCCGTGGCCAGCCCTTTGGTCAAGCTGATGATGCCGCCTTTTGAAGCGCCATAATGGGTATGGAGCGATTCGCCGCGTTGCCCCGCCGTGGAACTGATCGGGATAATCTTCCCGCTCTTCTGCTTGATCATGTGCGGCACCCCGAAGTGAATCACCGAGTACACGCTCTTCAGGTTGACCCGAATCATGTCGTCCCACTGCTTCTCGGACATTTTCTCGATGGGCAGATCTTCCAGGTTCCACACGCCGGCGTTCGGCACCAGGATGTCCAGCCGCCCCAGGCGCTTGATGGTGTGCTCCACCAGCTTGCGATTGTCATCGTGCTTGCCCACGTCCGCTTTGAAAGCTTCCACCCGGGTACCGTGTTTCGCGGCTTCCTGTTCGACTTGCTTCGCCGCTTCCTTGGCCGAGTTGTAGCTGAACACCACGTCCGCGCCGGCCTGAGCAAACAATTTGACCGCGGCCGCTCCAATACCGCGCGAGCCCCCAGTAATCAGTGCCGCTTTCCCCGCCAGTGAAATCATGATTCCCCCATAGTCTGATTCCTAAACTCGTTCTCTAGGTTGGTTCGGTCCCCTTAAGGCTTTCCTGCAGGGATCTTGTGGACCGCCCGAGCCGCGCCGACGAATTCCGAGAATAATCGCTCGGCCAGCGGGTCGCCTTCCATGCGTTCCGGGTGCCACTGCACACCGGTTACCCAGTTCGCATCCCCGGTCCATTCCACGCTTTCAACAATTCCGTCCGGCGCGTGCCCGGTGATTTTCAACTGCCGCCCTGGCTGCTGGATCGCCTGGTGATGTGAACTGTTGACCACCGCTTCGGACGCCCCTGCGAGCGCCGCCAAACGGCTCCCGGGCTCAAATCGAGCTGGGTGAACGGGATCTTCCTTGGGTTCCGGCGTCAAGTCCTTCCGGCGGTGCGGCAGGCCCGTCCCTGTTTCGTCCCGGAGGTCCTGGATCAGCGTCCCCCCCAGATACACGTTCAAAAGCTGGCATCCATAACAGATCGCCAGAACCGGCTTCTTCTCGGCAAAGGCATGGTCCAGGATCGCCCGGTCTGTCCGCTCTCTCGGCAGGTCGGCGGGCTCCGACTTCCCGGCATTGCTGTGGCCGTATTCCCGAGGCTCCACGTCCGCCGGGCTGCCGGGCAGCACAAAGCCGTCGAGCGTGGGCAGGAGGGCCTTCAAGCGCTCGGAATCGGCTAGAGACAGCTCCACCGGCTCGCCCCCGGCGCGATTGACGGCATCGGCGTAATAACGGTTCTTGCCGCCCCAGGGAATCAGGCTGCCCTGGCCTTCTTCTGAACTGCGCCAGGGGATGCCAATGCGGGGCCGGTTGGGACCATTGGGACTCATGGAACCCAGCATCGTAGCATCCAGGCAAAGCTTGCGGCAACCAGCCCCGCCGGGGACACTCGGGCAGTTTCCAATTGTCCAACTTACCAATGGTCTGTCCTGATCTGGCGTAACATCTCGTAAAACGACTAAGAACGTCGTGAGGAGTTACGGGATGCAAGCTCGGTACCGCAACTCAAGCATATATCTTTCGGTGGAAGAAAAATCTTCTCAACGCTCCTGGCGGCGTGCGCATCGTAGACGTGCCCGGAGCAAATCACTACGATTTTCTCAGCGGCGGTGCAGACGTTATCCGCTGAATCGCATGCTTTCTTGGCCGCGCTGCCTTTAATCGCCAGATAAACGCTCTTATCTAACTCCGGATCGCGCTGCAGTTTTCGCCTGGTGTGAATACAACTCGCTTAGGGCTTCCGGTTCTCCGGAGTGAAATGGGCTTGCAGGTACGCTACGATCTTGCGTGAGGTGTCTTCCGGGATCCCCGCACCATATGCCTTGTTCATTTTGATCACCTCGGCTTCCCACGTGGCAGCGGGGAGCGGCGGCTGCATGGTGATGTAGCGCGGGCTGTGGCAGGTGTTGCAATAAATCTGGACGTCCTGGCGGCCATCACCTGGGGCAAGCTCCAAGGTGGGGACAGGATAAGAGGAAACTTCATACCCGGCATCCGGTGGAAGCGCGGCGGGAGCCGCTTGCTGGATGCTGCCGAGCGGATCGGGCGAGTAGTAACCCTTTTTGAAGTCGGCGCAGACAACGCCCGCTGCTATGGCGACACACGACGCCACCACAAAAATCGGCAAGGCCCTCGTCTTCATCGTGGTTTTCCCCTTAGCTGGCATGTCCGACCACCAGTTCCTGCCGCTCGATGCGGTTCCAAAGGTATCCTCCGGGATTCCAGACCGGCTCGTCAGGTTGCGCATTGTTTTTTTCGTCGGTCGCGCGCACCGCCAGTGAATAACGTCCCGGGGTTTTCGCTTTCCACGGGGCTTCCCAGGTGCGGAAAGAATATGCGCCATGGTCCTCTCCGAGAGTTGCATCCGCCCACGTCTTGCCGCCATCCTCTGAAATTTCCACCCGGTTCACGCGGCCATAGCCGCTGAACGCAATCCCCCGCAGCGTCACGCTCAGCCCAGCGGGGATTTTGGAGGATCCATCGGGAGAGATGAGAAACGATCGCACCGGAAATCTCTCGAGCGGAACTGTTTTCACTTGGCCTGCTTTCACCTGTTCCGGACTGGTGTTGCCGCCTGGCGTATCGGGTGCCCGGTAGGCCGTCTTCATCCAGTAATTCTCGTCTGGCGCGTCCAGCACACGAATCCACGTCAGGCATTTCGTCCAGTAGGTCGCAAAGTATCCGGGGACGACGAGGCGCGCCGGAAATCCATTCAACATTGGGAGCGGTTCACCGTTCATCAGGTACGCGACGATGCACTCATCCACCACGGGATTCGCGAGTTCGAGTGATTTGAGAAAAAGATTCGAGCCGGATCCCGCCGGCCCTGGCCCCGTTTCGAGCCCTTGAAACTGCAATTCGAGGGACCCGTTCTTCACGCCGGCCAGGTCCAGGATTTCGCGCAGGCGCACGCCGGTCCACAGCGCGTTCCCCATCGCGCCATTTCCCCACTGCGCCCCCGGCACGCGAGGCTGCATGCGGCTGCGGCTGTTGCCGGAACACTGGCTGACCGTCGCAACGGAAACCGGCTTGAACTTGTCGGTCAGGTCAGAAAGGCTCAGCGCCAGCGATTTCTTCACGTTCCCTGCCACCTGCAATTTCCACTGCTCGAGGTCCACGCGATTGGGAATTCCTTCCAGGTGCCATCGCACGTAGAAAGCCTCGTTGGGCGTGAAAGCTGTCCGGAAATAGTGGCGTGGCGTTTCAAGTTGCACGGGGCGGTCCGTCAGCAGAATCAGCGGCGCTTTCTGCGGCTCGCTCAGATAGGGGCCGACGGAATTCCAGTGCGGGTTCGCTCCGGGCCCGGTGAATGTCTCAAGTGCCGTGGTGCGCGGCGGGCCCTGAGCCATCGCCGCACCGTCCCGGGGCCATCCGCCGGCGGCCAGGCCGCCGCCAGCCAATCCGAGGACTTTGAGCAGACTTCGACGCGAAAGGTTCCACTGGGCCGCGGTCATGAGGCAACCTCCGACAGCGGCACTATCCGCCACGGCGGCGAGAGGTGTCAACCTCGCCCTGCCGGCGTGGTAGACGTCGCTTCCCGTAGTCCTGCGAATTTCTCAGGCCGTCCTTGCTGCATTCATCCATGTGTCATCGGAGCTGGTTTTTATTCTCAAAACCAAAGGCCGCCATGCCCGCACCAATACTGTCGCGATCAGCCGGCCGGCGAAGTTCTGCATGATCGTCTGATGGCAGCGCCGGGCGATTTGCACGGTTTCGACAAGCTTCAAGTGATCGCTCCCGATCAACACCACGTTCGCGCTTTCCTGCGCACGTCTGTCCCTCCGCCACCGCAACGAAGGCAATCCGGGCCATTTCGCGCCAGTCGAGTGTGCAGTCATGTTCTCCGCCTTGTTCCTTCAGCGCGTGATCACAGCCTCCCCCGCGAGGGCGCTCAACGGTGCCGGGCGCATTTGCCCTCCACCGGTGAGGCGAAAGCGTCCCCGGATTTCACGTCCATGTTCATCTCACGGTCCGACATCAAGGGACCCATTGCGCTTCAGACGGCGCTCGAATTTCTCGATCTATTTCAAGTAGGTTCTTACGATCTCAATCAACTCTTCCGCGGCGGCGGCCTGCTCGGAATTCTTGCCGTTGTTCGGATCGAGCACATGAAACCTCACGTGACCCTCGACCAATTCCGCCATCAAACCGTTCAATGCACCCCGGCAGGCAGCCACTAACTGAAGGATCTCGAAACATTCATGGTCCTCGCTCAAGGCGCGCTCGAGCGATTCGACTTGTCCTTGAATGCGGCGAACACGGAGCAGGAGTTTCTTTCTGTCTTTGGTGGTGTGTGCCATGCATATACTATAGGGCCGTATAGTAACAAAACGAAGACCTCAATGAGCGGCGGCGCGGGCGCGCCAAACGTTGTACCATCGTGGTGTTCTCAAACTCACAAAATCCCGCGAAATGCGAAGCAAATCAGAGCAGGCCTACGTCCTGTTTTTACTCCTCGGAGCCATCCTTCTGGCGGCGCAATTGCATTGTTGCGTGGATGTGAACTCTCGAACGATCGATTCGCACGTGTGCCCGATCTGCTCCGCCGCGGGTACGGCCGTCGCCACTCCTTCCCTGATCGTGGAGATGGCGCCCGCGATTAACCGGCTGGAAGTCTCTGGCGTAGCGGTTTCCGTTCCAGTTGTGGTTCCCCGCAGCATCGCACCTCGCGGGCCTCCTGCCGCCTAGCAATTCCCCACCGGGCCCCAATCTCTCGATCACCGTTGTCGTGCGTTACGCCCGCCGTGACGCGCGAGGAGTCATCCCTTGAGGCAAGTAAGGCTTTTGGTTTTGGCGTTGCTCCTAGCGCCAGTATTCGCTGCCGCCCAGCAGAGCGCTGCGCCTGCGCGGCCGGCATCGGCCGCATCCGGTGGGACACATATTTCCCTGGACGACGCTATCCGCCTGGCGCTCCAGCACAACCACGCATTGCAGGCACTGCGCTCCACCATCCAGCAAAGCCTGGCGGAGGAAATCACCGCGAACCTTCGCCCGAATCCCACGCTGGGGCTCGACGCGCAGTTCCTGCCCATCTTCCAGCCCAACCAGCTCACTGCCGACTACCTCGACCAGTCCGCCCAGTTCGACGCCGGCATCGGCTACCTCTTCGAGCGCGGCAGGAAACGCCAGCACCGCCTGCGCGCCGCGAAAGACCAGACGGCCGTCGTGCGCTCGCTCGTTTCCGACAGCGAGCGTCAACTGGTCTTCAATGTCAGCCAGCAATTCCTGGACGTGCTCCTTGCCGAGTCCACCCTTCAATTCGCGCAGCAGGACCTCGACAGCTTCCAGAAGACCGTGGACATCAGCAAGGAACGCTTTCGCGTGGGCGACATCAGCGAAGGCGACTTCCTGAAGATCAATCTGCAATTGCTGCAATTCCAGACGGACGTCTCCGCCGCCAAATTGGCCAGGCTGCAGAGCCTGGCCGCTTTGCGCCAGTTGCTGGGATTCGAGACCGTTCCCGATGATTACGACGTCGAGGGAACGCTCGACTACCAGCCGGTGCATGCGGACCTCGTCGGGCTGAAGAATGTCGCGGCCATGAACCGGCCCGACCTGCGCGCCGCCCAACAGGCCGTCACCGCCGCCGAAAGCCAGCTTGCGCTGCAGAAGGCCAACGGCAAGATGGACATCACCGGCACCTTCGATTTCTCGCACACGGCCGGCGCCAGCAGCGGCTCGTTTTTCTATAACATGCCGCTGCCCATCTTCAACCGGAATCAGGGAGAAATCGCCCGCGCGCAATCCGGAATTACCCAGGCGCAAGAACAAGCCAGCGAAACCGCGCAGCAGGTTTCCACCGACGTCGTCGCCGCCTTCGCCAACCTGCAGACCAACGATCAGATCATTCAGCTCTACCAGGGTGGCTACGTCGAACAAGCCAAGCAGTCCCGCGATATCAGCGAATACGCGTATCGCAAAGGCGCCGCCAGTCTTCTCGACTATCTCGATTCTGAACGCACCTATCGCGCCAATCAGCTTGCCTACCGCCAGGCGCTTGCGAGTTACATGCTCGCGCTCGAACAGATGCGCCAGGCCGTAGGCACAAGGAATCTGCCATGAAGCTTTTCATGCCAAGCCGCACCACGTTTTCCCTCATGATCGCGTTCGCACTGCCTTTCTCCGGCGCTCTGGCGGGCTGCGGCCCCGGCGAACCCGAATCCAAGATGACCTCATTTACCGGCAGCGAAACGAAGGCCGACACGGCCGAGCTTTTCGCCGTGCCGACTGAACAAATGGCTCATCTGCAAATCGTGCCCGCGGAAAAAGGTCCGCTGCCGCGCACCCTTCGCTTCGCCGGCGCGGTCGCTTACAACGCATTCGAAACCACCCCCGTCTTCGCCGCGATTGGCGGCCCGGTTCATGAAATTCTGGTCGCTCCCGGACAATTCGTCCACGCGGGCCAGCCTCTCCTGAACGTCACCAGCCCGGATTACTCCGCAGCCCGTTCGGCGTACATCAAAGCTCGCGAAGCCTATAACCTTTCGGGCAAGCTCTATACGCGCGCGCAGGATCTGTTCGCACACGGCGCCATTGCCGAAGCCGATCTCGAACAGGCGGAAGCAAATCACAATCAGGCTCACGCGGACATGGAATCCTCCGCCGACACCTTGCACGCGCTGGGCATTAAAGACCCGGAATCCCTCATCAAAGATGCGGCCAAGCCCACGTCGGAAAGCCCCGTCCTCGCGCCCGTCACCGGCGAAATCGTGGAACGCCTCGTCGGCCCCGGGCAACTTCTCCAGACCGGCGTCACTCAGTGCTTTACGATTTCCAATACCAACAGCGTATGGGTCCTCGTGAACATCTACCAGAGCGATCTGCCTTTCGTGCATCCGGGCGACACCGTGGAGATCAATACCGACAGTTACCCCGAACTGTTCCACGGGAAAATTTCCTACCTCGCGCCGGCGCTCGATCCAAACACGCGCACGCTGCAAGCCCGCATCGTCACCGAAAACCCCGGCAAGAGATTGAAGAAAGACATGTACGTGACCGCGGTCGTCAAGGCCGGCTCCATCCCCGACGCCATCACCGTTCCCGACGCGGCCATCCTGCGCGATACGGAAAATCAGCCGTTCCTCTACGTGCAGGTGGGCCCCAACCAGTTTGCGCGCCGCCTGGTCACCCTGAGCCAGAGCGCCAGGGGCCGCACGCAGATTACCAGCGGCTTGAGGGAATCTGAAAAAGTCGTCAGCGACGGCAGCTTGTTTTTGCAATTCAAGAATTCCATTCAGCACTAGGAAGAGCGCTCCGGAGACTTCTCGATGATTCATCGCATCGTCCAATTTGCTCTTCAGCAGCGCTTCCTGGTGCTGATGCTGACGGTATTGATCGCCGTGGCGGGCGCCTGGTCGTTTCGCCAGATGCCGGTGGACGCGTATCCAGACCTCTCGCCGCCGATGGTTGAACTGATCACCCAGTGGCCGGGCCACGCCGCGGAGGAAGTCGAGCGCCTCACAACGCTGCCTCTCGAATTGGCGATGAACGGCTCTCCGCGCCTTAAAGTCATGCGTTCGATCTCGCTCTACGGCCTCTCCGACGTGCGCTTGACCTTCGATGAAGGCGTGGATTCCTATTTCGCCCGGCAAATTGTTTTCCAGCGCATCAGCGATGCCACCCTGCCGCAGGGTGTCATGCCGAGCATGGCGCCGCTGTTCAGCCCCAGCGGTCTGGTTTACCGCTACGTTCTCGAGAGCCCGGACCGCTCCCCGATGGAGTTGCACACCTACGAAAACTGGATCATCGAGCGGGCGTACAAAAGCGTGCCAGGCGTGGCGGACGATTCCGGTTTTGGCGGGCCCACGATGGAGTATCACGTCCTGCTCGATCCCGTGAAGCTTTACAACTATCACCTGCCGGTGGTGCAGGTGGTCGCCGCGCTGAACGCCAACAATTCAAACACCGGCGGCGGCTTTTACAGCCAGGGCGGGCAGTTTTATTACGTGCGCGGCCTCGGCCTGGTGAAGAGCACCGAAGACATCGGCGAAGTTGTGGTCGGAAGTTCCAGCGGCGTGCCGATCCGCATCAGGGATATTGGCCGAGTGGAAATCGGCCACGCCCCGCGACTCGGCATCTTTGGCTTCCAGACCAAGCAAAAGAAGGATGACGACGCCGTCGAAGGCGTGATCCTGATGCGCCGCGGCGAGCAGACCC
Organism: Acidobacteriota bacterium; assembly: GCA_013289665.1. Classification (GTDB taxonomy): domain Bacteria; phylum Acidobacteriota; class Terriglobia; order Acidiferrales; family UBA7541; genus Acidiferrum. Next base: position 93,461 of record JABCZN010000003.1, on the reverse strand, counting down.
AAAACGTTCTGGAAGGCGTCGAGAAAAAAACCGAAGAGATCAACAAAACGCTTCTGCCCCCCGACGTAAAAGTCCGCCCCTACTATGACCGCAGCGATCTCGTCCGCATCACCACGGATACCGTCGAGGGAAACCTGCTTCGCGGCATGGTTCTCGTCCTGATCGTCCTGATTTTTTTCCTGGTGAGCTTCCGCGCGGCCATCATCACCGCGCTGACCATTCCTCTTGCCCTGCTCTTCGCTTTCATTTTCCTCAACCTGACGGGCGAAGCCGCGAATCTGCTTTCCATCGGCGCGATCGATTTCGGCATCATCATTGACGGCACCATCGTCATGGTCGAAAACATCTACCGTGAACTCGGCCTGCGCCACGGTCGAGAATACAGATTGACCGACGTCATCCTCGCCGCCGCGCGCGACGTCGACCGCCCGATCTTCTATTCTGTCGCCGTCATAATCGCGGGCTACCTGCCCATCTATGCGCTCACCGGCCCCGCGGCGAAACTTTTCCATCCGATGGCGGACACCATGGGGTTCGCGCTCATCTGCGCCCTCGTTCTGACACTCACGGTCGTTCCGGTGCTGGCTTCCTACTGGTTCAAGAGGGGCGTGAAAGAAAAGCAGAATCCTGTCTACAACTGGATTCGCGATCAATACGCGGGTCGCCTCGAGTGGTGCCTGAATCATCCCGCGGTCACTCTGATCGTGGCAATGGCGATTTTCTGCGCCACGCTTTTGCTGGTGCCCCTGATCGGCGGCGAATTTCTCCCCCATCTCGACGAAGGCGCAGTATGGGTTCGCGCCACCATGCCCTACACGATTTCGTTCGAGGAAGCGGCGAAGTTTGCTCCGCAGGTCCGCGACCTGCTCATCAAGTATCCGATGGTCACGGTCACTGGCTCGGAACTCGGCCGGCCCGACGACGGCACCGATCCCACGGGTTTTTTCAACTGCGAATTTTACGTTGGATTGAAGCCGTATAACGACAAGTCATGGTCGGAATCCTCCGTCCACACGAAGGAGCAGCTGGTCAGGGACCTCGAGAAAAAGCTCGACTCCTACCCCGGCGTGATCTTCAATTTCACGCAGCCCGCCGAAGATGCCGTCGACGAAGCCCTCACCGGCCTGAAGAGTGCCCTGGCGGTAAAAATCTTCGGCCCCGATCTCGGAGTTCTCGAGAAAAAAGCCGTCGAAATCAAGAATGTCCTCGACAAAACTCCGGGTTTCACGGAACTCACCGTCGTCCGAGAACTCGGCCAGCCCAGCCTGCTCATCGAAGCCGATCGCGCCAAAATCGCGCGCTTTGGCATCAACGTGGCCGACGTCGAGGCGGTCGTGCAGGCCGCCGTCGGCGGCCAGGCCGCCACCCAGGTGATTCAGGGAGAAAAATTATTCGACCTTGTCGTGCGCGCGGACCCGAAATTCCGTTCCGACGCGCGCGAAATCGGCAACCTGCTCGTTCCCGCTCCCGCGGGCCAGCAGATTCCTCTTTCCGAGCTCGCCACTCTGAAGGAATCCACCGGCGCCTCCTTCATCTATCGCGAAAACAATTCGCGCTACATCGGCATTCAGTTTTCGATCGAAGGCCGGGATCTTGAAGGCATCGTCAATTCCGGCCAGCAAGCCATCGCCAGCAAGGTGAACCTTCCTGAAGGCTATCGCCTCGATTGGGGCGGCGAGTACAGCGAATTGCTCGATGCCAAGGCACAGCTCTTCATCATCGGCCCGCTTGCGATTTTCCTGATCTTCATGATTCTTTTCGCGTTGTACGGCAATTTCAAATTCCCCATCACGATCGCCTTGGGCGTCGTCCTCACCGAGCCGGTTGGCGCCTTGATTGCGCTGAAGCTCACGCACACGCCGCTCAGCGTTTCGAGTGCGCTCGGGCTCCTCGCGCTCCTCGGCGTCTCGGTCGAAACCGCCGTCATTCTGGTCAGCTACATCAACAAGCTGCGTCTTGAAGGCAAAAACGTTCGCGAGGCCACGTTCGAAGCCTCTCTCCTCCGGCTCCGCCCGATCATGATGACCGCGCTCGTGGCCTGCCTCGGACTTCTTCCCGCCGCCATGTCCACGGGCGTCGGCAGCGACACGCAAAAGCCTTTCGCCATCGTCGTTGTCGCGGGACTTCTCTCCCGCTTGCTGCTCGGTTTTTTCGTCAACCCCGTCCTGTACGAACTCGTTGCACGCGAAGGCGACGTCCTGCAGGTGTAATTCCCTGCTTCTCGCTGGCCAGAGGCCCGGACGTGTGATAGAAGTTGTCCCACGAAAAGGGTCCTGCACATGGCAGAACTGAAAAACACTGGCATAGCTCGCCGCGATTTTCTGCGCAACGCTGCCGCGGGAGCGGCGGCACTCGCGGCCGCGCCAACCACGCCCAAGAAGCAACCGGCTCCGGAACGCGGCGCATCTCCGCCACCGGCGATGTCTCCGGCAGCCGAAGTTGGAACTCCGTCGCGCGCCGAAGTTCTCACCGCCGACCGCACCGGCTCTGACTTCATGGTTGACGTCATCAAGTCGCTCGGTATCGAGTACGTCTGCTCGAATCCCGGCTCCAGTTTTCGCGGGTTGCACGAATCGGTCATCAACTACGGCGGAAACAAAAATCCAGAATTTATCACCTGTCTCCATGAAGAATCCGCCGTGGGCATGGCGCACGGCTACGCGAAGATCGAAGGCCAGCCGCTGCTGGTTTTCGCACACGGCACGGTCGGCCTGCAGCATGCCTCGATGGCTGTCTATAACGCGTATTGCGACTATGTTCCCCTCATCGTAATCGGCGGAAACATTATTGATGCCACGAAGCGAATGCCTCCTGTCGAATGGACGCACAGCGTGCAGGATGCCGCTGCCCTGCTTCGCGACTACACCAAATGGGACGACCTGCCCGTTTCGCTGCCGCAATTTGCCGAGTCGGCCGTGCGCGCTTACAAAATTGCCATGACTCCACCGATGATGCCGGTGGTGCTGATTGCCGACGGCGAGTTGCAGGAAAATCCCATCCCCGCCGATGCCAGGCTGAGGATACCCAGCCTCGCTTTGGCCACGCCTCCGCAAGGAGACTCCGCCGCAGTCGCGGAAGCCGCGCGCTTGCTGATTGCCGCGGAAAATCCTGTCTTGATCGTTGACCGCGCTGCGCGCACCGCGGCAGGCATGGCGCTCCTTGTGGAACTCGCCCAGGCATTGGAAGCCCCGGTCGTGGACATGGGCGGCAGAATGAATTTTCCCACTCGCCACCCGCTCAACCAGACCTGGCGGGCGCGGGAAGAGATTTCGAACGCCGATGTGATTCTCGGCCTCGAACTGGCCGACTTCTGGGGCGCCATTCATTCCTACCGCGACCAGATGGAGCGCACTTCGCGGCCGATTACCAAGCCCGGCGCCAAGTTGATCAGCATCAGCTCCACCGGCTTGTTTTTCAAAAGCAATTATCAGAATTTCCAGCGATATTCCGAAGTGAATCTCGACATTGCCGCCGATGCCCAGGCCACGCTTCCCCTCTTGATCGAAGCCGTTAAGCAACAGCTTCCCGCATCCCAGAAGAGTGCGTTAGAGCAACGCGGCGCGAGGCTGGCCGCTGCGCATCAGCAAACCCTGCAAAATGCGCGCGAAGCGGCCACGTATGCGTGGGATGCCAGCCCGATCAGCACCGCTCGCCTTTGTGCGGAACTGTGGGCGCAGATCAAGGGCGAAGATTGGTCGCTCGTCTCCACCATCAATTTTGTCAGCCGCTGGCCCACCAAGCTGTGGACCTTCGACAAGTATTACCAGTTCATCGGCGGCTCGGGCGGCTACGGCATCGGCTATGGCGCGCCGGCCGCGGTTGGCGCGGCTCTCGCGAACAAGAAGCATGGCCGGGTCTCTGTAAACATCCAGTGCGACGGCGACCTGATGTACGCGCCGGGAGTTCTCTGGACTGCCGCGCACCACCGCATTCCGCTGCTCACCATCATGCACAACAATCGCGCTTATCATCAGGAAGTAATGCAGGTGCAGATCATGGCCGACCGCCACAGCCGCGGCGTGGACCGCGCGACGATCGGCACCACCATTGACGATCCCGGCATAGACTACGCGAAGCTTGCACAAGGGCTGGGCTTGTATGCCGAAGGCCCGATTTCCGATCCCAAGGATCTTGGGCCGGCCATCGGCCGGTCGCTCGAAGTCGTCAAACGCGGCGAGCCGGCGCTGGTGGACGTGCACACGCAGCCACGCTAGAGGATGGATGATGAAGGCAGAAAAACTCCGCAGCTATATTGCGATTGTGGCCGCGATTCTGGCCCTGGCGTTTTCCAGGCAGGCCAATGAAGCGCGCGCGGCCCCCGGCCAGGAGCAAGCAAGGAAAGTTTCGACGGGTAATGCGAAGAAAGGAAAAACTGTTTTTGAAAATCTAGGCTGCAGGAAATGCCACGGCTCGGAAGGCGAGGGTGTTTCGGGGACGGGACAATCTGGCGGCGTGCCGCGAATCGCTTCCACTTCGCTGGCTCTTCCAGCCTTCATTCAACTGGTTCGCAGACCCAAAAACGTGATGCCGCCGTTTGGCAGCGACAAGGCCTCTGACTCCGACCTGGCGGATGTATACGCGTTTCTGCAAACGCTGACGCCGCTAGCGAAGCAAGAGCCCGCGGCGGCTGCGAATCCGAGCAACGGCCAGCGCCTGTTTGTGAGGAACGGTTGTTACGAATGCCACGGCTATCTCGGTCAGGGTTCCACTTCGACGGGAGGAACACGCCTCGGCCCGCCGCAAATTCCGCTTTCCGCCTTTGTCAGCTACGCCCGCGAACCCACCGGCCAGATGCCGCCATACACCGCGAAAGTAGTCTCCAACGAGGATCTCGGCGAGATCTACAATTTCCTAAAATCCGTTCCGCCACCACCACCATCAAAAATCATTCCGTTCCTGAATCAGTAATTCCCGCCTCGCTCGCTATCCTGACGCTCCACTTTTCCGGGGGAGGGCCGGGCTTGCCCGGCCCTCCCCGGTTGCTCTCCCGTACGTGCCGTCCGCGGCAATCTAGGCGCGCTTGGCAAGGAATTCGGGCAAAGCCTTTTCCAAACAATACTCAGGCCGGCGAAAGAAATCCGGAAGCGCAATCAATCGCTGCTCTAGCTTCTCTGGATGATCCGCTCGCACCGTAACGTGTCCCAGCTTTCTCCCCGCGCGCGGCTCTTTGCCATAGAGATGCAAGTGCGCGTTCGAAACGTTCAGCACTTCCGCGCTTTCCGGGATTTCGCCGATCAGGTTGATCATCGCGGAAACGCCCACCGCGGCCGTCGAGCCCAGCGGCATCCCCAGAATGGCGCGCAAATGATTTTCGAACTGGCTGGTCACCGCTCCCTCAATCGTCCAGTGGCCGGAATTATGAACCCGCGGCGCCATCTCATTCGCCAGCAATCGCCCGCCAACCTCGAAAAACTCGATGCACAAGGCGCCAACATAGTCGAGGGCTTCAAGCACCTTCTGCGCCGCGTGCTCCGCTTCCTGCTGCAGGCTTGCCGTCAAATCTGGCGCGGGAGCCAGCGACAACCGCAGGATTCCGCCCCGATGGTGATTCAGAATCAGCGGGTAGAATGCCATCTCCCCGCCGCGCCCCCGCACGCCCAGGATCGAGAGTTCCCGCGTGAAAGGCACAAATTTTTCCAGAATCATCGGAACATCCGGCAATTCTGGCCGTAGCTTCCCGACCTCTTCCGCCGTCTGCAGCAGCCACTGCCCTTTCCCGTCGTAGCCCATCCGGCAAGTCTTCAGCATCGATGGCAGACCAACCTGACGTACGGCCGCGTCCAGATCCTCCCGCTTTCCAATCTCCGCAAATTCCGTCGTTGGAATCCCCAGCCTGCGGAACAGCCGCTTTTCCCGCAGACGCTCCTGCGCCTCTTCGAGCGCCACCGCCGGTGGGTATACCGGCACGCGTTCGGCCAGAAACTTCGCCGCCGCCACCGGCACATTCTCAAATTCGTAAGTCACCACTTCCAGTCCGTGTGAAAACTTTTCGAGCGCCAGCGCATCGTTGAAATCGGCGGTGACTCGATTGGCGATGCGGCCGACCGGCGCTTCCGGTGAAGGATCCAGAAAGCGGAAATGCAGCCCGAGCGGATAACCGGCCAGCGCCAGCATGTAGCCGAGTTGTCCGCCGCCCAAGATGCCGATGGTCATTTCTTTTTCTTCACGGAGAGTTCGGCGTGCACTGCCTTCAACGCGTTCCGTGCCGCCGCGGCCGGATCAGGTTGAGCGAGAACTTTCTTGGTCTGCCGAATTCGAAACGCGCGCAGAGATTCACGAATCGCCGGGTGCTTGTTCCCCAGGATCGCCGCAGCCAGCAGCGCCGCGTTGATCGCGCCGGCTTTTCCGATTGCCAGCGTGCCCACGGGAATTCCTCCCGGCATCTGCGCGATCGAAAGCAGCGAATCCAATCCCTTCAGGGCCTTCGATTCCACCGGCACTCCCAGTACCGGCAGGACCGTCTTTGACGCGGCCATTCCCGGAAGGTGCGCCGCGCCGCCCGCGCCGGCGATGATCACCTCGATCCCGCGCTTCTCGGCGGCCGAGGCGTAATCAAAAAGCAGGTCCGGCGTGCGGTGCGCCGAGACAACGCGCGTCTCGTACGGCACGCCCAACTCCCGCAACGTGTTCGCGGTGCGCTCCATCGTCTCCCAATCGGAGGCGGAGCCCATGATAATTCCCACCAGCGGTTCTCCTGATTTTTCGCCTGCGGCAGTCATGTTTCCCTTCAAGCGTTCCATCTTCGCCCTGGCAATTTTCTGCTCCTACAAAACAGAACGCCGGCCGCGTGGCCGGCAGCAACCTCGAAGAAGCCCTATTCTACGGCCTTTTCTATCGCGATGCGACTTTTCTGCGCGCATTCCATGCATGTCGCAATTCGCCCACCAGATACAGTGAGCCGGTAATAAGAATGACGTCGTCCGGCCCCGCTTTCGCTAGCGCGGATTCCAGCGCCTGCTGTGCGTCCTCGATCACCACAAATTTCTTCGCGTGGTCACTGGCCATCTCCGCAAGCTGCCGGGCGCTGACCGCCCGCGGCGTACCTGGCTGCGTAAAAATCACTTCATGCGCGTGTGAAAAAAGCATGCCGGTCACCTCGTCCACCGCTTTGTCGCGCATCGCCCCAAAAATCAGATACACCTTGCGCCCCGTAAAATTTTCTCCCAGGAAGTGCGCCAACTCCCGCGCCGCGCCCGGATTGTGCGCTCCGTCCAGATAAACGTCTGGCTGGGTCTGCAGGCGTTCGAGCCGCCCGGGCCATTTGGTCGTTCGAATGCCGGTCACAATCTGTTCGTCGGAGACGCGATAGTTGCGGCCCTGCAAAACACGCGCAGCCGCAACGGCGTTCAGGGCATTTTGCAGCTGAAATCGCCCGGCAAGTCCTGGCTTCAGCAAGTATCTGGTTCCGCTCGCGATCTCCACCGCCGTGGCCCACGCACAGCCGTCTTTGATTTCCTCGCCTTCCAGGCGATACGCTTCGCCCGTCTCCACCATCGGGCAACGAAGTTCCGCCGCGCGCTCGAGCAGCACCTGGCGCGCCTCGCGCGGTTGCAGTGCGAACACCGCGGGCACTTGCGCCTTCAAAATACCCGCCTTCTCCCCGGCAATCTCCCGCAATGAATGCCCCAGGTAATTCTCATGATCAAAATCGATGCGAGTGATGATGGAGACGATGGGCGTCACCACATTCGTGGCGTCCAGCCGCCCGCCCAGCCCCACCTCGATCACAGCAAAGTCCACGCGCTCCCGAGCAAACGCCTCAAACGCGAGCGCGGTCACGCACTCAAAGTACGTCGGATGCGCCCGCAGTTTCCCCTCGGCAAGCAACTCCTCGATCACCAGATGAATGCGAGTGAATACCTCCGCGAACCGCTCGTCGGCAATCTCTTTCCCGGAAATGCGGATCCGCTCGTTGATGCGCTCCAGATGTGGAGAAGTGTTCAGGCCGGTGCGGAATCCCGCCTCACGCAAAATCTTTTCCAGAAACGCCGCGGTCGACCCCTTCCCGTTGGTTCCCGCAATATGGACACACGGATACGCGCGGTCCGGCCGGCCCAGCCGCTCGAGCAATATAGTTATGTTTTCGAGATTGAATTTGGCCGCGGCCGCCTGTGTAGGCGCCGCCAGTTCGCGGCCCAAAGAAAGCAGATAGCGGACCGCGCTTTGGTAATTCATTTCAGGAGGTCAGCAGGTCGATCGCGCTGGAGATGAAGCCCTTCATGTCCTTGCGGTGCACCACGGCGTCCAGGAATCCATGCTCCAGCAGGAATTCCGAGCGTTGAAAACCTTCCGGCAATTTCTGACGGATAGTCTGCTCGATTACCCGAGGTCCCGCAAAGCCAATCAACGCCCCCGGCTCCGCAATATTCAAATCACCAAGCATCGCAAAGCTCGCGGTCACGCCGCCGGTCGTCGGGTCCGTCAGTACCGAAATGTACGGCAACTTTTCCTCGTCCAGCCGCGCCAGCGCAGCGGAAACTTTCGCCAACTGCATTAGGCTGATGGTGCCTTCCATCATGCGCGCGCCGCCCGAGCACGACACCACAATCAGCGGCTGTCGAGTCTCCATGGCCATCTCAATCGCCCGCGTCACTTTTTCTCCGACCACCGCACCCATCGAACCGCCGATAAATCCAAATTCCATCGCGCAGCAGATCACCGGCCGGCCGTTCAATTGCCCTTCAGCAGTGACCACCGCGTCGTTCATCCCCAGTTTTTTCTGCGCCTCTTTGAGCCGCCTGGAATACGGCTTGGTGTCCACAAATTTCAGCGGGTCGGTCGAAACCATTCCCGCGTCGTGCTCCGTCCACTTGCCGTCAAAAAGCAGCTCCAGCCGCTTTTTCGCGTTCACCCGGAAATGAAACTGGCACTTCGGGCAAACAAACAGGTTCTCTTCCAGGTCCTTCCGGAACACGATCGCGCGGCAGGACTCGCACTTCATCCACAGCCCTTCCGTGCGGACCCGGCGCTCTTCCGGCGGGGTCACCTGGTCAATCGATTTTTTGTCTCGCTTAAACCACGACATGAAAAGTAATTGGTCCTTGGTTCTGAGTCTCTAGTTTCTTTCTCGCTTCCTGATTACTGATCGTCAAATGCTGATATCCGGCAATGATCTCTCGGGCGTAACGCTTGCCCCCTAATAATCAATCCCCCGCTGCGCCAGTATACCCTTCGTATACGGGTGTTTCACTTCCTTCATTTCCGTCACCAGGTCCGCTGCCGCGACCAGCTTCGGATGTGCGTTTCGTCCGGTACAGATCACATGCACCTGCTCAGGCCGCCCCGCGAGAGCCTCCACCACTTTCTCCGCGTCCAGCATCTTGTAGCTGATCGTGTAATTAATTTCGTCCAGCACCACCAGATCGTAGGTGCCGCTGTAAATCGCCGCGCGGCCCGATTCCCAGCACTCTTCCGCCATCCGGATGTCCTCCGGGTCCGTCTCCGCGCCGCCGATTTTCACGAAGCCACGTCCCATCGGCCGTATTTCAAACCTGTCGTCGCCCAGCATTTTCGCGGCATCCAGCTCGCCATAGTGCCATGAGCCCTTGATGAACTGCACCATCAGAACGCGCAGCCCCTGCCCCACCGCACGAAACGCCGTGCCCAGCGCGCAAGTCGTCTTGCCTTTGCCCGGCCCGGTGTAAACGATCAGCAATCCTTTTCCTTCCGGCATAACTCCGTTTCCCGATGAAGCAGGCAATTTCGTGTGGATTAATCAAGTCTGCGGAGTTGCGCCAGAAACGTCAAGTTGCGGCGCCGGAATTGCGTCTGTGAAGAGCGAACTCGAAAAACGGAGAAGGCCGGCATCAAATTCCGAGTCGTTTAGCAAAAGTTTCGATGATCACGCGCGCATGCTCGAGCGCCACTTCACCCAATGACTGCTTCGCCGGCGATTTTTTGTCTTTCAAAACGATCCACAAGCCCGGCCGGTAGGCTCCGTCGTCTGAAGGGCATATCGCGCCCGTAAGCTGAGTAATCTCAAAATCGGGAACGTGCGAAAGCCCCAGGTCCACCAGATGCGTGTAGTTCGGCAATGCCGGCGGATTGCACATCAACTCCGTCAGCACGCCCCGCGCGTCGTCCACCAGGTCGCGAAATCCCTGCGACACCAGCAGCGCGTCAATGTCCCGCGGAGTCGGCTGTTCGACCTGCTCCAGATCGTAGTCCGGCAGAGGCTTTTCCAGGGAAATTTCAATCGCTGCCGAAGGCTGTTCCCTGTCCGGCGCAATGCGTATCGACATAATTGTTATGGTGGCACATCATCCCGGGGAACGCCCTAAAACGCACCTGCCACACAGACAACTAGCCAACAAGCAGGCGCGCCGCCTATTTGGGGTACGGACTCCCTGCCAAAATCGCAAACGCCCGGTAAATCTGCTCCGCCAGCATCACGCGCGCCAGCTCATGCGAATACGTCATCGCGCTCAGCGAAAGTCTCTGTTTCACACGCTCCCGCAGGCTATCTGGAAACCCATCCGCATCCCCACACACAAAAATCACCTCGCGTATCCCGCGGTCCCGCTGCTCCCCCAGCCATTTCGCAAACGCCGCCGATTCATGTGCCTTCCCACCGGCATCGAGCAGCACCCTGGTCCCCGCGCGATTTCCGTCCAGCTTCTTCAGCGCGGCTGTCGCATCCCGCGCCTCAAAGATCTCAACCGGACAGGACCGCGAAATGCGCTTCACATAATCGCCCAGCGCCGAAACCATTTCCGGCCGCCGCGTCTTCCCCAGCATCAGCAGGCAAATCTTCATCCGGCACCTTCAAGTTTCGCCTTTTTACGACTTCCATTCCTGCGCTCAGGACGCGCCGCAGCTCGAATTTGTCATCCCGAGGACCGCGTTTTTTGCGGACCGAAGGACCTCAACCTAAAGTTGGTACTGGATGTTTAAATTGAGGTTCGTCGCCCATCCTCACCGGATGGACTCAAAATGACAGGGTTCGTGGTTGGTGCGCCAGGAAGCAATCCGCTGCTTTTCTCGGAGACTCAGCTATCCCGCCTTTTCCGAAAGCTGCGTCCGCCGGCTCACTTCCGGTTCGTCCGGCAGGACCAGCGACGGCGCCTGCCGCCACAACCTTTCCAAATCATAAAAACGCCGGGCCTGCTCACCGAACACGTGCACGATAAATCCGCCAAAATCCAGCAGCGCCCATTCCGCCGACCGCCGCCCTTCGCGGTGCTCCGGCGAACGCTTCATCTCCTTGTAGAGTGCGTCCTCCACCTCGGAGCAGATCGCCTGCAGCTGCGGCGTGCTGTATCCCGTGCAGATCACGAAATATTCCGTGAATGCGCTCAAGCCGCTCAGGTCCAGCACGGTGATCGCGCCCGCCTTTTTCTCCTGCGCCGCTTCGACAGCCAGTCGCACGCCCTTCGGCAGTTTTTCAAATTTCACCGGTACAACCTCTGTTTCAAAATGTATTCTTCCACTCGCGCGGAGACCAGGCCGTGAATCGATTGCCCGCGGCTCGCCCTCCGCCGAATATCGGTTGCGCTCACTTCGCTGGCCACGTTTTCCAGCAGGTACACCGTCGTTTTATCCAGCCGCGCCACAATCGGCGTTCCGTGCGCGACGGTCTCCTCTTCCTTCTCCCGCTTCGAGTCCCGCCGCCCGTGCAGGTCAGGCGGAATAACCAGCCGAAGCGCCTCCAACCGGATTCCCGGCCGGTTCGCAATCACGAAATCGCAAAGCCCCAGCAGTGTTTCATATTCCTTCCACGTCGGAATATCCAGAAACGCATCCGCGCCGATGATGAAAAAAATTCGGTCACCCTGGCCGTGGTACGCATGGCGGAAATACCGCACCGTATCGACCGAATATTGCAACTGCGTCCCGCTGAAGTCTTCGCCCGCCTCCGCCAGCGACGGCACGAAATGCGGATGCTCCGTCGCCGCCAGCGCCACCATCGCAAAGCGGTGCGGAAACGGCGCCAGATGCTGCTTCAGTTTATGCGGTGGACGGCTGGCGGCGATGAAATGTAGTTCGTCAAAATTGAATCGCCGGTCGGCTGCCCGGGCGACAGCCAGGTGCCCAGAATGGATGGGGTCAAACGAGCCGCCAAAAATTGCAATTCGTCGTGGATGGTGTTTCGCCGCCGTACGGTTAGCCTGCGCTGTCGTCAACCTGCCTCCCGGATGTTCCCCAACCCAATTCTCTCACGAAATCCTGCTTCCGGGACCCGCATCATTCCTCAAAATTTTCCTGCTCGTTTAACACTTCCCCGCCCGCTTCATGCTGTACCTCATTAACCTCATTTACTTCCTCTTCGTCTTCGAGCGTTTCCTTCGGAATCTTATCGAGCGCGTCGGCAATGCCTCGCACCAGCTCCTTCACGCCTTCGCCGGCCGCCGCCGAAATCGCGTGAAATTCCAATCTCTTTTTCTTACAGAATTTCTGCAACTCCTCGAGCTTCGCCCGGTCGGTCGTCGCATCTAGTTTCGTCGCCAGGACGATCATCGGTTTTTCCAGCAATTTTTCGCTGAACGCTCCGAGCTCGCCCTCGATAATCTCGAACGCCTTCACCGGGTCCATCTCCGCCATGTCGCTCGTGTCAATCAGGTGGACTAGCAACCGAGTCCGCTCCACGTGCCGCAAAAAGCGAATTCCCAATCCAGCGCCGTGGCTAGCGCCCTCGATCAATCCAGGCAGATCCGCTACCACAAACGTCCGGCCCAGCTCTGTTCCGTGCCCGCCCGTGCCCCCGTCGGCGTTCACCACGCCCAAGTTTGGCTCCAGTGTTGTGAAAGGATAATTCGCAATCTTCGGCCGCGCCGCGCTGATCACCGAAATCAGCGTGGACTTCCCCGCATTCGGAAAACCCACGAGGCCTACGTCGGCCAGCAACTTCAGCTCCAGCCGTAAATTCCGTTCTTCCCCGAGCTCGCCTTCTTCCTTCTCCCGCGGCGCCTGGTGCCACGGCTTCGCGAAATGCTGATTGCCGCGCCCGCCCCGGCCACCTTGCGCCACCAGCAGCCGCTGGCCCGGCCGCTTCAAATCCGCCAGCAGGACATTTCCCGTCGCGTCAAAAACCAGCGTGCCCACCGGTACCTGCAAAATCGTATCGTCGCCAGACACGCCCGAGCAGTTCGAACCTTCGCCGTGCCGCCCGCGGTCCGCTTTGAACTCCCGGTTGTAGCGGTAACGCAACAGCGTGTTGTCGTTCGGATTCGCTTCGAGGTAAATGCTGCCACCGCGCCCGCCGTCCCCGCCCGAAGGTCCGCCCCGCGGCACATACTTCTCCCGCCGGAACGCCACGCAGCCGTTCCCGCCATCCCCCGCCTTCACCGAAATTTTCGCTTCATCAACAAGCATTCTTCACTCTTCTCTGCTGACTCTGTCCGATCTCTCTGTGCTCTGCGTTAAATCCGACTCTCTTATTCTTCCGCCGCCCATAAAGACAAAAAGGCCCCGACTCGCGCCGGGGCCGCTTCGAATGCTTTTGGACTTAGTTCGCGGCCTTAGCTTCTGCCGCCGCCGGCGTCACGCTGATAAAGCGTCCCCGGTTACCCTTGTCCTCAAACTTCACGTAGCCCCGCACTAGCGCAAACAGCGTGTCGTCCTTGCCCTTGGCCACGTTCACGCCCGGCTGATGCCTCGTGCCGCGCTGCCGGATCAGGATCGTGCCCGCGTTCACCAACTGCCCGCCGAACCGCTTTACGCCCAGCCTCTGCCCGTGTGAATCGCGCCCGTTTGTGGACGAACCGCCGCCCTTCTTATGTGCCATGACTCAATTCCTCCATCTAGGCGCCTGGCTTTAGCCCGGCCAGCCCAATGTAGTAGCCGATCTTCAGATCGGCCACTTGAAACCCGCGTAAATTTACAGCTTGATCTCGCTGACCTGCACGGCCGTGTAGTTCTGCCGGTGGCCCCGCTGAATCTTGTACTGGTTGGTCTTCTTGAACTTCAGAACGGTGAGCTTCTTCGCCCGGCCCTGCTCCACGATCTTTCCCGTGACGCTGGCGCTTGACGCATCCGACCCCGCCATAACCTTCTTGTCATCAGTGTGTACCGCCAGCACGGTCCCGAATTTCACCTGCTCGCCCACATCACCCTTGACCCGCTCAATGCGGATGGTGTCGCCCGGTGCGACACGATATTGCTTTCCCCCGGTCTGTATAACGGCGTACATCTCTCCTCCAAAGCCTCTAGGCAAACCATAATTATACTTGCCAACTTGCCGCACCGTCAACGCAACATTCTGATACCCCTCTCATCGCATTTTAGCTCTACCCCGCATCCGGAGATAAATCTTGAAGCGGCGGGGGACCTTAGAAACAAACTTCCCATTCCTTGAATGATGGGTCAACAATGTAATTCTTATTGACATACGATCGGATCCACTGAGCGGCTCTCTTCTCTGCATGCTTGGTATTGAGAACTTGCCCATTCTCATCAAACCTGAGCACGTTCGCAAAAATCGCATACGTTAGTTCCAGCGCCCTCGGCTCAGCAAAAATGCAGGAATAGTCGATACCTTCAAGTAGCGGGTACCCAACAGTTCCATTGGCTAACCAGAATGAGAAGGTTCGCAATGCTCCGTTCACGGAATCGCTGAGTTTGGGCATTGAGTCGTCCTCGGTGGCTTGCCAGATGCGCTGGAAGAAAGCCGCAGGGGAAACGCCAAACCGCTTGCCCAATCGCTCTATCTCGTCGTTATTCAAACTCCCGCTTGCCCAGAAGCACTCCGGAAACCGCACTTGCCGAGCCAAAAAATGGAGCTAAGTCCTTTTGTTTAAGGCAGTTCGCCTCCATCAAGTGTACAAGCACTTCCACCTAGCTGGCGGCGCGAGTCAGGTAGTGCTCGTCTAGGTACGCTTCGATTAGCTCGGCGAGAAGCTCCGCAAATTCTTTTTCTTTCGCACTCTGTGTGGCGCTCTCTCTTCTCAAGCTCCAGTAATACCGCAAGACACCGCTCGTTTTGAGCATCCGACGTAATCACTTTTGGCGCGGCAATCCCGTCCAACGTGTCTTTCTCAACCACTTTCGTTCTTCAACCTCAGCTAAAAATCAAAGCGATAGCCCAGGATCATCTTCGCCAGCAAATGGTCCGTGGCCTTGGTCACACCCACGCCCACACCAAAATTGAACTCCCACTTCTCGGACAAGTTCAGGTCGATCGAGGGAATAATCTGCTGTTGCTGCTGCGCCACTGGATCGAATCCCGTTACCGGTCCCAGCGAGCCGTAATACTCCACGCCGCCGGCGATTTTCTTGGTAATGTCGTAGCTCACCTTGAAATTGGGCGAGAATACGAAATCCTGGTTCTGGCTCGGGCCGTGGAACGACTTGTCGAACGTTGGGTTGAACGACAGGTACCACCGCCCCAACTGCTTATCCACAATCGGCCGCAGTTCGTACGTCCAGGTGTCCGGCGAAAACTGCGCGCGCTGGTAGCCAAACTCCTGCGAAATACTTACCCCCACCGGCCAGTTCCATTTCTTTGGTACCCGCACGCGCGGCCGAATGTGGTCGCCCACCCAGTCCCACCCGTGCCCGTTTTGCGCGGCGGTAAAAATATAAAACCCGACTTCGAACCAGTCGTTGAATCCATGAGTGATTTCGATGGTTTCATGCCACTGGTGATTGGTGGGGTACATCCCGTCCCGCGCGGTTTTCGATCCCTCAAATGTGAAGTTGTTATGCAACTCCACCATCGTGTGCCCGGGATCGACCGTATCCGCCCCGTACACCTGAATCTCGTAGTTGTCCTGCGCTTTCGCGGTTTTCGCTGCGCCAAGTCCGAAGACAATCAAACCCGCCAGTACGCATCCCCAACTCCATTTCATTCGGCTCTCCCAGAGACACCCATCCACCAGTTTCCTATGATTCCAGTAGGATGTGACAACGAAACTCGAAGGGTACACCAGAATCCGGCGTTTCCCCGGGGGAGCCGGGCTTCAGCCCGGCCCACGTGTTTTCTAGGACCGGCCTCAAGCGTGCGGATGCGCCTTATCGTAAATATCCATCAGTTGCCGTATCGAGGCATGGGTATATTTTTGCGTCGTCGAAAGCGATTGGTGCCCCAGCAACTCCTGAATCGCCCGCAAATCCGCTCCGTCAGCCAAGAGGTGGGTCGCAAACGCATGCCGCAACGAGTGCGGGTGCAAATCCCAGTTCACGTTCACCAGCTTTACATATTTCTTCACAATCCTTCCGATGCTCCGCCCCGTCAGCCGGTCGCCCCGATAATTCAGGAATACAGCATCCGTGTAGGCCCCGCGCCCCGCCCCCCTGATTTCCCCAAGCAGCGAATCTCGCACCGGCCAATACGCTCTGAGCGCCTGCGCCGCCTTTTCCCCGTACGGCACGATGCGCTCCTTGTTGCCCTTCCCGCGCACCCGCAGCATTTGATCCTTCTGGTCCATATCCGCCAGCTTCAGCCCGGTCAGTTCACTCACTCGCAACCCCGCCGCATACAGCAATTCCAGAATCGCGCGATCCCTCAGCAGCAGCAGGCCATCTTCCTGAATTCCAGGGGGCATCCCGCGCGGAACCACCGGAGGCTTTGCCGCCCGAAGCCCGCTCGGATTCCGCTCGCTCGTCCGTATCCGGCTTCTTTCAGCAGTTTTCCCGGTCCCCGCAAGCTGGTCCAGAAATCCGTTCATCTCTTCCGCGGAGAGCACTGCCGGCACGCGTTTCGGCAGTTTCGGCGTAGCCACCAGCCGCGCCGGATTTTCAGCGAGCCGGCCCTCGCGCACGCAATATTTGAAGAACGATCGCAGAGCCGCCAGCTTCCGCGCAATCGAACTCTTCTCCAGCCCGGTATCATGCAGGTGGGCCACATATTCCCGAATCATGTGATGGTCCACCTGTCCGAGCTTCGGCGTTTCCGTTCCCGGCGGGGTCAGGAACGCCACGAACTGGTCCAGGTCACTGCTGTAATTCACCAGCGTGTGCGGCGAAGAATTCCGCACCGAACGCATGTATTGCATATATTTCTGAATCGTCGGTTTCATTCCGCCCCGCGTTTACTCACTAAAGTATAGATACACTTCCGCGCGCGGTTGGTTTTCCTGCCGGGGATGTTTCTAAATAGCTCAGGCTCTCTCTTCAACTGCCGGCCAGGGGCCTCAGCCCTTCACGCCGACCGGCGCCGGCTCTTCGGCGGGCGTCGCCACGGATTTTTCCACCGGCTTTTCTTCCGGCGCCAGCTTTTCCCAGTCGCATCCTTCTTTAAGGCACGCGCGCACCGTGCCGATCTTGGTTTTCTTTTCCACGATGAACGGCGCACCGCACTTCGGGCACGGCTCCGCCATCGGCATGAACGGCGTCGTGAAATCGCAATCCGGGTAACGCGAGCAGCCATAGAACACGCGGAATCGTCCGCGCCCGCCCTTCCCCATGCTCCCGCGCTTCACAAATTCGCCTTCATTGCACTTCGGGCACTTGATGCCCATGGTGATCGGCCGCGTGTACTTGCACTTCGGATATCCCGAGCAGCCGATGAATTCCCCGAAGCGCCCGTGCTTCTTCACCAGCCCGTTTCCGTCCAGCGGGCACTTTTCGTCCAGCGGCTCGTCCGGCTGGTGCGCGATCCGCGTCCCGGCCACCAGGCGCCGGGTCGTCTTGCAATCCGGATACCCGGTGCAAGCCAGAAATGCGCCGAATCGCCCGCGTTTCAGGGCCATTTCCTTGCCGCAGTTTTCGCAGTATTCAACCTTGTTCTCGGCGTCTTCTGGAATCTCTTCGGACATGTCCTGAATGAAATCGCATTCCGGATACCGCGAACATCCGAGGAAAAATCCGTGCCGGCTGATGCGCTCCAGCAATTCACCCTGCCCGCACTTCTCGCACTTCTTCCCCGTCGGGATGCCCGCCTTGTAGGAAACCATTTCATCGCCGGCCTTATCGAGGTCCACGACGAATTTCTCCCAGAACTCCTTCACCGATTCCCGCCACGGCAGCTTGCCTTCTTCAATTTCGTCCAGCTCTTCTTCCAGCCGCGCCGTGAACTTCACATCGAATACGTCTTCAAAGCTCTTGATCAGAAGCACGCACACACGCTCGCCCAGCATCGTCGGCGTGAACCGCCCCTGATCCTTCTTCACATACTCGCGCTCGACAATCGTCGAAATGATCGAAGCATACGTGGACGGCCGCCCGATTCCGTCCTCTTCGAGCTCCTTGACGAGCGTCGCTTCCGTATACCGCGGCGGCGGCTCGGTAAAATGCTGCTCCGGCTTGATGGATTCGAGCTTCAAAATCTGCCCCTCGGTCACCCGAGGCAGCGCCTTGCCTTCTCCCTCGTCGTCCTTCTCGTCGTCCTCGCGATCCGCGCCGGCCACCGGAATCTGGTACACCTTCAGGAATCCGTCGAACTTCATAATCGAGCCAGTGGTCCGGAACGTGTACTCGCCCGCGTTGATATCGATCGTCGTCTGATCGGAAACCGCGGGCAGCATCTGCGAAGCCACGAACCTCTGCCAGATCAACTGGTACAGCTTGAAGACGTCGTCCTCCAGATATTTCCGCACGTCCTCCGGCGTCCGCGAAACCTCGGTCGGACGAATCGCTTCGTGCGCTCCTTGCGCATCCTTCTTCGACTTGTAGAAATTCGGCTTTTCCGGCAGGTAAGCGCTTCCGAACCGCTCGGGGATCAGTTCCCGCACCTGATCGAGCGCATCGTTTGATACCTGCACCGAATCCGTGCGCATGTAGGTAATCAGCGCGACCGAGCCTTCTGCCCCCAATTCCACGCCCTCATACAGCCGTTGCGCCAGCGCCATCGTGCGCTTCGCCGTATATCGCAACCGGTTGTAGGCGGCCTGCTGCAGCTTGGAGGTCGTGAACGGCGGCGGCGCGTTCCTCCGCTTTTCCTTCAGCGTGACACTGGCCACTTCCCACCTGGCGTTGCTCACCGCCCGGACGATCGCGTCCGCTCTTTCCTGATTCCCTACCTCAATGTCCTCGCCCTTATGCTTGGTCAGCCGCGCCTCGAAAATCGGCGGCTCGCCCGCGTCCAGCATCGCGTGGATGGTCCAGTACTCCTCGGGCACGAACGCGCGAATCGCCTGCTCGCGCTCCACAATCAGCCGCAACGCCACGGTCTGCACGCGCCCCGCGCTCAACCCCCGCCGCACCTTGTCCCAGAGAAGCGGCGAAATCTTGTAGCCGACGATGCGGTCCAGCACGCGCCGCGCCTGCTGCGCGTCCACCAGTTGCGAGTCCACCTGCCTCGGCTTCTCAAACGCCGCGCGTATCGCCTTGGGAGTAATCTCGTTGAACGTTACCCGGAAAATCTTTTTTGGATCGATCGGCTCGATCTCAATCTTGTCCTTCTCGACAGCCTTCTTCGCAAATCTCCCTTTGCCGCCCTTCTTCAAGGCTACCGCCGCAGCTTCTGCTTCCTTCGCGTCCTTCTCCCCGTCTTTCTTACCGTTCTTTGTGTCGTCCTCGTCCTCGGGGATCAGAAACTTTGCCGGCTTTGAAAGCACCATCGCCAGGTGGGCGGAAATCGCCTCGCCTTCGCGGTCCGGGTCGCCTGCGAGGTATACGGCGTCCGCCGTAGCCGCGCTCTTCCGCAAGTCGTTAATCACCTTCCCCTTCCCGGGGATTACCTGCAACGTGGGCTCGAAAATCTTGGCGTCGTCCAGATAGATGGGTTTCAGCGGCGGTTTGGGCGCCGCGGACTTCCCCCCGCGCTTGCGTTTCTTCTTTTTCTTCTGGGCGTTGATTTCCTTTTCGCTGATGGGCAGACGAATCCCTATCGTCTTCGTCGGCAAATCCATCACGTGGCCGATCGAAGCCTTCACTGTGTAATTCTTCCCGAGATACTTATTGATCGTCTTCGCCTTTGCCGGCGACTCGACGATGACCAATGAACGTGCCATGAGTTCCTTTGTAACCTGTGATGATGCGTTTGGAAGGCCTACCGGGGCGGTCTGTGTCCTTCTCGCTACCTTAATATATACCCTGCTCGGCGGTTTCTTACGCTTCGAAATGATGCTCCCAAACGCCCTTTGGGTGCATTCTTCCGGCTACAACGGTTTAACTCCTCTATTTACAACAACACCTTGCGGAACTGCCTGCCGGGGATCTGCCGCACCATCCCTTTCCTCTCAGAAGAGAACCAGCGTAGCCAGAACTACGCTCGAATTCAACCCGCTGCGTTTCACGATGTCGTCAATCGGCCTTGGTTCAGCCATGTTTAAAAACTCGTAACTCGTTTTCTGTGAACTGCTTAGCCCGCCTTCCGCCAGCAGGTTCCGCTGCTCGGATTCCCAACCGCCAGCGACCCGAACTCGCGCAGCAATCGCGCAGACAGCCCGGGCCGCTATGCCCGGCGTCATCCTCATCGCCAGCCAAGAGAGGGAAGCTTCTAGAGCTCCATCACACTCCGAGCCTACGGGCATACTAACCGTCTTGTTAAGTATCTAATTTATATCGGGCCCGCATCTGCGCCCGCGAAACGCCGCCAAACTCCTGACTCCCAAGTAGTTGGAATCTGCGTTACTATCGGGTCGTATTTCCGGGGTCATCTCCGCATGCCTAATCGTTGGTCGTTTGGTTTTCTTCTGCTCTTATACTGTGCCTCTTTTCAACTCCTGGCTCGGACACCTCCGGCAACCTCGCCGCCGCAGGCGGTCGCCCCCTCAGAGGCACACTCCTTCGACAAAGAACCCTATGTGTTTGAGTTGATTGAGAACAAAATGCGTTATGAGGCGGATGGAAAAGGGCAGCGCGAACTGTCCGTGCGCGTCAGGGTCCAGTCGGAATCCGCGGTGCGGGAGCTCGGCCTGCTCGCCTACCCCTACCAATCGGCTTTTGAGTCTCTCGATGTGGTCTACGCCAGAGTTTTGAAATCGGATGGCACGATTGTGAATACGCCGCCCTCTGACGTGCAGGAACTCGACTCCGCCGTCAGCCGCCAGGCCCCGATGTACACCGACCAGCGTGAAAAGCACGTCGCCATCAAATCCCTTTCCGTTGGCGACGTTCTCGAAGTCAAGCTGCGCTGGACGATTCACGACCCCATCGCTCCGGGGTATTTCTGGTTTGATAGTTCCTTTTTTAGTGAAGGCATTTGTCTCAAGCAGATACTTGAGGTTTCCGTGCCCGCGGGCGTCCCCGTGAAAATCCGATCGGCTCACCTGGACCCCGCGACCTGGGACGACGGAGGGCGCACTTTCTATTCGTTCCAAAAGTCCACCTTGCAAAAGCCTGAGACCTCGAAAATTCCCGCGTGGGAAAAGGATTTTCATGGTGCAGAACCGCCTGAAATCCAGATCTCCTCGTTTCCTTCCTGGGAAAGCGTCGGTGCCTGGTACAACTCCCTCCAGCAACCGAAGCTGGTGGTCACGCCGGAAATTCGGTCGCGTGCCGAAGATCTCACCAAAGGCAAATCGACGGAAGATGAAAAAATTCAAGCCATCTATGAGTTTGTTTCCACGCGGTTTCGCTATATCGGCGTGGATCTTGGCTTGGGCCGCTATTCTCCCCACCGGGCGTCCGATGTCCTGGCGAACCGCTACGGAGACTGCAAGGACAAACACACTCTTTTCGCCGCCCTGCTTCAGGCCGTCGGTATTCCCGCGTATCCGGCGTTAATCAGCTCGAAATATCGCCTCGACCCAACGTTTTCGTCGCCCGAACTTTTTGATCACGTGATCACCGCGATTCCCCGCGGTGAGACTTTTCTCTTTTTGGACACCACTCCGGAGGTGGCGCCCTACGGCCTGCTCTTGTCCAATCTCCGCGACCGTCAGGCGCTGGTGATTCCAGCGAACGCTCCGGCTCGCCTTGTCGCTACCCCGGCCGACCCGCTTGTTTCCGACGCCGAGGTTGTGCACATCAACGGATCGATCGATAGCAAGGGCACCCTGGACGCAAAATTCTCCATCGAAGAGCACGGCGACGCCGAAGTCCTTCTTCGCAGTACGTTCCGCGCGACGCCGCAGAACAACTGGCAGGAACTTACACAAAATCTCGTCCGGGGCATGGGATTTGGGGGAACGGTCAGCGACATCTACGTCACCGAACCCGGGGACACTTCCAAAACGTTTCTCCTGACTTTCACCTATCACCGCACTGATTACCCCGAATGGAAGAACCGCCGCATTACGCTTCCCGCTCCCTACTTCTACCTGAACGAGTTGACCGAAGAACAAAAGGCTTCCAAAGATCCTCTGCCGGTCGGGACTCAACAGGACATCACTTTCGAAGCAACCATCGCTTTGCCCAAGGGCTTCACGGCTGTCCTTCCCGACTCCGTGAATCGCAGGCCAAGTTTCGGAACATTCACGGCCACCTATTCGACGGAGCATTCGAACATCGTTCACGGAACTCTTCACCTTCGCCTGACCAGCCGGGAGATTCCCGGTGCAGAGCGCGCCTCCTTTGATGAATTCTCCAAAACCGTTCGGGAAACTCCCAACCGCTATATCTTCGTGAAGGGAGATTTCCCTGCCGAGGCCTCACAACCGCCCGGGGCGCCGCCGGCATCCCTTGGCGAGCCCAGCAGCGCCGATTATCTGATCTCCCGAATGGAGCAATTCGTCGCATCCAATCCTGACAATGAACAGGCCCGCAGTCGTCTTGTGCTGGCCTATCTCAACAACAAGCAACCCGAAAAAGCGCGGGCGATTCTCGACAAGGCAGAAGCGGCCAATCCTGACAGCCCATCTTCCGTGAATTATTTGTACGGAAAGATGTATCTGGCCCTGAAGGACAAGGAGAAAGCCTTCGCTCGTTTTCAAAAGGCTGTCGAACAAAATCCGGAGCCCAGCATCTTGAACGATATCGCCTGGGATCTGGACGAAGCCGGTATTCATCCCAGCGAAGCGCTGGATTATTCCAGGCAAGCGGTCAACGGCCTTGCTCGGAAAACTATGGCCATTTCAGCCGACGAGGCCGAGCCCGCCGATTTTCAGCTCATGCCCCAGCTTTCGGCGGCATGGGATACCCTCGGCTGGATCTACTTCCGCCGGAATCAACTCTCCGAAGCCCAAAAATATATGGAGGCCGCATGGCAACTTTCCCAGAATCCGGTGATCGGCGAGCACCTGGTGGAGGTCTATGAGAAGCTCGGCGAATCCCGGAAAGCCGCTCCTGTCTGCATCATGGCGCTAGCCGGCGGCGCTCAGGGCGAAACCTACGAGAAGCTGACCTCCCAATGGGGTCGTCTGAAAGCCTCCATAAAACTGCGTACAGGGCAGAACTCCCTCCAAGCGGCATCGTCGGAAGGCTCCTTGCTTCTTTCCGACATTCGCCTTTTCAAGATTCCGTTTCACACCAAACTCAAGGGGAATTCCCGCTCCGCCCAGATTGTCCTCTCCTTAGTGAACGGTCCGAAGGTGGACAACGTCATCTTCTCCTCTGGCGCCGAAGAACTTCACAATGCTGTCGCCGATATCGCAGCCGCAAAATACTCGCAGTCCTTTCCCGACGAGACGGCCGTCCGCGTGCTGCGTAAGGGAACTCTCAGTTGCTCCATCTACACCAAGGAATGTTCCCTGATCCTGTTCTCGATCCGCGACGCGTCCGTTCCCTTCTAGCCACGCAACTATTCGCAACCATCAATCAAAAAACCTCCGGCGTGATTACTCAACGCCGGAGGTTTTTGTTTCATTGCTTCTTTACATCTTTACTTCCTTACTTCACTACCTCGTTGCTTCGCTTATTGCCGGTCGTGACCCCCACCGAAATCGAACAGGTCGAACAAGTCGCCGATTGCCGGCGTATTTGTCGGCACGTATGGGTTGTCACCATCGGCCTTCGGATTGGGCAGGTTGTCGCGGCTGCGTCCGCTGATGGCCGGCAGGTTCCAGTTCCGCTCGATGAACTTCAGGACCGAAACGTGGTCCGTGTAGGAGTGCGAGATGTGGCCCGGCTTGGCCCACTTGGACACCGCCAGCAGCGGGATGCGCGTCCCGTCGCCAAAGTAATCCAACGATTGCACATAACCGGAATCGAAGTAGCCGCCGCCTTCATCCACGGTGATGAAGATGGCCGTCGTATCCCACAGTTCCGGATTGGAGTGCACCGCATCCACGACCTTTTTCGCGAACCCTTCAAACAGGTCCCACTTGGAAGAAGCCGGGTGACCGTCCACCCAGCCGCTGGGCTTCACGAACGAAACGGCCGGCAGGTTTCCGCTGGCGATATCGGCGTAAAGGTCCGTCACGTCTTTCAGGTTGTTGTTAAGGATTTGCGCGTTGGTCATGATTTGCGTCTGGTAGTTGAACCCGTTGCAGATGTTGCAGTATTGATCGCTGTTGGGGCCAACGACTCCGTAGTTCAACTGATACTTGTCGTTCAGATAGGCGTCCCACTGATCGTTGTAACCCTTCCAGGAAACGTGATTCTCGATCAACACGTCGCCGATGCTGCGCTGGGTTGTCGGCGGAATCGTAAAGGGAGTGTTGTTCGTGCTGTGGTCGGTGTAGGCGTCGGTTCCATCGCTGAAGTATCCGGGAGCATAGTTGTTCAGCAGGTAGTAGTGGCCCGGATCGCAATTCGGCTTAATCGGCCGGGGCAGAGAGGCGAGATAGTTCAGAATCGGCCGGACGCCGGGTTGAGCCGGGTCCGAGCAGTTCGTATAGCTGCCGCCGCCAAACACAGCACCGGGAAAGCCAAAGCCGCCGCCACCGCCGTAACCGTCCTCGATCCAGTAGTTGTTGGTTCCGGGCTGCGGATTGGGATTTTCGACTTCATCCACGGTACCCGCCAGTGCCGGATTGTCCGTCCAGATCAGTTCATTGTGCGGCGGGAGGAAGGGCGTGGTGCTGTTGGGATCGTAGAACCAGATCGCATCGCCGAAGAACAGCATGATGCTGTCCAATCCGGTGCCGCCCTTGGCTGGCTGGTGGTAGTTGTCGCTCAACGCATAGTTGTCTGCGAGATACTTCGTGTACGGCGCGTCTCCCTGCGCCATGTTGTAGAAGCCCATCGAAGTCGCACCTTCGCCCGTCGTCTTAGCGGTCGGCGAATAGTCCGTGCTGAAGTTGGACGGTTGTGGCTGGCCGTTTTGTCCAGCACCCTCGGTTACTTCCGTCCACGCGAAGAGGTCCTTAAGGCAGCCGTCGGGATGCTTCTTGGAGACGTAGGAAGCATCACAATCGAGCTGCTGGAACATCTGGTAGAAGCGGTGAACCGGGCTCGCCGCGTAGGAGTCATACGGAAAGGTGTCCGTTGTGTTCGCGTTGGTCAGTTGGAACGGTCCCGGAAGCAGCGTCGAATACGGCGCCGTTGCGCTCACTCCGGAAATCCGCGAGTCCGGCACCTTGCCGGACAATCCCGTTCCGCCCGTCAGCATAAACGCGTAGTACTCTTCGGCAAGGCCTTGTTCTGAAGACGTCGCATCGCCCAGCGTGCAGATTCCGTTGTTCTTGCAAACGTCGGTCGGTCCGCCGTTCAGCGGCGCCGGCAGCGGTGAGTATAACGTTTTGCCCGTGGGCGCGATTTCGTAGGTCGAACTGTCAACCGCGGAAAATTGATGTGCTGAAGCATAGTTGCTGCCCGGTTTTCCGTCTGCGTTGACGATTCCTTCCGACAACAAATTATTGACGGTTTCTCCCCGCTTTGCCGGCTGGTATGTCGCGAAAAGATGGTCAAACGAGCGGTTTTCCCCCACGATCACAATCACGTGCTTGATCGGCGTGCGCGCCTGCTTCCCGCTCTCGCCGTCATGCTCTTTCGCCTGCGCGCTGCCTGCCATCGGACCCGCCAGGATCATCTCGAACATCACCAGCGACGCAAGGCCCACTCGAGCGCTTTGCCTCACTTGGGACGCAAATCTTTTTACTGACATGCGGACTACCTCCTCATTCCCATTTTTTGGTCTGGGAGGTCCACACTGGCCCTTCTCCGTTTCTCTCTCATTCCTCTTCTGTAAATTCCTGGTACTCTTTTTGTTAATTCCCCGTAACAGTTCTCTCTCGGGTCTTCACCTGAGGTTTTCTCCCCACCTTCGCCCTTATTGTTGTGTTAGCATTCCCAAAGTTTCCCGCCCCGTTCCTCGGCCGAAAATCCGCATGGAGGAATTCATGAACAAACCTATTCGTCTCTCATTGCTTGTTCTTTCCGCCGCAATCTTGATCGCGGCTCTTCGCGCGCAGGCTCCCGCCGGTCCGCCCAAACCCGGGGCGGAACACGAAAAACTCGCTTACTTTGTGGGGAAATGGAATTCCGAAGGAGAGGCCAAAGCCACACCGTTTGGCCCCGGCGGAAAATATTCCGGCGTCGAAACTTGCGAGTGGTTTGCGGGCAAGTTCGCCGTCGCTTGCAAGACCGAAGGCACGATGATGGGCGGCCAACTGAAAGCCATGAGCGTCTTAAGCTACGACAACTATCAGAAGTCCTACATTTATTTTGAAACCAACAACTGGGGCGAAAACGTCTATTCCCGCGGCGCCGTCACGGGCGACACCTGGACGTGGACGAACGATTCCCCGATGGGCGACAAAACCGTCCACGGGCGTTTCACCATGAAGCAAACTTCGCCCGACACGGCCACCTACAAATTTGAAATGGCCAGCGGCTCCGACCCGATGGCCCTCATCATGGAAGGCAAACAAACCCGCCAGAAGTAATCGCGCCACGCGGGGGGCCTACCCTTTGCACCTTTTCGCATCCGGTGGGTCCGCTCTTCGCTTCCTTCCCGCTTACTCGCCGTTTCGCAGAATCTGCTTGTCTTGGGCAGAAAACTGGCGATAGCGGCCCGTGTCGATTTCTCGCTCGCGGGCGAACGGCGGCATGTTGCTCAACCGCTCGATGGCGCGCCGCATTTCCGGACCAAGCGGCGCATTCGATTGAGCGGCAGCGCCTCCACCGTCAGCAGCGCGAACGGCCCTGGGCCGCGCCACGCGATAACTGGCCGGCGTCGCCATCATCGGGTCAACGGAAAGCACCCGCGGACGCGGGGCAAAATTCTCCGCGGTTCCGCTCTTGTAATTCATGTTCACCGGGCCTGTCGGCGCCGATGGCCTCCCGGATCCCGCCGGATCGTTTTGATTGGGAGGATTGGGTTCTGGCTGCGCGTTCGGATTCGCCGGCGGGGCGGCGTTTTTCCGATAGTTATACTGCGGCGGCCGGTTGGAATTCGGCGCGTTGTTGTAGTCCGGCCGGTTGTTGTAGTTCGGCCGGTTGTTGTAATTCCGCCCGTCGTCGTAGTCCGATGGATCCGGCGGATAGTCCCCTATGTAGTCCTGGGAGTAACCGTCTGACGGATACGAATAAGAGTAGGGCGCGTAATACGGGCTGTAACCGTAGTAGCCATACGGATATCCCCAGCCATAACCCCAATACGGCCAGCCGAAGCCAAATCCCCAGCCCCAACCCCAGCCTCTTCCGCGCCAGCCATAGCCGCCATAGCCCCAACCTCTGCCGCCCCAACCGTAACCCCGGCCGCCCCAGCCATATCCGCCGCGGCCGCCGTAAAACCCGCGACCGCCATAGCCGCCACCGCCACGATACCCGCCATAGGAGTGCCCGCCGCTAAATCCAGAGTGGCCCCCGCCGGAGAATCCTCCGCCGCCGTGAAAGCCGCCGCCCCCGCCGCCTCCGTGAAAACCTCCGCCGCCTCCGCCATGCCCTCCTCCATGCTGAGCAAGCGCCATCTGCGGCAGCCAACCAGGCGCGACTATCCCCGCGACAACCAAAACAACTCGAACCAAAATTCCCTTTTTCATAGCACTACCCTCGGTTCCAGGTCCCACAATCCTTAGATGTGCGGACATCGAATAAGGATTCCAATCCCGCATTCTACACCCGTCAGAGTTCCGATGTATCGTGCTCCTACCTGCGTACATGCGGAGAGGGCTTGCCGCCAAGATGGCGGCGCTCGGCAAGCCCCCCTGTCTCTTTCATCACTACAGTACTCTGCGCCTATTGCGCATCGCCGTCCCAGAACGGAACCTAGGAGAACCCCGGGAATTTCCGGGAGCCCGCCCTGCGGGTCTGTCGCACTGATACAGGTGCCCCGATGCCGACGATTGATCGCCAGGAGCTGGACCGCCTTGAACGGCGCAATCTCCAACTCACCATTCTTTCCGCCGTCTTTGTGCTGATCCTTGCCGGCGGGCTGGTCATGTTCATGTATCCGCTGGTGTTTGTCCATCCCGAAGGCAACAAGTGGACCATGCGCGTAGCGTTTTTCGGATTCTGCGCACTGACGATGCTCTTTGTCGGGTATCTGTTCGACCGCCAGCGCACCTTCACCAAGCTGAAGCAGCACCTGCTTACAGAACTCGAGCGCAACGTGACGCTGCAGATTCAGGCCAGCGCCGATTTGCTGAATTCCATGCCGGACCTGAATCATTTCTGGGACCGCCTGAGCATGGAATTCCGCCGCGCACTTACGATGGAGAAAACCATGAGCCTTGTGCTTGCGAAAGCGAATCCGACTTCCCGGGCCGCGGTGAAAGATGAGAAAGGCGCGTTCAGCGACGCCGCCAAGGCCATGGCCAAGCGGCTGCGCCCCACCGACTCCATCTATCACCTGGCCGACGATCTGTTTGGCATCGTGCTGCCGGAAACAGACACGCTGAATGCCAAGCGCATCGCGCTGCGGCTGCAGGAAGGCTTGCAGGACGTGCGCCTGAAATACGGGCTGACGTTTGACCTGTCCGCGTACAACTATCCGGATAACGTGAAGAGCTCGCACGAACTGGAAGACATCGTGAAGTCGCTGCTGCCGGAAGAAAAAGAATGGCAGGTTTCAGCGGAAATTCCGGTAGGCTGAGGCGGGCCGATTTTGCGAGAACGAATGACCGTGGAAAAATGAACCGTGAACCGATGAAAACCTTGTCGCAGCAGAAGAACAAAATTTCCCGCGACTTCGAAGCCTGCAGGGACGCGATCCGCGCCTGGCTCGACGCGGCCACGTCGAAACTCTTCCCCACACCAGCGCCGGTGCGCGTGGCAGCTCGTCAGCCCAACCGACCCCCGATTCGCCGCCGTCCGTAATAGACCCTCCGGTTGTCCTGCGCTCAGCAGAAACAAATTCGTTCGTTTTCAAGCTTCCGAATGATACAAAACGGGATAATGGAGCGTAATTCCACCAAGGATTGCTGTCGCGCGATAGCACCGCCGCGACTGTTAAGGACAAGCGAATCGAGGAGCCAGCAATGAACTGGGGATGGCTGGGTGCGGAGCGAGCTTTGGAGCTAGCCAGTTGGCTATGGAGCACGCTTATGGCTGTTTGGGTGCTGTTGTGGTTTGGGATGAAGCGAGCGAAGAAGCTTGAGACGCCGTGGGAGATGGCACAGCACGCGTTGCCTGTTGTTTTGGGCTTCTGGTTGTTGTTTGGGAGTGGGTGGAGGGCGCTGGACATGAAGTTCCCGCCACAGACTCCGGAAGTGCTTTGGACCGGGTTAACCTTGACCGCGCTGGGCGTGGGAACCAGCATCTGGGCGAGACTCAGCCTGGGAGCGAACTGGAGTGGCGTGGTGACATTGAAGAAAGAACATGAACTTGTCCGCAAGGGATTGTACCGCTGGATCCGGCATCCGATTTATACGGGCATTCTGGTTGGCTTCATCGGCACGGCCATGATCCGGGTGCATCTGCGGGGTTGGCTGGGATTTCTGATTGTGTGGCTCAGCTTTTACATCAAAGCGAGGCGCGAAGAAAGGTTTTTGCGGGAGGAGTTCGGCGAGGGATTTGAAGAACACACAAGAAATACGGGAATGTTTTTGCCGAGGTGGACCTAAAGCGGGGATGGGAACGATGGGCGGAAGACGAAGACTTCTCGCCGTCGGCGATTGTGGTTGCCTTAACGATCCAACCCCAACTTGCCTGAACCAGGCCAACATTGGCTGCCCCTGAGAAATATGCTTGCCGAAAAGCCCGGAAGTGAGTAGTGTGCGGGTGGCCTAACCGATGC
Organism: Acidobacteriota bacterium; assembly: GCA_013289665.1. Lineage (GTDB taxonomy): Bacteria > Acidobacteriota > Terriglobia > Acidiferrales > UBA7541 > Acidiferrum. The sequence continues at coordinate 63,640 of JABCZN010000003.1, read as the reverse complement.
CCGAGCAGACACCTACACCTCTCACCAAAAATCAATGGCGCGGATTCTTTGCATCCTGGGGCGGATGGGCGCTCGACGGGATGGATTCCTACATTTTTGCACTGGTGATGGTGCCTGCGCTGAAGGACCTTCTTCCGCGGTCCGGATTGCGCAGCGATCTTGGCGGCGTCGGTTATTACGGCGGCTTGCTCTTCGCACTGTTCCTCGTCGGCTGGGGTTGCGCGTTTCTGTGGGGTCCGATTGCCGACAAGTACGGGCGCGTGCGGACGCTGATGCTGACGATCCTGTGGTATTCGCTGTTTACCTTCTTGTGCTGCATCAGCACGCGGGTGTGGCAACTGGCGATCTTCCGCTTCCTGGCGGGAATTGGTATTGGCGGCGAGTGGGCGATGGGCGGCACGTTTGTGGCGGAAGAGTGGCCGGAGGACCGTCGCAAGATGGCCGCGGGCTGGATGCACACCGGGTATTACGTGGGATTCTTTCTGGCGGCGCTGGCGAATTACCAGATCGGGGCGCGCTTTGGATGGCGGTGGATGTTTGCGATCGGAGGACTGCCGGCACTGCTTGTGAGCTTCATCCGGTATGGAGTGAAGGAACCGAAGATCTGGGCGAACAAGGCAGACCAGGTGCGGACTTGGTCGATGATGCGTCCGCTGGCGGTGTTGTTCTCTCCGGAGTTTCGCAAACGGACGATCGTGAATTCCCTGCTCGTGCTGGTTTCGATTATCGGGCTGTGGGCGGGGTCGGTGTACGTGCCGGCGGCGTTTACCGACATTATCAACCGGAATAAGATTGCCGGATTGAACGTGACGCATCTGATTTCTCTCTCGACGATGCTGCTGGCTGTGGCGACGATAATGGGTTGCATCGTGCTGCCGCCGCTGGCGGAGCGGTTCGGGCGGCGCGTGACGCTGGGACTTTATTTTGTGTGCATGTTGCTGTCGATTGCCGTTGGGTTTGGGTACGTTTTCTATCTGCCGACGGATCCGCTGAAATGGTTTGTGGTGTGCCTGTTCTTTCTGGGGCTGGGCGGAGCGAATTTTGCGATGTACACGCTTTGGCTGCCGGAGCAATATCCGACGGAGTGCCGCGGGAGCGCGTTTGCGTTTGCGACTTCGGTGGGGCGGTTTGCGGGGGCCGGATTTACGTTTCTAGTGGGCGCGGGCGTGGCGCATTATCACACCATCGGGAAGCCGGTGGCGTATACGGCGATCGCATTTGTGGTGGGATTGTTGTTGCTGCCGTTTGGGCATGAGACGAAGGGCAAGGTCCTGCCCGCATAGAAATCGACAAGGGCCGGGTGAACTCGGCCCCTACAAGACGGAATCGGAAAAAAATCAGGCTTCTTCCTCGACGAGGGCTTCCCCGTGAACGGCCTTGTGCGCGGCGATTACCTTGTCGGCTTGGTCACCGGGTACGTAGTCGTAGTGGGAGAACTCCATGGAGTAGGTGGCGCGGCCCTGCGTCATCGAGGTTAGGTCGGTGGCGTAGGAAAGCATTTCGGAGAACGGGACCTGGGCGCGGACGATTACGTTGTGGCCGCGGGATTCGCTGCCAGCGATACGGCCGCGGCGGGAGCTCAGGTCGCCCATCAGGTCGCCGGAATATTGGTCGGGCGCGTAGACCTCGACGTGCATGACGGGTTCAAGGAGCGAGGGGCGTGCGGTTTTCATGGCTTCCTTGAAGGCGAGGGAGCCGGCGATCCTGAAGGCCATGTCGGAAGAGTCGACGTCGTGGTATTTGCCGTCGTAGAGGGTGGCGCGGAAATCGGTTACAGGGAAGCCGGCTAGAAAACCGCGGGCGGCGGCTTCGCGGATTCCGCGCTCGACGGAGGGAATCCAGTTCTTCGGAATAGCGCCGCCAAAAACGTCATCGACGAATTCGACGCCTTTGCCGCGTTCGAGGGGCTCGAATTTTACGCGGCAGACTCCGAACTGGCCGTGGCCCCCGGACTGTTTCTTGTGCTTGCCTTCGGCGTCGGCCTTGCCGCGGATGGTTTCGCGGTAAGGGACTTTGGGCGGCTTCAGCGTGAGGTTGACGTTGTAGCGCTTCTGCATTTTGGCGACAACGACTTCGATGTGCTGCTGGCCGCTGCCTGCCAAGAGGAATTCCTTGGTCTGCGGGTCACGTGAAAAACGGAGAGCGGGATCTTCTTCCATGATTTTGTGGATGGCGACGCCGATTTTGTCTTCGTCGGCGCGGGTTTTTGGCTCGACAGCGAAGGTGATGGAAGGCTCGGGCAGCTTGGCGGGGGCATAATAGATTGGAGCGGCTTTGTCGCCGAGGGTGTCTCCGGTTATGGTTTCCTTCAGTTTGGTGATGGCGCCGATGTCGCCGGCGTGGAGTTCCTGAATTTCGGTGAGCTGTTTCCCCTGGACGACCATGGTGTGCTGGAAGCGCTCGGGAATGCTGCGATTGAAATTGTGGAGCGTGGCGTCATTCTTGAGGACGCCGCTTTTTACTTTGAAATAGTTGATGCGGCCGGAGAAGGCGTCGGCGAGGGTTTTGAAGGCGAAGACGGAGAGCGGCTGGGTGTCGTCGTACTTGCGATCGATGCGGTCGCCTTTGCCGCCTGGGTCCTTGAAGCCGAACTGGGAGTGCTCGTCGGGATGCGGGAACACGTCGGCGAGAAAAGTGAGCAGGCTGGCGCTGCCGACATTGCGCGTGGAAGAAATCATCAGGACCGGGACAATCTTTTCAGAAACGATGGCTTTGCGGACGGCGGGGATCAGGTCCTCGATGGGGATGGTGCCTTCGCGGAAAAATTCTTCCATCATTTCGTCGTCGCCTTCGGCGATCATTTCGACGAGCCGCTCGTGAGCTTCTTCCGCTTCATCCTTCAACGCATCGGGGATGTTTTCGATGGCGGCTTTGCCGTCGCCGTCGGGCGTGTACATGTGAGCTTTCATCGAGACGAGATCGATCACGCCGCGGAAACCTTTTTCGGCGCCGATGGGCATCTGGAGGGGGACAACGGTGCGGCCGAAAACCTGGACGAGAGATTCAAGCGAGCGCTCAAAGCTGGAGAGGTCGCGATCCATCCAGGTGAGAACGAAGGCGCGGGGGATGTCGTACTCGGCGCAATAGTCCCAGACTTTTTCGGTGGTGACCTGCGCGCCGACGTGGGCGTCAACGGTGATAAGCGCGGCGTCGGCGGCGATGAGCGAGGCCTTTGTTTCGGTGATGAAGGTGGAGTAGCCAGGGAGATCGAGAAAATTGATTTTCACGGTGTTGCCGCCGCAGAGGGTGCAGGCCCATTCGGCGCAGGCGATGCCGGTCTGGATGGAAATTTTACGGGCGATCTCTTCTTCGTCCCAATCGGTGGTGGTGGTGCCTTCCGCAACTTTGCCGAAGCGTGGCGTGGCTCCGGAGGAATACAGTAACGACGACACCAGTTGCGTTTTTCCGGTGCCGCCGTGGCCTACAATGCCGACGTTTCTGATGTCCTTGGTTTGATAGATTTTCATGACAAACCTCCGCGTAGGTGTGACCAAACGAGGTCACCGGGCGATGGTCCGCCGAGCGAAGAAACAGGCGCGGGCCGGCGCCTGGTGAGAGTTTTGGTTTGAAGGAGAGCGCGGCCCTACCTGGGTCCCGCAAGCGGGGCGAAGGAGAAAAGAATGAATCCCTGGTCCGCTCTTCTTAACGGGGGGATGCTAGCACAGGGGAGGAGTGGGGGGCAATGAGGGTTGGGCGCAACCAGGGGCAGCAGCCTCTTGACGGGAAAAAGCCTTAGAGAAAGGAGGGGAGGATCACAACGAAGCTAAGAAGTAAGGAGCGAAAGATTGCCGAACGCGAAGGAGGAGCCCCGGCATCTGAGGATAGCCGAGCCGAGCGCAGTTGATATGAATGTAAATACGGAACAACGACTCGCGGAACAACTGGCGGGTCAGGCGGCGGGTTTCGGGGAATAGCCGGCGCAGGCGAGGATGGGGAGACGCGGATATTTTGGGAAGGACGGGTCGGAACGGGAGAGCTGGCAAAGGAGGAAATGGGAGCCCGTGGCGGACTCGATCGTGCGAGCACGCTGACAATCGGCACAGAGTCCGAAGTGAGGATTTTGATTGGATGGGGGCTGGGGTGTGGACATGATGGATAAAGATGACCTCGAGGTTTAATCGGGCTTGGGAGGATCGGAGGGCGTGGCCGGAGGCGCGGGCAGTTTGGGCTTGGCGAACTGCGACTCGTTGATGGGAATGTTGGTTTCGATTTTGGTGGCGGCGATTTTCTGGATCTGATCGGAATCGAGGGCCGCGGATTCTACGAGGAAGGGATATTTCAGGCCGTCGATGTCACGAAAATCGCGGAAATAAGTTTCCCAGGGGAGAACCTTGTCGCCCACCTTGCGCGTGCCCTGCCATTTCATGATCAGGCCGGTGGACGCGTCGAAAGAAAAGTAGCTGACGTCGCCCTGCTTGTCAGTAAGTTTGAGCTTGTCGACGACCTTGCCGTCGATCTGTTCCTTGCCGGCGTATTCGATCTGATTGCCCTTGGATTTGTAGTCGACGAAGGGACCCTCAAAATCGGCTTCGTCGGCGATACCGGCGAGGTCGCCAGCTGCCATCGGAGCGACCGAGGCATTGGGGGCGAAGGGATTGTAAATCCAGCCGGAGGATTTGCCGTCGTAGACGCGGATCAGGCTCTGTCCGTTGACGGTGATTTCCATGTGCATCTTGAGGGGGCGCTTGCGTTCGACGAGGAATGGGCCTTCAACACCGGGAGCGAAAGTGATGGTGCCGGTGACGCGCTCGGTCTGGACGGCTTTGATTTTTGCGAGTCCACCGCGGGCTTTGAGGTAAGCGTTGATGACGTCGTCGGCGGTCTGGGCGGGGAGCACCAGCGGAAAGGCAAACAAAAACGCGACCACAGCAAGCGTGAGGCGCGGTGGAAGCCTCGACAGGAAATTTGCGTTTGCGGACATAAGAGAATGGTAGAGAGAGTTGGATTGCGGGTCAACAGGGCGGAAATCTCAATCCAGGCGCGGCGCAGAGGCGAGGCAGGTCGATTCCCAGCCCTTGCTGAGACTGCGGGTCGAGGTCCTTCGGGACGCCAGCGGCGGGCCCCCGAGGGTGACAGCTTTTTGTTCTGTTGCTTGTGACAAACTGTGTTTCCTGGGCTCGCGACGAAGTTTTGTTGTTTATAGGGATGACAATCCATTCCGGACCAGAATGAGCGCCGGAGTCAGCTTCTCCGCAAGAAACGGGACAGCCGGAAAAGCGGATTGACAATGAATGGCGGTTCAGGACAAATGAAGGTTCGGCGTTTGCCGGACTAGTTCGGACCGGTGGAGACTCGCTCAGCCCTTTATGGACCTTGTTAACCTGATTTTCGGAAAGCCGCTGAAAACTTCCGAAGAGCGCGCGGAGCAGATCGGGCCGGCGGAGGGGATCCCGATTTTTGGGCTGGACGCGCTGAGCTCGGCGGCGTACGGGCCGGAAGCGGCGCTGAGCTTGCTGATTCCGCTGGGGCTGGCGGGCGTCGGCTACATCGTGCCGATCAGCGTGGCGATTATTGCGCTGCTGGTGATTGTGTATTTTTCCTACCGGCAGACGATCGAGGCGTACCCGACGGGCGGCGGGTCGTATACGGTGGCGCGCTACAACCTTGGCGCGTTCTGGGGATTGCTGGCAGCGGCGGCGCTGTTGGCGGATTATATTTTGACGGCCGCAGTGGGAATTTCGGCGGGCGTGGGCGCGCTGATTTCGGCGGTGCCCGGGCTGATGCCGCACACAATGGTGCTGTGCCTGGGCATCCTGCTGTTGATCACGATCGTGAATCTGCGCGGAGTAAAAGACGCGGGATTCGCGTTTCTCTTCCCTACCTATCTTTTTGTCGGCTGCCTGGGGATCACGATTGCGGGCGGTATTGTGCGCACGATGCTCGGCGGCGGGCATCCGATTCCTGTGACTCCGCTGCCCTCGCCACCGCCGCATATTCAAACGGTTACCTACTGGCTGCTCTTGCGCGTTTTTGCCAGCGGTTGCACGGCGCTGACGGGCGTCGAAGCGGTCAGCAACGGGGTGCGGGCATTCCGTGAGCCCCGCGTGAAGAACGCGCAACGAACGCTGACGATCATCATCGGGATTCTGGGCTTGTTGCTGGCGGGCATTTCCTATTTGGTGAAGGTGTATCAAATTGTGGCCACCGATCCCGGGCGCCCGGGGTACCAGAGCATTCTTTCGATGCTGATTGCGGCGGTGTTCGGCAAGGGCGTTTTTTATTACGTGTCCATCGGATCGATTTTGCTAGTGCTTTCGCTTTCGGCGAACACCGCGTTTGCGGATTTCCCGCGGCTGTGCCGGGCGATATCGCAGAACAATTACCTGCCGCACGGATTTGCGCAACGCGGACGGAGGCTGGTCTACACGCAAGGAATCGTGGTGCTGGCGATTCTTGCGGCAGTGCTGCTGTTCCTTTTTGGCGGCGTGACCGACCGGTTGATTCCGCTGTACGCGGTCGGGGCGTTTCTGGCGTTCACACTTTCCCAGGCCGGGATGGTGCGGCACTGGTGGAAGTCAGGAGGGCCACACTGGATAAAATTCGCGATGGTGAATGGATTCGGGGCGTTCGTGACCGGCGTAACGGTGGTGGTGGTGCTGGTGGCGAAGTTTGTGGATGGAGCGTGGCTGACGCTGCTGTTTATTCCGCTCGCGATCGTGACATTCCACAAAGTGCGCATGCATTATCACGGCATCGCCATGGCCACGCGAACGATGGCGCCGGTCGAACCGCCGTCGCGTGAATTGCCGCCGATGGTGGTCGTCCCGATTGACCGTTGGAGTGCGATTACCAAACAAGGACTGGAGTTTGCGGCACGATTGTCGCCCATGGTGACGGCGATTCACGTGGAGCCGGGCGAACATGCGGCGCTGCTAGAGGAGGATTGGGAACGCTACGTGCGGAAGCCTTACCGGGAGGCCGGCGCGGAACCGCCGGAATTGGTGATCGTGCCTTCTCCTTATCGGTTTATTGTGGTGCCGATTGTGGAGTATGTATTGAAACTGGCGGAACAATTTCCGGGCCGGAAAATTGCGGTGGTGATTCCGGAATTCGTGGAGGATCGCTGGTACGAATATTTCCTGCACAACCAGAGGGCGAGACTGCTCGAATGGGTTTTGCTGGCGAAGGGAAGCAAGCAGATCTACACCATCGCTTCGCCGTATTACCTGTCGGAGTCGGCAAGAAGAATGGCCGGGTCAGGCACGGGAGGAACGGAGTCAGACCGAAGCAAAGAATGACGATTCTTCGTTCACATAGCCCAGGGCCATGCGCGGGGTATTGAAGGCGAAACCTGGTTTGCCATTTTTATCGAGAACGATGAGGCCGCCGGTGCCATGGCCACGGTTGGCGAGGAGTTCGACGGCAGCTTGGGCGGCGCGGGCGGGCGTTGAGCCAGCGGGCCGGAGAAAATCGGCGGCAGTTTTGGCCATGACCACGCGCATAATGGCTTCCCCGTAGCCGGTTGAGGAGACACCACCGGTTTCCCGATCCGCGTAACAACCACAGCCTATCAGGGGAGAATCGCCGACCCGGCCCGGGAGCTTGCAACAGGTGCCACCGGTCGAGGTGGCAGCGAAAAGGCGTCCGTGCCCGTCGAGCGCGACGGCGCCGACGGTGCCCTGTTCGTGGCCGCGATGATTTTGGGCGGCGTGGGAATCCTTGCTGCAGCGAAGCCAGGCTTCGCGTTCGGCGGGCGAGATGAGGTCCCGGGGATCGCAGAGCTGGACGCCGTGGGCGGCGGCGAAATGCTCCGCGCCTTCCGAGATGAGCATCATGTGGGGGCATTTCTCGAGGACCGCGCGGGCGGCCTGGATGGGATTCTTGACACGGCGCAGGCCTGCGACGGCGCCGGCGCGGAGCGTGGCGGCGTCCATGACGATGGCGTCGCATTCAACGCGGCCATCCATGGTGAGATGGGAGCCAAAACCAGAGTCGAAGACGGGATCGTCTTCCAGCACGATGATGGCGGCTTCGATGGCGTCGAGCGCGTGGCCGCCGCTTTTTAGAATCTTCCAGCCGGCTCGAAGAGCGCTGAGGCAGCCGGATTTGCAGGCGTCAACGGCATCATCGGGAATGTCCCAGGCACCGCCGTGAATAATGAGGGAGGGTTGCATAGGGGGAAAGAATAGCAGAATTGGAAAATGGAAAATTGAAAAGGGAAAACCGGAAGCGCCGACCGGCGAATAGACAGCGATCGACCGGGGAAACTGGAGGCGGGGACGTGCCGGTCATCGAGGGGGCGGCGGGGGAAGCTAGATGAAGAAGTCGAGGGTGAACAGGAGAAGACCGAGCATGAGGAGGAAGGCGCCCGGGGAAAGGCGGCGATGCGGGAAGCGGCTAACGGAGTCGAGAAAGCCCGCGGGAATTGCGCGGAGACGCGATTCGGTGCGAGGAAGGTAGAAGGGGCCAACCGATTCGTAGCGGGAGAGATTGCGGCGGAAGGCGGAGAACTCGTCCTCTATCCAGAGGCAGAGCTCTTCGCGGTTGCGCCACAGAAAAAGGGAGCCCAAAAGAAAAATGCCGTAGCCCATGCAAGTCAACAAACCGAGAGCCGGACCCGAGCCCCAATAAAGCATGGCACCTCGCCGCCAGCCGGGCGGAATAGAATATTTTAAGCCTCTTCGTGAATGGTGAAAAGGCGAACGATTTCGAACTCTTTCTTGCCGGCGGGAGTGAGGACCTGCACCTCGTCGCCGACCTTGCGATTCAGAAGCGCGCGGCCGATGGGGGAGGTGGTGGAGATCATTCCCTTTTCGACGTCGGCTTCTTCGCTGCTGACGAGCTTGTATTCGATTTCAAGGCTTTTCTGCACGTCAATGACGACGATGCGGGAGCCGTAGCCGGAACGGTCTTTCGGAATATTGGTGAGATTCAACATGCCGAGATCGCCCATGCGCTTCTTGAGCTGGCCGATTTTGGCGTTGACGTAGCCCTGGCGCTCTTTGGCGTACTTGTATTCGGCGTTTTCAGAGAGGTCGCCGTGCGCACGGGCAATGGCGATCTCCTTGGGGAGGTCGACGTTCAGTTCGTGCTCCAGGGAGTCTATTTCCTGCTGGAGCTTCTTTTTTATCTTCGCTAGAGGATCAGACATAATTTTCCACATCCGAGAAAAATGATGCGGAATCCGGCCGTGCCGGACTCCGCAGGGAACAGTATAGATGGTGGGGAAATGTCCAGACAAGAGGGAAAGGGGGGCCGGCCTGCCCGGAATCCAAATAACATATTCATATTCAGCGAGTTACATAGCGCAAGCAAATATCAGAGGACGCGAAGTCTGACCTCTTGGGAGACCTTGTTTCCGGCCGCGTCGGCAATCGTGAGGGTATAGCTGGTGGTTTTTCGAGGAGAGATATTCAAGCAGCGAGAGTGGGAGGGCCAGACTTCGCCCGCAGGCGGATCGAGAGCGACGGTCTTGGCGTTGGCAACGTCGTAGCAGAGTTGCGCGGATTCGCCAGGATGGATGGCGCCGGGCGAGACATAGAGGCCGCGGATGGCAAGTTCGGAGCCGCCCAACTGCTCGACGGCAAGGCGATCCGCTTCGCGGCGCTGCCGGGCCTCGCGCTCCTCCCTCTGGCGCTCGTACTGTTTGCTGGACTCGTAGCGTGCGTAGAGGACATAGGAGACATAAAGCAGTACGCCAAGGATTACCAGTGAGGAATAGAGAAAAGGATTCTTGAGGGGGGATTTCGCTCTGGGGGGAGTTTCGGGATTCATGGCCTCAACCAGGATCAGGATCGTGTTTCTGGGCTCAGGAGATTTTATTTTAACCGGAAATTGAGTGAAATCCCTAGCTGGCGTACGCGGAGGGCCACCTCGGAACTCCCGAACGCCGGCGGACTGCCAGAGTTCATGCCGGGCAGAATTCATTTGCTCGCTCGGAATCTGATTTTCGCTTAGACTTCCACATCGTGATGACGCGTATTTCCAGACGCTCGATGATTGGGCGGGTCGCTTCGGAAGTGGCCGCCGCTTCGCTCGCGGCATCCCCAATCCTTTCCTCCGCTCGGGAACTGAAAACCACAGAAGGGAATGCTCGCATCCGGCAATCGGTTTCGCGATGGTGCTACCAGAAGATTCCGCTCGGGGAATTGTGCGAGAAGGGCGCGGCGATGGGTCTGAAGGCCATCGACCTGCTGAATGAGGACGAATGGGAGGTGCCGCGGCGGTACGGACTGGTGTGCAGCATGGGTTACGGCGGCGGGGGAGAAATCGGAAGCGCGATGGACCGGATAGAAAATCACGCGAAGATCGAGGAAGCGTTCCGGCGGAGCATGCCGCGGGCGGCAAAGCTGGGTGTCGCGAATGTGATCACGTTTTCAGGCAACCGGGGCAGGATGTCCGACGAAGAGGGGATGAAAAATACGATTGCGGGACTCAATCGAGTGAAGAAAATCGCGGAGGATCACGGGGTCACGATCTGCATGGAGCTGCTGAACAGCAAGGTGGATCACAAGGATTACCTGTGCGACCACACGGCGTGGGGAGTTCGCGTGATGGAAGCGGTGAATTCGCCGCGGGTAAAGTTGTTGTATGACATCTATCACATGCAGATCATGGAAGGGGATCTCATCCGGACAATCACCGACAATATCCGGTGGCTGGGGCACTTTCACACGGGTGGCGTGCCGGGGCGGCATGAGCTGGATGACCGGCAGGAGGTGAATTGGGCCGGCGTGATGCGGGCGATTCTGGCGACTGAATACACGGGATACGTGGCGCACGAGTTTATGCCCACGCGGGAGCCACTCCGGTCGCTAGAGGAAGCGGTTGAACTGTGCGATGTCTCGTGAGGCCGTGCTTTGGGGAGATGAGGAGCGGCAAAAGGGAAACAGGTGGCCGGGATTGGGACTTGCCAAAGCGGCTGGCACGGGGCATTTTATGCGCGCCCGGCGGGCGGATGACTGAAGCGTCGGAGAGACGAAGCCCGAGCGGAATGATTTTCGGTTGAGCCAGAAAAGCGGCGTGCCAAGGCTTGGAAAGGAATTCGGGTGCCACCAGAACCGCATTTGATCGACTACGCGATTATCCTGCTGTATTTCGCTTTCGTACTGGGCATCGGGTTTGTGCTGAAGAAATATATGAAGACAAGCACGGATTTTTTCCTGTCCGGGAGATCGATCCCCGCGTGGATTGCGGGGCTGGCGTTTCTTTCGGCCAACCTGGGCGCGCAGGAAGTGATCGGAATGGGGGCAAGCGGCGCGAAATATGGTATTTCGACTTCGCACTTCTACTGGATCGGGGCGGTTCCGGCGATGCTGTTCGTGGGGATCTTCATGATGCCGTTTTACTACGGGTCGCGAGCGCGCTCGGTGCCGGAATACCTGAAGCTCCGGTTTGACGAAAAGACGCGCGGATTCAATGCCATCTCCTTTGCGGTGATGACGGTTTTTTCTTCCGGCGTTTCGATGTATGCGATGGGCAAGCTGCTCGAGTTGTTGCTCGGATGGAATTTCACGGCGGCGATTCTGATCTCCGCGCTGATCGTGCTCGTGTACACATTTCTGGGCGGGCTGACCTCGGCAATTTACAACGAGGTGCTGCAGTTTTTCCTGATCGTGATGGGATTCATCCCGCTGGTGTACCTGGGCCTCAGGGATGTCGGGGGCTGGGACGGACTAACGGCGCGGATCGCGAACGACGCGATGGTGCATTCCTGGAAGTACATGGGACAGTCGAGCGAAAACCCGATGGGTGTCGAGTGGGTTGGGTTGCTGATGGGGCTGGCGTTTGTGCTGTCGTTCGGATACTGGTGCACGGATTTTTTGGTGGTGCAGCGGGCGATGGCGGCCGATTCGATGACCGCGGCGAGGCGCACGCCGGTGATTGCGGCATTCCCGAAAATGATCTTTCCGTTTCTGGTGATTCTGCCGGGGATGATCGCGGGAGCGGTCGCGAGCTCCCGAATCGATGGCGCGAGGGCACCGGAGAGCATCGCGAGAGGGGCCACAACGCAATCGTCGTTTTTTACCGGCGGCAAGGGCATTATTCCGCCGAAATACGATGCCGCGGGAAAGCCGGTTACGGTTGACGGAAAAGTTGTGCTGGATTACGACCTGGCGACGCCGATGATGCTGGTGCGTTATTTTCCTTCCGGGTTGCTGGGACTGGGGCTTTGCGCGCTGATCGCTTCGTTCATGTCGGGAATGGCGGGGAACACGACGGCGTTCAACACCGTGTGGACGTATGACATCTATCAGAGCTACATCAACAAATCGGCGAGCGACCAGCACTATTTATGGATGGGGCGCGCGTCAACGGTTTTCGGCCTGGCGATTTCGCTTATGGCGGCGTTTGTGGCGAAGGAGTTCAACAATATCCTGGACGTGCTGCAGCTGGTGTTTGCGTTTGTGAATGCGCCACTGTTTGCGACGTTCATGCTGGGGATGTTCTGGAAACGCACGACAGGGCACGGGGCTTTCTGGGGTTTGCTTGGAGGAACGACTGCCGCGGCGGCGCATTATGGATTGACGCTGCCGGCCGGAGCGGTTGCGGGAGTGAAGGGCGGATATCTGGGGCCGATCCTGCATGTCTATCCGAGCGAGATGGCGCAAAATTTCTGGACGGCGATTTTCGCGTGGGTGGGATGCTTCACGCTTACCGTCGTCATTTCCCTACTGAGTGCGCCGCGCCCGGATGAGGAATTGAAAGGGCTGGTGTATTCGCTGACGGCGAAACCGGAAGAGAGCGGTTTGAAGTGGTACGAGAAGCCTGCCACGCTGGCGCTCGTTGTGCTGGTGCTGCTTTTGGGGCTGAACCTGGTTTTCTGGTAGAAACGCGCGACGAGCGAGCAACAAAGGAGGAGCGATGGGTTTTGACATCCGGATGCCGATCGGGATGCTGTTCAGCTTGTTCGGGTTTCTCTTGATCGGGTATGGAGCGGGCACGCGAGGGAATCGGATGTACGCGGAACATTCGCTTGGGCTGAATATGAATTTGTGGTGGGGCGGCGCGCTGCTGGCCTTCGGACTGGTCATGCTGGCACTCGCTCGATTGGGGCGGAAGCAGTAGCGCGCAAGTAATGAACCAGTCCCGGAAGTCAGAGATATCCCTCCCGTAGAGAAATCAACCTCAGAAATTCAGGTGCAGACTCATTTGAATCTGCCGCGGGCTGCCAATGGTCTTGTTAACGACGCCCAGTCCGCTGAGCGTCGGACAAGAGTAGAAACTGGGCTGGCTGAGGTCTTTGCAATTGTACATAGCCGGCGTTCCGTAGACCGGGAAGTCGTTGAAGAAGAGGTTTTGCGAGACATTGTTGATGGGAATATCGAAGCTGGTAGTGTTCGTGAGATTAAAGACCTCGAAGCTAAACTTGGCCATGACACGCTCTGTAATCTGCGTGGACTTCACGAGGGAGATGTCAGCGCGCTTCTGCCAGGTTTGCCGGAAGATATTGCGCTGGCCGGTGGTGAAGTTGGTCTCATACAGGTCGCCCGGAGGAATCGCGCCGTTGAGATCACCTGCGTTCAGGAGCGGTAGAGTGAAGCACAGCGGGTTCAGGGCGGCGAAGCCGGGAGTCGCCCCGCTATGGCCGGTGAGCGCCTTCGATGGCGAGCAGTCGCTTGTCAGAGGGACGATCGGATTGGTGATGCCGTCGCTGGTGCCGTAGAAGATGCTGCCGACCGCACCTGAAAAATCGATGACGCTGTAGGGCTGTCCGCTCTGGATAATCGCCAATCCCTGAATGGCCCAGCCGTCGGCGATTCTGCCGCGCCATGAGGAACCCTGGAAGAATTTGGGAAACTCGTAGAGGTAGGTGAAATTGATTACGTGTTTGCGATCAAAGTCCGACAAGCCGTAACCGCTTCGCAGCTTCAATGGATTGTTGCCGTTGTAGAAAAGGCCGAGTGCGCTCTGTTCGTCGGTGGCGTGCGAGAAGGTGTAGGAGAAACCGACCTCGAAGCCGTGGCTCAGGCGCTTTTCCACGTGAGTTTGCAGCGCGTGGTAGGCGGAGATACCCGCCGCCGTGTACGACTCGGCCTGCGAAGAAAGGCCAACGTAAGGAACGCGAAGGTCCACGTTACCGTTCTCGTAGGTCGAAATCTGCGTGGTTCCATCGGGAAGGCCAAGGAACCCGCAGGTAACAAATGGAACGCACGCCTGGGAGCATGGGCCAGGACTCAAAGTGGGGTTGCAACCAACGGGCGCTTGAACTGTATAGCCGTAGGTATAGTTCTGGCCGTGGATGGGATGAGTAGGCGTGGCGATGCCGGCCTGGTTGAACGGAATCGGGATCACTTCGTGGCGGCCCAGGTTGCCGACGTAGCCTACCTCAATCATCAAGTCGCTGCGCGGCTGCCACTGGATGTCCAGGGTCTGATTCAGTGTGTAGGGAAGCTTGTTCCCGCGGTTGTAATTGGCAAAAACGAAAGGCGGAGCACCGGCAAGGATTTCGTTGCGGTTGGGGACGGGGATCAACGCGGGATTGCCACTCGGGGCCGGTCCCAGTGCCGCGCCCCAGGGATTGTTGAAGGATCCCCCAGCTGGATTTGCGGGATCACACGTTGGAATAAAGCCCTGATAAAAACTCCCAATCGCGGAACAAACCTGGTTGGCCACAAAAGGCTGCGTCTGGTTGACGCCAAAGGGCCCCCCCGGAATGACGCCGGAGGCAAAACCGGGCGACAGGTAAGTGAACAACTCGCCGCGGTCGTAATACATGCCCCAACCCGCGCGGACCACCACCTTACTGTTGAACCGCGCCGGGCTCCAGGCGACGCCCAGACGTGGCCCGAGACCCCACTGCCTGCCCGTTAACGTGGAATCGCTGACGCCCTTACTGGGGAAGAGTTTATTGTTACCGGCAATGATAATGCCGTTATTCAATACGTTGCCGGAGCTCTCGTCGTAGCTGTAGAGAGTGGGATCGAAGTTGAACAGCCGCCCGTATTTTTCGGTCAGGCCGCCGTGATCGTCGAAGCGCAGTCCGGCCGTGATGCTCAGATTCGACCGCATCTGAAATTTGTCCTGCAAATACAATCCGGTTTCCTTGGAGCGGTAGTAACGATTGGCGTCGCCCTGAAGAAACGAACTGGTGATGAAACCGTCGGTTGTGTAGGAAGTATTCAGCCCTTGCAGAAACTGGGCGTAGTCTGCAAAACCGATAATGCCTTTGTTCGTTCTCTGGTCGGCGGCGTGGAGTTGCGTGTAGCTAAAGCTTCCTCCGAACGTGAAGGTGTGCCTGCCGTGATTCCAGCTGGCATTGGCCGAGGGCATGAAGCGGTTTTGAAAAACGCCTGTAAACGCGCCCTGGCTCTGCGAAGAACCTATGCCAACCGTGAAGGCGCCATTGGTAACCGGGCCGTCGCACGTGGCGGTGCCTGCGTTGCAGCCCGTATTGTAGGAAGCGGGGAAGTTGCCATAGTCGTCGAGAATCGTGAAGCCGGGGAAATATTGGGAGCCAAAGGCGTTCAATGAAGTCTGAGCAGTCGTAAGGCCGGCGGCCTGGACCGCCGGGAGGCTCCCGACATAGGCGCTGAACTGCTGGGGCGTGAAGGGCTGACGGATGGTACTAAAAATCTTTTCCCGAATAAAGCCGAAGACTTCCACGACGCTGAGCTTCGGATTTATGGTTTGGGTGTTGGTGATGGACCCGACCTGGCTGCCAGCATCGAGGTGCTGCGTGAAGCCGGGAGCCGAGGAATACGCATAAGGGGCAATCGTGGGGTCGTGCTGGTAGTAGTATTTGAGCGCCACAAGGTCCTTGGGACTCGCATTCCAGTCGAGATTGGCGACGACTTGATTAGCGAGGAAATAGGCCGTCCCAGGCGTATAGGTATTTTCGGGAAAAGTGATGGTCGGCGTATAGCTTCCTGTCGAGGGAATCAGAAACTGTCCATTGGGCAACTTGTAGTTGACGAGGCCGTACGCGAGAGGATTGATCTCCCCCGGACCAGTGCCTAGCACGGGTTCGGTGGGAGTGGCCAGGGGAAATCCGTTGTTGGCAATTGCCGCCAGGGCATTCAAGTCGCTGCGGTTCGTGTCGGTGAGTCCCGGGGGAACCACGGCGCGCGAACTGCCGATTTCCTGGTCCGCGTTATGGATGTGTTGATAGGCGATGTAGGCGAAGAGCTTGTCCTTCAGGATCGGCCCGCCCAAAGTGCCACCGGCCGTGTAGCGGTGCAACGAGGGCACTTTGTCGCTGGCAGGGATGTTGCCGTCCGCCTTGTAGAAATAAGGGGCGGCATTGAGCGCATCGGTGCCGCGGTGGATGTAGGCGCTGCCGTGAAACAGGTTGGTGCCGGAGGCGGTGCTCATGTCAATGTGCGCGCCGCTGGTCGAACCCTGCTGGGCGTCGTACATCGAGGTGTTCACGCGGAACTCTTCGAGAGTTTCCGGGGCGGGTGTCGGCAACGCCTGGCCGATGGCCAGATACGGTGCCGAGGAACTCTGGATCGGCGCCGCGCTGGTACTCGACACGCCCGCGGCCCCGCCGAGCCCCGTGGCGTTGACCACTCGCCCGGAAGAGACGGAACTCGTGCTCTTGCCGTTGAACAGGTTGCTGGCATCAACCCCATTCAACAGAAAGGTGTTGCTCGTATCGCGCTGACCGTTGGTCCAAATGGGCTGGTTGCCCAGGCCGTTGTTGACGCCAGTGCCGCTGGAAAGTTCCGAGTTGACGCCGGGCGAAAGAATGGCAAGACCCGTGAAGCTGCCGGTGGGCAGGGGCACAGCCTGGATCTGGTCTTTTTCAAGGATATAGCCGTTGGTGGTGTCGACGGAATTCATGAGCGGGGAGGCTTCGACGGTGACGGTGGTGCCAATCTGCCCGACTTTGAGCATAGCGTTTACAGTTACGGTGCGATCGGCCTGCACGGTGATGGAGGGTATTCGCTGGGTATTGAAACCGCCGTGGGAAAAGGTGAGCGTGTAGGAGCCAATGGGAAGATTGACGAACTCATAGAGTCCCACGTTGTTGGTTTTCTCGGAGCGTGTGAATTTGGTGGCGTCTCCAACGAGAGTGACCTCGGAGTCAATGAGCGCGCCCCCGGAGGTGTCCGTGACCGTGCCGGTGATGCCGCCCAGGGTTTGTTGCGCGTGAACCTCGGGCGCCAGCAGCAGCAAAAGACCGCAAACCAGGCCAGAAATAAATGGGATGACAATTCTCGGCGAAGTCGTACGCATTACGCGATGCCTCCACCCATTCCGAAGTCGAACGCCGCCCGAGCGCCGTCCCGAGGTGAACAAGCACCGTTTGAAAAATAAATTTGCCCCCCCGATGACCCCGGATGTTCGACGAATGGTTGGAAGAAAGCTATTCCAGTTCGTGGGTGAATCGCAACGCAATATTTCGTTTTCCACAATCCGATTTTTCTATCTGTTGAAAACTTTCTACAGCCGGCCGCCCGAAAAGCGTTTCAGCCTGCTCGTAGGGAAGGGTTGCGGTTGCCTGCGCGGAAGAAAAACCAGAGCATGCCCGCTGCGAGATAAGCGAGATAGATATAGGGGAGCTTGCCGTAGGGGCCTTCAGGGACCGGATACAGATTTCCGGCGAGGGCGAGCAGCATGGCGGCAGAAGCAAGCCAGGGAATAATCTGCGCGCCCGGGCGGTAAGCGTTGTGTTGGCGGAGATAGCGCGGCAGGGCGACGCTGACGAGAGCATAGGCTACGATGAAACCATAGGTGGCGAGGGAGCCCATCCAGCCGTAAACGTCGAGGCCGCTGGCACCGCGCGCGGCGAGGACGGCCACGGGGAGGACTGCGGCGGCTCCGGTGACCAGGATGGCGAGGCCGGGCGTTTCGTTTCGCAGGTGGGTTTTCTGGAGCGAGCCGTGCGTGAGGCCGTTGCGGGACATGAGCAGGAGCACGCGGGCGGCGGCGGTGATGCAGGCAAGCGTGCCGGCGAACATGCTTACCAGTACGCCGATGTCGATGAGCAGGCCGAAGACGGGGAGGCCGCCCAACTGGGCGAGTACGCGCATCGGGGCCTGGCTGGCGCCCAGGTCCTGCCCAACAGTGCGGAGCCCAAGAACTTCCGCATAGGCGCACAAGGTGAAGATCGCGCCTGCGAGCAGGGCGCTTTCGATGACGGCACGGGGAATTGTCTTTAGAGGATCGCGGGCTTCCGAGCCCAGAGTGGTGGCACTTTCAAATCCGACGAAGCTGAACAGCGCAAGGACGAGACCGAGGCGCAGGCCGCTGCCGGTCATGCCGCGGAGGTGGAGTTGCGGCCAGTCGAGGCGCCAGCCGTTTCTGGCGAGGACGAGCACGATTACGACGAGGATGGAGGAGACGGAAACGGCTTCGATCCACAGCATGAGGCGGGCGGAAATCTTGACGTCGCGCGAAGCGATCCAGATGGAGATGGCGGTTACAAGGAGGGCGAGAGAGGCGGTCGGCGGGGCGTGGCCGGTGGCGTCGCGCAATAAAAGGTTTGCATAGTGATAGAAGCCGCCGATTACGCTGGCGCCGGTGGCGATGTAGGCCAAAAGCAGGCTCCAGGCCGCGATGGCGCCGAGCGATGGGGGAAGGATCATGGCGGCGTAGGTATAGAGGGAGCCGGGAGAGGCGGAGTAACGCGCAAATTTCCCGACGCAGAGGGCGACGAGCAGAATGGCGATGGTGGCCAAAACGTAGGCGAGCCAGGTGCCGTTGCCGGCGAGGGCGCAGACGAGAGGGATGGTGGCGGCTGGGGTCGTGGTCGGCGCGATTGTGGAGACCGACTGGGCGAGCGTTTCCATCGGAGAGAGGACTTCGCGCCGCAATCCATAGCTCACTGTTTCCGGTTGCGGGTGTTCCATAAGCTGGGTGAGGCTCCGTTCTTCGCGGGGCTCGCTTAATTTGAGAATTGGTGCGGTTACGATATAGGCTCAGGGGAAGGGACACAAGGGACTTTTCCGTCTCCGAAGGAATATTCCCGGGCGTTAAAATACCGATTTCGGAGAAACGGAAACCCGGGAACCAGGCGATTCGTTCGGCGATTGCGCTGAAGTCAGAAACGAGGGGAAACGATGACCTCTGAACTCGACTACCACTCGATGCTCGCGGTTGCGCTGGCAGAGGCACGGCTGGGGATGAAAGAAGGCGGGATTCCGATCGGCGCCGCGATTTTTGATGGCACCGGGCAGTTGATTGGCGCGGGACACAACCGCCGCGTACAACAGGGCGATCCATCGCTGCACGGAGAGACCGATGCATTCAGAAAAGCGGGCCGGCAGAAGAGCTACCGGAAATTGATCATGGTGACGACACTGGCGCCGTGCTGGTATTGCAGCGGGCTGGTGCGGCAGTTCGGATTTGGCACCGTGATTGTCGGGGAGAGCCGGAATTTTCAGGGAGGGATCGAGTGGTTGCGCTCGCTCGGAGTGAAGGTGATTGATCTGGATTCACCGGTGTGCGTTTCGCTGCTGGGCGAGTATATCCGCGCCAATCCCGCCGTCTGGAACGAGGATATCGGCGAAGAGTCCTGATGGAGCGTCTCCGGAAGGGCGTCTCGATATAGAGTTGGCCACCTGAACGTGACCGCTACGCCCAGATCATCTTGAGGTTGATCGAACGGCTTGGGGCGGAGTTGTCCTCGAGGGCTCGCGGACGAGAAGGGGAAAGCGCGGGAAAGCGAAACTGCCGGCGACGTCGTCAATCACGTTTACCTGACAGAGATACAGGCCGGGCTTCAGGGATTCGAGGGGAACATCAATCTGGAAGATGACGGCTTTGCGATCGGGCGCGGTGACTTCGCTGGCGACGACGGGTCTGGATTCGTAGACCTTCGTTCGACCCTGGAGAAATTCGATGCTGGTGAGGACGCGTACGGAATCGCCGGAAGGCTTGACTGCCTCGGGAGATTTCCCGGATTCTGGCTCGCCAGCGCGAG
The DNA here is from genome assembly GCA_013289665.1 of Acidobacteriota bacterium. Classification (GTDB taxonomy): domain Bacteria; phylum Acidobacteriota; class Terriglobia; order Acidiferrales; family UBA7541; genus Acidiferrum. The sequence continues at coordinate 43,830 of JABCZN010000003.1, read as the reverse complement.
GGGGCGGGGTGACTTCGACGGGGTTCCGCCCTTTTGCGGCATCGTACACCTCGTATTGCAGATAGAGATGCTGATCCGGCGTGAAGACGTGGGTGATGTTGGGGACGAGTTCCATCTGGTCGCGGACCAGCGGATTGCTTGCGGCTTTCTTGCCGGTTGAGGGTACACGCAGGCTACTTAGGACCACGGAACTCATTTTGAGCGGCGATTTCCGCAAGTCTGGAATGTGGACGTCGGTTTCAAACGAACCCATACGGCCGGTCTGATTTTCCCGAACCACAAACTTCAGATGGTAACTGCCGGGAGCGAGCACGAAGCCGGTGTTGTACTGGACGTTTTTGCGGCGGACTTCGCGCGAACTCTCGACGGCGAGTTTTACGGTGTCGCGAAGACGGCCGACGGGGAATTTTCCGCCCTCAAGGGCCTGGCCGAGGATGTCGATGGTGGCGTTGTCTTTGTCTTTTTCGCTGACGAAGGGAATTTCGGCGCCGGGGATGATGAGGGAGACCGCCAGATAATAATGCGATTCGTCTCGCCGGAAATAGGATTCGCCCGCGTAGACGGGGACATCCACGCGCGGCAACTGGGCAGCGAGTTCGTCCTCGAGCTGCTGCTCGCGGTCGGCGCGGTCCAGATGTTCGAAATCGCGGCCCGCATAATAGCCGGAACGAAAATCGAGCTTCAAGTCGGGGCGGTTGACGGTGACTTTCAGATGGCGAAATCGGCCGTCTTTTCTGGGATTGCTGCTGGTGAAGCCGAGGACGTAATAGACGGAACTGTCCTTTTGCACCTGGGAGAAGATGCCGCTGAAATCATTGGAGTCAAAGAAGGCTTTTCCGCCTGTGTCGGCAGAGAGAGTGGCCAGAGTGTCCTGGGAGGAGGCGTTGCCGTTCAGATCGTTGAGCGTGGACGCGCCGGAGTAGGCGGATTGGCCATGCAGGCTGGCGTTCTGGGCTTCGCCGCCCGGAGGAAAAGCCTGGAGGCCGCGGACGTCAAGAGAATAAATGGAAGCGTTGGCTTTGACCGCGGCCGCGGTAGCGGCACGCAAGGAGGACTGGTTGTCCACACCGGTCTGGTTGATGCCGTTGCTGAAGTAGATGATGCTTTTCTTTTGCGGGAGCTTCGCCAAGGCCTGCATGAGGGATTCGAGCGCAAGAAGTTTGCGGTCGGCGCTGAATGTGTTGAGGTCGGTGTCGTCTTCGGTGAAAGAGCCGCTGGTCTCGGCCGTGCCTTCCGCGCTGCCGGTTGTGCCGGTGTCGAAACCCTGTCCCTGGCCGGAGTTGTAACCGGCGAGGAGAGAGAAAAGCTTGTCTTTGTCGTCGGTGAAGTCAGAATCCACGTGCATGTTGGTGGCAAGGGAGACGAGAGCGATCAGGTCGGCGGGTTCGATCTTGGTACTGACGAATTTCTTTGCCGCGTCCACCGAGCGGTCGATCTGCTCGGGTTCCATCGCGGAAAAATCGAAGAAGAGAACGATCAGCCGGCGGTCGCGGGCGTCGAGCGTCGGAGGCCCTTTTTTGGTGGAGTAGAGGAGCGTGCCAGGCGTCGGGCCAGAAACGGTAGCGGCGGCGGTCATGGGCAACTGACCCACATCCTCAAAATCGAAGGTGGCGATCTGCTGCTTTTTGCCGTCTTCATAGAGCGAGAAGTCTCCCTGCTTCAGATCGCGGACGGGGTTTCCTTTCCTGTCGCGGGCGACGACGTTCGCGAGGACGAGTTCGGTCGAGACCCGGATCGGGGCTTGGCTGGCACCCTGCTTGTCCGCTTCCTGGGCCGCCGGAAGCGCCGCGGGTGAAAGCAGAGCGGCTGCGATCAGAATGGCGGCGATTTTTCGCGTTGATGGCATGGTCATTGGTTCTCAAAAACGAAAGCGGGCCTGTACGGTGATACGCCGCATGTTGCCGACGGATGTGACTTCGCCAAAAGCCTGCGAGTTCACGGCCGTATTGATGGAGGCATAGTTCACGTGATTGAAGACATTGTTGGCCGTGAAGCGCAAATCGAGATTGCGGGACTCCTTGACGGGAATGGAGCGATTGATGCTCATATCGAAAATAATACTTCCCGGGCCGGGGATGGTGTTTCTTCCCGCGTCGCCAAAGCTCGTAGCCGCGGGGTTCACGCAGTTCGCTCCGGGGACGCAAAACGCAGCGGTGTTGAACCATCGGAGCGCGGTTGGATGGGGAAGCGAGATCGATTGCCCGGGCACGACGTTGGCGCGCTGTGAACCGCTGACGCCGCGAGCGATATCCACGGCGCCGCCGAGGATGCTGGGAGTAAAATACAGGCCGGAGGCGGCGGTGAAATCACCGCTCCATTGCCAGTTGGAGAGAATGCGGGCCCATGCGCCTTTTTGCGCGAGGCGGTGGCTCAGGCCGAACGGAAGGTCGTAAATCCAATTGCCGGTGAACTTGTGCGTCTGGTTGAAGCTGGACAATCCGCGGTCGGCCGGAAGGTCGAAGGGATTCTGCGCCACGACGACTCCGCCGCCACCGATCGAAGAAGCGTCGTCGAGTGATTTCGAGAAAACGTACTGCGCGCCGAGTCCCAGGCCTTTGGACATGCGCCTGCGCACACGCACTGAGGCGGCATGGAGAATCGAGTCGCCCTCGGAGGATTCGTAGATAAACGGCTGATTGTTCGGAACGAGCAAAGCGCGCTCTGAGTCGAGGCGTGTGCCTTTGGCTCCATTGTAGCCGACGTTCAGGACGACATTGCCGCGGAATTCGTGCTGGATGTCGAGATTCCAGATCTGGACGTAGCCCAGAGCATAATCGGGATTGACGGCGAAATTATTCCTGATGGTGGTTTCTGAGGCGGTCGGAAAACCGTTGACGAGTGTGAGCGGCGCGGGACCGGTAAGGCCGGTGACGTTTGTGGAATTTGTGGCCGTTTCGGCAAAGGGCGGCTGAAAGGCGAAATTCTGAATCATCGCGCCATATTGGGCAAGATTGTAGTTGATGCCATAGCCGGCGCGGACGACGGTTTTCTGAGCGGGCTTCCAAGCGATGCCGATGCGCGGAGCGAAATTGTTTCGGTCGGGATTGACGAGAGCGGGATTGGAGGAGGTTAGGAAAGTGCCGGAGCCTGTGGGCAGTACTGCGCCAGTGGGGATGACCGGCTCGGCGGAGGCAAAGCCCGGGCCAACCTCCAGATTGGCGATGCGATCCTGGGCTTCGGTGTAGGGGCCGATGTATTCGTAGCGAAGACCGAGGTTCAGCGAGAGGCTGGGAAGAATGCGCCAATCGTCCTGAGCGAAGAAGTCGAAAGAGTTGGCGCGAAAGTTGTAAGCACTGGCGCCGAACTGCAGAGCAGTTTGCTGGGGCAAGCCGAGAAGGAAGTCGGCGAAGTCGTAGCCGGTGTTCGCGACCGGCTGCGTGCTGCCGGGAGCATATTGCGAGGTGGCGAAGCCGGTGAAGACAAAACTTCCTTCGGCATTTCTGGCGGACTGGAAGCTCTGGAGAATACGGCGATAGTCTCCGCCGAAGCGCCAGTTGTGCTTGCCGTGATTCCAGTTGAGAGTGTCGGAGATGGTGTAGGTTTGATCGAGTTCGCGGCGTGGCGTGGGGTCGCTGAGCCCGCCGAACGAAGTGAAGCTGATTCCCGGCAAACCCCAGTCGAAGGGATTGTTGGAGATTCCGTTGATTCCCGCGCCGCCGGGGCCGGCAACGTCGGTAACACGCGAAAACAAATTGGTCGTGGAAACATGATTGTGGTTGTAGTTCACACGCAGATTGTTTGTCGTACGATTCTTGCCATAGACCCAGCCGGCGCTCGAATTCAGACCCTGCGTGCTGGTCCCGCCGGCGAGCGATGGGAACGGATTTACGATGCTCGTCCGGTTGCGCGACCAGTTGAAGCCGAAATTGATGTTGTTTTGGCGGCGGCCGCCGTTCCGCCCACCCCCGCCTGCCGGCGAAAGGACGGGGCCGGTGCTGGAGCCGAAATTGTGGACGAGCCGCAGGATGATGGCGTCGGAGTTGCTGGCGTCGGAGGTGACGTAGTGGAAATTCTGGCCGGTTGAGGTCAGGGGGATGTTGGGCAACGGAATAAATTGAAGGAGAGATTTCGCGGCGGAACTGAACGCCGGAGGGTCGATTGCGTTCAGCACGCCGTTGAACTCGTATTGCTGGCCGGTGGCCGGATTGAATATCTGGACGGGCATGCCGTTGTTGTATGTGGCGTTTGAGAAATTCCCGTTACGCTCGTTGAGCGTCGGAACGGTGGAGAAAGCGTCGTAGGGAGAATCGCCGCGCGAGCCATTCCAACCGGCGAAGAAGAACCACTTGTTCCCGCCGTTGAAGAGTTTGGGAATTTTCAAGGGGCCGCCCAAATTTGCGCCGAAATGCGACTGGTTGTATTGCGATTTGGCGATGGGAAATCCGCTGAGCGAAAAAGGAGTCGCGTCGAGGGAGGAGTTGTCGTCGGAGAAGTAGAGGAACCCGTGGGGTTGATTGATATTGAAGCCGCGGCCGCCCATCCGGCCAATCGCGATGGGCCCGCCCCCGCCGACCGCTCCACCCTGTCCCCCGGAACCGGGCCCGCCGCCCAGACCGCCGAAGCCTTCTCTTTGCATGCGGTCGCGAAATTCCTGGACGCGATCCTGAAGCTCCTGTTCGCTGCCGGCGCCGAAATCCTGGGTGCGGCCTTCGGCGCCGCTGATGCTGATCGATTCGGTTGGGCCCAGGGCGCCAGCGCCGTTCAGCGGCAAAGAAGAGAAGTCAGGGGAGTTTTCTCGCGAGCCGTTGCCGCCAGAACCAGCGCTGCCGCCAGCCGGAGACGCCAGTGCGCCATCGAGGGCCAGGCTTTGGAAACCACGGACTGCGGCGACGCTGGGGTCGTCGGATCTATTCGATTGTTCCTGCTGGCGGGAAGCCAAAATCAGTTCGGCGTCGATTTTTCCCGAGGGAACGGCGGGATTGAGGACCACTTCCCGGGTGAAGAGGGAGAAGCCCATGAATTCGATTCGCAGGACGTAGCGGCCGCGGACGATGCCAGTGAACGTGAATTTGCCTTCGGCGTCAGTGACGGCGAAATATTTTTTCCCGGTGAGGGTATTCGAAACGGTTACCGTGGCTCCGGGCAGGGGAGTCTTTCCGCTGCGGGCCGCGCCGGTGATTTCATAGGACGCTGGGGGAGCGCTTTCTAGGCCGGGTCGTGGTGCGGCGGCGGGCGCGGGGCTCGGTTGCGTCGTGGCGGGCGTGGCATCTTGCGCCTGAGCGGGCACGGCAGAGAGCAGCGCAAGCAGCGGAAACCTGTAGACGCCGCGAAGCATTGGCTTCAACGAGCACTCCCTCCGTGAGCTATTGCTGCGGCGGATTGCCGGCGGGAGCGGTCCGATGGCCTGGTTCGCCCGCGCCGCCTTGAGCAAACTGTTCGAAGCGATCCCACTGTTCGGCAGAAAGAAGGATCACGACTTTTGGAACGAAGACGTTGCTCTCCAAGCCGCCCCGGACGAGGATGTGGTCGCCGGGTCGGATGTCGGCCATGGTGATGCTTTCGCGGCCCCTGCGGAGGGAGGTGTCTTCGTTGAGTTCGAGCGATTCGGTGACGTTGTCGGCGCCGAGGACGGTCAGCTTGGGCGCGTCAACGGACTTCACGACGCCGGCGACGAAGTCCTTGCCCATTTCGCCCAATGCCGCGCCGCCGCCAGGGCCCGCACCGGTTCGGCCGGGGCCGCCGTTCGCGGAGCGGCCGCTGAGGGATCCGGCGGTAACGGAGTGGTCGGCATTTTCTTGGCCGCGGGCCATGACGAAATCGCCGACCTTGAAATCGGAAATCCGGGCCGGCTGGCGATCTTTGCGGAACTCGGTCTTATCCGTGAGGCGGATGGTTGCGGTTGAGCCGTCGGGGCGTGTGACCTCGAGCGAGTTGCCGTGAATGGCGGCGATTTTCCCGACGGTTCCGTGACCGTCCCTTGCTCCGCCGCGTCCCAGGCCGCGGCCGCCGCCAGAAGGCGGGGCCTGAACCTGATCCTGGGGTGAGGATTCTGGATCGGCAGTCTGCGCCGGGGTGGAAATTGCGATGGATGAAAACAGAACGCTCAACAGACAAAGATGATTACGATTCATGACTATGGTTTCCTCGGTGAAACCGAACATCAATAAGGACGCAAGCCCGGCGGCCAAAGTAACGCGAGCGAAAACGCGTGGGGCGGGGGAACATAGTCTGCCTCAACCTTTAGTAATTCCGGACGAGCAGGCAGAAAGTTCCCACGGGGCGGGGGTCCAGGCGGGCGAAACCGCGCCTTGATTCACTGTTCGGATTGCAATCTTTGTGTTGCCAGCCAGGCAGATCCGGTTGCTTGCCTTCAACATACTGATTGGCAATACCTTATGAAGGTGCCGGTGGAACTACGGCTGCACGCTTTCAACAGCGAATGATCGTACGCCGTCGGCGCCCAATGTTCTGCCTCGCAGCACGATCCCCGGAACACCGATGAGATCAAGAGCCCTTCCTGGAAGCTCGACGCCGTTGCGGGCGGGCAGGACAACATAGACGAGACCCCCCTGGTCGGAGGCAAAGACCAGGGGGCTGCCGGCGGCTGCGCAGAATTTTGCACAGAAGGCATGGTCGTAGGCGTGAGTGTGGGTTGTGAGAAAGCAATTGGCGTCGGTGAGTTCGCCTCGGAGAGTTCGGGATTCTCCAGGCACAGGCTTACCGGCCAGAAGTTCGAGGTTGCCGTCGCTGGCCATTTTTTGCGCCTTGGGAAGGTCAGAGACAAGGCGCTGGACCTGGGCGAACGGCATGTTATTCAAGCCGTTGTTGTCTCCGAACTGGAAAGCGGCCAGCACCAGAACCGCGAGGAGAGAAAACAGTGCGATCAGGAATGCTTCAGTTGGACGCGCTCTTCGGGGTGTTGCTTGCATGTTTCCGCTCGCTGGCGCTTTTTTCTGCCTTGCTGCCTGTGTAGCTGACGCGCCAAATGGAATTCGAGCCGTCGTCGGTTACCAGCAATGACCCGTCCGGAGCGACGGTGACACCGACAGGGCGTCCCCAGACGTGGCCGTTGTCCACTACGAAGCCGGTGATGAAATCTTCGTATTCGCCGCTGGCGCGGCCGGTTTGGTGCATGGGGACGCGGATCACTTCGTAGCCGGCGCGGACCGAACGATTCCACGAGCCGTGTTCGGAGGCGAAGATATCGCCGCGATATTCCGCGGGAAATTGGGAGCCTTCATAGAAGGCCATTTCAAGGGAAGCAAGGTGGGGCTGGAGGAGCACATCGGGAACGATTGCCTTGTCTTTCAGTTCCGGATGCTTGCCGTTGTGACGGGGATCCTGATGGCCGCCGATGTACCACCACGGCCAGCCGTAAAAACCCCCGTCCTGGACACGGGTGATGTAGTCGGGGACGAGATTGTCGCCCAGGCCATCACGTTCGTTGACGGAGCACCACAGCTCATTGGTTCTCGGATTGATCGCCAGACCGCCGCCCGCGTTGCGGATTCCGTAGGCGTAGACGCGCATTTCAGAGCCGTCAGGGTTGAATTGCAAAATGTCGGCGCGGTTCTTTTCTTGGGGAGTGGTATCGGGGTCGTCGACGTTGGAAGCCGAGCCGACTGCGACGAACATCTTCTTGCCGTCGGCGCTGAATTGCACGTCGCGGGTCCAATGTCCGCCGCCGTGAGGGAGTTCGGCGATGTGCTGGGCCGCTCCGGTGGCCTTCAGATCCCCATTTTTGTAGGGAAAGCGGACGACGGCGTCGGTGTTGCCGATGTAAATCCATTGCGGGTTGTCACCGGGGGGATAGAAGGCAATGCCGTAAGGACGATTGAGCCCCTCAACAAAGACGGAGGATTCAGCCGGTTTGCCCGCGGCTGTGATGCCCCTGAAGACCTTGATTTTGCCACTGCTGCTTTCAGCCAGGAAAAAATCGCCATTGGGAGCGGTGCGGATCAAACGCGGATTGTCGAGTCCTGCAGCGTAGAGCTGGACACTGAAGCCGTCGGGACCTTTTGGCCACGCGTCATCGGGGCGCGCCACGAGCCGAGGGCCATTGTTGGCCGAGTCGGTCCCGTAGGGCGCGGGCAGATCCTGGACGGAAATCTTGCGGAGCTTTCCGGGCTGTTCAACGCGGAAATCCGTGTAGGGCGGTTCGGGCAGAGGCGCGTTGGTTTTGACGGGAGCAAATTTCCCAGGCGCAGAGCCAGGCTTGTTTTCCTTCGCGGAGGTCTTGAGTGATCTGAGGTAGACGACGATTTGCCAGCGCTGTTGTTCAGAAAGGCTGCCCCAGCCGGGCATACCGTTGCCGACCGAGCCGGTGGTGATGAACCAGAAAACTTCGCCGTCAGCCGCCGATTGGGTGGGCCCATAGGAAAGGGCGGGGATGTTGCCGCTTCCCTGCCCCGTCGCTCCATGGCAAGCCGAGCAGTCCGCCGCGTAGAGTTTTCGACCGGCCAGCACGGCCGCCTGCTGACCCGCGAGCGGGTTCTTCTGGTCGATTGTGGAGGCAGGGGCGTTGTGAAAATGGGCATCCTGAGCCGGGGAAACAGTTGGGATGACACAAAGTGCCGCGAGCGAGAGATACGAGCGGTTTCTGGCGTTCAAGTTTTCCTCCAACGTCTATTGTCTACGGCCTCAGACTCTGAATACAACCCTCGATGAAACGCCCGCCGCGTTGCGCTTCCTCTCTGGCGACCAAAGCACGGAATTGCCCGCCGTTTCGTTCTGGCTAGAGAGCAACGCCCGCGACGGGGCGCGACAACCCCAGCTTGCGCATCTTGCTGACCAATGTGGTCCGCTTGAGACCCAGGCGAATTGCGGCGCCGCGCGGGCCACCCAAAACCCAATTTGTTTCGCGCAGTGTTTTCAGGATGTGGCTGGACTCCGCTTGGCGAAGCGTGACGGCGGGTTCCGGCTGTGCGTCCGCGGGGATTTTCAGATCCTCAAGCGGAGCGTCGAGGACAGACCCGGTGGTGAGGATGACCGCGCGCTCGAGGAAATTCTGGAGTTCACGCACGTTTCCCGGCCAGGGATGCTGCTGCAATTTCTGCAGCGTTGACGCCGGGATGGTGTCAATGCGCTTGTCCATGCGGCGGGAATATTCTTTCAGGAAATGTTCCGCGAGCAGCGGGATATCTTCGATGCGTGCGCGAAGAGGAGGAATTGTGATGGGAAACACGTTCAGGCGAAAGTAAAGATCGTTGCGGAATTCCTGTTCGGAGACCATCTCCGCCAGATTGCGGTTGGTGGCGGCGACAAGCCGGACGTTCACGCGTTCGGTCTGCGTGCCGCCGAGCCGTTCGAATTCCTGTTCCTGCAAGACGCGGAGGAGCTTCACCTGAATCTCCAGGGGAATTTCGCCGACTTCATCCAGAAAGAGAGTTCCCTGGTCGGCAAGCTCGAAGCGCCCGAGCTTGCGGGCAATCGCACCGGTGAAGGCGCCGCGTTCGTGGCCGAACAGTTCGCTCTCCAGGAGGCCGTGCGGAATGGCGGCGCAATTGAACTTGATCAGGGTGCGATTCTTGCGCGGGCTGAGATTGTGGACGGCGCGGGAAACGAGTTCTTTCCCGGTGCCGGTTTCTCCTTCAAGCAAGACCGTCGAATCCGTCGGAGCTACTGTGCGCACCTGTTCCTTCACGCGCTGGATTGCCGCACTGGAGCCGATCAGGCCCAGGAAAGCGTCGGGGGCGCCGGGCCCATTCGATGAGCGCCGATGGAGGTTCCCGCCTGCGAATTCAGAAGCTGAATCAGCAGCGCGAAACGCCTGGGAGGGATTTTCCCGCCAGGTGGCGGGCGATGAAGGCTCGAATGAGACAGTTGATGAAGCCATGTTGTGCTCCTTTAGAAATAAAATCCTGGCTGCCAAAGGGCCACCGCTTCCAGACGGACGCGAATCCTTAGCCCACTTCCCCGGGGGGCGCGAAAGGCCGACGAGCCGCTTCCCGGCTGATCCACTCGCGGATATAGGGCGAACAGTTCTCGAGCGCGACTCCCTCGCGTTCACAGGCTACGAGAAAATCCACAGCCTCGCGGTCTAGCAAATTGACCTCGCGAAGATCGAGCGCCACTTTGAGCTGTTCTTTTCCGATGAGACCGCGCAGCTCATTGACGTACTTGAATTGCAGTCGTCCGGAGAGTCTAAATTCCACCGTGTCTTCCCCAGTCTGGTGTCGCAAGATCTTCAGCATGGCCCGATCGATTACCCACTAAGCAATAGGGCAAGCCGGATTCCATACTCAAACAACTGATTTTGAATAAGTTACGGCACGGGAAAGGGAGCGCGCCCTTACGAATCTTCAGGAATTCCCGAAATTTCGGCAGACAAAGCCGGGATATGACACCGGGGGGAACGCTCGCGCCGCCTTGAATTTGACTTTCCTCGTCCCCGAGGGCTTTGATTTCTGATTCCGTCGCCCGAGGCCAGTTTCGCTGCGGGGCCGGAACTCCCGGAGACGCGGCCGCGCGCTCTGGCCAGGCCGGCTTCGATCATTTCGCGCTCCTGGTCGAGAATTCCTTGGTCGAGGGAAGTGCCGGGGCCGCCGGAGGCAGCCGGCAGCGTGGCCGAACCAGCTCTCGTCCACGGCAAAAACGCGCGACTAGCTCTTCGAGCCTCCCTATCGACACCGCAGAAATATTCTGACGTGTCAATGACAGTTTCGCGCCCGGTCGTTCCGTTCCGACTCCTCAAACTCCGAGAATCGGGAAGGGTTTTAAGCCTCCACATCAGAGAACGATTGGCACTCCGGTTGCACAGAGACTCGGCGGCTAATTATGGGTACAAGCTTTGAGGTAGGATCCAACCTCCAGAAAACCTCCGAGTCGCTTGAGAATCCGGGAGGCGCGATTTCGGTCCGAGCAGATTCTGCCGGCCGACGGCGGTTCGCCCGGGCGGCTCGAACGATTGCTGCGCTTAACTCTTCCACCTGGTGGGCGTTTCTGGTGGTGGTGCTGGCGATTCTCTGCGTGGCTTACGCGGATAACAGGGTGGAAGGGGTCTCGCTGGGCTACCTTTATATCTTGCCGCTTTCCGTCAGCGCGATTCTGCTGTCGCCCCGTTTGACGTATGCAATCGTTGTTGTTTCGATTTTCTTTCATGACCTTTTTGGGCCGCCAATTCACCATCTCGCCGGACGCATCCTGCACAATCTGGCGGCGCTGGTCGGATTCACTTTCGTGGTGGCAATTCTGCAGTGGTTTGTTGCCGAGCGGAACGCCCTTAATGAATTGACCCGGCACCAGCGAGACGCATTGCTAAAAGAAGTGGAGCTGGCGGCGGAGGTGCAGCGGCTGTTTCTTCCGCGCAGAGACCCGGTGACGCCGGGATTTGAAATTGCGGGCGACATGCATCCCGCGCGGGTGGTCGGAGGCGACTACTACGATTACCTTCTGCGCCCGGACGGAAGAATGAGGCTGGTGATTGCGGACGTTTCCGGAAAAGGCGTCGCGGCGGCGCTGCTCATGTCGGCGACAGCGGCGGCTGTGCAGCTTGAAACCAATGAAACGCGAGAGTTGAGCGATGTTGCCAATCAACTGAACAAGGAGTTGTTCGCGCTAGAGGACGACGGGCGATTCCTCACCGCGCTCCTTGGAGAACTCGAGCCTCGCTCGGGCCACCTGAAGTACATAAATTGCGGACACAATCCGGCGCTGCTTGTTCGCGCAGATGGCGGCGATGCGGTGTGGCTCGATGCCTCGTGCATGCCTGTGGGCATTTCGCCAGAAATGGACTGTTCGCTGGAGGAGATCACGCTGGCTCCAGGTGACATCATGGTGTGGTACACGGACGGGCTCACGGATGCCAGCAATCCTGATGCGATGGAATTTGGGACCAAGCGATTGCTGGAGTCGGTGCGAGTGCATTCCGGCGGCACGGCGAGAGAGATTTCTGATCATCTTTGGCGCGACGTGGCGGCTTTCACACAACGGGATTCGCTGGACGACGATCTGACGCTGATGGTGATCAAGATGAAAAATATTTTGCAGCCGACGGCTTCTGCACCGTCGCCTGATTGAGTTCGACTTCGCTGCCCGGGTTTTCACGAACTTCTTTCTGGAGTGGCGCGAACACACCTTGGTCGGGGACGCCTCCTAATCGTCATCAGCGTCGGCAGGCAAGCACAGCTGGCGGAGGCGATTCGCCCGGGAGGCAACTAACTCAATCAAAAGAAAGCACCTCGATCGAGCACTGGCGCGGGTGGAATTGGAACTTACCGTGCATTACAGATGGTGGCTTGAATTGTCCTGGGCGTTTTTCCAAAGGCGGGAGCAGAATGAATTCTTTCAGAGCGAACGGCACGAAGATCGGTTTTATAGGCTTGGGCGGCATGGGTAGCCGCATTGCGGCACGACTGCTGACCGCGGGTTTTCAAGTTTCCATCTTTGCCCGGAATCCCGCGAAGCGGGGTGCGTTTAAGGCAAAAGGCGCGACGGCGTGCGATTCGGTTCGGGAACTTGCGCGCTCGGTTCACGTGGTTTTATCCTGCGTGACCGACGATCAGGCCGTGCGGGATGTCTATTTCGGCGCGGACGGTGTTTTAGAGAACGCGAAGCCGGGGACGATCGCCATTGAGATGAGCACGATTCTGCCCGCCACTTCGCGCGAACTGGCAAGCAAAGGAGCGCAGGCCGGCATACCGGTGCTGGATGTAGCCATTTCGGGGAGCACACTGGCAGCGGAACTAGGCACCCTTACCCTGCTGGCCGGCGGGAACCCGGACTTTTTCCAGGCGTCACAACCAATCTTTCAAGCGATTGCAGCGAAGTTTTTTCACATGGGACCGAGTGGGGCGGGAACCACGATGAAAATGGTGGTGAACGCAATCCTGGGCGTCGGGATGCAGGCGATTGCGGAAGCGGGGGCGTTGGGGGAAAAGGCGGGATTGTCGCGCGAGATTTTGCTCGAGGTTTTGTCGCAAACGGCGGTTATCGCGCCTGCTCACGTGGGAAAACTTTCCCGAGCGGCGCGTGGGGACTACACCCCCCAATTTCCCCTCCCGCTGATGAACAAGGATTTTCGACTGATCCTCGAACTGGCGGGCGAAGTTGGCGCCGCCATGCCCGCGACATCGGCGGCGTTCCAGCTGAACACGGAGACTCTCGCTACGCACGCCGATCTGGATTTTTCAGCAGTTATGGAGTACATGGAACTAGTGACGACGAAGAAGGCCTCGGGCCAGTCGACGACCGGATGATGCGGCTGGCCGGGGGGATAACCGCACCGGAATGCCGACATTGCCAGCGAATTACCGGGATGTCCCCCGGAGGGTGCCCCCATGTACAAGAATTCGTGGACGGGAGTAGGCTTTATTCCGATGACCCAGGTGGAGCCTGACGGCATCTGAAGTGCAACTCAAAAAGGGAAAGCAGGTCTGCTCCGATGGTCAAGCTGAATATCAATGGCGCTGATCACTCATTTGATGGCGACCCAAGCATGCCTCTGCTCTGGTATCTCCGCGATGTTTTGGGTCTGACAGGGACAAAATTTGGCTGCGGGATGGCGCTTTGCGGGGCCTGCACCGTGCACAAAGACGGCCTGGCGATCCGCTCGTGCATCACCCCGCTGAGCGCGGCGGTGGGCAGCAAGATTCGGACAATTGAGGCCGTCGGGGCGAACGGATTAGATCCGGTCCAGAAAGCGTGGATTGAGGTGAACGCACCGCAGTGCGGATATTGCCAGTCCGGGCAGATCATGCAGGCGATCGCGCTGCTCGAGAGCAAACCTCATCCGACGGACCAGGACATTGACGACGGGATGGCGGGCAACATCTGCCGGTGCGGGACTTACCAGCGAATTCGGGCGGCGATCAAGCTGGCAGCAGAGAGGGGCGCATGAGAAACATTGAAAACGTGAGCCGCCGCGGGTTCCTGAAGGGAGTCGTCGGGACAGGAGCGTTTGTTCTGGCTGTTCGCACCGTGCCGCCGGTTTTTGCCGGTGAGCCCGTGCCAGATGGACAGACTGAGGCTGACCGGGCGCCCCTTCATCCGGATGTGTTTGTGGGGATTGAAAGGGATGGGACGGTGCACATTGTCGCGCATCGTTCGGAGATGGGCACGGCGATCCGCACGACGCTTCCACTGGTTGTAGCGGATGAACTGGACGCGGACTGGAACCGGGTGAAGATTGAGCAGGCCATCGGGGATAAACGATACGGAGATCAGAACACCGACGGCTCTCATTCGATTCGCAGCTTTTTTGACACGATGCGAGAGTGCGGGGCTTCCGCGAGGTGGATGCTGGTAGAGGCTGCCGCCGGGCAGTGGAACGTGCCGGCCCGGGAATGTTCGACCGAGCCACACACGGTTGTGCATCAGAAGAGCGGGCGCAAGCTGGGTTATGGGGAACTTGCTGTGGCGGCGGCGAAACTTGACGTGCCCAGGAAGAATCAGCTTACTTTCAAGAAGCCGTCGGAGTGGCGCTACATCGGCAAGGGCAAGACCAGTTATGACCTGGAGAATCTCTGCACCGGGAAAGCGATTTATGGGATGGACGCGAAGATCGAAGGAATGATCTACGCCTCGATTGAGCACCCGCCTGTTTACGGCGGAAAGGTCAGAAGCTACGACGAGCAGGAAGCGCTGAAAGTTTCGGGCGTCCACCAGACGATACTGATCGATCCGTTCAAACCGCCGGCGGCGTTTCAGCCGCTCGGCGGGGTGGCCGTGCTGGCGGAAAATTCGTGGGCCGCGTTTCAGGGCCGGAAAAAGCTGAAGATAAACTGGGACAGCGGGGTGAACGAAACTTACGACTCCGCGGAGTACAAGAAGGAGCTGCAGGCGACGGCGCGCAAGCCGGCCAAAGTGATTCGAAGCGTGGGCGACGCGAGTGCGGCACTGGCGGCCGCGTCCGGATCGGATGTGGTCGAGGCGGAATATTACGTTCCTTTACTGGCACACGCTCCGATGGAGCCGATGGTCGCGCTTGCTGATTTCAAGGACGGGAAAGCGACGATCTGGGCGCCGACGCAGAATCCGCAAGCTGTTCAGGCGATTGTGTCCACGCAACTTGGCATTCCGAAAGAGAACGTCGTTTGCAACGTGACGCTGCTCGGCGGGGGGTTCGGAAGAAAGTCGAAGCCGGATTACGTTGCAGAGGCAGCGGTGCTGTCAGAGAAAGTCGGGCGGCCGGTGAAAGTCGTGTGGACGCGGGAAGACGACATCAAGTTTGATTACTACAACGCGGTTGCGGGGATGTATTTCAAGGCAGCGGTGGATCTGAAGGGCAAGCCGACGGCGTGGTTGCAGAGATCGGTGTTTCCGCCCATCACGTCCATTTTTGACGTGAATGCGGTTTACGGGGATCCGCCGCATCTGGCGCAGGGCTGGACGGACATGCCGTATGACCTGCCTAACCTGAGCATCGAGAACGGACCGGCCAAGGCCCACGTGCGCATTGGCTGGCTGCGCTCGGTGGCAAACATTTATCACGCATTCGGAGTGCAATGCTTTACCGATGAGCTTGCAGGACGGGCGCATCGCGATCCCTGCGAATACCTGCTTGACCTGATTGGGCCGCCGCGTACGATCGACTTCAAGAATGTCGAGTACCCGAATTATGGGGCTTCGCTTGAGACTTATCCTTGGGAGACCGGGCGGCTGCGGCAGGTAACCGAACTTGTTGCGGAGAAATCCGGGTGGGCGAAGAAAAAGAGTGTGAAGGGCCACGGATTCGGTATCGCCACACACCGGAGCTTTCTCGCTTACGTGGCGACCGTTGTCGAAGTTGAAGTCAACGACCAGGGTGACATCCA
The DNA here is from genome assembly GCA_013289665.1 of Acidobacteriota bacterium. Taxonomy (GTDB): domain Bacteria; phylum Acidobacteriota; class Terriglobia; order Acidiferrales; family UBA7541; genus Acidiferrum. The sequence continues at coordinate 28,138 of JABCZN010000003.1, read as the reverse complement.
GATCCCGCGGGTGGACACGGCGGTGGACGCCGGGCTCATCGCCAATCCGGAAATCACCCGCGCGCAATTTGAGGGGGCGGCGGTGTTTGGCACCAGCATCGTGCGCACGGGAGAGATCACCGCAAGAAATGGCGTGATTCAGCAATCCAATTTTAACGATTACCCTGTGGCCCGGATCAATGAAGCGCCACAGCAGACAAACGTTTACATCGTTCGGAGTTCCGCTCCGCCAGCGGGGGTTGGAGAGCCGGGCGTGCCGCCGTTTGTCGCGGCGTTCTGCAATGCGATTCACGCCGCTACTGGCAAGCGTGTCCGGAATCTGCCGCTTTCCTCGAGCGGGCTTTTCGGATAACCGCGCGCACGGATTTACGGGGGAGGTACGTCATGGCCGACCATAGAAATCAGCAAGCTCGGAAAGAGCGCTCTGCCGCGTCTCTAGTCCCAAGAACCGGTAAACAGGAAGCGCCTCTGAGCGGTGTTTCCAGGCGCGAATTCGTGGGACTGGCCGCGGCTTCCCTCTTTTTCGCGCCAGTGAACCGGCCAGCCTCGGCATCGGAATCCAGGAATGGAATTCCTTACCGAACCTTGGGGCGCACACGGGAAAAGGTTTCGCTGATCGGACTTGGCGGTTATCACCTCGGCAAGCAAGCGGATCCACAGGAAAGTATTCGCATTATTCGGACGGGGCTCGATGAGGGCGTGAATTTTCTCGACAACTGCTGGGACTACAACGGCGGCCAAAGCGAAGTCCGGATGGGAAACGCTCTGCGCGACGGCTACCGGCAAAAGGCGTTTCTGATGTCCAAGATCGACGGACGGACAAAGGCCGCTGCCGCCAGCCAGATCAACGAGTCTCTGCGGCGGCTGGCGACCGACCGCATTGATTTGATGCAATTCCATGAAGTGATCCGCGAAACCGACCCGGAGCGCATTTTCGCGGAGGGCGGGGCGATGGAGGCGGTACTCGCGGCGCAGAAGGCCGGCAAGATTCGCTACATCGGTTTCACCGGACATAAAAGCCCGGACATTCATTTGAAAATGCTGGCAACCGCATCGCAGCACAAGTTCGCGTTTGATGCCGTACAGATGCCGCTTAATGTGATGGACGCGCACTTCGAGAGTTTTGAAATGAAAGTTCTGCCCGTGCTGCTTGAAAGCGACACCGGCGTTCTTGGCATGAAGCCGATGGGCGACCATGTGATCCTGGAGAGCAAAACGGCCACGCCTGTCGAATGCTTGCACTACGCGATGAATTTGCCGACGAGCGTGGTGATCACCGGGTGCGATTCCCTGCCGATCCTTCAACAAGCGCTCGAGGCGGCGCGCAGCTTTCAACCGATCGGCCGTCACGAAGTTACAGCTCTTCTGATGAAGACGGCGAAGGCCGCGGAAGCCGGCAAATTTGAACTTTACAAGACTTCTCACCAATTCGATGGCACCTTTGCCAACCCGCAGTGGCTTGGATAGGAACGCCAGAATCGACTAACACCAACAAAAAGGAAGATATGAAATGCTCGAACACATCAATATAAAAGGTACAACTCTCAAAAGTTCGCGGATCGGACTGGGCACCTGGGCCATCGGTGGCTGGATGTGGGGCGGTACGGACGAAAAAGAGTCCATTCGCACCATCCACACGGCGCTCGACCAGGGGATCAATCTGATCGACACGGCGCCCATTTATGGCTACGGCCGCTCGGAAGAAATCGTGGGAGAGGCCATCCGCCAGTACGGAGGGCGGGACAAGATCGTCCTTGCAACCAAAGTCGGGATCGACTGGACGATGGGCACCATCGAACGGAATTCGACCCGCGAACGAATCTTGAAGGAGTTTCAAGACTCGCTGCGGCGTCTCCAGACGAGCTACATTGATATTTATCAGGTGCACTGGCCGGATCCGGTTACCCCGATCGAGGAAACGGCCTCGACGCTGCGGGAACTCTATGAACAGGGGAAGATTCGCGCGATCGGCGTGAGCAATTATTCCCCCGAGCACATGGAGCGCTTCTCGGCGGTCGCGCCACTTCACACAGTGCAGCCGCCGTACAATCTTTTCGAACGGGAGATCGAAGCTGATGTTTTGCCCTATGCCTTCGAGCATGGCATCACCGCGCTTACCTACGGCGCGATTTGCCGTGGATTGCTGAGCGGCACGATGCGGGCGGACCGGCAATTTTCCAAGGACGACTTGCGCAAGTCCAATGACCCGAAATTTCAGGCTCCACAGTTTGCGGAATACCTGGATGCGGCGAAGAGGCTGGATAACTATGCGCGAGAGAGATTCGCGAAGGGCGTGATCCACCTGGCGGTGCGCTGGCTGCTCGATCAACCCGGTGTGGGAGTGGCGCTGTGGGGCGCGCGCCGGCCGGACCAACTAGCGCCAGTTAATGAAGCGGGCGGCTGGAAGCTGACAGAAAACGACTTCACAGCGATTGACGCCATCCTGCGCGAGAGCATTCGCCATCCGGTGGGCCCGGAATTCATGGCGCCCCCGGCCCGGGAAATTCCGCAGGAAGTGTAGTGCACCCGGGATGCCTGGCGGAGTTTGGGGCCGGAAGGAGGGAGCAGGCGGGTCGAGAGAGTATCCGAGGACGGAGTGCCGCGGGATTCTGCTTGCTGGCAGTCGTGGCAGCCGGGCGCCTGAATGTTCCGGCTGCGCCGCTTCGTCCGTTGACCTCGAAGCGTGCGAGAGTTCGCAGCCGGACTTTACAGTCGTGTTTACCGAAGACAGCAACGGGTTTTATATCAACGGCAAGAAGTATGAGCCGAACGCGGCGCCGACGACCCATGCGCGTGCCGGAAGCTATCAGCATTGGCAATTCTGAATGGTTCGGCAGAGTTCTATCCGATGCATATTCATCAGGCGCATTTCCTGGTGTTTGCAGAAGCCGGGAAGCGACTGGAGAACCCGGTGTGGCGGGACACTGTGAATGTTCCAGTAGGGGAAACGGTGGACGTGGTGATGGATTTTACGAATCCCGTCATCAAGGGGATGTCGCTGTTCCCACTGCCATCTGCTGAATCACGAAGATAAAGGGATGATGGCCAAGATCCTTTTCGAATAAGAAATCCGCACGGAGCGGCAGGCTGGTGAGATTGGAGCAGAGGGACGTGGCTGGAAAACTCTAAGGCGCCGGCGCTGTTGCGACGCCAACGTATTTATCCGCGCCGCCGTAATAGAAGAGCCAGCGGTTTCCGTCGCGGACCATGCCTTCGACAAAAACCACGTTCGGCACCTGGCCCACTTTTTCCCATTGCTTTTCAGGCCCAAAAACCGGCTTTTCGGCGCGGGCGAGAACCTTTGTGGGGTCTGTCTTGTCAAAGAGGACCCAGCCGGTCGAATAAACGAGCTTGTCGTCGGCGCCGTTGTAGACCAGGAAGATGCCCTGGGGCGTGATGACAGGCGGCGGACCCGGCTCTTCGACTTCGGAGTCGAACATTCCTGCGCGACTTGCCATCACCGGATGGTCAAGAGCTTCCGTCCAATGCAGCAGATCTTCCGAATAAGCCACACCCATTTGCTGGTATTTGCCCTTGGCGTCGGCGAGATAGTACATCCAATACTTGCCGTTGATTTCCTCGGGAACGATTGCGCCTGATTTTGTCCACTTCACGTTCCATTTTCCCCGATAGCTCGGGATGATCACGCCCTGCCGGTGCCAGTGGATGAGGTCGGTGGAGGTGGCCAGGCAAAGTTGGGCGTCCTTCTTGTTGGCAGCCGAGCCATCGACATTGTTGTAGCCGGTGTAGGTGAGGTAGTAAGTGTCGCCGATTTTCTGCAACCTGGGGTCTTCCACGCCGCCGCCTTTTTCATAAGGCGCTGCAGAAACCAGGACAGGCTCAGGGCGGCGAGTGAAATGCACACCATCGTCACTGGTGGCATAGCCCAAAGACGAGGTGCCCTTCTGATCCTGGGCCCTGTAGAGCATGACGAACTTTCCGTCGTGTTTCACAACAGAAGGATTGAAGGTTCCCGCGGATTCGAATTTGTCGCCTTCGGGAGCGAGGATGGGATCGGCGGAGAGCCGCGTCCAGGTTCCAAAGGGTGGAGAAAAAGAAACGGCAGCTGCGGCGGCAAACGCAATGCCGGTGAACACGGCGAAGGCGGAGGACCTCGCCGCACGAATTCGAGAAAAAGGAATTTTGATCATCATGAAACTTCCTTCCTTAACCAAACGAATCAGGCAGAAAACAGAATTCCCGTGGACATGGATCAATTCCCTATCCATCAAAACTCGGCCTGGAGCCGGATGAATGAGCGTTGCTGAATCTCAAGCGTCCCGGCGGCGGTCTGGCCATCTGCCGTCATTCGGAACGTGCGGCCTTTCGCCGCGGGGAATGCAATCTTCGTGGAGCGGGCACCGGGCGTGGGATTGTAAAGAATGAAGTTGAGCTTCTCGGGCGGAAACTCCGCTGCGTGGGCCACATCGAGAAGGTCCAAGTTGACAAGCATCAGTTCCCGGTCACTGGAAAGCCCGAGAGCTTCAAACAAAAGCGCAACACCGGATCCCATTGTCTCGATCAAATATTTCCTGGAAGTGTGCGACGCCACGTATTGGAAATCTATGTTCAGCCGGGAAGTCAGGTCAGTGAAGTTCGCCGGGGCAGATTCTAGTGGTGCGGGCTCGGCCGGAGTTGATTGTGCGGCTGATTGCCCGGGGGCTAGGGAAGCCAGCAGACCGAACAGAAGGATGGACAATTTCTCGCCTCCCGCCCATTGACCATCGCCGCTGGCCGTCTTGGCAGATATTTTCATGCGTCAGGCAGAGCGTACAACAGATTAATCCGGATGGCATCGTCGGTCTTCGAAATGTCCCCGCCTTCCCCATTGGCCAGACTTGTCCTAACCAGCGTGAATTCCTGTGAGCGGACAGTGCCCTCTCGCCGGAAATACGGGTCAGGGCCTGGCGGGTTCGTCAACAGCAAGAAACTGATCGGACTTGACGTTCCGGATGAACTGGCGGATGCCGGAGGGCCATCTGATCTCAATGTCGGCGGATTCCCGGGAGCCCAGGCCGAAATGGAGGCGCTTGTCGTTTGAGGAAAGATAGCTTCCGGTGGCGGTGGCAAACCGGACCTGGCCATTGACCTGAACGCGGGCGCCGAATCCGTCGCGATTACTGAGCTTGCCGCGCAGAGTGATGGTGAGCCAGTGGGAATTTCCCCCACGGTTCAGAAAAAACTGCGGGTGGTCACCCAAAGAAGTGCCGACCGCATCGATCCAGCCGTCGTTGTTGAGATCGCCGAATGCGGCGCCACGTCCTGCAACCGGCAGATTCGAGCCGGCATCGGCCTCCTCAAAGTGCCCATGGTGATTCATGGCCAGCAACGGAGGGTCTTTGTAGCGAAGCGAACTGTCGTACACCTCCACATTATCGAAGACATGACCCTGGACGATAAAGGCGTCCTTCCAACCGTCATTGTCAAAATCCTCGAGACCTACTCCCCAGCCGGACGATTTCCCGGAGATGGCGCCGAAGCCGGATTCGAGTTCCTGGGCGCTCAGGGAACCATGTCCGTCATTGTGAAAGGCGACGTAGGGCTGGTGTGGAAGTTGTGTGACGAGCAGGTCCGGGAGGCCGTCATTGTCATAATCCTGAAAAACCACGCCCATGCCGGAGAGCATTTTGCCATCGCTCGTCAATGCCGCGCCGGATTCCAGAGCGCATTCGGTGAAAGTGCCGTTGCCGTTGTTATGGAAAAGGAACTGGTTGGTGACGTCATTGGCGACAAAAATGTCGGTGAAGCCGTCGCCATCGTAGTCGGCGAAGGCGACGCCCAGGCCGTGGCCTTTTTTGGCGGCGATGCCTGAGGGAACGCTGACATCTTCGAATGTGCCGTCGCCCCGATTGTGATACAGGATGTTGGCGATGGCAGGAAATTCGGTGGGCGGGCAATACATGGCGTTTAGGTCGCCGCACGTTTTGCTGTTCGCGACATTCCAGTCGAGGTAGCGCGTAACAAACAGGTCGAGGTGCCCGTCGTTGTCGTAGTCGAAAAAGCCGGCGGAGACGGACCAGCCGCCTGCGGCCACTCCCGCTTTCGCGGTGACATCCGTAAATGTGCCGTCCCGATTATTGTGGTAGAGAATATTCTTGCCGAAGTTGGTCACGTAGATATCGGAGTAGCCATCGTTGTCGTAATCGCCGACAGCCACGCCCATGCCGTAATTGCCGTCATCCACGTCTGCCAGCCCAGCCTGCCGGGTGACATCCGTGAAGCTGCCGTCCTTGTTCTGGCGATACAAGCGATTCCAGTAGGAGGGTTCGTGGCGATCGAAATTCGGGAGTCTGGGCAGAGGATCCCGGACATGGCCCGCATTCACAAGAAAAATGTCCAGAAGGCCGTCGTTATTGTAGTCCAGGAGCGCGACGCCTCCCGGCATCGTCTCGATCAGGTATTTTCTGGAGGTCGGAGAATTGCGGAGAACAAAATCAATGCCCCTGGGGAGGCGGACGTCGAAGCGCGGGCCGGGGGGCGGGGTCTGAGCAAGCAGACTGAAAGCCCATAGAAGCCGAAGCGCGCCGGCTTTCCTAAATCGTGCCGCAGACAATTTGAATCTCACTCCCAAGTTCTCTGGGATCTGACTGCGCGAAATCAGTCGCGGGTCAAACTTCAGTTCGCGCGAACAATCTCCAGATCGCTGCCTCGAGGATCGTCGTCGAGGTCGAGCGTGAGCACGTGCCGGGCCGGATCCACGGAATCCGGCAACTCAGCTGGCTTGTGATTCAGGGTGACATGGGCCGCCGGGCTCTGCCAATCGTAAAGTTCCAGATGAATTGCTTTCCACCACGGAAGATAGCTGCCCCGCCGCTCTCCAACGTGGAGTTCGACCCCGGAGGCTGTCACCGCGCACCTGAAATCGATGCGCAGAAATTCGCCGCGCGTGTAAGCCAGAGTTTTGCCATCGTCGAGATAAACCGACCCGTGACAATCTTTCCCGGGATATACGCGCAGAGTGAGCGGGCCCTGCGGCTTCTCATCGGTGCTTTGAACGAGGGGTTGAACCGGAATTATTGAACCCTCACGAACATAGACCGGAAGCACATCCAGCTTCGGTTGAATGAGCGGTTCGGTCACGCCCGAGCCGCCCGGCGTCGCCGGCGGCTGAATTTTTTCTCCCGTCCAATAGTCGTACCAAACGCCGGGAGGGAGCTTGAGCGCATAAGCTTCCGGCTGCTCCGGAAATGGCGGCGGGGCGACGAGCAGGTCAGGGCCGAAGAGAAATTCGTTGCCCGCACGGATATCCATGGGCTGCAAATCCTTTGTGGCGTGCGGAAATTCCAGGAAAAGGGGCCGGATGACGGGCAATCCCGTGCGTGAGAGTTCCTCGACTACGGTGTAGAGATATGGCATCAGCCGGTAGCGTTCTTCAATGTACCGGCGGCGGATGGCTTCCTGCTCCGGCCCGTGCACCCAGACTTCCTTGTCGCCGGAGCCTTTGTTGGTGTGGTTCCGGTCTATGGGTTGAAAGGTGGCAAGTTCCGTCCACCGCGTTAGCAGGGCCGGCCCGGGAGTTCCGATAAACCCGCCGACGTCGGCGCCGCTCATTCCAAAGCCGCTCAGCCCCAAATTTAAAAGCATGGGAGTCGTCAACCGCAGGTGATCCCACGAACTGGTGTTGTCGCCCGTCCAGGTGGCCGCATAGCGCTGGCCACCGGCGTAGGTGGCGCGGGTCAAAACGAACGGCCGCAAGTCCGGATCGAGTTTCCGCAGGCCCTCGTAGGTGGCGCGAGAATTCTCCATTCCGTAAACGTTGTGAATTTCAAGGTGCTTGGTGGTGCGAGATAGGAAACCGGGCTCTTCGATGCGATGCTGCACATTGTCCGGCATCGTCAGATTGTCCGTAAGAAAAACGCTCGGTTCGTTCATATCATTCCAAAAACCGGCGAGGCCTTCCGCCAGGAACTGCTTGTAAAGCGAACCCCACCAATCCCTGGTTTTTTTCTGAGTGAACTCCGGGAAAACCGAAGGTCCCGGCCACACCGTGCCAACATAGAGCGAGCCGTCGGGATTCTTCACGAAGCTGTCGGCAGCGATTCCCGTGTCGTACGGCGTGTAACCGGCCCCGGGGACACGCGCGATGTGCAGGTCGGTAATCGCAACGACGTGGAAATCTTCGTGCTTGAGGTCCCTGAGCATCTGCTCGAAATGCGGGAACCGCTCCGTGTCCACGGTGAAGGGTCGATGCTCCTTCTGGAAATCTATATCCAGATAAAGCACATCGGAGGGAATCCTGTCGGCCCTCAGGCGCGAAGCGATTTCCCGCACGCGAGTTTCCGTTTCGTAACTGAAGCGGGATTGCTGAAAGCCCAGCGACCACAAGGGAGGAAGCGGCGGCAAGCCCGTGAGCCAGGCGTAGGTTTCGACGACTTGTTTCGGGTCCGGCCCATAGAAGACGTAATAGTCAATCGGGCCGCCCTCGGCTCCAAACGAATAGGTGTTTCGCTCGTTCTTGCCGAAATCAAAACTGGTGGACCAGGTATTGTCGAGGAGAAAGCCCATGGAGCGGCCGGCGCGCATGGTCATGAAAAACGGGATGCTCTTGTAGATGGGGTCCGTGGATTCCTGGAAACAGAATGCATCCGTGTTCCAAAGCCGGAAGGACTGGCCCCGGCGATCGAGAGGTCCCACCTTGTCACCGAGGCCAAAAAAGTGCTCATCGGGCGGCATTTTCTTGTAAACGCGAAAGGCGTCGGAGTGGAATTCCGCGGGCCATCCGTCGGCGTCTTCTTGAAGCACGTTGCCTTCTAAATCGGTTGTCGAGAGTCGCAGTGTGGCACGATCGATCCGGACGCTCAGGGTTGCCGTGTGAAAGCCAACGGTGTCGGCGGTCGCATCGGGAGTCACCTCAACCCGTTGGTGGCGGACTTCCGCCGGAACCGCCCAGGATGCGTCCTCTGGCAACTCGCCGCTCGACGAGAGGCGAACACGCAACACATCATCGCGCAGGGCGAGGACTTCTAGAAGCATGCCTGCGTGGCGCACTTCGATTCCATTGGGGAGAACCTTGCTTGTGTCCGGTTCTTTTGGTTTGCCGGCAGCCTGCTTGTTCTTTGCCATCTCCGGGCCCGAGGCAAACGCAGCGGGGTTTGCCTGCGAACTGAGACCAAGAACAACCAGAACCAACCCTGTGCGCTCGAGCATTCCCCTAGCCGATATCGGAATCTTCATTCATCCGTCCTGGTGTACCGCGAAGGCCAGAGCCATTCCTCGTGTCCCATCGCGCGACAGAGACGAGGGGAAGGCAGTTCTGTTCTCTCGAGGAGATGATGCGACTCCCTTGAACAACTCACGCGGAAGTTCTCCCCTATCGTCAAAAATTCCTGCCCGCAAGGGCGGGACTTCAGGGAGGGCAGGCCGGGAAAGTTCCTCGACTTCAGAACTTTCCTTCGAGCCTGCCATGCCTGCGCTCCCCCAGGGTGTAGTGGGGGGAATCCTTAGCCTGCCGACCAGAGGCTAGAAATAGAATTTCCCTGCGAATTGCACGCTTCGTGCCGGGTAGGCCGAGTTGATGACCCCGAAACTCGTGTCGCCCAGGTTGGAGTCTGGCACGAAGAAGTTCGGATGGTTGAAAGCGTTAAACAGTTCGAAGCGGAACTGGAAACGCTTGGTCTCGGTGATATTCCACCATTTTTGCAATCCCATGTCCCAATTGACGAAACCCGGAGCGCGCAGATTCGACAGGAACCTTGCGGAGTCTCCAAAGGTAAATGGGGCAGGTTCGGAGAACGCTGCGGGATTGATCCAGTTGTTGATGCTTTGGTTTTGCGGCACGGGGCTGACTCCGGGAACCACATTCGGACGCTGGTTGAATCCGAATCCACCCGTGTTGTTCTGGGCCGGGTTGATTGAGATGGGCAAGCCTGTGTGCGCCGTGAGGATGCCGCTCCACTGCCAGCCCCCCAGAACCGCATTCATCGGCCGGTTCCAATCGGCGCCGAATTGCTTGCCCTTTCCAAAAGGCAATTCGTAGTTGTGGCTGATGACCAGGCTATGTGTCAGGTCGCTCGCGTCGACGGAACGCTCGGCTGCCAGGTCGTAGGAATTCCGGACGGAACTCCCGCTGCCCGGGAAGGCCCACCCAGAAGCTCCCTGGACGTTGTCCATGAATTTTGAGTAGGTGTAGGAAACGTTGAGATCCAGGCCCGAGTGCCAACGATGGGTAAAGGTAGCCTGCAACGCGTTATAAGTCGACGAACCGACAGCAGGCGGTGCCTCGGTGACGCTGCAGTATTCCGGGAACGGCCGCAACAGTTGTCCTTCCTGAATCGTCGGATTGTTGAGACCGCATCCACTCGCGGTGATATGACCGAAGAAAGGGTTAGCCACCATCTGGTTCAGCTGATTCCCCATCGCCAAATCTGCCACTGGAAGCTCGTTCCACTCCAAGTATTGCGATAGCACGTGTACGCCGTGATTGCCGACATAGCTGATGTCCAGCAAGTCGTTGTTGGTGAAGCTGTACTGCACTCCGAGCATCCACTGCTGCACGTAAGGAGAGTGCCGGACATTGTCGACGACGGGGTTGAGTCCGAAGCCGACGTCCGTTAAGCCACCCAAGGAATTGCCCGTGGACGGGACTTGGCCATTTGGAAATGCGCTGGGCAATCCCAAAGTCGCATTTCCGCTGAGAGTCGAGGAGGGATTTAGCCCGCTATTAAGACTCGTGACCCAGGGTGTGCCTTGCGAATAGCCAATGTTGGGTCCATTGCCGTAGTAGTTGGGCACAAAGAAGACGCCATAGCCGCCGCGCAGGACAAGTTTGTCCCGCAGTTGATAGGCAGCTCCAATGCGCGGGGCAAAATTGGTGTGGGAAGTGTTGTACAGGCCGCTGTTTCCGCTCGAGTTGAAGACCAGCTCACCTGGGACATTAAAACCAACCGCAGCGCTGATGGGGTTCGACGCGGTGAAGTTAAAATACTGCTGGGCGTCGTGCCTTTCCGTCGGGGCGGTCTGGATTTCGTAGCGCAGGCCAAGAGTCAGCGTGAGCTTGCTAGTCGCTTTCCAGCCGTCCTGCACATACCAGCCGAGCAGGTGCTTATCCGTGGCCGGAAACTTGTTGAAACCAGTCTGATCCGTCCCACTCCCTACTCCGAGCAGGAACGACGCAAATCCGTTGCCGGTCCCTGCCGTTGCCTGTTGCGGATCGGGCCCAGCCGTAGAGGTAGTTTGAAACTGAAGGGTGGTGTTGGCGTAGTGGCCGCCATCAATGCGCGCCCACACGTCCATAAAACCGAAACCCAGGGTGTGCTTTCCTCTGATTTTCGTGAAATCCACGGAACTGGTCCAGATAGTTTGCGGCACGATATAATTGTCCAGACCGGCCTGCGCGCCGAGGGCGGAGTAGCTTTGCGGCTGAATTTCGGGGAACGAGGGGGCAATCCCGTCGATGAATGATGGCAACCCCAGCGCCGAGGACTTGTAGCCGAAGCTTTGTGTTGTGGACTGCTCGACGTGGCGGTTCACCCCGAAATTCAGACTGACGTCAAAGGTCGGGTTAAAAACGTGAGTGTAACCCGCGTTGATGCTATATCGATTATTGGGAGCGGTTACGCCGGGACCTCCCGGATCCGAAGCTCCATAGTAGGTTGGGAAATTTACCTTCGATTCGTATTTCTGCGACCAACGGGCGTTGAAGCGATCGTTGTCGGTGAAATTGTGGTCGATGCGGACGGAATACTCATCGGAGTGCGCAGAGGCAGAGGCAGCCCCTGTAAAGTTGTTGATGAGGACGTTGGGATTTGTGGGGTTGGGCCAATAAGTGCCCGTCGCTATGCTTTTGGCAATCGTGTCCATCAGACCTGAGGGAATTATGTTGCCAGGGAAGGCATCCCGAATGTACCCCGTCTGCGTAGATGTCAAGCCGGTGCTCGGATCGACCTGCCCTGCCGTGATCGGGCGCGTGCTGAACGGATTATAGATTGCCCCGCTCAGAATTGGTCTTCCCAAGGCATCAACCTGTCCTGTCGGGGCGCCTAGTAGCGCTGAGAAGTTTCCGGTCCTCTCGTCTCCCGTAGGCATGGTGCCGACGAAAGTTGCGGGTGTCGCCTGGCGCCGCCCTTCGTAGTAACCAAAAAAGAAGGTTTTGTTTTTGCGGATAGGGCCGCCAAACGTGCCGCCAAACTGATTGCGGGTGAATGAAGGCTGTGCTCCGTTGTTGAAAAAGTACCTTGCTTCCACATTACTGTTTCGGTAGAACTCAAAAGCATCGCCGTGGAACCCGTTGGAACCGGACTTGGTCACGACGTTGATCACATTGCCGCTGCTCCAGCCATACTGCGACGTAAAGGCATTGGTCTGAATCTTGAACTCCTGCACTGCGTCCGTAGAAGGCACATAGATCACTCCGCCCCAATCGAGACGCGTGTCGTAGGTTCCATCCAGCAGGTACGCAGCGGTGTTGAAGAAAGTGCCGCCGAAATTCAAGAACGAAACATCCTGATCGGCGCTTCCGGAAATACTTGGTGATCCCACAATCTGGTCCTCCGCGGCGTTACTGACCGAAGAGTTCAGGGTGGCCAAACCGATGACGCTTCGAAAATTCAAAGGGAGTTCCACTACCTGTCGGGCGGAAATATCCGAAGAAATATTGGCGTTTTCCGCGTTCAGAAGGGGCGCCTGTGATGTTACTTCGATATTTTCGCTGATGGCTCCGACGAACAAACCGACCTTTTGTTCGGCGTTCTGCCCGGGTATTAATTCGATTCCGTCTTGCCTGTAGTGCTTGAACCCGGCGGCCTCCACCTGCAGCCTGTAGATAGCGGGCGGGAGGAGAGTGAAGGAGTAGAGTCCATTTTCCGTGGTGACATAGGTGCGAGAAATCCCGCGTTCGGGGCTGACCAAGGTTACCTTGGCCCCGTTAATTGTCTGGCCGGACGGATCAAGGACAATTCCGCTGAGGGACGCAGTGATCGCCTGGGACTGGCCGTAGCTCTGTCCGGCCGCCAAGGTGAGTGCCGCCAGAACGCCAACTAGAATTCTTAACTTCAACGAACGTAGTCTGCCTGACATTAGGAAAATCCTCCTGGACACCCTGGTTGGAGCCAGAATGCCACCCCGAATTCTGTCCAGACCCTCTAGGCTCCCCGTACCACCTGGAGGCGCGCGTTCCCGAAATCTTTGCGAGGGCTGACAGACCCAATTCAAAAGACTGGTGCAACTTATAGAAAACTTCGTTCAAGGATGGCAATGCTTTGCTGGTAAAGGAAACCAGATAAGAAAGATAAGACCGGAAAGTATGGCGTAAACAGCATCTTGTCTGCAACTTGCAGGGACGTTAAGAGACCGAAAAGAGCCCTGGGATTGCCGTTTTACGTTGCGGTAGACCCGAAACCGCTGTAGCATCTGAGGAAATTGCTTTTCCGATAGCCAAAATTCGTTGTTTCGGTGCTCGCCTGGGTAGCACGGCGACATTCTTTAGCCGGGTTGGGGCGTTAGGGGAACCTTGCTAGCAGAGCAGGTAGCGGAGAGCTGGACACCTTCCAGCGAACTCGAAAAGGCCGCCGTTCAGCAGCAGCTCGAAAAGCTGCTCGCTACACCCCTGTTTAATTCCAGCAAGCGCTATCCCAGCTTCCTGAAATTTGTGGTCACACACTCGTTGGCCGGCGAGACGGATCAACTCAAAGAGCGAATCCTGGGGATGGAGATTTTTGGCCGCACGGCCGACTATGACACCAACATTGATCCCATCGTGCGAGTGACCGCTGCGGAAATTCGCAAGCGGATCGAACTGTATTATCAGGATCCGAAGCATAGCCAAGAGATTCGATTGTACTTGCCCGCTGGATCTTATGCGCCACAGTATTCCTGGCCCGGGCGTCCTTCCGGATTGTCGGCAAACCCGGCGGAGTTGCCGACCCGCGCCGAAGAGATTCCTCCGATGCATCCAACGGACGTGCTTCCGCCGACGTCTCGTGTCAGGCAGTCAGTGCTTAGGGGTGGGAAGCCGGCGATGGCGGTGCTCCTGCTATTGCTGGCGGGGGCTTCGACGGCAATGTGGTTCGCGTCCAGGCCGCCGGCGCTGAGGCAGTTTTGGGAACCGTTCGTGAAGTCTTCCGAGCCAGTGTTATTCTGCATCGCCGACCAGAGCCAGTATTCGACGATTCGCCTGCGCGATGCCGCCGACCCGCAACGGGAAATCACGTTAAGCGACAGCATGGTAACGATCATTATTGACGACGTGAGCCCGCTGGTAAATGTTGCGGGATTGCTGCGCACCTATGGAAAAACCTATCGCGTGCAAGGTGAAGCCACGACCAGTCTGACCGATCTCCGCCGCGGTCCTTCGGTATTCATTGGTGCCTTCGATAATGGCTGGACGCTGCGGCTGACCACTCCCCTGCGGTTCCACTTCGCGAACGACAGGGAGATGAGTCAATTCTGGATTGAAGACCGCGCCAATCCCGGGAATCGCGGGTGGATGCTCGATCGCAGCGTGCAACAGCAGACCGGAACTTACAAGGATTACGCCATCGTTGCGCGCCTGGTCGATCCGAACACCGATCAGTTCGTAGTGGTGGCGGCCGGAATCGGCAGGGGTGGAACAGTCGCCGCAGGTGAGTTCCTGGTTGACAGTCGCCGCATGGAAGACATGCTGAAACAGTTGCCCGGCAACTGGAAACAAAAAAACATCGAGATCGTCCTGGAAACGCAGGTGATTCAAGGCCGCTCCGGGCCACCACGCATCACCGCTGTTCACGTCTGGTAATCCGGCGAGATCAGAGTATTGGAAATGTTTCGCGGCCACACCCGCGTCTTTGCCTGGCTTGTTTGAAGCCGCGGAAGCACTGGGCATCGGCTTTGCTCACGGCGTGACCGTATCTTTATCTTGAGAACAGCAATCCCTTGCGCGACATTTGGCTGTTGTCAGAATATGCATAAAAATCTCGGCGACACTTTCAGACTCCGGGTTGGGCTGCTCGCTAGGAGTGAGACAGGTCAAGCTCGTAGTTCCGATCGAAGGAGGAGATCGATGCATGCCGCCGTGCTGCACGCGTCGGGGAAACCGCCGCTCTTTGAGGAATTTCCAGACCCGACTCCGGGCGAAGGAGAGGTGCTCGTCCATGTCTGCGCGGCTGCGCTGAAACCTGTGGACAAACAGTTGGCGGGCGGAAAGCACTATGCCAGCCCGCGCGAATTTCCTGTCGTTTGCGGCGCGGATGGCGTGGGTCGACTCGAGGATGGAACGCGGATCTTTTTTGGCGGGCCACGGCGACCCTACGGCGCGATGGCAGAGCGCACTGTGGTGCGGCGAGCGCAATGTTTTTCGGTCCCCGAGGATGTGGACGACGACACGGCCGCGGCCATTCCAAATCCTGGTGTATCCGCCTGGCTTTCGCTCAAGCACAGCGCGAAGCTGGTCTCGGGCGAAACCGTTCTGATCCTTGGCGCGACCGGGGTCACGGGCAAGCTGGCAGTGCAAATCGCCAAAATCTTGGGCGCGGGACGCGTCGTGGCCGCGGGACGGAACGAGCGCGTGCTGGGCACACTCCTCGAACTTGGCGCGGACGCGACGATCAGGCTTGACAAGCCGGGTCAAGAACTGATCGAAGCCTTCCGCCGCGAGGGAGGCGAAAAGCGTTTCGACGTGATCATCGACTACCTGTGGGGCCCACCGACAGAAGCACTGCTCGCGGCCATTACCGGCGCAGAATTTGCGGTTGCGGGGTCGGAGACTCGACTGGTGGAGGTGGGCGAGAGCGCAGGGCCGGCGATCACGCTGCCCGCAGCTGTGCTGCGGAGCACAGCGCTGACGATTCTAGGAACGGCGGGCATTCCTCCCTGGGACGTGCTCACCGATGCGTTCCAACAGGTGATGAACCACGCAGCGAGCGGCAAATTGCTCATCGAGACCGAGCGCGTTCCGCTCGCTGAGATCGAGGATGCCTGGGAGCGCAACGCCGAAGCCCGCAGGCTGGTGGTGATCCCGTAGCGCCTCAAAAGGAGACTCTGGAATGAGCACAGGTGCAGCGACGGATCGGGTCAGAGAAGCTTGGCCGCAACTCTACGCCAGAATCGCCGGTGGCTTGTACCTGATCGTCATCGTCGGGGGCATTTTCGCTGAGATCTTCGTTCGCGGCCGGCTCGTCGTCCACGGGGACGCAGCGGCTACAGCGCAAAACATCCAGGCGCACGAACTGCTTTATCGGTCGGGCTTTGTGGTCGAAGTCTTTTATTGCGCGTGTAATATACCCTTGGCGGTCATCTTCTATAAGTTGTTCAAGGTCGTCAACAAGAACGTCGCATTGATGATGCTCTTTTTTGACCTGGTCTCGAACACAATTGAAAGCGTCAGTATCCTTGCTCATTTCGCGCCTTTGGTCCTTTTCCGGGGTGGGCATTACCTGAACGCATTTACAACGGAACAGTTACAGGCTGCGGCGTATTTCTCGATTCAGCTGTTCGAACATGGATTTGCCATCTGCCTGGTATTTTTCGGATTCGATTGCTTCACCATGGCATACCTGATCGTCAACTCGAAGTTCTTCCCCCGGCCGATCGGCGTGCTGCTCGGGATCGGGGCTTGGGGTATCTCGTCAACAGCTTCTCGCTCTTTCTTGCGCCCGCGCTAGAAGCGCGGATCTTCCCTTATTTCGCGGCTACCGCGATCGCAGAAGTGGCGCTGTGCCTGTGGCTCCTGGTGATGGGGGTGAACGTTCAACGATGGAAGGAGCAGGCCAAAGCGGCGGGGGGAGCGTCCTGAACTGCGGCAAGAACACCAACATGAGCTTCATGCTTGAGCCGTCGTTCTAACTACCTGATTGTCGGTGATCCATCAGAAAATGGCGACCCGAACGCACGCGTAACCAGAGCGCGATTATCCTTGCGCGGATAGGGTGAATGGGTTGCTAATCGTGGCTGACATTTTACCAATTTGGCGGCGTGCATGACGCTGGCGCTCGGTCGGATGGCCTTTAAGCCAGAAGCAATTCGGCTGCTTCCGCCAACGATCAGCAAGCACTGGGCGACATGGCGCGATGGATCTGGCCCTTCTCATCCACGCGGCGGTTTCCCGGGGCGTTTCTCCGAGCTAGCCGTTTTCGACACGCGCTTTTATATCGGAGTACGCTGCTTCGATGAGCCTGGTTAGCGCTGCAGCGTTTGTGGGCCTTTCCGGTCTCAGCTTCACATGGCGCATGAACTTGCCGGTGCCTTCTAACAAGCGGGCCGGATCGGGCAGCGCTGCGCCGTGAAAGAAACCCACGTTAACGTACGAAGTGAAAACATTGACGCAGCCGAACGGTGCATCTCCTAGACAGACAACCGGACAGCCGTCATGCAAGAGCTCCCGGACTTCGTCCCCGCATTTTCGCATCACGCCAAACCAGTGATGCGCGAGGGCTCCCAATTCACCTCGATATTCTCTCATCCAAGCATCGATGGCGGGAGCCCGCTCGACAGCGCCGTTGAATCGCAGCAATTCCCTTTTCATCGTCGCGACTTTCGAATCAGCGGCAGGGTGTTTTCTCATGGCGTTTTCAGAGGTACCTGCCGGTTCCAGGGTGCCACACTTTCCTCATACTCCATGGGATCGCCGAAACCTTCGGTTTGGACGCCGAGTTGGCGGAGAGCGGCCAAGGCCATCAATCGGCGATGCGCGTTGAATGTCATGATATGGGCGAAGACGCCGCCGAAGGTGAAGGTCTCAGCGGGTTCGCACAGAGCGTCGACGAAGGTATCATCCCAGGCGGAGCGGTTCCGGATGTCACTGAAAATACGATGCAGTTGGGCATCGGTCTTTTTGAGCCTTTCTAGCATCGCCTGCGCGGAGCGCTGCGACTTCAGAGGGGCGTTCCTATCCATATCGGCTCCGGACAGCGCGGCGGTCCAGACCTCTTTTGTGAAGACAATGTTTTCTAACAGCTGCCTTAGAGTCTTGTTCGACTCCCGCCAGGGGAGCAGCTCCACGACCGTGGTCAGCGGTCGATCCAATTGCTCCTCTGTCAAACTACCCGCGTATTCCAACAAACGCCGCGTGTGCCAAGAGTCGTTGCCTGCAAAACGATCGAACAAGTCCATGTCCATTCCTCCTTTGGTTGAGGAACCAAGGGCAAAAAAGTGAATTTTGTTGGACGCCGGCAAATGGAAGTGCGGATCACGCAGGCGCCGGTAGAGGCTGGGAGAAGTCCGAAAAGCTTTTCGGAACGCGCGAGTGAACGCCTCTAGCGAACCATAGTTGGCGTCCAGGGCGACGTCCGTGATCGACATTCCGGTGTGCGCAAGTTGATATGCGGCTCTTTCCAACAATAGCCGCCGTCGCATGGCACCCGGAGTTTCTTCGACCACTGTTCGGAACAACCTGTGGAACTGAGTGCGGCTTTGGTACGCTTGGCGCGCTAGATCTTGCGTTTTCGCCTGAGTGTCCAGGGAGTTCGCAACAATTGCACAGAGGCGTTCTGCCGTGTCCTGACCATCCACTTTATTCATGTGTCCGGTTCCTCATCTAGAGCGAATCATAGGCGAGAGATGACACCTGCCGCCTGATAGTACGTACCAATCTTCTACCCTAGAAGGCGGACCAAAGTGAATAGACACAGGGATACTCGCCAGAGCGCTGACCGAACCGATCGTTCCCCGGTGGTCGGCTAGCCGGAAGGCTAGGATTCCTCTTGTACTAGCTTCCGGGTAGCGTGATCCGGTCTAGACTTGCGAAGATCGTCATGTTCGAATGCAGATGCCATTTGTTCTTGCTCGCTTTTCCCTATTCCAATGTTGGTCGCCTCTTTCTTCCAACCGGCGACCGCTTTTCCACTCCGTACTACGCAAGGGATGCAATGGGCTGCGGCTGCCATTGACGGAATCGACTGCAGGCCATCTCGGGATTTTTTGGGCTCTTTAAGAGCGCGGCAATACCTTAGTTGAGATTCGCGCGTTCGGCTTGGGCCTGCTTCAGAATGGGAATGTCCGGGTCCGCATCTTTCCAGAGCGTAAGAAAATCCTGATAAGCGGATTTCGCTCTCGTCTTATCACCCGACAGTGCGTAAGCCCTACCCAATTGCAGGTGCGCCAATGGGCCGATGGGATCGCTGAGCACGATGCCGCGGTGATCTAGGATCTTCTGGAATTCGGCAGCGGCTTCCCGTCCTCGGCGAGCCGCGAGATAGGCAATGCCGCGAACGTAGGCGGGGTAGAGATTACCCGACCCCAGAAGGAATTCAGAACCGCCCTCGATCGTAGTCCCGCACTCATAAGGAATTGTGGTTTTAAGTAGTTCGACGGCGTTTGCCGGCTGGTTGCGGTTCAACGCCAGAAGTGCGCGGAGCGTCGGCAAATATGTGAATCGGACTATCGTACCCTCGGGGAAGCGCCTGGAGATGTCATCGGTCAGCGTTTGAGATCGAGAAGAATCTCCCGAGAGAGCAAGTGCAAAGGCAGCTCCATATTCCACATCCCTGCTCCTTGAGACCTGAAGCGCGTGCCCAGCTGTCCGCCTTGCCGTGGCCACATTTCCGAATAGCGCCTCCCGCACCGCCGCATCGGTTTCGTAGAGCGCCTCTGTTTCCCGCCGGTCCGCCTTCCGAGCCAAATCCGCCGCCAGCTGTGACATCCTCCTGGCCTCTTCCAAGTGACCGGAAAAAGCCGATGCGAACCCTTCCGCGTTGGACATCCAGTCATCCACGCCGGGCTTTTCTACAGACCGAGCGGCTTCCCGCTCCATTCCCGTCTTGTCGTCTTTCAAGAAAGCAATGACGTATCGCTGGACATGGAAGTCAGGGATGTCCAGTTTGCGTTCGGACGCTCGTTGGAGGGTCTTTTCCGCTTCACCGGTTTGCTCCAGCGCCTCGTAGCTGTCCGCAAGAATGCTGTATCCTATAGAAAAGTCCGGGTCGATCTCTATGGCGATCTTGGCTTCGTCGACTGACTTTCCATATTTGCCCAGTGTGTTGTAAATCCCCCCTGACAACAACCCGTGGGGCAACCACGCACGAGGATAAGCTTGCACCCACAAGTGGCAGGTCTGCTGCGCCTTCTCCAGGTTTCCCGTAACCTGCAAATCGTAGTTGAGGGAGATAAAGAACCTCTCCTGGTCGCTGGCACGATCCCGCAGTTGATAGGCTCTACTCGTATTCTCCGCAGATAGGGCGGATTCCCCGATGTCGCCATACATGCGGCCGAGTGCCGCATAGGCGCTGGCGAAGTTGGAGTCAATCTCGATGGCGCGCTTGAAAAAGGGCACAGCAGCAGCCGAACCAGACGAAAAGGAAGCCTGCCAACCCGCGCTGTAGGCTTTCAAGGCTTCGAGTGAGGGCGTCGTGGCTTCGGCGAGTGGTGTGTCATGGCTCTTAACCGTTGAGAGCGATTCACCGACACGGGTTCTAAATCTACTTGCAATTTGACTCAGGGCGTTTAGAACGTCTTCTTTTCTTGCGGCCTGCACCTGCTCCTCGTCCAGAACATCTCCGCTGCGGCAGTCCTTTGCGCGTAGCGTCAACACGTACTGGCTTCCAAGGCTTGCAATCGAACCATCGAGAACGGCAGCGCTGGCAGTTCGTTCGCAGATTTCCCGGGAGACCTCCGGGGTAAGTCGTGCGTCGGCTGGCTTGGCCATCAGCTTCAGCATCTGTTGGATGCGCTCGTCTGAGATAAGGCTGAGGAAAGGCGACTGCGCAAGTTGTACCGCCAAGCCTTGCCGCAACGTGTCGTCGAAGACCGGATCGTCCGTGGAGTTCGCGAAATCGGCAAGGACGATTGTGTCCTTGTCAGTGAGTTTTGGCGCGCGGTGAAAATAGAGGTAACCCGCCAGTGCAAGCGCGGCCGCAGCCGCGGTAGCACCAACGAGCAACACCCAGCGCTTTCGAAGGGCGGTTCCGGTTGCTGCCTCCTCTGTTTTTGCGGTCCGCCCTGAATCTCCTTCCCGCTCCTTTTCCTGCTCCTTAGTAGAGGATACGGCGACTGGTCCGATGAATCTGTACCCCGTTCGTGGAATCGTTTCTATGAAGTGCGGTTGCTCGGTCGGATCACACAGAGTTTCGCGCAGCTTGTTGATGGCTACGTTGAGACTGTGGTCAAAGTCGACGAATGTTTCCTTCTGCCACAGATGTGCGCGAAGCTCCTCCCGCGTGACCACTTCTCCCGGATGCTCCAGGAGCGTAGCCAGCACAGCGAATGGCTGGCCAGCTAATTTCAGGCGGATTCCGTTACGGCGGAGTTCTCCTGCTCGCAGATCAAGGGTGAAGTCTGCGAAGTTGAACACGCGGCGCTGAGCGCTAGCGGTCATGAAAAGACTGCGGGGACGTCGAAGTTTACCATCGTTGGTCCGCCCGCCAAATCGCGTTATCTGTTTGCTGCCCCGCTTTAGTCCTGTCACGCCAGGGGCTTAGCCGCTGACCTCGAAATTGACTTCCAATTGACTCCTTGTGAATTGTATCCCCGCCGGCAAAGCCGTATTTTTCGCGCAGCAGGTTTCAACCTCACGGGAGAAAACCATGAAGACACACTTCGTTACCAAATGGGTGAGCGGAACCGTTGTAGCTCTAACCGCAGTTGTTCTGGCAGCAACCATACACACTCCCCGTCGCGTGCAGGCCCAGGACGATGGAAGAAGTGACGAGGATCAGCTCGTCCACATCGGTTTCGCCATAGCTCCTGTCCCGCTGAATCTCGAAGGGAAAAACCGGGATTTGGTGGGATTAGGCAGCTTCATTGTCAATGCTCAAGCTGACTGCAATGGCTGCCACACGGGCGGTGCCCCTCCAAACTTCAACTACGCGAACAACGGGAACCCGTACTTTTTAAACCAGCCACTAGGAACAAAAACAGACCCCACTACTTACTTGGCCGGAGGCTCACCCTTCGGTCAGGCCGTGCCTTCAAGCGCCTCCGTGGGAGGATTTCCGCCTGGTTCCATACCATCCTCATATCCGCCAGACGGGTATCCCATTGACTCCACAACCGGATTTCCGTATGCCGGTCCTGTCATCATCTCACGCAACCTGACGCCGGATAAGAACGGGCGTCCGGAGGGAGGACGCACGCTTCAAGAGTTTAAGGAAATTCTCAGGACTGGCAAGGATTTCGATAATATCCATCCAACCTGTCAATCGGAGACGGACCCCAATATAGCGCTGGGCATCTGCGTCCCGCCTCCAGTGGACGGTGGCAAGCTCCAAGTCATGCCATGGCCGCTTTTTCACAACATGACCGACCATCAAATCGAAGCCATCTACGAGTATCTGAGTGCAATCCCCTGCATAGACAATACATTCAGCCCTCCCCCGGCAGGTGCTGCGAACGAGCTACGCAATGATTGCGGCGATCCACAGCTCAGTCGCCACGATGCCGCCTTGGCTCGCCGCGATTTGCGAGCTAAGACTAGAAGATAGCAACGTTTTCGCAGTCGGAGAGGCCGTCATGATGGAACCAGCGGGGCGGCAATGTATCGTCGTGGGGGCTTTCCCATGTCCACGAAGCCGATAGGGCTCAAGCGGAGTTCGTGGTTCCGCGCAAAATATCTGCTCTTTGCTGCCATCGGCCTGATGTTGGCCTACGTTATCCCTCACGATGAAAGTTTCTTGGCACATCCGAAGGACCCCCTGTGGCAGCACTACGAGCCCTTTAAGTGGTGGCTGCTGCCGCATGGAATAGCAGGAGCATGCGCGCTTCTGCTGGGCCCAATGCAGTTCTCCGATCGCCTTCGTCAGCGTTTCAGCCAGTTCCATCGAGTAGTCGGGCGCATTTACGTTGCTGGTGTGTTCCTGGCAGCTCCCCTCGGCAGCTATATCGAGTACTTCCAGGAACGCATGGGAGGGGCCCGATCTTTCACAATTGCCGCTGCGATGGACGCTGTGTTGTGGATGGTCACCACCGGCATTGCGATGGTCTTCATTCTCAAAGGCAAAATTCAGGAGCATCAGCAATGGATGACTCGCAGCTTTGCGGTCGCACTGGTTTTTCTCGAGGGGCGAGTGATCGGCGGTGTGACCGGATGGGAGGATCTCGGTGTCCATGCCAGCGAGACCATCGTTTGGGCCTGCCTCGCATTCTCGATCCTTTCGGCGGACCTTGTGCTTCAGTGGCAGAAACTGGGGCGCTCACCCTCAGTGGTTCGGCGGCACTCGCCAGCTTCGCCTCAGCGGACGCTCGAAGCTCCAGTGGCGCCGGAATTGGACGCGCATTCAAAAGAGAATCTGATCTTGGATTCAGCTCGATAGCCTGCCGCACCACCGCACACTTGAGATATTTGTGCGCTGGTCCAAATAGCGCGACGCCTTTAAAAACATCCTCCTTCAGGAGTTCACCGGATTCTTAGACGTGTCTCGCGTCGGACCAATAGTCAGTAGGGAGGCTGAGATTCTCCATCAGTTCTCTTCAGGGATCTCCATATTCAGCGCGCTGTGCTGGTAGGGTCGCGCAATCTCGAGCGCGGCGAGGCTGCGGCCAAGGAGGTTGGGCCGGACACACGCGCTCTCCAGCTCGACGTGACGGATCAGGCTTCGATCACCGCCGCGGCAGAGCGCATCCGGAAGGAGCTTGGCCGCCTCGACGTGCTCGTCAACAACGCGGCTATCTCGAATACGAGTAAGCTGCCGGGCATGTCCGTCCAGGACTACGCTAAGTTGACCCGCCCGAGCAACGTGTCCCTTGATGAAGTGCGCACGGTGTGGGAGACCAACGTGTTCGGCGTCCTCTCCACCCCGCGGGCGAAAACGCCAGTCTGCTAGGTGCCGGCAGAGCCTTGCAGAGTTCTCTCTCACTGTTTCAAGTAACGAAGCGCAACACATCCTGATTTAAATGGCTTTGACTCAATCAGTTTCAATTGCAATTTCTCGGGCAGACTGACGCCCTCCATCAATCGTCTGCCTTCTCCGACAATGGTTGGCATAACGACAAAACGATATTCGTCAATCAGGCCAAG
Source organism: Acidobacteriota bacterium (assembly GCA_013289665.1). Classification (GTDB taxonomy): domain Bacteria; phylum Acidobacteriota; class Terriglobia; order Acidiferrales; family UBA7541; genus Acidiferrum. The sequence goes on along the minus strand of JABCZN010000003.1, from coordinate 4,281 downwards.
CTCCATTAGTTGTGAAGGAACATCTACACCGCCGACCAAAATATTTTTGCCCTGTTCTTGCTTCAGTTTAAGTATTTCGTCGCGAAGGTTCGTACGAACAATTCTGGTATTTTCATCTTCAGCGCTGGCCAACGATCGTGAAAAAACAACCTTCTTCTTGGAGACAAACGTTTGGGCAAATTCGATATCCGCTTTTGTCTCGGACTGGCTTTTTGCGATATCAGGCCAATAAGGAACCATCAATTGATAGGTTTTACGCCCATAGACGAGCAGGTCAAAATCTCGCAAGAGGTGCGTGTAATGTTCAAGTACTTCGTCATCGTCAGGGGGTTTGAATTTGGTATGGTCGCAGCAGCCATCCAGGGTAAGGTTGATTGCGTAGATTACATTTCTCATTGAATTGTCCTGACCTTTCTCTCGCGCCGGCGCTCATGAGAGTTTGACTTACGATGCTCAAGAAGTATGGCGACCAGCGGTTCCTAGGAGCCTCACTTGGATCAGCGACAGGGGGCGTACCGCAGAACGACCGCGCCTTTGCTTCGCTGAGCATCGCGACTCAAAGCGCCGAATACACCACCTGCGCAAAAACATCGCCGTTGAAAAACCCCTTGCCCCAAGTGGCGTCCAGGTCCGCAAACGGTTTGCTCGCCGCTATTTCGCCGGCCGATTTGCCGGCGGTCTTTAGTTTTTGCACACGATCGCGCGCCACAACGAGCATGTCCCGAAACTTGGTCAGATCGGCTTTGTTGCCCAGCGGGCCATGCCCCGGAACGATCTTAGTGTTGTTGTCGACCAAGGTGAGAATTTTATCGGCAGCGAGAATCATTCCGTCGATTTTTCCGCCGGTGCTTGCGTCGATGACCGGGTAAAAGCCGTTAAAAAAAGTATCGCCCATGTGAATCACGTTGGCCTTCTGGAAGTGAATGTAGATATCCGTGTCGGTATGCGCCGGCTGGAAATATTGCAGCATCACGATTTCACCGTTGGCCTGCAGTTTCTGGCTGGTGCTGAATGTCTGCTGCGGCAAAGCATCCGCAGGCGATGCCGGAAAGTGCAATCCGAAAAGTGCACTGTCGTGTGGCTCTGCCATGCGGGTCTTGGTGTTGTCGTGGGCCAGCACTGTGGCGCCCGCGGCGTGCAGATTGGCGTTATTGTCGGTGTGGTCGACATGCCAGTGCGTGTCGATCACCGTTTTCAGCGGCGCATTACCGAGCCCATCGAGATTTTCTTTCAACTTCGGCCAGGCCGGCAGAAGAAACGTGTCGACTACGATTTTGCCGTCGGGCCCGTTTAACACCACAACATTTCCCCCAGGGCCGGAAAGTAAGGTGAGATTTTCCGCGAGCGGTTGCGAGTGGATAGGTACGGCGCCCATCTGCGCGCGCATGGCCCCCAGAGAGTCGGTTGGAGGCGTCGCCGCCTGCTGACAAAGAGCAGGAACGACGGCGTTTAGAAGACTTGCCGGAAAAAGTTGGGCCAGAAGGGCGCTTCCCGCGAACCCGGCGCAATTTCGCAACATTCCGCGCCGTGTGTTTTGCTTCTGCAAAAAGCTCGGGATCATTTTCGTTCCGCCTTTCGAATGTGGATTCGGTTGAGTTGCCTTTCGTTATTCTGCCGCGTACTCTAACTGAGTTTTGTTTGTTCCACTAACGGGAAAGTGGCGAACTATGTCGGAAAAGGGTCAAGTTCGTAAATCCATGTTCTCGGTGCAGAATATGGAAGAACTGGGGCGTCTCTCCGAGAGCGATACGCCTGTGCTGGCATATGACTTCAAGAGGCGTATGGCCGGAGCACGTCTCTTAGGTAAGACACATCCCTTTGACCTTTCGTCTGATTATCTTTCCACCGGTATGTTCTTGGTGTGGATACCGACAGGGATATTGATGAATCTCTCTTCCGGCCACAAGGGGGCTAAGTGGCAAGGTTGGCGCGTTTTGCTGCAGGGGTGTCCGAAATTCCTCCAGTGGGCAATGTGGATTCTGTCTGGCTACGCTTGGGTGTACATCGTGTTGCCCTTCATCTACAGAGATGGTGTGGGTTCGCCGCTCGACAATGCTCGTAGGGTGTCGAGCGTATTCCTTGCAATTTATTCGGCTGTTACCTGTGTTCTATATTCACTGACGGAAACAGAAAAACTCGCGTTGTACTTGTGCTGGCATCGACTTCAACCTGACGAAACCGAAATAATTAGCGGTTTGCGGCAGACCGCGCTATACCGGGCAATCAGGAATATCTACTCTGTCGCCTTTTGGCCGGAAAACGGGCCGGCTGTTGGTTCTCGCCGAAGACCGTCAGGGATAATTATGTTCGCTTTGTGTTCGCCTACCGCCACCAAGCAGTGTATTATGGGATGGGGGCAAGAAATAGGTGCGAGTTAAGCAAGAGGTGCTGTCTTTTCCACAGAAGCGGAGCGCACGATTGCAGAGACAAACCAAAAAATACATAATCGAGCCGAATCGACCGGAGAGAAACGCGTTGCCGACATTAGCCACGGTACGACCGATAGGAATGGATCGCTCCGTAGTCATGAAGTGCCAGGACAACTTGGCGTTCATGCGACCGTTGGCGTCTGGGTCGATGCAATTGATCGTCACGTCGCCGCCGTACAATCTCGGGAAGTCATACGAATCTCGGTCGAGTTTGGCAGATTATGTTAAGGATCAAGCGCAAGTAATTTCGGAATGCGTTCGATTGTTGGCGCCAACGGGATCGCTATGCTGGCAGGTCGGGAACCATGTAGACGGTGGCGAGATATTTCCTCTGGACATGGTGCTCTATCCGATTTTCAGTGAGCATGGGCTGCGTCTTAGAAATCGGGTGATCTGGCATTTTGAACATGGACTTCATTGCAGCAATCGCTTATCGGGAAGGCATGAAACGATTCTCTGGTTCACGAAGGGCGATGAGTATGTTTTCAACCTCGATCCGATTCGTGTTCCTTCAAAATATCCGGGCAAAAAATATTACAAGGGGCCGAAAGCCGGTCAACTTTCTTGCAATCCTCTCGGCAAAAATCCGGGAGATGTTTGGATATTTCCGAACGTCAAGTTCAACCATGTCGAGAAAACAATTCACCCATGCCAGTTTCCGATTGAGTTGGTGGAGCGTCTGGTTTTGTCACTGACGAAACCGGGCGACGCTGTATTTGATCCTTATATGGGGGTTGGAACGAGCGTCGTCGCGGCGGTCAAGAATCAGCGGATTGGCTACGGCTGCGATGTGGAGAAGGAGTACGTCAATATCGCTTGGGAACGGGTGAAGGCAGTACGGAATGGAACGCTAGAAACACGGCCCATGCATAAGCCGGTTTATGACCCGAAGCTGCCTTACGGCGGTCATCGTTGAGAATTGTCACGCATTATTCCCATCTAAATGGATTAGAGTTTTTGCATGTACACAAGCCCGGCCTGTGGAAAGAAATTAAACAAGTCATCCGGCGTGTAGATGCGGAAAAGTGTCGCACAAAGGTTTCGAAAGAGGTCAGAACGAAGGATAAACTTCTGTACTCTCCGATTGAGATGAACGCAGCCATGAATGAGGGTTTCGCGGCTCATAAATGGACGGAGAGCCGAACATCTTATTGGGTCACATCAGATGCGAAGTTAATTCGCAAAACAATGCAAATGGACGCTGCGCAGCAAAAGGCCGAAATTGAAGCTGCTGGCCTGAAGGCTACCTTCTCTTATAACCAAACAGATTTTGTAAAAGAGCGCGTGGCCGTAGAGGTGCAGTTCGGAAAGTATTCGTTCGTGGCTTACGACTTGTTCGTAAAACACATGGCGTTTTACGTTGGTGATGTGATCGATGTGGGCATTGAAATACTAGCGATGAAGGAATTGCAAGGCGAGATGTCGTCTGGCGTGGGCTACTACGAAGGCGAGCTTTACAATCTAATCCGCGAAGGACGGGGTGTTCCTGCTGTTCCCCTTGTGCTGATCGGGATCGGCGTCTAAGCGAGGTTTTTGCGCGTTGCTGAGGGAAGAGTAGAAATCGTTTGGTCGCGTTCCTAGACGATCAACTTCTGACCGACAACTCGTACATTGATAATCGGATTTGATTACCGGTGATATAGCCACAGGAACAAGCCGACAACGGCACCACCTAGAAGGGAAAAGAACATGAGTTCACTCACCGGGGTTCGAGAAACTAGGCTCGTGAGCGCTCAACCAACCCCATCTTGTGAAACATTCCGTCGCACCGCAAAGTTACGCCATGACCAAACGTACAAAGAAGGCATGGACGAAGTGGCGAAGACTGATCCGAGAACATGCGCGTAGCGGG